>CALUUJ010000004.1 GCA_944323935.1 Candidatus Gastranaerophilales bacterium | reverse complement strand
GTTGGCTCAGTCGGCTTTGTTGGCTCAGTCGGTTGAGTTGGTTCAGTCGGCTTTGTCGGCTCAGTCGGCTTTGTTGGTTCAGTCGGCTTTGTCGGTTCAGTCGGTTGAGTTGGTTCAGTCGGCTTTGTTGGCTCAGTCGGCTTTGTTGGTTCAGTCGGTTGAGTTGGTTCAGTCGGCTTTGTCGGTTCAGTCGGCTTTGTCGGTTCAGTCGGTTTTGTAGGTTCAGTCGGTTTTGTAGGTTCAGTCGGTTGAGTTGGCTCAGTCGGTTGAGTTGGCTCTGGTGTTTTAGTTGGTTCAGGGGTTGTAATTCCTCCACAAGGTTTTAGTGTTGCACAATGATTAATTCTGTAATTGAATTGCGGTAATCTTAGTTCAACACCATCTTCAAATCTTGATACACCATTATCATCTACAAAACTGTAATCCATCATTCTATCTATATTTATAGAAGAATGCTGTATAATTTCTTCTAATGATTTCCCTTCTGTATCAAAACTAGGTTCTACATCAAAGACACCATATCTATGAATACCATTTTTATCTTCATATTCTGTAGCAAAAATATCTAAATTTGCATAAACAATTTGTTGCAAAATATTTTTTGAAAATTCTTCACTATAGTCTATGTTTGAATTTAAAACTAATTTACCATCCACTACATTAGCAAATCTGCCTTCGCCATTCGGAGAAGAATAGAATTGCAAAGCATCTTGAAGAGTGTATATTTCACCAGATTTCATTTTTCCATCTGTATTCTTATTGTCTTGTATTAGAATAATTCTATCATTTTGACCTTCTTCAACAGCTGCAGGAGAAATTTGATATATAATTCCATCTTTGTCTGTATTTGTAGTATCTGCATTATGAGCTTGTGTTCTTAAAGTTGTGACAGATGGGAGAACCAAACCAATCATTTCTTTATCTGTATTTTCATCTAAAGTTCTGTTTAAATCGGTAATACTTCCTGAGTAAAGGATACTGTAAAAGTTCATATCGTCAAGAACATTTTCAAAATTTTCTGCATTTTCCGGAGAATTGACTACTGCATATACAATATCTCTGTAAGCTTCATCAGAAATATCTTCTCCGTATTCGCCATAAATTAAGTCTTCAAAAGAAGAATATTCACCATCCAATAAAGTGTCAGAATCTTTAACAACACTTGCAATTGAATTTTTAGATGAATATGAATCCATAGAATAGCAGAAAGTCACATTATCAGGAGCTTCTGCTTGAACTTGATAAACTATAGACGATGGGATATTGATTAATCTTGTATCTAATGATTCATCGGAACTTGATTTTCCTTTATATAAATTTAAATTACTTATTTTTTCATAACTTGTTGCATCTTCACCCAATTCAGCTCTTATATATCCAGCTAAGCTTGGATTTGCCTGTACAATTTCATCTATTAATTTATTGTATATAGCAGTTTTTTGTTCGCCTTCGAAAGAATTTAATGCGTCAGAATATACTTTTTCGATTATTTCGCCAAGAGTTGCACCTTCATCAAGTAATTCTGATTCTTTTTCTGAAATTGTTATAATTATAGAATCTGATTCATTTGTAGGTATATCTTCATTAGGCTTTAGTAAAATAACACCATCTGAGTTAGTGAAGTAAAATTCTGTAACGGGGAGCGACATTAACGAGATATCGGCTAAAGTTGTTTTATTAATTAAACCTAAAGATTCCATTGCATCAATTGCATTTGCAATGTCGTCTGCAGTTTGGCTTTCAGTACTATTTTCAATGATAGTAGAACTGGATGGTGGAACATTTGTCTGAATTGCATTACATCCTGCTAGACCAACTCCAACCAAAGCTGCAGTTCCTGCAAGTCCGGCTCTCTTTATATTCTTTGCCGCATCACCAAACGAAACAGGATTTGTTTGTGATATATTGATATTGCTGTTTTTCTTGCCTATCTTATTTGATATGTTATACTGCGTATTTGTTGAAATATGACCAATTCTCATACTTATTACTCCTTTAAGTAAAAATGCTTACAAAGATAAATGCTCTAAAAAGTAAAAATTGCGAATTATATACTATTTTCTTTTTAATTTTTACATTTATTAACATTAAATCTCAGAGACAATCTTGTAATGATAAGAAATTATATATACAATATTATGTGGAAGAAATGTTATGGGCAAGTCAAAAAAAAGAATTTTTAATAAAAATACAGATTTAAAAGGTAGTACATTCAAAAGAGACGATATTATTTCTCAAATACTTTATGATATTAGATCAAATAATTTAAACGATAAAACAAGAAACTTTATTAGTCTATTCGGTATTACAATAGAAGAACTCTCCGAAGCAGGAGCTGCTTATGAAGAGCTATCTGTTATTAAGCATTTAATCTATTAGTTCTTTATGATTAATTCATCAAAAGTTTGCTTCTTTTGAGTTGAATCAGAAAGATTTTTTATGGTCAGATAATTATTCTTTATTTCATCCTCACCAAGAATAATTGCATAATTTGCAATTTTTGCTGCTTTTTCAAGCTGTTTTGCAAACTTTCTTGATGTATAATCGAATTCTGCCGAAAAGCCGTTTTTTCTTAATTTATCAACAAGTTTTATTGTTTCAACCTGATTGTCTGATACTACAAAATAATCTATTTTGGGGGCTTCTAATTTAGGTATCAGTGCATTTAATCTTTCAACTCCCATAGCCCAACCTACGGCGGGCGTGTGAGGACCGCCTAATGTTTCTACTAATCCATCGTATCTTCCCCCGCCACATACAGCATTTTGTGATCCTAAATTATTTGATTTGATTTCAAATACAGTTCTTGTATAGTAATCTAATCCTCTGACTAAAAATGTGTTTTCTACATATTTTATATTTAATGCGTTTAAGTAGGATTTTAATTTTTCATAGTGAGTTGCGCAATCATTACATAATTTTATTCCTGATACAGATTCTTTTAAATGATTTTCTTCAAATAACTTATTGCAAGTTTCATTTTTACAATCAAGTATTCTTAACGGATTTTTTTCATATCGATTTCTGCAATCTTCACATAATCCGCTTAAAAATGGTGCAATGGCTTTTTTTAGTTGTTCTTTATATTCTTTCCTGCAAACGCTGCAACCCAAAGAATTTATTTCAACTACTAAATCATTTAACCCTAGCCCTTTTAAAAACTCGGTAGCTAAAACAATACATTCAACATCGGCAGAAGCATCTTCAACTCCAAACATTTCAACACCAATTTGATGGAATTGTCTTTGTCTTCCTGCTTGTGGTCTTTCATATCTAAACATTGGACCTTTATACCAAAATTTTATTGGTGGACTTTCCCTGTAAAAACTGTGTTCCAAATATGCTCTTACTACACCTGCTGTATTTTCAGGACGCAAAGTGATGCTTCTGTCACTTCTTGTAAAAGTGTACATTTCTTTGTTAACAATGTCTGTAGTATCTCCAACACCACGTTCAAATAATGCTGTATCTTCAAATATCGGTGTCCTAATTTCTTTAAAATTGGCTTTTGAAAATACATCATATGCAATTTTTTCTATATTTTGCCAGTTTGTTATTTCTTCAGGTAAAATGTCTTTTGTGCCTTTTTGTGCTTTTATACTCATAATTAACCTCTTTTGAACAAATTATATAATAAACATAAATTAACTTACTATTTTATGCATGTTAAAATATTAATTATTAATTTGAGAGTTTACATGCTAAAAAGAGTATTTATTAATATATTACTAATTTTTGTTGTTCTTGTTTCTGTTGAATTTTATTCTTTTTATAAAACAAAAATTGAAAATGATAACTTTAAGAAGCAAGCGGATCAACTTGAAGCAAACAACACAAGAAAATATAAAACAAAATATAGATTGCTAAAACCATTTAATACTGAAATTTATAGAAATTCTTTTATAAAAGATAATGCAAATAACATTGTTTGGTTTGGATGTTCTTTTGCAGAAGGTGCAGGTCTGAATGATAATCAAACGCCGTGTTTTAAAATATCTGAGTTAACCGGAAAAAGTTGTATAAATAAGGCTAAAGGTGCAACAGGTACCCAATTTATGTATTATCAAATTAATGATGAGAATATTATGAATGATACAAAGTCTGCCGACTATGTTATTTATACTTTTATTTGGAACCATATTCAAAGATTATATAACTATCAGGTTAATCCTCTCATAGACATGTTTAATTTACGTTATAAAATTATTAATGGAAGTTTAGTGAATATAACACCTGAATTTAATCCATTATATTCTTCATTTTTTGTGAAAAGAATTCTTAACAAAATTGTTTATGAACAAGCAAAAGAAGAAAGTTATAATTTCAAATTGTTTAATAAAATTATGAAAGAAACTTATAACATTTCTCAAAAAAGGTATCCTAATTCAAAGTTTATTTTTATTGAATTCCCGGAATTGTCAAGAAAAGAATTGCCTGATTATGAAGTCAAAGAACTTGAATCATACGGTATAAAAGTTATAAAAGTTAAAGATATAATTGGTGATATTGATATTTATGATAAAAAATATTGGTTGCCTGATAATATACACCCAACAGAACATGCCTGGGATTTGATTTTACCAATTATTGTTGAAAAATATATGGACTAATGATTAAAAGGAATACTTATTGTAAATTCAGTACCAAAATTTTCTTTTGAAGTAAAAGTAATATTCCCTTTATGGAGTTCTATGATTTTCTTTGAAATAGAAAGTCCAAGACCTGTACCGATTCCAACTTTCTTAGTAGTAAATCCTACATTGAAAATTTTATTTTGTTGTTCTGTTGGAATTCCAATACCATTGTCCTTAATTTTCACGTATAGAAATTTTTCATCAAAATAAGTTGTAATAACAATTTTTCCTGCTTTATTATCAATAATACTATGGCAAGCATTAACTAAAATATTCATAAAAACTTGATTTAACATATTTACACTGCATAACAATGGAGGTAATATCGAATATTGTTTTTCGATTGTAATATTATCTTTTATCTCATGTGCTATTAATTTTAATGTTAAATCTAATTCTTTATTTATATCAGCTTCTTGAAATTCTGCTTCATCTAATCGGACAAATCTTTTTAATGATTTTACAATATTTGAAATTCTATTTGCTGCTTCAATATCTATTGAATTTAAATCTCTTAAAATTTCAAGCTGATTATTAGATATGGATTTAGAAGATGATAATATTTTTTTGATTAGCGTATTGTTTGAATTGATTGAAGCAAGCGGTGTGTTAATTTCATGGGCAACGCCTGATACTAATTGACCAATAGATGCCATTTTTTCTGTATTAATTAATTGCATTTGTGTATCTTTTAATTCATTTAATGTTTTTTGGAGCTTTTTATTCTTTTTATTTAATTGTTGAATTAGTCCTGCTTGAATAATTGAACTTGCCAATTGAACAGAAATTGATTGTAATATCTCTTCGTTATCTGTCGCATTAAATTTCTGTTTCGTTAAAGTTACAATAATGCCCAGCAGACGATTCTTATTGTATACAGGAATAATAATTCGTTTTATTCCTTTGGTTAGAAATTTTTCTGAGTTTAAAAATTCTTTTAAACAATTAGAAACTACAATATTTTTGTTTTTTATCTGAGTAAGAATTTCCTCTTCATATTCAGTCAATGAATCAATCTCTATATCATTTTTTATAACTGAATATTTTACTCTAAATCCATTTCTTTCTTTCATTGAAAAATATGTTTTGAAGGAACCCAATAAGTTATGTATTTCTTCTAAAGCAGAAGATAAAATTGACCCTATATCATTTGTTTCTCTTATTACTAAAGAAATTCTATTTATTATTCCCATTTTTAATACTTGAGTTTGTGCATGTTCTTGTAATTTTGAGAATTTATCAGTGGATTGTTTTTCTTCTTCGTATAAATCTTTTAATTGTTCATATTGTTTTTTTATAATTTCGAGTTTATCTATAGATGTAATATTTTTAAATACGACAATCTTATATTCTTCGTAATAAAATGTGTAAATATAATAATATTGATATTCGTCATTAGTATTTTGATATGTGCAGATTGTATGAAAATTTTCTTTTGATTGAAGTAATAAATCAATTGGTGTTTTATTATTAATATTTTCTAATGATAAAAAACATAAATTAAAATTAAAATGTTTTTTAAATTTATCAACATTCTCGAAATCAGGAAATGCGGAAAGGAAAGACTTATTCTTAAAAATAATACTATTTTCGTTTAAAATAGCACAAACAGCATCTGAATAATTATTAAAAAACTCTAAATTTTCCATTATTTCCTATTGAAAAAGATAAAAATGATTTATAAAAGAAATATATATGCCAAGAAGAGCACCGACAAAAACTTCAAAAGGTGTATGTCCAAGTAACTCTTTAAGTCTTTCAACTGGTACTGGTCTGTTAGAATAAAAATCTTCGCGTATTTTGTTTAAACAAGCAGCAATTTTTCCGGTTGAACGTCTTAAACCTGCCGCATCATACATAACAACAAGAGAATAACCTATTGCTATTGCAAATTCGACAGAATCAAAACCGCATATAAGTCCAACAGTTGTTGATAGTGCTATAACACCGGCAGTATGAGAACTTGGCATACCTCCGGTAGTTGCTAAAACTTGAAAATCTATATCCTTTGTTTTTATATAATGCCCTATAAATTTTAATAATTGTGCTACAATTGCAGCTTCTATACCATTAATAATTATTTCATAACTCGTATTTAAGAACATCCATTTATCCCTTCGGAAATATTTTCTACTATTCCTATTAAAATATCAGATTTAATATTATTTGAGTTTAGTATATCACAAGCTTTATCACAAAGGAATAGGGCTTGTTTTTTTGCTTCATCTAATCCGTACATTGAAATGTATGTTGATTTTTCTGCATTTATATCTTTTCCAGGAGTTTTACCAATTTCTTCCAAAGTTGCAGTTACATCAAGGATATCATCATATATTTGAAAAGCATGACCGTAATATTGTGCAAATTTTGTTAAATCTTCAAGCTGTTTTTCATTAGCACCTGCAATTATAGCACCTGAACGAACTGCTAATTTAAAAAGTCTTGCTGTTTTGTATTCATATATAAAATCAAGAGTTTCTTTAGATATTTTCTTTTTTTCTGAATCTATATCAACAATTTGACCTGAAATAATTCCATCAACACCTGCTGCCATAAAAAATTCGTTTAGGACCTTAAGTATTGTTTCAGGTTTAACCGATGATGGCGTTTTATCTATAATAATTTTTGGCGCGAAACTTAGAAGCGCATCACCGGCCAAAACTGCAGTAGATTCACCAAAAACCTTATGATTTGTAGGCTTGCCTCTTCTGAAATCATCATTGTCCATGCAAGGCAAATCATCGTGAATTAAACTTTGGCAATGTAGCATCTCTATAGCTGCAGCCGTAGGAATAATTTGTTCTATAGATGCGCCTAAAATAGTTGCTGTTTCTATAGCCATTACCGGTCTTAGTCTTTTACCTCCTGCAAGAAGCGAATATTTCATAGATTTATATACACTTTCAGGGTATACAATTTCAATATATTTATCTATATGTTCATCTACAATGTTTTTTAATTTATTATATTTTTCTTTTGCAAAATCGTTCATAAATTTATTCTATCTCATCCTTATACATATTTTGTTTTAATGTTTTTCTGGAAACGGCTCTTTTTTTATGTGAAATCTTTGCCATTATCTTATTTTGATTGAATTTTGTATTTTTTTCATCTTTTATTGATTCTTTTGAAATTCTTTCTTCGTATTCTTTAGCTTCCGTTACAAATTTTTTATAACTTTCAAATCGTGTTTCATCCATGTTCATTATGATTTCTTTATAAGAACAACCATCTTCATTTATGTGCAAACAGTCTTTGTATTTACAAACATAATCGTAATCTTTCATTTCTACAAACAGATTTTTAATTTCACTTGGTAATAAGAAATCAAATTTTAAGTGTGAAAAGCCGGGCGTATCAACAATAAAAGCATTTTTTTGAACTTCAATTAATTCACAATGTCTTGTTGTATGAACACCTTTCTTTGTCTTGTCACTGACAGGGAGTATTCTTTGTCTTGAAGTATTTAAAATAGCATTTATTATTGAAGATTTTCCAACTCCTGAAGCCCCGCAAAGAATTGAGGTGTTCTTCTCTAATATTGGTTCAATTTGATCTAGCCCTGTTTTTGTAAGTGCAGATGTAAAAATAACTTGATAATTTAATGGCACATATATATCAATAATTTGTGCTTTTAAATCGTCAAATTCTTCTATGTCTTCTTTGTTGAAACATAAAATCGGTTTTAGTTTATGATATTCACAGTGCGCAATATATCTGTTCAGTTGTTCAAAATTCAAATCAGGTTCTTTTAATGCAGATACAATAATTACTTGTGATACATTTGCAACTTTAGGTCTTGAAATTAATGTTTTTCTGTCCAGAATTTCAACAATAAAAGCCTGCATAGAATTTTTATCAAGTTGTTCAAGTTTAACATAATCACCCGTATAAACTTGAGCTTTTTGTTTTTTCAAAACAGTTCTTAGTTTTGCTTCAACAATTCCGATTGAAGTCTCAACATAATAAAAATCTGAAAATATCTTAATAACACGTCCATTCATATTTTCATACTATAACAATTTTCTTTAAAAATAAATTATTAAATATTTAATTTTTTTATTAATAAAGGAACAATAACATCCCAAGCTTTCTCATTTGGATGCGAATCGTCAACCATATATTTTCTATCCAGAAAATTTTCTTTAGAAAGTTGAGATAAATATATAATAATAATCCCATTTTTTTTCAATTCTTCTTCTATATTTTTTATTATAGAATCTCCTTCATATACAAAAAGTACAAATTTTGTATTATTAGAACTCTTTTTTATTTCATTATTAACTGCTAAAAAATGTTTCAATAGAAACTCATAATTATCTCGATTAAAGATGAACAAATTCTTTGTATAAAGAAAGTTATATATTCTTCTTAATATGTATGAATGCCAGTAATATAAATCTAAATCAGACATTAATACTAAATCTTTATTTTCATTATATTTATAATAAATTACCCCATATTGATCAAAATAGAAACAAACATTTAATCTATTAATATGGTCGCTAATAAATGTATAAATAATATATTCAGGTTGAGGAATACATTTTAAAATATTATTCTGCAACATAAACAAAGTTTGCTGCACCCCAGTTCCGACTAGTCCAAAATTAAATACTGTTCTACCTGTTTCTTTATAAAGTTTATAGGAAAAAGTTTGATTATTATCTAAATTCCAACCATATGTATAAGAACAACCAAATAATACAATTGGTGAATTTCTTGTTTTAATATCAGAATTATTACCAATAAGTATTGGTCTAAAATTAATAATTTCCTCATTAATATTCAAAGTTTTATTTTCATTCTCTTTATTATCAATACAATACCGACATATATAATTATTCAGTGTTGTATAATAGATTTTTTTAAATTTTTTTAGTGGATAATGTGTATATATCTCAAAAAAAGGTGTAGTAGCTCTTATATGTTCAACATTAAATAATATATACTCAATAAGTAAAAAAAATGAAATAACAAGTAATGTATTGTATATAAGTATTTTTTTCATAGTTTTTATAAAATTAAGATAAAAGTATTGTAACATGTATTTATAAAGTAATCAACATAATAGAGATATTATAGATTTATTAAATATACATAAATAAATATTTAAGTTATAATATTAAGCAAAATAGAAGTGTATAAAAAGAAAAGAGAAAAACATGGTAGAAACAAAGAAAATTGAAATACCTGTAGGTGGCAAAATTGTTACGATTGAAACAGGTAAGTATGCAAAATCAGCTACCAGCTCAGTTACGGTAAGATGTGGAGATACAATGTTATTTATACATTGTTGTGTAAGCCCAGAACCAAGAGTTGGTATAGACTTTTTCCCATTATTGATTGATTATGAAGAAAGAATGTCTGCAATAGGCAGAATTCCCGGAGGATATAACAGAAGCGAAGGTAAAGCAAGTGATAAGGCTATATTAGTATCAAGATTGATTGATAGACCTATTAGACCTCTATTCCCAAAAGGATATAGAAATGATATTCAAATAGTAGCTCAATTGTTTAGCTACGATCAACAAAATCAACCTGATACTTTAGCTATGTTAGGTGCTTCTGCAGCTCTAATGTTATCAGGTGCACCATTTGAAGGACCTATTGGTGCTGTTAGAGTTTCAAAAATTGATGGTCAGTTAATAGCAAATCCAACTCACCAAGAAGCTGATAAATCTAACTTGGATATTGTTGTTGCAGGTACACATGACAGCGTTATTATGGTTGAAGCCGGATGTAAATTTGTTACTGAAGATGAAATTATGGAAGCTGTTGAATTTGCTCAAGTTGAAATTAAAAAACAATGTGAAGCGCAACTTCAATTTGCTCAAGATTGCGGTGTTGTCAGAGAAGAGTTTGTAAATCCGTATGATACAACAGAACTTAAAAATTTAATTAACGAAGTTGCTCATGATATGATTTTCGACGCATATCATAATTTTGATAGAGAATATAGACAAAATAAGTTGGATGAAGCAAAGAAACTTGTAAAAGAAAAAGTAGAAGCACTTCCGGAAGATCATTATATTCATAAAATTATAGAAGAAACCGGTATAGATTTTGTTGCAGAAGAATTTAAAGCTGCAGAAAAGAAAATAATGCGTGCTATGATTTTAGATGAAGGAGTTCGTGCAGACGGAAGAAAACCTAATGAAGTACGTCCTATTTGGTGTGAAGTTGGTGTTATTCCAAGAGCTCACGGTAGTGCTGTATTTACAAGAGGACAAACTCAAATATTGTCTGTTGCAACATTGGCAGGTCCAGGTATGAAACAAGAACTGGACGGAGTTGATCCTGAAACAGAAAAATATTACATGCATAAATATATATTCCCGGGTTATTCAGTAGGCGAAGTAAAACCATTAAGAGGCCCCGGAAGAAGAGAAGTTGGTCATGGAAATTTAGCTGAAAGAGCAAATGTACCTGCACTTCCATCTCAAGAAGAATTTGGATATACAATAAGAGTTACTTCTGATGTATTAGAATCAAACGGCTCAACATCAATGGGTTCAACTTGCGGTTCATCAATGGCATTAATGAATGCAGGTGTTCCTGTAAAATGTATGATAGGTGGTGTTGCAATGGGTATGATTACAGAACCCGGTCGTGAACCTGTTGTATTAACAGATATTCAAGGAATAGAAGATTTTCTTGGAGACATGGATTTTAAAGTTACAGGAAATGATGATGGTATTACAGCACTTCAAATGGATATGAAGGCAAAAGGTATTGCTAACGATACATTGAGAAAAGCTTTAGCACAAGCAAAAGAAGGAAGACTTCACATATTGTCAAAAATGAGAGAAGTTATTACAGAGCCGGCTAAAGAACTTTCACCATATGCACCGAGAATATTTACAATGACAATTCCAACTGAAGATATCGGAACTGTAATCGGACCTGGAGGAAAAAATATAAGAGGTATAATTGAAGCTTCAGGTGCAGAAATAGATATTCAAGATGATGGCAGAGTTACAATAACTTCAAACGACAAAGAAGGTGCAGATATTGCAAGACATATGATTAGCCAAATGACATTTAAACCCGTTGAAGGTTTGGTATGTAAAGGTAAAGTTGTCAAAATAGTACAATTCGGCGCATTTATAGAGCTTGCCCCCGGAAAAGATGGAATGGTTCATATATCACAAGTATGTAAGGAAAGAATTGACACTATTGAAGGAAAACTGAATGTGGGAGATATAGTAACTGTTAAAATTATTAAAATTGATGACAGAGGCAAAGTAAGTTTGACTATTAAAGGTGTTACAGAAGAAGAAGCAGCAAACTGTCAATAAGATTTGAGTATATGAGATAATAATAGCCTAGATTTTCAATTATTGAATTTTTAGGCTATTATTGTATAAAAGAAGAGGTAATGTTTTGGAAAGTTCAATAAAATATAATTGTATATTCGGTGGCGGCGGTGTACGTGGAATGTGCTATGTCGGAGTACTAAAAGCATTAAAAGAACTTAATATAGAAATAGATAATATAGCAGGTTCGTCTGTTGGAGCTGTTTTTGCCGGATTATTAGCAACCGGATATGATGAAAAAGAAATACAAGAATTATTTTTCGATTTTAATTTTAATATGTTTAGAGATATAAATATAAATATATTTAATACTGATATATCGCTAAGTAAAGGTGAAATTTTTCTTGATTGGCTGAGAGAAAAAATTGGTAAAAAAGTATTAGGCAGTGAATATCAAGAAAGTTCAAAAGTTAAATTTAAAGATTTAAAAAAGAATTTGCATATTTTAACTTTGGATATTAATACGAATACCCCATATATTTTTTCAAAAGAAAATACTCCTGATGAAGAAGTAGCTTTTGCAATAAGAACATCTGCATGTATGCCCGGTTTAATGAAGCCGATAAGTATTGGTGAATCGTTACTTGTTGATGGTGATTTAATAAAAAGTTGGGCAGGTTGTAAAATTTACAATGAGCTTGATACTTCAAATAACAGGATATTAGAATTTAGGCTGGAAGGTACAAAAGAAGGAACTGATATCAAAAATCCAATAGATTATCTTAATTCTGTAATTAGTACTATTTGGTATTTATGTACAGAGAATGTATATAACTTGAATCATGAAAACGACAGATATGATTATGTTATTCTTGATGCAAAAGAAGTAATATTTTTTGATTTCAATATAAATCAAAATGTAAAAGAAAAATTAATATTGCAAGGTTATCAAACAACAATTAATTATTTTACAAAAACTTTAGTGGAAAAAAAGAAAAAAATCCTTAGTGTATATAGGAAAATTCAAAATAACTTAAGTTATTTAAAAAATGCTGTTTATAAGAATAAACCTCTTGATGCACTTTTTACAATAAATGAAATATTATCAACAATGTATGAAGATATTAGATATATAGATATATCAATATGTTATAAAATAAAAGAATTAAAAGAAGGTCTTATAGCAAATACAAAAAGACAATTTATATTCTCAAGTAAAATAGATAATGAAAAACAAATTCAAGCAAGGTTTGATTTCGTAAAAATGCTTGTTGAAGAAAGAATATATGAATTAGAAAATTATGTTAAATATTATTGTAATAAATGTTAAGATTGAGGACATGACCTAACAAATTATTTTATAATTACTTTTTATATTCGTGAGAAGATTTAAGAGCGGAGTATTAAATGTCAAGAGAGAGTATATTGGAAACAGAGCAATATCGAGATTCTCAGAACAGAGATATTAGTATAGCTGTATTCAAAATAGTTGATGGAATAAAAGATATACTTGAGGAGGACAGACAGCAAAAACAGCCTTTAATTCTTTCTATAAATGAAAAATTAATTATTAAATCAGTAAAAGAATTTTTAGTTAATAAACGAAAACAATGTTTGATTGGTATAACAGGTGAATCGGCATCCGGTAAAACAACATTGGTAAATTATGTTTCAAAGGCTTTAAGAAAGAAATTATTCAATGAAACATATACAACATTATGTTGTGATGATTATTATAAGGATACATCTGAAGAATTAAAAGCTGCAGGTAGTTATGAAGAATTATACAAAACAGGTTTTAGTTTTGATAAGCCTGATGCTATAAATTTAGATTTAATGCGTGCTCATTTAATAAGTTTAAAAAATGGATGTGGAGTAAATGCTCCTGAATATGACTTTGTAACTTGTGAAAGTATTCCCAATCGTGCATATAAGAATCCAACACGTGCTATTTTGGCAGAAGGATTATATGTTTTAGGTGATGAATTAGTTGATTTATTTGATATAAAGGTTTATGTATTTACCCCTTTTGAAAAAATCAAAGAGAGATGGTTCTCAAGAGCAATTTTAAGAGGAAAAACAGGCAGTGCTGCAGAACATCAATTTAACGATGTTAATACTACAGCGCAAATATATATAAGACCTACAATGAAAAATGCAGATATTGTTGTTAATGGTCTTACGAGTGCTGAATATATAGAAGAACTAACAACAAAAGTTATAAATTTAATAAATGATGTAATTAATTTTTATAAATAACGTAAAAAAATATTAATGAAAAGTTTACATTTGTAAAAAAATGTAAACTTTTTTATTTTTTATAAAAAAAAAAATTAAAGAAAAAAATAGTGAAACCGATAAATTAAACAGTAATATCAACAATTTTAGAATAAAAAAGGTAAAAACGGGGCTATTAATAATATTAAAGTGGCAGGCAATAAATATTATTTAAATGTTTTAGTATTATTGTAGTCTTGTCTAAGCAAGGAGAATTATAGTGGCGAAACCTAAAGCAAAGGCAACACTACAGCTTCATATAAATAGGGTAAGAAATTTTTTAAACTTCACTAGAGCATTCTTGAAAAAGAACAACCCGATAAAAATCTTTATAGCTAGTATATTGACTTATATTAAAGATATAGCTACAGTGAAGCAAAAGCTAAAAAAGATCGAATATCGTATTAATTATGAAAAATACAAGCTTAAAAAGACGGAACTAATTCTAGCACAGAATTCAGAGCACGTATTTTTAAAAGGAAGGTCACTAAATCAGACAAGGTAAAAATCTATGGGATTTCTAATAGCATTCAGTAGGAAAATGTATCTGACAGCGTATATAAATAAGCTTGAAAGTAAGTTAAATGATATAACTACACAAAAGCTTAATCTTACAGATACAATATCTCAACTAACAAGTCAAATAAGTGATATCGGAAATACAGATTCTCCTGCCGTAAAACAACTAGAGGCAAGAAAAACTGAACTTGAAAATTTAGATAATCATCTCCAATTACGGATGCAAAAAGTACAATCACAATTGCAAGCTGCAAATACAGAGTTACAGTCAGCAGATCAAATGCTGCAACAAAATTTACAGCGATCGTTCTCCTATAATGCAGGAGGAGGATAGAAATAAATTAAAGAAGGAACATATAAAATGTTCCTTTTTATTTGACAAAAAACTTCTTCTATTTAAAATAAAAAAATATGTATATTAAGATATCAGAGATAGATAATACAGAAAACAAGGTGAAACAAATAAATTTTTCAGAAATATTTGAAGAATTTAATAAAGATGTGCCTGTGTCTGCTAATTTAAAATTAGAAATAATCGGTTCACTTATAAAAATAAGTGGACAAATAAATGCAAAATTAAATTTAATTTGTGATTTATGTTTAAAAGAATTTACAAAAGAATTTAATATAGAGATAGAAGAGTTTTTTTCGCTAGATAGTTCATCCGGCAATAATACAGGCGAGTTTGAGATTAAACAAGATTGCTTTGTAGAAGATTTAAATGGTAAAGATGAAATAAATATTTCAGATTTTGTTTACCAAAGTGTAATATTACATATACCAAATAAGCTTGTTTGTGATATAAATTGTAATGGAAGTGAAATTGTTAATAAATATATAAAAACAGATTTTACAGATCCGAGATTAGAAGTATTTAAAAATATAAAACTAGAGAAGGAATAAAATCATGGCAGTACCAAAGAAAAGAACGGGTAAATCAGCACAAGCACACAGAAGAGCAAATTGGAAAGGATCAGTTCCAGAAACGACAGTTTGTACAAATTGTGGAGCAACAGTATTGACACATACTGTATGTACAGAATGTGGAACTTATAAAGGTGTAAAAGTAAGTAAAAAAGTTGCAAAAGAAGAACCAAAAGACGCAGAATAAATTAACAAGAAAAATGGGGATATAGGAAAGTATGACTAGGATAGCTATAGATGCAATGGGAGGAGATTACGCTCCTAAGGCTGTGGTAGAAGGGGCTGTATGGGCTGCAATGGAATATAATATTCCCATTGAGTTAGTGGGCAAGTTATATGACATTGAAAGAGAGCTTGATCGTATTGATCAGGAAGGAATAGTTGTAGGCGGAGGAATGTTTGCAGCAAAAAAGATAAAGGTCAATACAAAAAAGCTTGATATAAAAAAGACTCATGCTTCAGAAGTAATAGAAATGGGTGAAGCTCCCGGACAAGCAATAAGAAAAAAGAAAAATTCTTCTATAGTGCTATCCGTTAATGCAGTAGTTACAGGTAGTTCTGATGCAGTAGTAGCGGCAGGCTCTACAGGTGCAGCTATGGGGGCTAGTCTTTTTGGACTCGGAAGGCTTCATGGTATTGAAAGACCTGCGATTGCAACAGTATTGCCCACAATGAAAGGTCCTTTGGTATTGATGGATTCAGGTGCAAATACAGATTGTACTCCTGAGATGTTATATCAATTTGGTATAATGGGGTCCACTTATGCAAAATCTGTTTTAGGAATCGAAAATCCTCGAGTAGCCCTATTAAATATTGGAGAAGAAGCAGGTAAAGGTGATGAACTTGCTAAAGATACATATAAGATATTTGAAGAAAATAAAGATAAGTTGAATTTTATAGGTAATGCTGAAGGCAAAGAAATATTCTTAGGCAATTGTGATGTAATTATTTGTGATGGTTTTGTCGGAAATGTAACATTGAAAACTATAGAAGGTGTAGCAAGAATGTTTTTCTATATGGTAAAACAAGAGTTTTATCATGATCCGGTCACAAAGCTAATTGGTTTTTTAGTAAGACCAATATTAAAGAAAATGTATGCAAAAGTTAATTATGAAGAATTTGGCGGTGCTCTTTTACTTGGTGTAAAAGGAATAACAGTTATATGCCATGGACGTTCTTCTGCTTATGCGATAAAAAATGCAGTAAAGGTAGCATATAACGCAGTTGAAGCTGGTGTAAATAAGAGTATTGCATCTTATTATGGGGAGATAGAATAGAATGAGTATTCCGATAAAAATTGCGGGATTAGGGTTTCAAGTTCCTAAAACTGTAATTACAAATGATGATTTAACTAAAATAATTGATACTTCTGATGAATGGATCAGAACAAGGACCGGTATAGAAAGAAGACGAGTTTTATCTGGAAATGAGTCTGCTGTTGAGATGGGAATTGGTGCTGCAAAAAAAGCATTGGAAAAGTCAAGAATTAATGTTGAAGAAATCGATTATATTATAGCTGCAGCAAGTTTGGGTACACATATATATCCATCAACAGCTTGTGAAATACAAGCAGCTATAGGTGCTGTAAATGCAGCTTGTTTTGATATTACAGCTGCATGTTCAGGTCTTATATATGGAATGGGTATATCAAGAGGACTAATAAAATCAGGCATGGCAAAAAATATATTAGTAGTTGCAACTGATGCAGTTTCAAGATGTTTGGATTGGTCGGATAGAGCTTCATGTGTACTTTTTGGTGATGGAGCTGGCGCTATGGTATTAACCATTTCTGATGATGAGCAAGATGATATTCTTTCAATTGATTTAAAAGCGGAAGGTCATTTAGGTGATTTTATAAAAATGCCAACACCTGGTAAAAACTGTCCTTTGGTTGAACCGAATGAAGAGCCTAAAATGTATGTTAAAATGGATGGTAAAGAAGTTTATAAATACGTTGTAACAAAGCTTCCTGGATATATTGAAGAATGTGTTGCCAAATCAGGTTTAAAAATGAATGAGATTGATTACCTTGTACCTCATCAAGCAAATATGAGAATTATAGAAGCTTTAGAAAAACGTTTAGAATTTAATCCAGAAAATGTTATTTCAAATATAAAAGATTATGCAAATACTTCTGCAGCGTCTATTCCAATTGCATTAGTTGAAGCTATTGAAAGTGGAAAAATGAAGCTTCCTTGCAGTGCAATTTTAACAGGATTTGGTGCCGGTATGACAGTTGGAACAACGGTTGTTAGGTTAAGAGAAGGGATTGCATAATGAAAAAATATGCTTTTATTTTTCCAGGGCAAGGTGCTCAAAAAGTTGGGATGGGCAAAGATTTATATGAAAATTCTCCTGCAGCAAAGAAAGTTTTCAATATTGCGAATGAGGTTTTAGGATATGATATTTCGGAGTTGTGCTTTAATGGCTCAGAAGAAGAATTAATGAAAACTATAAATTCTCAGCCTTGTATACTTACAGTTTCTATTGCTGCACTTGAAGCACTTAGAGAACAGATTGATATAAAACCTGTTTGTTGTGCCGGTCATAGTTTAGGTGAGTATGCTGCATTATATGTTTCCGGTGCTTTGGATTTAAAATCAGTACTTAAGTTAATACAAAAAAGAGCTTATTTAATGAATAAAGCAGCTGAAACAACACAAGGCGGAATGGCTGCAGTACTTGGTTTAGATGATGAGTCGGTTATTAATATTACAAGAAAATTAAATAATGTATATGTTGCTAATTTTAATTCTCCAGGGCAAGTTGTAATTACAGGAGACAAAGAAGAAATTAGTAAGAGTCTCGATATGTTTAAGGAAGCCGGTGCAAAAAGAGTACTTCCGTTAGCGGTATCAGGCGCATTTCATTCTCCTATTATGGCAGATGCCGGTCATGAATTTAGCACTTTCGTAAATCAATTTGAATTTAAAAATGTTGAAATTCCGGTATTTACAAATGTTGATGCAAAGCCTACATTCTTAGGAGAAGAATTACAAAATAAGCTTCCGAATCAAATAAGTTCTTCAGTACTCTGGACAAAAACTATTAATAGAATTGCAGAAGAATATACTAGTGATTTCATTGAAATCGGACCGGGAAAAGTTCTTGCCGGATTAAATAAAAAGATTAACACAGAACTTAATACTATGAATATTTATGATTATGAATCATTGAATTGTGTAGTATCTGAAATAAAAGAAAAGGAGCTTGTATAATGTCTGAAAATAAAGTTGCATTAGTTACAGGTGCATCAAGAGGTATTGGTAAAGCATGTGCAATAGAACTTGCAAAGGCAGGTTATGATGTGGCTATAAGTTATGCAGGAAATGATGAGGCTGCAAATAAAACAATAGAAGAGTTAAAGTCATTAAATGTTAATGCAAAAGCATATAAATACAACGTAGCTGATAAAGATGCTTGTGCAAAAGCGGTAGAAGATGTTCTTGCTGATTTTGGGAAAGTTGATGTTTTAGTAAATAATGCGGGAATCACCCGTGACGGCTTATTTATGAGAATGAGTGCTGAAAATTGGGATGCTGTAATTAATACAAATTTAAGCAGTGCTTTTTATATGACAAGTCCAATAATCAGAATGATGATTAAGCAACGTTCCGGGTGTATTATTAATATGTCAAGTATTGTGGGACAATATGGTAATGCAGGGCAAGCAAATTATTCAGCTGCAAAAGCAGGATTGATTGGATTTACTAAATCATTAGCAAAAGAGTTGGGCTCCAGAAACATAAGAGTAAATGCTATAGCACCCGGATTCATACAAACAGATATGACAAAAGACTTAGATACGGAAAAAATGATAGAGCATATACCGTTAAGAAGACTTGGTCTACCTGAAGATATTGCAAAAACAGTTAAATTCTTAGTTGAAGATGCAACATATATAACTGGTCAAGTAATTGGTGTAGATGGTGGTCTTGTTATTTAGTTTACAAATTTGCAAAATTAAATGTAAATAGTATAATATATTAAGAATAATAAAATAAATTAAGTATTAGTTAAAAATGAGGTAGAAAAAAAATGAGTGACGTTCTAGAAAGAGTAAAAAAAGTTGTAGTTGAACAATTAAGTGTTGATGAAAGCTCTGTTACTCCTGAAGCTAGTTTTACGGCAGATTTAGGTGCTGATTCTTTAGATACAGTTGAATTAGTTATGGCTTTTGAAGAAGAATTTGGTTGCGAAATTCCTGATGAAGATGCTGAAAAAATAGCAACGGTACAAGATGCAGTTAATTACATTGAAGCAAATTCTTAATCGCTCAAATAATTAATTAGGATTTTAATGAGGGGTTCTTGGTTTGCAAGTTCTCCTCATTCAATTATAATAAGATATTTATAGGTGTATAAAATGACAAAAAGACGAGTAGTAATAACAGGTATGGGCGTTGTGTCTCCATTTGGCGTTGGGGCTGAAAAATTATGGGATGGAGTTGTTAACGGTAAGAGTGCTATATCTAAAATTGAAAACATGGGTGATATGACCGGTCATTCTGTATTAATAGGCGGAGAAATAAAAGAGTCTGTTTTTAATCCTGTTGATTATTTTGAACCAAAAGAAGCTAAAAGACTGGATAAATTTTTACAATATTCTATCGTTGCAGCAAGAGAGGCTGTTGCAGATTCAGGAATAAAAGAGTCAGATATTGATCCATATAGATTTGGAGTTATTGTTGGTAGTGCAGCAGGCGGTTTTCATACAATTGAGAAAAGTTATGAGGCTATGTTAACAAAAGGTCCTACAAAATGCTCACCATTTACTATTCCCATGTTGATTTGTGACATGTGTGCAGGTAAAGTTTCTATTGAATTTGGTGCAAAGGGTGTAAATAAAGCAATAGTTACGGCTTGCGCAACTGCGGCACATTGTATTGGTGATGCGTTTAGAACAATTCAATATGGAGAAGCAGATGCAGTAATAGCAGGAGGTAGTGAAGCAGCTATATGTACAATCGGCTTAGGGGCTTTTACCGCAGCTAAAACACTTTCAAAACGCAATGATGAACCAGAGAAAGCTTCAAGACCTTATGATAAGGATCGTGATGGATTTGTAATGGCAGAAGGTGCAGGTATTCTAGTTTTGGAAGAATTAGAACATGCAAAAAAGCGTGGTGCAAAAATTTATGCAGAGATTATCGGATACGGTCAGACTGGCGATGCTTATGATGTTGTTGCGCCTCATCCTGAGGGGTTAAGTGCTGCAAAAGCAATGGAATTCGCACTTAATGATGCAGGAATTAACGCTGAAGATGTACAATATATTAATACACACGGAACAAGTACACATCTTGGAGATATTGCTGAAACCAAGGCTATTGCAAGTATTTTTGGAGATAAATTAAAAAATCCGAATTTAAGAGTAAGTTCTACAAAATCGGAAACCGGTCACATGCTTGGTGCTTCAGGTGCTGCTGAATCAGTTATTTGTATTAAAGCTATTAACAATGATATTGTTCCTCCGACAATTAATCTTGATAATTTGGATGAAGAAGTTGCTGATTTGAACTATGTACCAAACAAAGCTGAAAAAATGAATGTTAATATTGCTTTAACAAATTCTTTTGGATTTGGAGGACATAATGCAGTGTTAATATTTAAAAAATATTGATAGAAAAGAGGAAGCATTGCTTCCTCTTTTTATTTTATAGAATTAATATTTTCAACAGCATTTGTTATTTTTTTGACATTAAATAGTTCGGATAATCCATCAATTAATATTGGATTTATTATATTAGGACAACATGGTCCCAGAAATATATTATTTATTTCTAAATGAATTAAATTAAATATATGTGCAATGGTAGTAGCGTTACAATCAGTTATGAAAACACTAATTTTTTTGTTGATTGATGGATTTTTTTCTATTAAGGTTTCAATTATTTTATATACGACAGAAAAATCAAAATATGAGTTTACGTGCCATAAATTTTCTCTTTTTCTATTGTATGAAAGTGAAATGATGTAATTATTATCAGGGCAATGTTCTAAAAAATCATTTATATATTTATTTGAATGATTGAATTGATCTATTATGCCAATTATAAATATATTTTTAATTTCTTTTTGCTTAATTTTATCTAAGATTATATCAATTTCCTTATTTAGTTCTTCTACATCATAGCCTATTTTAATTTTATTAATTTCTTTTTCTTTTTCAAATCCTTTGGAATCAAGAGCATATTTAATTAAGGGGTCATAGTTATTATTCTCAATTTTTGCAATTCCAAAGGCCGGATATTTTTCTGAGGTATATATCTGCCCTCTTATTACATCTATTTTGGGGACTGAATTTCCAGAGATATATATGGGACCTGGAAATGAGGCAAAATCCAGTTGGAAATTATTATCTGATTTTTGATAATGACCAACTAAATTTGTAAATTTTGAAAATTGTTTATATTGAAATGCGCTAATCATTTCATGGTGGGTGTATACATTTATATTTAATCCTTCAACAGCAGTAAGTATTTTTTCTAAATCAAGAAAACTGTTTCCAGAAACAAGTATAGCTTTACCTCTTTTCTTACATAATGGTACACTTATTTCGCATACAGGACCATATTCTTGGATTATTGTACTATATAGTAATTTCATAATTTTGTAATTACATTTTGAAAAATTTTTTATAACAGATATCAAATTTTTATCAGTCAAATCTGGGAAATTAGTTGTATTTAGTAACTTTAGAACTTCGTTTTTTCCTTCAGTAAAATCTATTTTATAATTTTTTAATTCAATTAGACAATTGCACGAATTTAGTACAAGGTTAATCATTATTTCATATAGATTTTTTTTATTTTTATCGAGTTTTATTTTTGAAAATTTTTCTTGAATATTTTTTTCTTTTTCATTTAAAGCTTTTAGTATGACATCTCTTGAAGAATAATTTTCTTTATTTTCTGGAATTAATTCTGCTTTTTTGTTCACCTTTTCACAAGCAGAAATATACATTTTTTCAAGCATTTTTTTATTATTATATAAGTCTTCAATTATTACAAAGAAACTTTCTTTTCTAAAATCAAGATTTACTATCAAAATTGAAATGAACTCAATTACTTTGTCTGTGTATAAACTCATATCAATTTCTAATTCTTTTAATTTTTCTATATAAAAAACGATTTGTTGAAGTTCAGAAACAAATAATTCTTTTATTGCTGTAACATATGGATCAAATGCAAAAACGGTAGGTGTATTTGCCCCTACGCATAAAGAATCATAGTAATTAAAAAATTTATTCATCATATTAAACCTGATTTTCTAATAATTTATCTAATTCACCTGATTTATTCATTTTATTTAAATCATCATAGCCGCCAATGCGTTTATCCCCGATTATAATTTGCGGTACAGTTACGCGTCCTTTGATACCATAGTATTCGCCTAACTTATTGCGGTATTCTTCTTCATTTTCTGAAATATCAATTTTTCGATAATCGAGACCTTTCTCTTGTAAAAGCATTTCTGCCTTTTTACAGTATGGACAGTAGTCTACAGTATAAATAATAATGTTTTTCATATAAAATACCCTAAAGTCATAACACTAATAAATTATGTTATGACTATATAAATATTTTATTAGCCGTAAGAATATATTTATTTGCTAATTCTGGAAATTATTTCTTCAATATTTTTCTTTTCATCAGAAGGTAAATCGAAATTTAAATAGTCTTGAAAATATTCAATAGCACTTTCTTTATCATTTCGTGCTAAAAATAAAATACCTAATTTTTTATAAGAGGGGTGAAAATTTTCGTTACATGATATTGCTTTTAAATGATTCGAAATAGCCTTATCTGTATTATCATTTGCTTCATATGTTATTGCTGTTTGATAATATAAAACTGCGTTATCAGTAACTTTCTCTAATACATTTTCATAATTTTCAGCAGCACTATCGTAGTCACCAAGTTCAAATTGAATGTTTCCTAAATCCCAATAAGCATCAACATTATCTTCATCAATATCTAAAATTTCAAATAACTGATCCATTGCTAAATCATATCTGCAATCTTCTACATAAAAACGAGATAAGTAATGTTTTAAAGCAATTTCTTGAGGCATAAGAGTTACTCCATTTTCTAATAAATTTATAGCCTCAATAATATTTTTATTCCTATAATATACATCTGCAAGATTTATATATGTTTGCACTGATTTTGGATTAAAAGACAGCGCTTTTAGGAAATACTCAATAGCTAAATCGTCTTTTGCCAACTTAGCATAACATAGTCCAATATTATTAAGAATATTGGGGTTGTTTTTATCTTCTTCCAATACTTTAAGGAATGATTCAACAGCTTGTTCATAATCTGTTGCTTTAAATGCATCTAATGCTTGTTGTATGTTGACATTTGTTTCATTTTCCATACTTTTATTGTAATATAAAATAAAAAAATATGAAAGGATATAATATATGTCAGGACACTCAAAGTGGTCAACGATTAAGCACAAAAAAGCTGCTGTGGACGCAGCGAGGGGAGTTACTTTTCAAAAATTTTCAAGAGAAATAATAGTTGCTGCAAAAATGGGAGGAGCTGATCCCAATGGTAATTTTAGATTAAGAACAGCCATCGATAGAGCCAAAGCCGCAGGACTTCCAAATGATAATATAAAAAGAGCTATTGAAAAAGGTGCTGGCGGCGGAGGTGCTGATAATGTTGAAGAACTAACATATGAAGGTTATGGTGCAGGCGGCAGCGCTATATTTATTGAAGCAATGACTGATAACAGAAATAGAACCGCAGGGGATATAAGAAGCTTTTTCTCTAAATTTGGCGGAAATTTAGGTGAAACCGGTTGTGTTGGCTGGATGTTTAAACAAGTCGGTGCTATTGAGTTTCCTAAAGAAAATACAGACTTTGATAAATTATTTGAAGCAGCCATTGAAGCCAATGCTCAAGATGTTATTGATGAAGATGATGTTTATAAAGTAATTACATCTCCCGAAGAGTTTCAAAATTGTGTTGAAACTCTTGAGAAAAATGGTTTTAAGGGTTCTTCTGCTGAATTAACAAGAATTGCTGAAAATACAGTTGAAGTTACAGATGAAAAAATTGCAACAAATATTTTAAGGTTAATGTCTAAGTTAGAAGAACATGATGATGTGCAGAATGTTTATTCTAATTTTGATATATCAGATGAGTTGATGGAAAAAATTGATATATAAGAAAAAATTGACATATAAAAAAAGCCCTTTTATAGGGCTTCTTTTATTTTCTATATTTAAGCATTTTTTGCTGCATCAACTATACTTCCTATTGCAATGCCAGCGTGAGCCAATCCTCCAGCAATACCAAACGCTAATCCAAGAGCGGGATTAACAGATGCTAAACCTATAGCTAAAGCTGAAAACCCAATATCAGAAGCCATTTGTCCAAAGAAGAATTTTGCACCTTTTTTAACATCACCATTTGCTAATTGTCCTAACCCTGGATATAATGCAGACGCAATCCCTACTCCGATTTTTTTTGCAGTAGAACCTTTTGGCTGCTCTGTTGCATGCGTTGATGATAGAGTAACTGTATCTACCGGATCAGAAAGATCAACTTTGGGTTGATTATCCTTTATTGAAGAAGTTGCATTTGGCACTTGTATGTTCTGTAGATTACTAACATTTTTTATATCCATTTTTTCTCCTTTTAGTTATGTTATATATAAAACAAAAACAAGGAAAAAATTGCTAGTATTTAATTTTTATAATTTTTGAAAGAAAACTTGAATTCATTTTGCTTTTTGCACATTTTTGTTTAAAATCTTCAAGTTCTATTCCAACTTGTGAGTATAATTCATAAATAACATCAGAGGCTCTTTCTTCTTCTGTTTCATATTGTGCTCTTATTTTTTCCAGTTCACCATAGTCTAAGAACTTGCCACCACAAGAGTAACATTCGTCTACTTGAACTTCTTTTTTTGTACTGGCATAATTTTTAACCATTTTTTGTCCACAAAGCGGACAAATTCTAAAATCTGTTTCGTCAACTTTTTTAAATTTTTTATTTTCGAATAAAGATATTAATGGAGAAATATCTTCCTTATTTTCATCAAACTTTTCAAGTTCTCTATTATCAAAAAATATACCGCCGCAGCCATTTACACAAACATCTAAATTAATACCTTGCTCAGGCATATAAATCTTTTTCATTTTTTTCCCGCACGCAGGGCAGTCAATTTCAAATTCAGTATTATCTTTCATATAAACCTCTTTTCTAATATTGTTAATTTTAACATATTTTTAAAAAAAGTTTAATTAAAAAAGGTCTTAGTTAATCTAAGACCTTTTTATAGAAAATGATTTTACTTATTGTTCATTGCATCCAAAAGCAATTGTTACTTTTTCTCTTGGATTAATAGAAGATACTTTCATTCCGTTAGGATCAACCAAATATGTAATTTCGTCGCCTGTATATTGGAATAATCCCATAGTTCCTGATAAAGCAGTTCTTGTTGCATCAACCGGTGCTTTAACAATAGCTTTACCTACATCAAGATAGCTTCTGCCTGCTGCTTTAAATTCTCCTTGGAAAATTTCTCCGGTACCAACGCCAATACCGCTTACTGTTTGTTCAACTGCATTACTTGCACTTACAATAGCACCGCCTACTGTTCTACCAACAGTGCCAAGTAAACCACCGGTCCAAGTGAATGGGAATTCAACTATACGTGCAATTGCATTTGGTTTTTTAACTTTATTAACTTGTGCGGTTAAAATTTGATTTGGTAATTCAGCTTTGCATTTCCCAAATTTTATTGTGTTAAATGATAATTTTAATGCACCTTGGCAGTGTTTAGTTGGTCTAACCACTTCAAGAACTTTACCATCTACTCTTGAACCTGCCGGGAATTCTACACCATCTATTGTTACTGAATCAATTGTTGTAGCAGCAAATCTGTCACCAATATTAGCTGATTTTGCACTAATTTCGTCATTAAATGTAAGTTGAAGTGTAGGTATTGTTACTACTTCTTCGCTTTCGTAATATGCTTTTTTGGGTTCACATCCACAATCAGATGCTACATCATCTGTCTTACTATAGCCCATTGCGACTCTGACATTTTCTAACATTGATGCAATTTCAGCACGGCTTGCGTCTTTATTTGGAGCAATTTCTTTAGGATTTGGAAATTCAGATATTCCTCCGGATTCTAATACTTTTGCAACCGGTACTTTAGCCCAATTTGGAACATCATTTCCATCACAATATTGGCTTAAAACTGTCTCAGCCTTACATTCATCCATTGGACAATTTATACTTTTTGCCATTATAGAAAATGCTTCAGCTCTTGAAATTGGCTGATTTGGTTTAAACATATTATTTGGATATCCTGTCATTAAACCATTTGCAACTGCTTTTGCAATTGTTTTATTTGCCCAATGTGATTCAGGTACGTCTTTAAACATGCTTGATGGACAAGATACATCATCATTCAAATTAAAGCCTTTTACAACTAATGTTGCCATTTCTGCTCTTGATACAGGTAAACTTGGTTTATATGTTCTATCAGGATATCCTGCTATGATATTATTTTCTGTTAATGTATTTATATCACAGCTTGCCCAGTAACCATCAGGAACATCTTCAAATACACTTGCAATTGGAGCTGCTCCTCCTGTCATTGCTGAATATTCAAATGGTTCCATAGATTTTTTTATTGCTTCCATACTTGTATTTGTGTGAATTTGCATTGGACATCCTGCTCCATCTATATTTTGCGGATTCCTGTCTACGGGTATACCAGTAGCGCATGGTGGATTATCCAAACAAGGTAGTGGAGCTGCAGCTCCTGTCATGCTACCGTCGTCACATCCGCATCCTACAGTTGTAGGCTGAGCTTCTGCTACAGGAACGCCTGAAAATGATGTTATTGAATCATCTCCTAGGAACAAACCATTATTTCTTTCTCCAACAACTTGGTTGTTTCCATAAATGGCATTAGGGTAAGCATAAACTTGTTGTTGGAATTTTTTGCCATCTGCCGGCTGTGGGCATACTGCACATGTTGGAGTTGATGGCTGCGGACATTGTGCGACGGATGGACATGGGTTACAGTCTTGTGCTACAGGTTGACAGCTATCGCAATCTGTTTTTTTTGCACAAGGGTCACATTGTTCTTCTTGTTTAGGTTGACAAGTACAACTATCTATATCATTAAGACATTTTGGACATTTTGCTGTTTGTGGTGTCACAGGAGAAGGGCATCCAGACAATGGGCAAGCTGCCAAACGCTCATTTGACATTTCAGTTGCTGTTTCTTGTGTAAAACCTGCATTTGTACCTGCTAAAACACCGATTGTTACTACGGCGGCAAGTGTCATTTTGTTTAATTTCATTTTTCCTCCTTGTTCATAAAAGAAATGTTACAGGCAAACATTTCTGTTTATCTATTTTTAATTTTTGTATTTTTATAATTTTTTATATTATTTCTATCTTTGAATTATGATATGTAAGCTACTCTCTATTCATTACCTTTTCCTACAATAGTTATGGCTAATTACTTTTATTTAAAAATTTGAATTATAAAATAATTAAAATTCATATAAATAATTGATATATTTAATGTAATTACTCATACTATAAGTTGATGTTAACTTTTATTGGAAGTTTAAAATAATAAATATAGGCTGATAGGTTTTTATAAATGAATTTAAATGAACATTGTTTACTTGGTTTCTTAGTTAATCCTGATGAATTAAATTATTTATATAAGATATTTTTAAAGAATATTGAAGAAATTGAAAAAACTTCAAAAATAGATAATAATTAAATTATTACCTATTGGAGAGTCTATGAATAAATTTATTAATTTGATATACAGGCATCGTTATGATATTTTTTTCTCATTTATTTTGTTTGTAATTTTTATTTTTGGTTTTATTTTTCTTCAGAATGTAGAAACAAAGAATTTAATTAAAACATTAGAAAATAAATCATTTGATATAAGACAAAATATAATATCTAAAAATAAAAAAGTTAATAAAGATATAATAATTGTAACTGTTGATGATCCTTCTTATGAATACTTGATTGAAACATACGGCGACTGGCCTATTCCGAGAAACGCTTATGCGGAAATCCTTGATTATATACAAAACCAGAAACCAAAGTATGTTGCTTTTGATTTATTATTTATAAAATCTTTAAACAGAATTCCAAATAGTGATAATAAACTTATTGAAGGATTTAAAAAATATAAAAATACTTATACTGCATTTAATTTTGATGATTATTCTTTTGATTTAAGAAAACCGCCAAGTATAGATGAAAAAATAAAATCTAAAATTAAAGTTTTTTCTGATAATTTTTATCCGTATGAGTATACAAATTGTCGTATAATAATGCCTGAAATTATCAATGCTACTAAAAATATTGGACATATAAATACGCCAAAATCTGATGATGGTTATACAAGAACTGTTCCTATAATTGTAAAATATCCAAAATATAATCAAACAAATTATACTGTAATACAAGACGACTATTATCTTTATATGACTGTAAAAATGATAATTGATTATCTTAATGAATATGAAAATGAAAATATAGAAGATTTAGTTATAGATTCCAACAATAATTTATTATTAGGTAAAAGAAAGATTCCTTTAACTGAAAAAGGTGAAGCAATTTTAAATTGGTATGGAAAAAGTGGTACAGAGGTTGATACAACATTTAAATATGTATCTTTTTGGCAGATTTTTAAATCTATTCAAGCAAAAAAAGAAGGAAAAAGAGCCATTTTACCCGATAATTTATTTGAAGATAAAATTGTATATATTGGAACGAATGTTTTTGCGCTCTCAGATATTAAGACTGTTCCGACAAGTAAATATTTACCTGGTGTAGAAATTCATGCAACTTTGTTTAATAACATACTTGATAATTCATTAATACATAATGCATCTTTGCCATATAATATTTTAATATCGATAATTCTGTCTGCTGCAGTTATTTTTACGGTATTCAGAATAAAATCGGTTTATGTATCATTGATTTTATTTGCATTTCTGACTGTTACATATTCATATTTTACAACATATGTTATGGAAAAATATAATGTATGGGTTTGGCTTGTCATTCCGGTTGCTTGCTCTATTTTCCTTTTTATTTGTTCTTTTATTATTAAATATTTACTTAAATCAAGAGATTTTGAATATACATATAAATTAGCAACAACTGATGGGTTAACAGAATTATATAATCATCGTTTCTTTCAAGAACAAATAAGACAGAAAATTATTCAATCAGAAAAAAATAAAACTAATTTTTCATTAATATTAATTGATATAGATTTTTTCAAAAAATTTAATGATAAGTATGGGCATCAAGCTGGGGATGCTGTATTAAAACATGTGGCTAGTACTCTTAAAAAGAGTGTAAGATCTGAGGATTTAGTTTGCAGATATGGCGGTGAAGAAATGACTATTATTCTAAATAATACTAATAGAAATGATGCTATAAAGACTGCTCAAAAAATTTGTGAAATAATAGCAGAAAAAAAATATGAATTAACTCCTGAACTAGAAGTTAATATAACTATAAGTCTTGGTGTTTCTACATATCCAGAAAATGGAAAGACACCGACAGAACTTATTGAATATGCTGATAAATGTCTATACAAAGCAAAAGAAAACGGTCGAAACCAAGTTGGTTTTATATCATAATTTGTTTATATTTCTTTACAATAAAATTTTTACAAGCAATAAGCTACATAATTTTGACTTTATAGAATATAAATTAAATTGTATTATTTATAAAGTAAGGAGAAGTTATGAGTACAACAGCATTAAACAGTGTAAAAACGCCACAAACACCAATACAGGTTATGCAAAGACAACAAGAAATTAGAAAAATTGTTAGAGAAGGAATAAAACGTGCAGAAAAATTGAAAGAACTTGAACAAAAACACAAAGCGGGTGAAATTTCTGATTTCGAATATAAAGCGCAGAAATTTTTACTTGAAGCCCCAGTTGTATTAGATAAAGCTAAAAAAACTGGTGTTGTATACTCAACAACTGCATAATAAAAATTTAGGAGACCGCATTAAGCGGTCTCTTTTTAGTAATTTATAACAGTTTCAAAGAAATATGCTTTTGGATGTTTACATACTGGACATATTTCAGGGGCTTTTTCACTTTCAACATGATGACCACAATTTGCACATTCCCAAACAATTTTTTTATCTCTTGCAAATACTTTGTCGTTTTTAACGCTTTCAAGTAATTTTCTATATCTTTCTTCGTGGGTTTTCTCTATTTTTGCAACCATATCAAAAAGAACAGCTAATTCTTCAAAACCTTCTTCTTTTGCTTCTTTTGCAAATGTTGCATACATGTCTGTCCATTCATAGTTTTCTCCGTCTGCGGCATCTTCTAAATTTTTGAGAGTTTCAGGAATAGAACCGTTATGTAAATATTTAAACCATATTTTTGCGTGTTCTTTTTCGTTGTTCGCAGTTTCTTCAAAAATTTTACTAATTTGAACGAAACCTTCTTTTTTTGCTTGTGATGCATAGTATGTATATTTATTTCTTGCTTGAGACTCACCTGCAAAGGCTGTCATTAAATTTTGTTCTGTTTTACTTCCTTTTAAATCCGGCATAATATTCTCCTTTTCTTTTCTAAAAATATTAATAAATTTTCAAAAAAAAATCAAATTTTATTGTAAATTTTTTATTACAAATTTTGTATAAATGGCACAAAATATGTTTCAATAAACTTATATTTTGTGTGTTTAGTGTTGGGGTTTTATTGTGAAAGTTAATGGTATTAATTCTGTAAATGTATTGCAAAAAAATGGTTTACCAGTTCATAGTGCTTATAAGAAGGACATAAATTTGTGTTCTTCAATTAATTCTATATCTGGTATTTGCTATAAACCGGTTTCATTTGGTCGTACTTGGGCTGAACATAAGAGCTGGGGTGCTGTTGTTGATCCAGACTCGAAAGAGGTTTCTTTTAAATTATTAACATATCCTGATACAAAAAAAGTTGAAGTAACTGTTCAAAAACGAAATAATGAAAATTCTGTAAAAACATATGAATTAATGAATTGTGGCAATGGTGTTTTTGTAACAGATAAAAAAATTCCAGCTGGAGAAGTTTCACACGGAGATAAATATTACTTTACTTTATATAAAGGTAATGGAGAAGTTGCTCGGGTAAAAGATCCATATTCTTTCAGACAAGAAAGTTTACTTGGAGCTTCTACAGTTTATGATCATTCCTTATATGTGTGGAAAGATGAGAATTGGTATAAAAATGATAAAAGAAGAATTTCAAGATTAGCTAATAATCAAAATCGATTATCAAGAGTTGATTCTGCAAGAATCTATGAATTTAATACTGCAAGTTTAACTAAAAAAGGAACTTTTGAAAGTGCAAAAACTATAATAAAAGCACTTCCACAGCTTGGTTTTAATGCTATTGAAATTATGCCTGTTGAAAATACATATTCTTTTAACTGGGGATATGATGGTGTTGATAAAATGTCTCCATCTGAACACTTAGGTGGTCCTGATTCTTTAAAATCTTTTATTGATTTTGCACATGAACAAGGATTAAATGTTATTATGGATATGGTTCCTAATCATTTAGGTCCTGATGGAGCAACTCTTTTAAAAACCGGTCCGTTCATAAAAGGCAAAAATGCATTTGGTGAAGCATTTAATTTCGAAGGACAAAATTCGAGATATGTTAGAGATTATATTGTAAATGCTGCGATTAATTGGATTGATAATTATCATTGTGACGGTCTCAGACTAGACATGACAAAATTCATGGAATCTGATAGCACAATGAAGCAAATAGCAGCCGAGATTAATTATCACAAACCTGATGCTTTTCTTATTGCAGAAGATGCTAGAAATGGTATCAGTGTTGATGATAATGGAAATTTTTGGAATAATTATGATGAACCACATGATAAAAGAGTGGTGAATCCTTTAAAACCTTTTGAAAGTGGAATCGGACAGTCAGAGCAAGTTCATTGTGATGCGATAGAAAATATTTCAAATGGCAATACTACATTAGGCAGGCTTGGTTATGATAGCGAATGGGATTTTAATTATTATCATACTTTAAAAGACGGCTTATATGGAATTATAAATTTAGATAGATTTGAAAAGGCTTGTTATTGTTCTCAAGATAGAGTCAAATATGTTATGAGTCATGATGAAATTGGAAATTTTGAAGGCTCCAGATTGCTTTCAAAATTGATGGTTCCTATGCTTCATTTAAATGACCATATTACACTTAGTGATGAAGATAAAGAAAGAGCACTTGCTTTAAAAGAAAAAAATGGTATGAGTATAGAAGATGCAACAAGAACAGTTACGTTCCAAAAAGCTCAACTTGTTGCAGAAAAGCTTGCTATTCTTTTACAAACAGGAAAACTTGAAAGATATAATACCGAAGGAATTAATTATAAAAAATGGGTGAGTGCTATTGAACAAGCATTTAAAGATGAAGTACTTGAACCAAACGGCATTAAGAAAAATTCAGGTATCACTTTCGATAGCTTGAAAATGGCATATACAAGAAGTTTCGATAAGAACAAAATGGCATTAGCCAGAACATATTCTATTCCAGGACCTAAAATGATTTTCCAAGGTGACGAAAGAGCTGATTTGACTCCGTTTAGATTCTTTAGAGAGTTTGATTCTGTTAAAAATGAAGATTATTTGTATGTTGAAAAAGGTTATAAACCCGGAAAACCAGCTCTTCAAGAATCAACATTCGGTAATATAAAATATTCATCTAACGGAAGAACAATGATGAATAAATTTAGAAATCTGACAAGAGATTTAAATAGTATAAATGCTGAAAATTCAGCATTAACAAATGGTGTAATAATAGCTGAAAATACTGTTAAACATCAATCTTCACAAGTTATTGCAACACACGCAAAAGATTTTGATAATAATAATGAAATTTTCTCTATAACTAATTTTAATGACTCTGATTATCCTCGTTATAATGCTGCTGATTATTATATAAAGTTCCCAGCAGGAGAATGGATAGAAGTTTTGAATACTGATGATAGAAAATATGGAGGAACTGGTAATTTTATTAACTCAAATACAATTAGTTCAGATGGTGTTAATAATATTCCTATAAAGCTTGCTGGTGAGTCTACTGTCATATTTAAAAGAGTAAAATAAATTTATTTTTCGTCTTTAATAAATTCTGCTTTAACAAAAGTGAATCCAACAAGTTTATCCTTTGTATTATAATTTGGATCAAAATATACTCTAAGGGATAAGTTTTTGTTGTCTTGTGATTTTAGTCTGCGACAGCTATTCTTTAAAAATTGTTTAACATTTTTGAAAAAATCATTAGACGCAATTTGTGCTTCAAATGACTTTGAATGTCCGAGCCTGTCTAATGCCTCTCCTTTTGCTCTACCTATTGGTTTTGCAAGCTCTTTTATTGTATCGACATCTCTTCCTGAAACTAAATATACAGTTGGACTATCTTTATCATATACAGAGTGTACTTGCGGTAATTTTCTGTAGTCCGGATCATAGTTTCTATAAAAATGTATAAAATCATCATTTCTCATTTTCTTGGCTGTGCCATTTAGATTTCGAACTACGAAACTTTGACATTTTCTTATATTCTCAGTTCTTATAACTGGTACGTATTTATCATTCTTAGGATTTTTCGCATAATAATTTACGGGAATATAGCCTTTAAATGAAACTGGATGAACACTCTTTATCATATTTACCTTCTTTTTTTATTTTCTCAAAAAATGAATATATTTTTTTTTGTCGGTTTTATTTTAAAAATTTACATATTTTATTTCCTTATTTTAGAAGGAAGTATTCATCTATGTTAAATGTCGTATTATTGTAGTCTATGTAAAAAGTAATAGGAATTTGCCTTATTTCGTTACAAGCGTTGAGTGTCCATAGCTCTTTCCAATAGCCTTTGATATATTTATTATTTTTCTTTTTTACATCATATGGATAATGTAGTATTTGTGTGTTTTCAATAGAAAAATTTGAACAAGTTAACATTTGCGGAGATATTTCTTTATATATTTTCCCAATGACTTTCTTTTGCAAAGTGTTATTTGCAATAGATTCACCTTCAACAGGGGTACTCATATCATAATATGAATTTGCAAATGGTATAAAAGTTATTAGTATTAGTAATAATAGAATTATTTTTTTTAGCATTATTCCTCAAATCATTTATTTAATATAAATTATATAGATTATTAAATTATTTGCCAATATTGTTTGTAAGAAAAAAGACCTCTTTCTAAGAGGTCTTTTGCTTTAAATTTTTATTATTTTATTTTTCTTTAACAAGATAATCTGTATTTTCTATTTTCATTGCATAGTATGGTTTTTCTTTTCCTTGTTCTTTCAAGAACATAACAAAAGGTTTATCAAAAAGTAAGAACTTAGGAGAATCTTCTTCCGGTAATAAAGCTGTTTTCATGATAGCAAGTGCTGCTTCACTCTTTAAAGAGCCACCTTTATTATCCATTTTAAATTTGATTGTTTGTAGTGCTTGTGAAATAATGTAATTACTTCCAACAATTTTTTTACCACATAATGAATCGTATGATATAGTTTTATCTACTGCTATTTCAGGTATTATTAATACATCTTTCTTTGTGAAGTTTGTTGGATTTGTATTTTCTGTAATGTAAGTATAATATTCTTCAAAAGATTTATCCAAAATTGTTCTATACAAAATTACTTCTTCATTTTCTTTTGTTAATAATTTTACTGCATAATCCTCAGCCGAATTATAAAATAGAACTTCTAAATTTTTATATAAAGCTTGATTTGATTTATTCTCTATACCAAAGTATTTTACTTTTTCCTTAGAGTCATTAAATGGTGCAGGTTTTAACTTATCAAATGCAGTATAAAAGTTAAAATCTTTTTTTAGAATAGAGTAGAATAGATATGAATCTCTTGCACTCCAATCAACTAAATCAAGTATATCGCTTTTTTCTTTAAACTTTTCGTAAATTGCTTTTTCAATTTGTTTTTTTAGTTTTTTTGAAATTTTTCCGCTTTCAATATAATAAGAATTTTCTGAAATATCATCTTTCGTATATGATTTTTTATTTAATTCATCTGCAATTTTCGGATTTCCGTCAACAAAGTTAATAGGTTCACCATTAAACATTTTGTCCATAAATTCATTCCAAACAAGTTGGAATGTTACGCACCAAACATCATTCTTTTCTTCGTCATATTTTTGAATTGATTCTATTTCAGTTTTCTTTTTATCAAAAAAAGTAAAACCTGGTGTCATAAAACAACCTGATAGAAAACATAGAGCAATAAAAAATAATAATGCTTTTTTAAATTTCATAAACACTCCTTGTAAAATAAATATTTTATCTGTATACATAAATATTATATTAATTTTTAAGGTTAATAGCAAAGAAAAAAATTACAAGTTTTAAATAAATAAGTACTTAAAAAGAGAGCTAATATGAATATTTCAAAATTAAATAATTGTTATTCTTTCGGAAAAAAAGCATTATTAACTTGTGAAATAAAACAAGAACCAAATAAAAATAAAGTTCAAGCAACATTGTATAAAATGGATCCTCATAATTTATCTGATATAGATGATGTTAGGTATAGTAAGCAAACAATCTGTATTCAAAGTGATTTCTCAAAAGCAGCTGAACAAAGAATTCCAAACAAGGATTTTTATATTTTAAGAAATGATAAAACAAAAGAAGTAATTTCTTGTGCTCAGACTTCACATCATTATAGACCGGATCAAATATCACGTGGTTTTAATACTATAACTTTTGAAAATCCAGGTTTATCTACTTTAATTGAAGAAATGAATGTTAATCCTAATTATGTTAATGGGGCAGAACCTCTTTTAGCATATATAGTTAAAACTGCAGGAGAACGTTTTGATTCAACAGTTTATACTGCATTTGATCAAGATGTAGTTCCATCATTAAAAAGGGCTAAATTTTCGAAAACGAATCTTGGTGAGTTTTATATTCCCGAAAAACGATATAATACTCTGATTGATCAGGCTGAGGGGCGTTCACAGATTGAGTATCTTGTATAGATTTTATAATCTTTTATAAAATGTTGTATCATTTTTTTTATAATGATGCTATTCTTTTATATATTGTGATGCATCCTATTTGAGTCTTAATAAAAAATTTATGTAACTTTTTGTAAATTAAAATAGCTTTTTTATACTAAAAATAATAAGTTTTTTTTTCAGAGGATTTAAAGCAAATGCGTCCTTAAGATATAAATGTAATATGTGTTATTAGATAGAGAGGGCATAGTGAAAGGAAATCTCAAATGATTAACAAAATTGATTCAGTAAACTCTAACATTAAATTTCAAAGTATACCTAGAGTTAAATCAAATGTAAAACAAGAAAGTAATCCTATTGTAAAACCATGTGAATTGCCTGGAGCAGGCTTCGTGAATGCACTTCAAGCCATAAATGGAGTAAAAACTGCTCATACTGTAAGTTTTGGTTCAGGTGCTAATGGCTTTACAGAGTTAGAAGCCTCAATAATTAATGATAAAGAAATTAGAATTCCTAATCTTTTAGATATAAATGAAACAATAGATTTACCATTAAAAGAAATGCCAAAAGGAAAAGAAAATCTTAATGCTGCAGGATTAAATGTAGTCAAAACTGTAGAAGATGGATTAGATGTATATAGAATATCAAATGATAAAGGACATACGATCTTTGTTGGTAGAGTTGATCGTTCAAGGGCTGAATTGCCTATTGTTACATATAAGCAAGGTAAGTTTATGCCTGAAATTACAGTAAAAGACCCTTCATTAGATGGAAAATCTATAAAAATGTTAGCTGGAAGCCGTATTAAAGGTGATGGTTTCGATTTAAATATGGTTGGAGATTATCAACCTACACCTAACGGTGCTACAAAGAATGTTTCATTCAAGGGAAGAACAGTTATTACAACATTAAACAAGGAGCCCAGAACTCTTAATGCTGTTGATTCATATATGAAATCAGGCTTACAATCTGAAGCTGTTAAAGGTGATTATGCAGATATTGTTAAAACTGATGATCCGACTATAATTATTCCGGCTGGCGGTTTTGGAGAAAGGTTCTTTAATATAACAAGAGAATTTGAAAATAAACCATCAGGAAAATTACCTACTGATAATAATTACAGAATTATTGCCACAGCTTTAAACTTGGCTGCTTCTGCCGGTGTATTAACAGGTGGAGAAGGTGACTCTGTTAAATATCTAAGCCAAGCACATGATATTCCTAATGGCGGCAATACTCGTTTTGTTGATAAATATAAGACAGACGGTGGTGCTATTGCTGAAGGTTTAAAAAGAGATATTATTCGTAATGACAAACCGGCTATCATATTAAATGCAGATATATTTACAAATGCAGATATAAGCCGTACATATAATGCTTTAAAAAATCTCCCCAATGCAGCTTTAGTAATTCCTTATTATCCTGTAAATCCTGAAAGGGCAAAATCCTTTGGTCTATTAGGGGTAGAAAAAGACGATAATGGAAATCTTCAAATAAAGGAATTTTTAGAAAAACCAAAATATACTTCGGATGCTCCTATTCCTACTGATTTTGTTGAACCAGGTTCATATGATAAAGCTATGGATGAGTTTAGAAAAGCCCAAACTGCACTAAATCCAAATGATGAAAATTCATATTTGGCTAATCCCGGATTCTATTTCTTAAGTCCTCAGGCTTTAAAAGTACTTACAGCTAAAGGAATATTGGACCCTGCAAAAACTGGTCTTGGTGCTCATGTTATGCCTGAAATTGTTAGACTTGCAAATGAAGGAAAACTTCTTGATGAAGAAGGAAATATGATGAAGGTTTATACAGTACCACTTGAAACAAAAGGCGGTAAACCTGCTGTGTGGGATGATATTGGTACTGCAGAAGCCTACCTGAAATTGATAAAAGATGTTGCAAATGAGTTTAGAGTTCATGGTAATACTACTGAAAACAAATATTATGGTATACCTGAGTTCTTAATGAACGATTTTGCAAATAATACTGATTTGCAAACCGGTATTGTTTATGATTCCGAAAAAGCAAGAAATTCATTCTCTGAATTCTGCAAAAAATATAATGTAGACTTTGCAGAAGGTAATATATTTGTTGCAAGCCCAAACTAATTCGGTAAAAGAAAGAGTAAAGACCGCTAATGTTAGCGGTCTTTTTCTTTATATTTATTTAGTGTAAAAAACTATTGTGTCACCTTCTTTTATTTCTGTGTCTCCATTTGGAACAAAAGATTCAGTATCTCGTTTAATAATTGCTATAAGAAAATTTGATGGGAATTCTATTTCTTTTATTTTTTTGTTTACCCATTCATTATTTTTATCTATTAAAGTTTCTGAAAGACTTATGTCATAATTTGATTTGACAACTGTTGTACCTATTAATATTTCATCTCCTTCTTGTAAAATAGTTTCACCTTTTGGAAAAATTTTTTCATTATCTCTATTTATCACCAAAATAAGAGAATTGTCACTTAAATTTATTTCTTTTAGAGAATTTCCAATCCAAGGATGAGAGTTTTGTATTAATATTTTATTTAATGTAATAGCTGCTTCTTGCTGATAATCATTAAATGTTTTTCTTACATCCGATAAATTGTCAATCATGGATGTTCTTTTTGCAATTATTGGTAATAATGAACCCTGTAATGTAACAGATATAAGTGCTACAACAAATACAATGTGAAAAATGTCATATTTCATTGATGTGCATTCCGAGACGACTAAGATTGCAAAAACTATTGAAGCCGCACCTCTTAGACCGGCCCAAGATATAAAATTTATTTGATTTAACGTTGCTTTAAATGGCAACATAATAAGAGAAACGGCTAAAGGTCTTGCTATAAATGTTAGAAAAACAGTAATAAGTACTGCAGGCATGAGTATTTCAGGAATTTTATGCGGAAAAGAAAGAAAACCTATTAAGAAGAAAATAACAACTTGGGATAATGATGTAATTCCATCAAAGAAATATATTAAGTTTATTTTATTTTTAATATCACTGTTTCCAAGTATAATTCCCGTTAAATAAACGCTTAAGTATCCGTTACCACCAATTAAATCTGTTAATGAGAAAGATAAAAGCGCCACGGCGACGACAAATATTGTATCAGTACCTTCTGTTATTAATTTTGTTTTTTTGAAAATAAGAATTGCTGCAAATGCTATGATTATACCAAAAAAGACTCCAAAAATTATTTGTTTAAAAAGTAATGGTGTAAGAGAAGAAAAACTGCCGCCTTTTATTAGAATAATACCTAACATTGTAAGAAGGTATGCAAAAGGGTCATTACTTCCACTTTCCATTTCAAGAAGAGGTGCTGTATTATATTTTAAATTTAATCGTCTTGAACGTAATATTGAAAAAACAGATGCTGCATCTGTTGAACTAATTATTGCTCCTATTATAAAGCTTTCTGCAAAGGGTATTTTTAAAATATAGTAACAAAATAATGCAGTAAAACCCGCTGTTAAAATGGTACCAATTGAAGATAATAGTATTGCTTGTATTGTAATTTTGTTATCAGGCTTTTTTGTACAGAATCCACCGTAGAATATTATGAATAATAATCCTATAGAACAAAGTTTTGAAGTTAAATTGTAATCATCAAAAGAAAGTTTGAATAGTCCATCTGAACCAAATAAAACACCTAAGAACATAAAGAATACTAAAGCTGGCATTCCTAATTTATTTGAGAATTTATTTGTAATAATACAAGAAAAAATTACAATAGAACTAAATAATATAATTAAAGACATTAAACCTCCAAGCTTGTTTTATACTATCAAATCTGAAATAAAAAAACAATTTAACTATTTTTTTTCTGTATTAAATTATATAATTAATCTGCATTAGGAATATCATTTATAATGCTTAAAGTAGATTTAATATATTCTTGAAGAGCAATCGGATAGTTCTCTTTACTGCAAGAAATCATATATTCTTTTGCATCGTTTCTTGCCATTTCCAGTATATATAAATCTTTGGTTAAATCAGCCAAATGAAGTTCAACCAAACCACTTTGTCTTATACCTAAGAATTCTCCTGGACCTCTAATTTCTAGATCTTTTTCGGCTATTACAAAACCGTCGTTTGTTTGAACTAAAACATTAAGTCGATTAATTGTATCTTCATTCTTTGATGAGGAGATTAAAATACAATATGATTGAAGACTATTTCTGCCAACTCTGCCTCTTAATTGGTGAAGTTGAGATAAGCCAAATCTTTCAGCATTTTCTATCATAATAACTGTTGCATTCGGGACATCAACACCAACCTCAACAACTGTAGTACAAACTAAGATATCATAAGTCTTATTTTTGAAGTCAGACATAACTTTATCTTTTTCTTCTGTTTTCATTTTTCCGTGCAAAAGTCCTATTTTTAAGTCTGAAAAAATACCATTTTGAAGATTTTCAGCTTCTTTGGTTGCTGCTTTTGCGGATAATGTTTCTGATTCATCAATTAATGGGAAAACAATGTATGCTTGATGACCTTTCTTTATTTCTTCTCTTATTAGTTCATAAGCTTTTTTTCTTTGCGATGATGTTAATAAAGCAGTTTTTATGGGTATTCTTCCTTTGGGAAGTTCATCAATAATAGTTAAATCCAGATCACCATGTACAGTAAGCGCTAATGTTCTGGGAATTGGAGTTGCTGTCATTGTAAGCATTTGAGGTACTTCTGCTTTGCTTTTTAATAAATTCCTTTGTTTTACTCCAAAGCGATGTTGTTCATCTATAACTATGGCACCGAGGTTATTAAATTCAACGTTTTCTTGAATTAATGAATGTGTTCCAACTGCAATATTAATTTGTCCGTTTCTTAAATCTTTTTCAAGTTTTTCTTTTTGCTTCTTTGAGTTTGACGATGTAAATAATGCAACATTTATACCTAAAGGAGTCAGCCATTTTATAAAGTTATTAAAATGTTGTTGAGCTAAAATTTCCGTGGGGGCCATTATTGCTGTTTGAAAACCATTCTCTATTGCAGCTAAAAGCATTATGCAAGCAACAACAGTTTTCCCGCTGCCAACATCTCCTTGTAATAATCTTTGCATTGGTTTATCAGAATTAATGTCATTTAAAATTTCATTTACCGCTCTTTTTTGTGCATCAGTTAATTCAAAAGGAAGCTCTTTTATAAAAGTCTGCACTAAACCGTTCTCTTGTATATTTAGTGCAACAGTTTTATATGATTTTGCAGTAAGTTCTCTTAATGAAAGCATTTTTATTTGTAATAAAAATAGTTCTTCATATACAAGGGCAAATCTTGCTTTTTCTAACTGCGAAGTATCTGGTGGAAAATGAATTACTTCAATTGCTTTTTTTCTATCTGGCATTGAGTATTTTTCTATTAATTCTTCCGGAATGAGATTATCTATATATGGTTTGTATTCTTCAATTGCATTATGAATTGCTTTTCTTAGCGCTTTTATATTTAAGTTTTCAACCAAAGGATATACTGGTACTATTCTTGCTATATTTAAATTTTCTTGTTCTATAATATTTTCACCTAAAACTTGAAATTGTGGTTTATCTATTGTCATTTTTTTTGAATATTTATCAAATTTAGCACAACCAGATACAATAATTGAAACTCCTTTTGGAAATTGTGCTTTATATCTTTCTATGGAATATTTGTTAATTTTAGAATAAAAGAAATTTAAATCTAAGGTTCCTGATTCATCATTTACTGTGACTTTTATTATTGTTAAATTCTTCTTTGTTGTATAAGCGTTTAGAGCAGATATTCTGCCATATATTGTGACATTTTCATTTTCTTTCAATGATTTTATTAAACATCGAGAAGAATAATCTATATATTTTTTAGGAAAATAGCTTATTAAATCATATATTGAAAAAATTCCAAGTTTATTTAGTAAATATCCGAACTTTGGTCCGACACCTTTTAACATAACCACATCTGAATCAAAAATAGATTTTATATTCTTTTTAGAGTCTGTTTCATTATCTTTATCAGAAGATAGTTCCTTTTTCAGTAAAGTTATAAATCTGTTAATTGTTTTTTTTCTTTGAAAAATATTTTCTTGAGGATAGAATCCAAAAGCTTCAATAATTGGTAGCCATTTTGGATTTTTTCCTGATAATTTATATATTAATTTTATTTGTTTTATCATAAAGCCGGAAAAAGCTGATTCTTTTCCCATTATATTTATGAATTTATATTTTTCTTCAACTTGAATTGCACGCTTGATTTGTTCTATATCAATTCTGTCAAGATAATTATCAAACATTATTTTATACTCAAAACTTCATATATATCTATTGGCTTAGATTTTCCTTTAATGCTTACTTGGCTTAATTTTACAACTTCAACGTGATCTTTGACAAATTCATATGTTGACTCACTTATTAAAAATTGTGTTTTTAAAATTTGGTTATATGCTTCAATACGGTATGCCAAATTTACATTATCTCCGATAACCGTGTATTCTAATCTTTCTTCAGTTCCTATGTTCCCGGCAAAAACTTCTCCTGTATTTACCCCAATTCCTATATTTATTATTGGTTTTCCTTCTTCTATTAATTTTTCTCTCAAATGTTTAATTTTTTCTGTAATTTCAATGCCACATTTAATAGCATTTATTGCGTGTTGTGAATTTTTTATTGGTTCACCAAATACGGCTAATAAACCGTCTCCCATATATTTATTTACTATTCCGTGGTATTTTCCGATAATAGGTTCAATTGTTGAAAAATATTCATTTAAAATAGATGATACTTCTTGTGGGGATAATGCTTCAGAAATTTGTGTAAAATTTCTTATATCAACGAATAAAATTGTTACAACTGCTCTTACTCCGCCTAATTTGAGTTTATCTATATCAGATACAACTTTTTTCATTACATCTTTGGAAACATATTTCCCCATAGCGTGTTTTAACATTTCGGTTGTTTTGTCTGTTGTAATAATTGAATATATATTTTTTAAAAAAGCGACTGTGTACATTGTTATAACAGGTGTAATTGGTGGAACATAAATGTAAATAAAATATTCATATAAATAGTAAGAGAAATAAATCAATGACAGTAGGGTTGTAAATAGTAGATTATTCTTAAAGTTTCTGAATCCTCTTACTATGAATAAACAAAAAATAAGTGTTATAAAAATGGTATAGTCATTGTTATTCTTTGTTTTGAACTTATTATTAAGCATATTGTCAATCATTGTAGCGTGTACATCAATATCAGCCTGCTTCTTGAGAATTTGAGTTTCACTTAATTGGTCCCATACATTTTTATCTGCATTTAAACCAACAATTACTATTTTGTCTTTAAATATAGCAGGGTCGATTTTTGGTTTTTTGCCACTTTTTATTGCATAATAAGATACTAAAACATCTCCGGCAGAATATGTTTTATGTGAGTAGTAGTCGCTTGTTGGTTTGTACCAATTTAAATATGATATAAAACTAAAAACATTATTACCGATATAATCTTTTCCTTTTGTATAAAAAATAGGCATTTTCAGTGATAAACAATTATCTGCAGAACACAAATAATTATCATAAAGAATAAATGTATTATTTCCTGTGTACATGGAATATGCACTGAGTGCAATAGAAGGGAAAAATTTACCGTTAAAGTATACAACTGGCATATAATTTCTGACAATTTCATCATTATCTTCCGGAATTATTGATGAAGCAAGAAATTTTGTATTTAATAGTAAATCTTTAGGTAACTTTATTATTGCTTTATATGATGGTATTAATTTCTTTTTTGTTTTGTTTATAATTTTTATATTTGATTTATTTTCAAATATGGGAACATATTCTTGAGGTAATACATCTCCTGCAACATTTGAGTTTAAAAGTATATAGCTGTTAATAAGGTTATAGTGATTTTTTAAATTTTTAAAAAATATGTCGTCAGATTTAGGATTATATGTATCAGGAAAAACTATTAAATTTTGAAAAACAATAGATTTGGCGCCTGCTTCTTTCTCTAAGAAATAAAATATATCAGTAAATAAATCTTTTCTCCAAGGCCAAGGTATTTTATTTAAAGACTTATCGTCTATAACGACTAATACTACTGTATCAGATGTCTTCTTGTTTTGAATATTTGATAATATTTTTACAAATGTATCATTTACTTTGTTGTCAAGATGATTAGATGACAATATATAGATAGTAAATGAAACTATGAAAAAAATGAATACTATTAATAATTTTGACGTAAAATTTCGATTCATACACTAATTTTAAACAATTATAAAAATTTTGTAAAAATTTTAACTATTAGTAATGAAAGATGAAATATGCTAACATTACGATTAGGATATCTGTATGAAAAATATAATTAATAACTTGAAATTCATAGATATATTATTGGCAGGTATTCTGTCGTTTTTTCTTGCTGTTAGAATTTATGATTTTTTATATTTAAAATGTACATATTCTAAATTAAACGATTTTTATGTAGGTACATCAATATATCTGGACCATAATAAAAATTTAGATATTTATATTTATTTTATATATTTATTTATATTTTTTTCTATTTATTCATTTATATTTTTTTTAAGACAAAAGTTTTTTGTGTGTAAAAATGATATACAGCAAATAAAAACAAAAGAAATAAAATATCCAGAAATTTTATATAATATAAAAAATTTTTTATTAAAATACCAAATATTAGGAGTGTTTGGTTTTGTATTTTTATATCCTCTAAATGGTAAGTTTTACCCAATTACAATAGCTATTTTACTTCTTTTTGTTCTGTTATCTGTATTGGACGTTTTAAGAATAAAATATAGCGATAAGAATAATAGATTTTCATCGTTAATAATAACCGGAATAATTTTCGCTTTTATTTTTTGTTCATACAATATTGTATATGGACCGACAGATGATCATCATTTTGGTGAAAAATATGCAACTTTTTTAATGCATAATAATTTTAATCTTGATTATTATAAAGATATAATGCTCGTTCATGGGTATTTAGATGTAATACCAAGCTGGATTGGTTGTTATATCTTTAATGAAAATAATATTTACGGATATTGTTTGGGTGAAACTTTATTCAAAAATTTATTAATTATTTTAACAATATATTTTGGTTTAATTATTTTTGAAAACAATAAGTTATTTATTGCACCTTTATTATTATATAAAGCAACAAACCCGGCTTTGTTTTTTATAACAACATATTTACTAATTATAAAAGAAAGTTTGCTAGAAAAACGATATATTTGGTTGTGTATATATAGTTTGATTTCATTTGCTTTTTGTATGATTTGGACGACAATAGGAACATTTTTATTTGTTGCAAGTATTCCTGTGCTGTTATATCAAATATATGAAATATATAAGCAAAAAGATAGTCAGAAACTAATTAAAATAATAGTATCACTTTTGCCTGTAATGATATTTCTTATATTTATGCATCCGACAATTATCGAGTATTTAAAAGAAGCACCTGAGTATATAAAAGGTAATCTTTATGCATTTGGAAATACATACGGTAAATTAAATTTATGGTTACCAAGATTGTTTGTATGTACATATAAATTTTTTGCTTTGTTATTTGTACCTGTTTTAATATTAGAATTAATAAAACAAATAAAAAGAAAAGAAAGTGCAAGTTCCGTTTATTTTTTACTTTTTGTAATTATACTTCCTATAATATCATTAAGTTATACACTGGGTAGAATGGATAGCGGTCTATTCTTTCGATTGGAGTATATTTCTCAAGCTTATATATTGTTGATTTTACCTTATTTTCTTTATAAGTATTCGAAGAAAAACATTAATATTCTTTTAACACTTATCCTAATAAGTATTTTAATTCTATCGTCTATTATTTTTCCTTTAAAATTAAAATATTTGCCTTTAGAAAAAGATAATAATTCTCTTTGTAACACAGGCTCAGTAAATTTTGAAACTGATTATAAGAAGAGAATAGAGAGTGTAAAGTATTTTGTTGAAAATAATTCTAACAAAGATTCAATATTTCTTGATTTGACAAATAGAGGCATGCACTATTTGTATTTAAATAAAAAAATACCTATAAAATTTATTTCTTTTTATAATTCTATATCTTCAAAGCAGTCAAGTGAAATAGTTCAGAAATTAACTAATAATCTGCCTGATATTATTTTGATAGATTCTGATTCAATATTCCATGATAATATAAGGCTGTCTTTAAGGCTTAATTCTCTTTACAGATGGATTCTTTTAAGTTTGAAATACAAGGTTATTTCTTTTGATAAAAATACCTTTCTTATTAAAAGTGATGGTATAGTTAATTATTCTAAAGAAGATATAAATAAATTAGATAATATATTGGGCACTCGAGAATTGAACTTTTTGCCGGAAGCTTGGGGAAACTCTGTTCAAAAACTTCCTCTAGTAGAGGTAATGGTAGAAAGTTATAACTATATTGACTATAACTCATTAAATATTAGATTTCCGGATAAAATATCAGGAGAAACATTTGATTTTATATATATTGAACCTGTTAATAAGTTAAAACAAAATCAGAATTTTTATATTCAAATAAATAATTCGGATTCTGAATTATCTTGTAAAGTTAAAAAGACAGGAAAAATGTTAATTCCTTTTGATAGTTTCCCATCTTGGCTTCTCAACAAAGATGTAAATGAAATTAACGTATATTCAAATAAAGAATTTAATGGTGAATACATAATAAAATTTTATAAAAGAAAATCGTAAAATGTATATTTGATGACATAAAAATGTCTTTATACTACAATAAAACATATATTTTAAAGAGGGCTTAGAGATGAAAATTTCACTAGAATGGTTGAATGAATTTGTTGATATAAGTGATTTAACAGTAGAACAAATTGTTCATGAATTAACAATGAGCGGGTTAGAAGTAGAAGACATTGAAAAAACAGGTGCTAAATTTACAAATATAATAACAGCAAAAATAAAAAAAATATCCCAGCATCCAAATGCTGATAAACTACACTTAGTTGAAGTAGATTTAGGAAATTGTACAAAAACAGTGGTCTGTGGTGCTCAAAATATTGAAGAAGGACAAATTATACCTTATGCATCTGTCGGTTCTAAAGTATTAAATCGTAAAACAGGCGAAGAATTTGAATTAACTCCTGCTGTAATTCGAGGAATTGAATCTCAAGGTATGTTGTGTTCTCAGGACGAACTTGGTCTTGATGGCATGCAGGAAGAAGACGGAATACTGATATTAAGCAGATTATATGAAAATATAGAACTTGGAACAAAACTTGAAGAGTTATTGAATATAAAAGAAGATACCATTATAGATGTTGCACCTACTGCAAATAGAGGTGACGAAATGTCTGTAATCGGAGTAGCTCGAGAAATTTGTTCACTATTTAATAAAAAATTAAATTTTTCCAAGATAGAGTCTACAAAAGATTTATATACAAATAAATTTAAAGTGGAAATATTGGCAGAAGATGCTTGTAAATATTATGCTGCAGGTATTTTAAAAGATGTTGTAATAAAACCATCACCAACTTGGATGAAAAGAAGATTAGAAGTATCAGGAATCAGGTCAATAAATAATGTTGTTGATATAACAAACTATGTTTTATTAGAATATGGACAGCCTTTACACGCTTTTGATATGGATAAACTAGACGGATATATATGTGTAAGAAGGGCTAAAGAAGGTGAAACAATAGTTACACTTGACGGAGTCGAAAGACAACTCAATAATGATAGCATATTATGTGCAACTAAAGAAAAAGGTGTTTGTGTTGCAGGTGTTTTTGGCGCAGAAAATTCTGAAGTTGATGAAAATACCAAAAATATTGTATTAGAATCTGCATATTTTACAGCCCCGACAAATAGAAAAAGTTCAAGAAGCATAGGATACAGAAGCGAAGCTTGTGCTAGATTTGAGAGAGGTGTAGATATTGAATCAACAAGGCCAGCACTTCTAAGAGCAATGCAATTATTAACTGAATTTGCAGATGCAAAAGTAGAAGGTGTAGCAGAAACAGGCAAAAATAAACTTGATGATGTTCAAATAACATTAAGATTCAACCAAATAAAAAGAATTTTAGGACTAGAAATCCCATCTCAAACCTGTATTGAAATATTAGAAAATTTAGGATTTGAGCTTTTAGGCAAAAATGAAGCTGCTGCAAAATTTAAAGTACCGAGTTTTAGAATTAACGATGTAAAACAGGAAGTTGATTTAATCGAAGAAATAGCACGAATATATGGCTATGATAAAATAGCTCCGACATTGCCAAACAAAACACAATCACCAGAAATATTAGAAGAAGCAAAATTATTAAAATTAATTAATAATATGTTTTTAGGATATGGTTTTAGTGAAGCAATGACATCTTCGTTAATAGGAGAGCCATTATTAAAACAATTTGGTTTATCTTATAACAAAGAAGAAGCTGTATATGTTCAAAATCCACAATCAGATGAACATACAATGCTAAGACAAACAACAATAGCGAATATGCTTAGTACATTAAAATACAATTTTGACAATGGACAAAAGAATATTTGGCTATATGAAACAGGTAAAACATATTTTATAAAGAAACCTGCTGAAAAAATAGATAGTGGAGTAGAAGAAAACCTGATGATATCAGGTATTATGACAGGAGATACTAATTCAAATCTTTGGAAGAAATCATCAAAAATAGATTTTTATACGTTAAAAGGTGTGATAGAAAGTTTATTTAATCTTTTGAACATCTCAGGAAGAATTAAATATTCTCCTGCTGAAAATTGTGAATATTTGCATCCGGGAAGAAGCGCAAAAGTCATTCTTTTAGGAAAAACCCCTGAAACAATTGGTTACTTTGGTGAAATTTATCCGATAATCAAAGATAAAATGAAAATTAACCAAGATGTATATTTATTTGAATTAAACCTGGGTAAATTAATTAAAGCAACATCAAGTCATATAACAAAGTATAAATCACTTCCGCAATTCCCAGATGTACAAAGAGATATATCCTTTGCAATAGAAAAAGATGTAAATAATGATCAAATAGTATTAGCAATAAAGAAAAGTGCAGACAGTAAGTTATTCAAGAATGCAAATTTATTTGATATTTATGAAGGAGAACATATACAAGAAGGATATAAGAGTTTGGCATACAGAATAACTCTTCAGGATGAAGAAAAAACATTAACTGATGAAATAATAGAAAATCAAATAAATACTATAAAATCAGGGTTAATGAAAAAATTCCCGACAATAAGTTTTAGATAAATAGATAGATATAGAAAGAAGCAAGCACTTTAAAGGTGCTTGCTTTTAACATAATTAGTTTATATTTTCTATCAATTTAAATTTAGGATAAGTTGTTCCTTTTTTGTATTTATCTTCAGCAGATTGAAGTTGTTTTTTTAAGACTTCATCAATTCTTAATTTTTTACCATCAGTAAATACATCTGTTTTAGATGCATTTTGTAATGCTAAACTTCTGCCATCTGTAGGAATATAATTATCAAAAGCGCAAGAAATTTTTCTATCAGGATTAATTGGTTCTCCATTTGAATCTAAAAGCGGTTGCCCATCTATAAATATTTGTTTAATAAAATATGTTTTATCTGAAGAATTTCCTTCTCCAACAATTTTAATATTGCTGGAGCATTGTAAAAACCTTGAATTTTGTTCGCCAAGCTTTAATCTATTTTCAAGCGCTGAAGTAAAAACTTCTTTTAATTCTGCAGGAGAGAGGATAGCCTTTTGAACTGTAGAATCAAAAGTTATAATTTTTCTTGTGTCATAGTTTAGTATATTTTTCCCCTCTTGATAGTATAGTGGGACTTTAACTATATTTGAAGCAAAAAATGCAATGTCAGTACCGGCAATATTTTTAATTCCATCTGCAATAAAAGTTCCTAAGGAACCTGGATGTGCATAAAATTTTGGCAGATTAAGAACATGTGGTGCAACACTGTCTAAAATACCAGATTGTTTTTCATAAGGCTGAAGTATTTGTTCAAATTCATCTGAAACTTTTGATTTTCCACTTTCAACTTCATTTATGTTCATAAGTTTGTTAATATTATCTTTAATTGCTAAGTCTATTTCAAACATACTTTTACTGAATGTTTTAGGAGAATATAATCTCACTTCTGGCTCTGTTTTAGGGTTGTCGTGATCATGCCCGCCAATAATTAAATCAATATTAATACCAAGAGATTTTGCAAATTGAAATAAGTCACGACTGGTATCAGAATAATCATGATTTAAAACAACTATAGCATCAGCTTTTTCTCTTTTAATAGCTTCTTTCAACAAAGTAAAAGCCTCTTTTTGACTTACAACATCAATATTCAATTGTTTATGAGGTAATCTGTCAATACAAAAGCCGGTAACAAAAATTCTATCACCACCACGCTCAACTATTGTATATGGTTTTATCCAAGAAGGAGTTTTTCCTGTATCTTTATCTTTTATATTTGCACAAACAACAGATATTCCATTTTTTTGGAATTCTTTAATTGTATCTTTATAAAAATCAACAGAATTTCTATTATCATTAGGATTTTTTGGCGCATATTTATCTTTGGAAGAAATAGGATCATTATTTCCAAGTGCAATAACAATTTCAACATTAGGATTTAGTTGTTTAAACTTTAAATATAAATCTGCCATTAAGTCTCTGGAATATACACCACAAAACAGATCACCGCAATTTAAGACTAAAATATTATTTTGTTTTTTTGCATCATTTGCAATCTTAGATAAAAGTTCACTTTCTGCCCGCGCTTCTTGATGTGAATCAGTCAAAGCTCTAATAGATGTTATTCCTTTGAAAACAGGTAGAGAAGGACATTGATTTAAATTAATTTTCATTATTTAACCATCCCTGATTGTGCTGTATAAATATATCCGGTAATTTGATGAGCAAAAGGTTTTACAACTTTACCTTTGTTCTCAAAGTTAAGTTCAAGATCTGTTTCAACTGAAATATCATCATTTAATAATAAAATTTTACCATTAGGATTAATAAGACGTGCATAATATTTTATATTATCATTATCCAAACCCTTTATCATAGATTTTTTTCTTTCTTCTAAAGGATTTTCTATTTCACTATCATTAAAAAGGGATTCTGCTCTTCCAATTGGATCAATTGACGGGTATTCTTCTGTCCCCATTATTATTCTCTTATAAAATTCAAGATATCTGTTTAAGTCATTGCTATTTTTAATAAACTTATTTTCTCCCATTAAATCTTGTTTATAGCGTTTAGCTAAGGCATCAATGATTTTTATTTGAAGTCTATATAGAGCATTGTAGTTATATTTTGTTTTTGTTTTATTCTCAGGAATTGCTCTTGCAAGTACACCCCAATGAACATCAGTATCTTGTAATGGTGTAAAAGTGAAAAGCATATTTGCCATTCTATCAACATAATTTTCTTCCATCTTTTTAGCTTTAATGAATCTGAATTTTGATTTTAATTCCATTGCTTTTGCAAAAATTATGTGAAATGGATTAATTGATATGTTAAGTTGACTGATTTTTTTCGAATTTTGAGGTTTTTGTAAGTATTCAACAAATTTTTCTGCTCTTTTTTGGTGTTTCTTCGATTTTGGATTCCAACCTGATGTGTCAAAAATTGGTGGTGCAAGCTTTTTAGAATTTAATAGTTCAATACAGTCAATGTAATCATAAACATTTCCGTTTCTATCTTTTAATTCAATTTCCATGCAATCTGAATCGAAAAAAGTACCAATAGAGTCTGCAATTATAATATTTTCTCCGACTCTATTTTGTAATTCAGAAATCCCATCAATTAGACTTACAAAATCTTCATAGGATATTTTATCTAATGTTTTATCTGAACTTGGAGTTGCCATATATGCACAGTGAATACAGTTATTTGGACAACACCTGTTAAGTAAAACCTTAGGCGATTTTAATATAAATGCTATTTCGTTAATAGTTAAGCCGTCAAAAACTTTAATTCCTTTTTGTATGCCATTGATTTTTTCTAAATTATCTAACTCATATAAATTAAAGTAGTTATGGCCAGGTTTTTTCTTCTTTGCTTCTAGAATTAATGATGGAATATTTTTTTTTGCATTATTATAATCTTCATCTGTAAAAGGAACCCTTTGAGAGCCTTTAAAACTTAAATAACTTGTATTATTGGAACTATAATTTTTGAAGTTTATAGAATTATTTTTAGAATTTTGATTTGTTATTTTATCTTTTCTTATATTAGAATTAAAAACATAATATTCATTGTTGCTGATTATTTTCATAATTTCTCCTAATATTAAGTAATTAAAAAAAAAGAAAAATTTGTTATTCAACAAATAAATATAATACACAATCTCTTATATTATTAATTTTTGTATCATAACGTAATAATTGAGTATAGTTTTCTTGAAATAGATATCTAAATATATATAATAATATTATTAGATATTAGGGAATGTACATGCTAACAGAATACTACATTGCTAAATCATTGGGGATTATTTCAAGGAGGAAAATCTAGTGCTAAGAAGCAGAGATATGGGTAGATCCATCGCAGTTAGAAGATGGACAAACACGGCTTTAGAATGTTACAAAAGGGGTTGTGTTTGTGAAGGTTGTTTTTACACAGACTTTTTTAATGGGACATCACAACGTTGTCAAATGAAGGCGTCTGTGTTAGAACTTGTGAGAGTATTGGGAAAGCCAAATGTTGAAATTCAACAAGTTTTGGTAGATTAATTTAAATAGATAAAAAAATAAGCTCCCATTTGGGAGCTTTTCTTTTTAAAATATAAAGAAATCAATTAAATGATTTCTTTATATTGTTCTGTATTATTTAACAGATCATAATCAATTTCATTTTCATTATCTGCAATAACAGCAGCGACAACGGCATCACTTGCAACATTTACAGTTGTTCTAATCATATCAACAACACGGTCGATTGCAAATAAGAAAGCAAAACCTTCTACAAGTTGTTGAGGTGTTAAACCTAAACCGTTTAATACAAGTGCAATAGTAATTAAACCTGCACCCGGAATACCTGCACAAGTACTGGAGGCTATTATTGCCAAAATCATAATTTGAATGATTTGTATTGGCTCCAATGTAACTCCATAAGCTTGTGTTAAGAATATAACCGCAACAGTTTGAAATAAGGCTGTTCCATCCATGTTTAAAGTAGCGCCTAAAGGAAGAACAAAGCTGCAAACTTTATGAGATATTCCCCTTTTTTCACAACAAGCAATTGTTAAAGGTAATGTAGCACTACTGCTTGCTGTACCAAAAGCAACAAGCAAAGCTTCAATAATTGCCGTGTAGAAGGTACTAAATGGAACTTTGCTGAATAACCTTAATATTAAAGGGTATACGATAAAGAACTGAATACAAAAGCCCAGAAAAACTACAGCAAAGAATTTTGATATAGTAGAGAAAATGCTTAATCCGAAAGAAGAAACAGCAACAGTTGTTAATGCAAATATACCGGGCGCCGCAAATATCATAATCCAATCTGTAATTTTCATAGTAGCAGCGAATACAGACTCAAAGAATGAAACTATGGGTCTATTTATTTCTCCGACTTTAGATAAAGCTAATGAGAAAATTAATGCAAAGAAAATAATTGGAATCATTTCACCTTTTGCAAGTGACTCTAAAGGATTTTGCGGAATCATGTTAAGAAATAAATTACCGATTTGTCCTTTTTGTTGTGCAATTACACTATTAACCTGATTTTGAATTTCAGCTGCAGAGGTCTGACTAATATATTCTTGAACGCCAACACCGGGTTTAAATACCATTACTAAAACTGCACCAATAATAACAGCAAGAACGGTAATTAATCCATAATATAGAATCATTTTCTTTCCGAATTTACCAATTTGTTTGCTGTCACCGATACTAGATATGCCAACAACAATAGCACTACAAACAAGCGGAATAACAACCATTTGAATAATTCTTATAAAAGCTTGACCGACTATATTAAGTATTTTAACCAGTGGTGTAAATATTGTCGGATTTTCGTGGATAAAATTGCCAAATAAAATACCGGCTATAATAGCAATGAATATATGCCAATTACGTTTTATGCCTAATCCTATAGCAACAAATAAAGTTTGAACATGTAATTTCATAAATACCTCTTATCATACTAAAGTGCCCTAATTGTACAATTATTTAAAGAATAATTCAACCATTTAACAAATTGAAAAATATTAATTAAAACAAAATGTTATAATTTGTATAAAGAGATAAATACAATTATAATTGTAACTGAGGAGAAATTTATGATAAAAAAATTAGTTTTATTAATTGCATTTATAATCTATATTACAGGAATATCTTCTAGTGCTTATAATACTTGCGGAATAGGTATCAAATTATTTAAAGATCATATAAATAATAAAACTTTTATACAAGAGTTTTTACCTGGTTCGCCTACGCAAGAAAGAAAAATTCCACTTGGCAGTGAAATAGTTTCTATAGACAAAAAGAAAACAAAATACCTATATGAAGATCAAATATATAATTTGCTTAGTGGAAGAGAAGGTACAATAGTTACATTAGTCACAAAGTATAATGGAAAAAAATACACATATGATGTAAGACGAAAATGTTGTTATGAAAAAGAGATTGAAGATAAAGTTTTTGATATATATTGGAAACAAATAGTACCAATAAATATGGCATATACTTCTCCACTTCCTGAAAATATAACTTCAAGTGTGAGCCCGAGATATAAGAATGAAATAGTACCTTTATATGAATATTGGTATTTAAGAAGATATAATTTTCAAAGCGGATATAATATGTGCAAAACATATTATCCAAAAGATTTTGATATTTGTATTAAAGATATAGTTAAGAGAGAAATTAACAGAACTATTCAGGATGAGCAGGTTAGAATAAACAGGCTTGAATATAAAAGGCAGATGGAAAAAGAAAAAAAATAACATATAGAATATGCTTTTTATGATTTATTTTTATAATAAAATATAGAATAAGTAGATTAGTTGAAAGATATATTCATGGATATTGAAAATAAATGTTTTCATTTTGTTGCAATAGGTGGAGTTGGAATGAGTGCTTTGGCGAAATATCTGGTTGAAAGAGGAGCCGAAGTTACAGGTTCGGATGTTCAAGAAAGTAAATATACTCATTTGATTCAAGATAAAGGTGTAAAAGTTACTATTGGACATAATCCGAATTTAATAAAAAAAAATATGATAGTAGTTGCAAGTAGCGCAATTAAACCATCAAATGTTGAAATTGTAAAATCAAAAGAACTTGGATTAAATATTTATCATCGTTCAGACATATTAAAAATGATATCTGATGAGTTCGCATCAAGAGAAAATTCTTATTTTATAGGCTACTCAGGTTCTCATGGTAAAACAACTACAAGCGGTTTAGCTTCATATATATTATCAAAAGCTGGTTTAAATCCGTCATATGTTGTTGGCGGGATAATTCCTGATATTAAAACAAATGGAACATATGCCGGTAATAAATACTTTATTGCAGAGTTAGATGAGTCTGATGGTACAATACAAAAATATTCAACCGATATTGCTGTAATAAATAATATGGAAGAAGATCATCTTGACTACTATAAAAATGGATTTGAAGATATTGCAAAAACATTTGATAAATACCTTTCAAATAATCCAAATCAAATAGTAATAATTAATAATGATAATGATGGTAATAAAAAGTTCATGAAACTATATCCAAAATATAATTATATAACTTTTGGATTAGAATCTGCTGATTACATCGCAAAAAATATAAAATATAATGGATTTGGCTCAGAATTTGATATATACAATGCCGAAAATAAAATTGATACTATAAAATTATCAGTTCCGGGAGTACACAATGTATATAATGCATTAGCGGTATATGTTTCATTAAAAACAGCAAAAGTTAATGTAAAAGAAATAAGTAAATACTTTTATAGCTTTACAGGAATGGGCAGACGTTTTCAAAAAGTTGCAGAATTTAATGATATAACAGTATATGATGATTACGCACACCACCCAAGCGAAATAAAAACAACACTTGAAAGTGCAAAAAAAGGTAAAAAAGAAAATCAAAGAATTGTTGCGATTTTCCAACCACACAGATATTCAAGACTTCAAAGCTTGTGGAACGAATTTAAAAAAGCATTTGATGATGCTGATAAATTGATTGTTACAGATGTGTATTCGGCCGGGGAAGAAAAAATTGAAGGAGTTACATCAGAACTCTTTGTAAAAGAACTAGGGCATAAGGATTGTACATATATTTCAGGTTCTGTTGAAGATATATCAAATAAAGTAATTCAAGAGTTAAAAGAAAATGATATAGTAATTACTCTCGGAGCAGGAACAATAACAAAACTCGGAAGTCTTTTAGACGAATGTTATAAAAAGGCAAAATAAGTGGTTGAAATATTTGAAAATTACGAAATAAAAAATGAATCAACATTTCGAATAGGCGGTAAAGTTAAAAAGGTTGCTTTTCCGAAGTCTGTTGATGAGCTTATAGAATTGCTCAATAAAGATGAATATGAATATATTTTGGGTAATTGTTCTAATGTGTTATTCAGTTCCAAAGATATAAATAAAAAAATAATTATAACTAAAAATATAAATAAATTTAATTTTGAAAGAAAAAAGTTATATGTAGAATGCGGAGCCAGAGGACCGGTTGTCTCAAAAGAGTGTAAGAACAGATGTTTGAGCGGTTTTGAATTTTTAATTGGTTTTCCCGGCAGTTTTGGCGGAATGATATGTATGAATGCCTCCGCACATAACCAATCTATATCAGATACATTTATTTCAGCAAGAGTATTTGATTTGGCAAAAAAAGAAATATTAACATTCAATAAAGAGTTTATGGAATTTTCATATAGAAAGTCTAAGATATTAAATTCAAATTACATAGTGCTAGATGCAGAATTTGAATTGAAAGATGGTACATCTGAACAAATAGAAGAACTAATGACCAGAAATATGGAATTCAGAAAAAAACATCAACCATCGCTAATGTATGGTAATGCAGGGAGTATATTTAAAAATCCCGAGAATGATTCTGCCGGAAGACTTTTAGATTTATGTAAAATGAAAGGTGAAAAATCAGGTGGTGCAAAAATTTTTGAAAATCATGCCAATTTTATCTTGAATTATGATAATGCAACTGCAGAAGATGTATTATCTTTAATGTACAAAATGTATTCAAATGTCAAAGAAAAATATACAATAGAATTAAAACCTGAAATAAAATATATAGGTGATAAGGGAACGAAAGAGTATAAATTATGGGAAATAATTACAGGAAATATTCAAATGACACAAAAATAGCAGTACTGTGCGGAGGATTTTCAAGTGAAAGAGAAATTTCACTTCGTTCAGGCAGAAATGTATATGAAGCATTAAAAAGACTTGGTTATAAAAATGCAGAACTCATAGATGTTGATAAGAATATAGGAAAAACATTAATAGATAAAGGTATTGACGTTGCGTATAATGCATTGCATGGAAAATATGGAGAAGATGGTTGTATACAAGGTGCATTAGAATTATTAGGAATTGAATATACTGGCTGTGGAGTATTTGCAAGTGCAACGTGCATAAATAAAGAGTATACAAAAACAGTTTTAAGAAAATATGGTTTACCATTAATAAATTCAGTATTTGTTAGAAAAGGTGAAGAAGTAAAAGATGCAATAAAAGACTTAAAATATCCTCTGATGCTTAAACCTGTATGTGAAGGTTCCAGTATTGGTATGTATAAAGTAAATAAACCGGAGGAACTAGAAGAATTATATAAAAAATCTTCACAATGCAATCAAGATATTTTAATAGAGGAATATTTAGTTGGAGTTTGTGCGACTGTTGGCGTCTTGGATAATAATGGGGAAACTTTTGCAACAGAAATACTTGAATTAAGACCAAAGAATGAATGGTATGATTATGAAGCGAAATATACAAAGGGAATGACAGAGTTTATTCTCCCCGCCGAATTATCTGCAGAAATGACAAAATCTGTAAAAGAAAAGGCTATAGAGGCATATAAAGCATGTAATTGCAGTGGTGTGAGCAGAGTTGATTTTTTAATTTCAGATGGAATTCCATACATATTAGAAATTAACACAAGTCCGGGAATGACAGATACAAGCGATTTACCTGCCCAAGCAGCTGTAATGGGTATTACTTATGATAATTTAGTATTAATGATATTAAATAATGCAGGGCTAAACAGATAATGTCAGATGAATATGTTGTACAGAGAAGAATAAAACAACAGAAACTGCGAAGAAAAGCGCGTCGTGGTGAAATTGCAATAAGAAGAATATATAAGTTTGTGAGATTTTCATTTATTCTTTTTATTTTTTATGCAACATACAGATTAGCTATTTGCCATTATTGGTTTTTGCCAAATGATTTATATGAAAAAGGAATTGGGAAACAGCTTGAAATTATAGGAAATGATATAGTATCCGAAAAAAAAGTAATAGAGGAAATGAAAAAATTTCCAATAGAAAAGAAGCCAATATATCAAGTAAATCCGGCAGAAATAGCTAACCAAATAGAGCAATTATCTCCTGTAAAAAGAGCATACGTAAGAAGATTTTGGTTACCTGCAAGATTTGTTGTTATGTTAGAAGAAGTTACTCCCGTAATAGTAATATCACCGTCTGAAGAAGCACCGGCAGTAGCTGCTCTTTCAATAACCGGGGAATTAATTGGGAGAGAATATTTACCTTTATCCGATAAATATGATGTTGTGAAAATATTGACATATGGTACAAATGATGATTATGAAAAATGGGATGTAGAAAAAATAAGTGATTTGTATAAATTGGGAAGCCTTATTGAAGAATATTCCGGAGAAAAATTGGAATATATAGATTTACGGATAAAACATAATGCTTTTGCACAACTAGAGTCTGCAAAATTGAGACTTGGCGAAATAGATGTTTCAGTCTTTGATAGAATAAAAGTTATTCACTATATTTTACCTGAAATAAAACAGATGTCTGATAAAATAAAATATATAGATTTATCTTGGAAAGATTCAAAATACTTAAAAATGAAATAAAAAGTATTGCAAAAAAAAATTTTTATAATAAGATAAATTATGTCAGAAAAAACAAAATCCAACATATAACATGTTAAAAAGGTTCTTATGCTAAGATAAGTCAAAGCCTTTTGGTCATGTTTTTTTATTTTTAAGGATAAATTTAAAACTTAGAGAAAGGTTATTAAAGTGGAAGAAACAAAAGTAAAATCTAAAAAAAGAAAAATTGAAACAACTTCTGAACCACAACAGACAGAATGGAAAGAACAAGTAATTCAAGTAAGAAGAGTTACCAAAGTTGTTAAGGGTGGTAAGAAATTAAGTTTTAGAGCAATAGTTGTTGTTGGAAATAAGAACGGACAAGTTGGTGTTGGTTGTGCCAAAGCTTCTGAAGTAATTATTGCCATACAAAAAGCTGTTGCAGACGGAAGAAAAAATCTTATTAATGTACCTATATATAAAACAACAATACCACATCCGATAACAGGACGTTCAGGAGCAGGTAGTGTAATGTTGAAACCAGCTTCACAAGGTACCGGGGTTATTGCAGGTGGTGCAGTTCGTGCTGTATTAGAATTGGCAGGAGTAGAAAATATTTTGAGTAAATCATTAGGTTCTAAGTCACCATTAAATGCAGCACATGCAACATTAGATGCATTAAAAGCATTAAAACCATTTGATGTAGTTGCAAAAAGACGTGGTCTATCATTAAAAGATATGCTTAACTAAGAGGAATTGAATAATGGCAAATAAAAAAGTAAAAATAACATTAGTAAAGAGCCTGATAGGTTCAACAGAAAAGCAAAGAAGAGTTGCAAAAGCTCTAGGCTTAACGAAAAAAGATCAAACAGTAGAACACGAAAATTCAGCTGTAATTATGGGTATGGTAAATGCTATTCCTCATTTATTAAAAGTAGCTGAGTAGTAGGAAAGGTGAATGAAATGACAGACAGAATAAAAATAGAAGACTTAAGACCGGCTGAAGGTTCTACCGGAAAAATAAAAAGAGTAGGTCGAGGAAGATCATCAGGCTGGGGAAAAACATCTTGTCGCGGAAATAATGGTGAAGGTCAAAGAGCCGGAAGATCTTCTAAAAGAGGATTTGAAGGCGGTCAAATGCCCGGTTACAGACAAATGCCGAAATTAAAAGGCTTTAAGAACTTTAATGCAATATGTTACGCTGCAATCAATGTAAGTGAGTTGGCTAATGTACAAGCTGACGAAATCACATTAGAATCATTAAAAGCAGAAGGAAAAGTTAGTTCAAAGGCTGAAGCGTTAAGAGTATTAGGTAACGGAGAATTAACTAAAGCTGTTAAAGTTAGCGCTAGATATTTTACAGAATCAGCAAAAGAAAAAATTGAAAAAGCAGGTGGAAAGGCTCAGTTAGTATAATGCAACAATATACGCCAAATCAGCAAAATTTGCAGGCAATGTTATCAAATTTAAATATTGCAGGTTTGAGAACAAAAATAATCTTTACTTTAGTAATGATTATGATTTTCAGACTTTGTGCACAATTGCCGCTATTTGGAATTGATGGTCAAAACTTTGCAAATCTTGCTGCTACAAATAATCTTATTGGCTTTTTGGATATGTTCTCAGGCGGTGCGCTTGGGAATGTATCTATAATAGCACTTGGTATTGGTCCATATATAACAGCATCAATTATTATGCAGTTATTAGCTGTAGTAATACCACACTTAGAACAGTTGCAGAAAGAAGAGGGTGAAGCTGGAAGAAGAAAATTATCACAGTACACTCGTATTTTTACCATAATAATTGCGGCTATTCAGGCTTTAATATTTGTAGCTTATCTTACAAAAACTGCTCGCGGTGCAATAATGCCTGATGTAAATATAATATCGTTTGCTATTGGTTCTATAGTGATATTAACAGCTGGTTCTGCTTTTACAATGTGGATGGCCGAATTGATGACAGAACGTGGTATCGGAAATGGTGCATCAATGCTAATTTTCTGTGGTATTATTTCAAAAATACCTTTTTATGCCGGCCAAACAGCAACACTTGTAAGCGGTAATTCTTCATTACAGCCGGGATTATTGTTATTATTGCTTATTTTCTTTGCAACAATGGTTTTCATTGTAATAATGCAAGAATCTGCAAGAAAAGTAATCATTGTTAATCCTAGAAGACAGGTCGGAAATAAAGTATATGGCGGAACAAATACTTATATTCCGTTTAAATTAAATCCGGGTGGTGTTATGCCAATAATCTTTGCTATTGCAATTTTGTTGTTCCCTACAACAATATTGGGATTATTTGGTCAAGCTAATATAAGTAATGAAGTATTGAGAAATATTATAATATCATTGTCTAATTTTTTAAGTCCATCAAAGATAACATACAATATTATATACTTTTTGCTTATATTTGGATTAACATTTTTCTATGCATCAATAATTCCCAATTTACAACCTAAAGAAATTGCAACGAATTTGAAGAAATATGGTTCTTCAATACCCGGAATTAAACCAGGAAAGCCAACTGCAGAAGCGTTGGATAAAATTTTAAGTAAAACTACTTTTATTGGAGCATTAGCTCTTGCAACAATTGCATTAATACCTTCAATCGCATGTAATATTACAGGAATAACAACACTTCAAGGTATTGGAGCTACTTCATTAATAATTATGGTTGGTGTTGCTTTAGATTTTATAAATCAAGTCAGAACTAACTTACTACCCAAAAATTATGAAAGTTTTCTGAAACAATAAAAAATAAAAAAACAAAAGATGAACCTGAAAGGGTTCATCTTTTTTAATTCAAAAAAATTTGATGTGATATAATTAACTAGATAGACATATAAGACACGAGGACAAAAATATGAAAAAAGAATTTATATTTATTGGACCACCGGGAAGCGGTAAAGGCACACAAACAAAAATTTTATCAAAAGAATATAATCTTCCGCATATAGACACAGGTTCATTATTGAGAGAGGCTGTAGCGTCTGGGAGTGAAGAAGGAAAACTAGCTAACAGTTATATGGAAAAAGGACAGCTTGTTCCAATTGAGTTGGTTTCAAAAATAATAAAGAATAGATTATTAAAAGAAGATTGTGTTAATGGTTTTATTTTAGACGGATACCCAAGAAGTTTAGAACAAGCCTATGCTTTGGATGATATTTTAGCTGAAATAGATAAAGATAATAATATAAATCCACAAGTATTTTACTTTGAGGTAGCACAAGAAAAATTGGTAGAAAGGCTTGTAAATAGACGTTCTTGCAGCAAATGTGGTGCAATATATAATTTAAAAACGATGAAATTAAAAGAGGAAACAAAGTGTGAGAAATGTGGTGGGGCTTTAATAAGAAGAGATGATGATACAGAAGAAGTTGCAACAAAAAGATTCGCAACATATTTTGAACAAACAGAACCATTAATCAAATTATATGCTGATAGAGGGCTATTAACCAAGTTAGATGCAAGCTTAGATATAGATACAATATATAAAAATCTTACAGGAGCAATAAAATAAAATGTCTATACATAGAAAATCAAAATTTGAAGTTAATCTAATGAAACAAGCAGGAAATATTGTGGCATTAGTACATGTAGCAATGAAAGAAGCTGTAAAAGAAGGTGTAACTACAAAAGAACTTGATGAAATAGCATATAAAATAATTAAAAGCAATAAAGCTGACCCTACATTTCTTGGGTATCATGGTTTCCCAGGAACAATATGTGCCTCAATAAATGAACAAGTTGTACATGGGATTCCATCTAATGATGTAGTATTAAAAAACGGAGATATAATAAGTATAGATATAGGTGCAACATATAAAGGTTTTGTCGGAGATAGTGCTTGGACATATGCTGTAGGAGAAATTTCAGAAGAAAAAAAGATGTTGTTAAAAGCTACTGAAGAATCATTATTTTCCGGCTTAGAGCATATGAAAAGTAATGACAGACTCGAAAATGTTGCAGGTGCAATAGAAGATGTTGCAAAAAAATATAATTTGGGAATAGTAAGACAATATGGCGGTCACGGTGTAGGTCGAGAAATGCATGAAGATCCGTTTGTATTCAATTACAGAACTAACAATAAACTGATTTTACAAAAAGGAATGACAATAGCAATAGAACCAATGCTAAATCTGGGCTGTGATGATGTAATAGTTCTTGATGATGAATGGACTGTTGTAACTAAAGATAAAAAAGCTTCAGCTCATTTTGAACATACAGTACATGTAACAGATGATGGGCCGGAAATACTAACAAAATTACTATAAGGATAAAAGACATGATAGAAATGAAGGTTATGGGTATAGCAATCGATACAGCAAGCGGTTCACCTATAATAGTTTTAAATGATAAAGATAATAGAAAAGCGCTTCCGATATGGATAGGAAGCGCAGAAGCAAGTGCTATTATAAGAAAAATCGAAAATATAAAAGTACTGCGGCCAATGACGCACGATTTGATAATTGATGTTATAGATAAAACAGGTTATAGTGTTGATAGAATAGAAATTAACGATGTAGAAAAAGAAACTTATTTCTCAACAATATATTTAATAAATGATGAAGGAAAAGAAGTTACCATAGATTCCAGACCATCAGATGCTATTGCTGTAGCAATAAGAGTCGATGCGCCAATTTTTGTTTCAGCCAAAGTTTTAGCAGATGGTAGCGTATCTTGTGATAGTGAAAAAGATGAAGCCGAGTCTCAAGAATTTAGAAATTTTATTCAGAGTATAAAACCATCAGATTTTGAGAAATTACTTAAGGATGACAAACAGTCTGATCAATAAAAAGAGGATTAAAATTTATTTTAGTATTCTTCACTTTTTTAAAAAGTGGAGAATATTTATTTTTATATAGGCGATTTTTACGAATATCATCAAATTGAGATAAACCAATAATAGTATCTTTACAAAAAATATCAATAATAAACTTGACCATATACACCTTTCCAATACTTTTGATGTATAATTTTTAATGATAAAGAAAAAAAAAGCAAGGAAAGGATACTTAAATGACAAAAATTACGAAAGATATGGGTATTATAGAAGTATTACAAGCACATCCCGAAACAATAGAAGTCTTTCAAAAATATGGGTTCGGTTGTATTGGTTGTGCAGCTGCAAGATTTGAAAATTTAGAAGCAGGTGCAAAAGTTCATGGTATTGATCCAGATAAAATGGTTGAGGACCTTAATGCTGCAATTGTTGAATAAAATATAAAAGCTAAAACATTAACTACAGTTAAATTTATTAATATAAACGTGACAAAATGTTATGTTTTTATTATGATTTTAATACTTATTCGACAAAATACAGTTAAGGAGATATAAAATGGAAGTAATTCTTAAAAAAGACGTGCAAAATATTGGTGAAGCAGGTGATATTGTAAACGTAAAAGATGGTTATGCAAGAAACTTCTTATTACCACAAAATTTTGCTGAAATAGCAACAAAAGGTGCTAAAGAAAATAGAGAGAAAAATTTAGCAAGAATAAAAGCAAAACAAGAAAAATTACATGCTGAAGCTTTAGAAATGGCAAAGAAAATAGAAGAACTTGGTTTAATTGAATTTTCAGCAAAAGCAGGAGAATCCGGAAAATTATTTGGTGCTATTACTACAAAAAGATTAGCAGAAGAAATCAAAGCTAAAACAAATTTAGATATAGACAGAAAAACAATTTCTTTAGATGCTCCAATTAATAAATTAGGAAGTTTTAACATGACAATTAAATTAACATCTAAAGTAAAAGTTACACTTGGTGTTAATGTTACAGCTTCTGAAGTATTAAAAGAAGAAATTGAAGAAACTGTAGAAGTTTCAGAATAAAATTAGATTAAATAGCAAAAAAATTATTTTTATGTTTTATATGTTATAATATGATAGAGGTAAAAACATGAAATTCATACAAAATCGACGCAGCTATAGATTAGGAGGCTTTACGAGATAATCGTAACGATTTTGTTATGACAATATTTAAAAAGCCTTCTTGTTCAAAAGAAGGCTTTTTATTGATTAAAGGAGAAGAAAATTGAAAAATTTACGACGAGCAGAAAAATACAAAAAGGCAAATACCCCGTTTGTCAAATTGAGAAATTTAATTTGGGGCTTGTAATTAGATAAATAAAAAGGAAAAAAGATGACCATACAAGCTATTACTACAAAAGTTATATCAACACTAGGAAATAAAGATTCATTAATACCTATTATGGTAAAAGACGGTGTGGACAGCACAAGTCTTACATACAAATCATTTAAAGAAGGCGGTAAAGTTGAAGGGATCGACAGAGCCATTGATGAGTTTGGAACTCAAGCTATTTGGATTGGCGGGATTCCTTTCTATAAAAAATTAATTGAATGGACTGCATATAAAGCTGCAAAAATAAATCCCGCAGTAGATCCGAGAATCATTGCAGATAAAGAGTATTCAACTTGGGCGTTAGAAAATGCTAAAGGGATAATGTCAAACTCTAAAACTCAAACTGTAAAGCAAGCACTTTCAGATTGTTTGAAAGATGGTGGTACAAAAGCAAAAAATCTCTATAAAGGGAAAATAATTGCTGCTACAGCCTTAACTTTAGCGACTTTCTTTTTGCTTACAAAAACTAAACAAAAGAATACTAAAAATACTGTAATAAATGACATGAAGAAAGAAATGAAAGATACCTTTATCAGTTCTCCTAAAGATGATTCAGGTGTATTTTCTTCATTTAAGGATTTTACCTCAAATAGCAAACAAAATGAAAAAGCACCATCATTCAAAGGTGTTGTAAAAAATGTTTCTGATGCAATAATGTTTAATCCTGTTCATAATATGAAAATTATTGATGCAGGTATTACAACCGAAAGACTTGCTTGTTCAAGAAATAAAACAGAATTCTTCGAACATGCAATAAAAGAAGGGAGCTTTTTATTCTTTTTATATAAATTTGGTGGAATGATTGAAGATGGAATAAATAAGTTTTCATCAAAAGTATTAAAAACACCAATAGATTTGCCAATAGATGTATTAATGGATGGACAATTTACGGAAGCATTAAAAAATGGTAAAATTTCAGCTGATGTAGCAAAAGCACCACTAACAAAATCTCTTACAGAAAAACTGAACTTTATAATAGAAAATCCAGATAATTCTCTAGTTCAGGCTGCAAAAAAATCCAAAATAGTTTCTACCGTAAAAGATAAGGCAGGGAATGCTGTTGTTGATACATCAAAATTCATTGATATGAAAGCTTTGAATAGTCTTGCTCAGAATATGACATTAATGGAAGAATCTTATAAAACAGCAAATATTCCAGTTAAAAACTTTTTAAACAAAGCAAAAGGTTTAAAAGTAGCATCTGTAATGGCAAATATTGGCATATCTTGCGTAATTTTAGGCTACCTTATCCCAAAAGCTGTTTACAAATACAGAGAAATTAAAACAGGAACAACAAAATTCCACGTTGCAGAAGACATTAAAAAATATAAGAAAAAAGGCATTCAATAAGAATGCCTTTCACATTTTAAATCGCTTATGATAAAATTATAATTATAAGAGGGATTTATTTTGCGTTATAAGAGTTGTTATTGGATAGAATCCGGAATAAATTTTGATAGAGATGCATATAAAGTATGTTGTTTATATAGCGCAAAAGGTGGCGGAAATACAATTGTAAAAGATAATTACAAAGGCGAGCCTGTAGATTGGGATGAATTTTTTTCTTTTAAAAAACAAATGAAAGATATTCATAAGAGCGGAAAAGTTTATCCTAAATGTGATGGGTGCATATTCTTAGAAGAAAGGGATTGGCCGGATGATCATACAAAGATTAGTATGATAAATCTTGATTATTGGACAAAGTGTAATTCCAGATGCTCATATTGCCATACTATGGCAGATAAAGATGCCTATAATCGTTTTAAAAATTATAATTTTCTTCCGATACTAAAAGATATGATAAAAAGAGATATTTTAAGACCAAATGGACACGTTAGTTTTGGGGGTGGAGAAGTAACTTTATTAAAAGAATTTGATAAATTATTGCATATATTTATGGAAGCTGGATTCCCGCTTACACGTATACATTCTTCTTGTATAAAATATTCGAGAGCAATAGAAAAAGGCTTAAAAAATGGTCGTGTTGATCTTATAGTTTCTGTTGATGCAGGTTCAAAACAAATGCATGAAGAAGTAAAACAAGTTAAGTCTTATGATAAAGTATGGAAAAACTTAAAAAGGTATGCTTCTCACCAGAAAGATCCTTTTGCTGTTAAGGTTAAATATATCTTAATTCCAGGAGTCAATGACAGTAAAGAAGAAATTGAACTTTGGTTAAAAAAAGCAAAAGATAACGGGATTAATTGTGTTTTGCACGAGATTGAATCAAAATGGTTTTATGCACGAAGAGAAAATGTTCCTGATAATATCATTGAATTTTTTAATTTTGCAAAAGAAAAAGCGGAAAGTTTAGGTTTAAAGTACGAATTATATGAGAGAGCAGAGCATATGATGAAATTCAAAAGTGAAAAAAAAGGAGCAAATTAAATGCAAGAATATACAAGTTGTCATTGGCTCCAACACGGTTTAAGTTTTGAAAATGATCATATAGAGATGTGCTGTTTGTGTTGTCATAAAGGTGGTGGCAGGCTTTATATAAAGGAAAGTTATAATGGTAAAGGTGTTACTTGGGACGACATATTAAAGCTAAAAGAAAAATTTATTAGTGACAATAAAAACGGAATTATTGATCCAAGATGTGAAGGCTGTTTTAATTTAGTTTATAGAGGGTGGGAAGAATCAATACCATATATAAACTATATCCATTTTAATCATTGGACTCATTGTAATAGTGACTGTATATATTGTTATACAAAATGGGACAAAAAAGCATTTAATTCCAGACCACACTACAAAGTATTGCCTATTATTAAAGATTTATTTAAGAAAAAATTATTTAAACCAGATGGTGAAATAACTTTTGCAGGTGGTGAACCGACTATTTTGAATGAATTTGAAGAATTAGTCACTTTTTTATTAAAAAATGGAGCCGAGCGTATAACGGTTCATTCTTCTGGAATAAAATATTCGAAAGCAATTGAAAGAGGTATTAAAGAAAAGAAGTTGTCTGTGTGTTTGTCTGCGGATTCTGGTACAAAAGAAACATACAAAGCAGTAAAAAGAGTTGATAAGTTTGATAAATTTTGGGAAAATGCAAAAAAATATGCAAAAGCTCAAAAAGATATTGATAATAAAGTTTTTGTCGAATCAAAATTTATATTAATTCCTAATGTAAATACAAATAAAAATGAAATTGATAAATGGATGGATTTAACTATAAAATCAGGAATAAATTCAATTGTTATTGATATTGAAAATGATTACTGCAAAGAACTAAGAGCTAAAAACGAAGAAAAACCAAAATATCTTATAGATCTCTGCAATTATATAATACTAAGAGCAAAAGAGCTTGATTTAAATTTGGTAGAATATAATAATTTTAGATATTTAGTGACAGAATATAATTTGATGTAAAGGAATAAAAATTGGAAGGCTTTGAAAGTTGTAGTTATATAGAACACGGAATGGTTCTTGACCATTGTAATCGTATACGTTCTTGTAATAACTTTAATCCGAGATATGGCGGAAGACCAATTATATATGAGAATTATCAAGGACAAAAAATAGACTGGAAAGAATTTTTTGGTATAAAAAGAGAATTGAGAAAAAAATATAGAGAGAAGACTAGTCCTGAACTTTGTAAAAATTGTGTAAATACATCATTTAAGAATTGGGATGATGACGATTATATTGATTACTTGCTACTTACTCCATGGGTTCCTTGTAATTCTAATTGTATATATTGCCAAGCACCTAGAGATAAAGAAGTGCTGGAAAAAACTAAAGTTTATAAAGTTCTTCCTTTAATAAAAGATATGATAAAAAACAACATCTTAAAAAAAGATGGCACTATAGATTTTGCAGGCGGAGAACCTACAATATACAGAGAATTTGAAGCTCTATTAAATGAATTTATAAAATACGATTTTACCAAAATAATAATACATACTAATGCGATTAAAAAAAGTAATTCTATAATCAAAGGATTGAGAAAAGGTGTGGTTCGTGTTTTAGTATCAATAGATGCTGGAACAAAAGAGGTACATGAGAAAGTAAAGCAGGTCAAATCATATGATAAAGTGTGGAAAAACCTAAAAGAATATGCAAAGAACCAGCCTATAGGTGCAGATTATGTCAAGGCGAAATATATAATAGTACCTGGCTTAAACGATACAGAAGAAGAAATAAAACTTTGGCTCGAAAAATGCAAAAATATAAATATAAAGAGTGTAGTATTAAACCTCGACTTTAACTGGATTATGAAAAATGTAGATAATGACTTAATTCCAATATATAATTTAATGAATTATACACAAGCCAAAGCAAAAGAAATGGATATGAATTGTGAGTTATATGGACAAATTTTTCAAGTAAAATGTGAAGTAGAAAAGTCAAGAGAAGAAAATATAGCAGGATTTTAAAATGAAAATAGTAGTTTTTGAAAAAAGGCCATACGAAGAAAAAATAATTAATGAATTTCAAAAACAGACAGGAGTTGAAATTGTTAGTACTGATGAAATTTTAGATGATAAAACAATATCATTATGTAAAAATGCAGATGCTATTACAACGCTTGGATTCAGTAAATTAGATAAAGAACTGCTGGATAAAATAAAAAGCTACGGTGTAAAATACATTTCTACGAGAACTATTGGTTATAATCATTATGACTTAGAGTACGCAAAAGAACTTGGGTTTAAAGTTTGTAATGTAACATATGCTCCAAACGGAGTCGCAGATTTTACAATAATGTTAATGCTACTTACAATAAGAAAATATAAACCTGCAATGTGGAGACAAAATGTAAATGACTACACTCTAAATGGTCTTATGGGAAAAGAAATGAGACATATGACCGTGGGCGTCATCGGTACAGGCAGAATAGGATATACAGTAATTAAAAATCTATCAGGCTTTGGATGTAAAATTCTTGCATATGACAAATATCAAAATAATTCAGTAAAAGAGTTTGCTGAATATGTTGATTTTGATAAACTTTTGAAAGAATCAGATATTATTACAATACACGTACCATTAACCCCTGAAAACAAAGAAATAATAAATAAAAAAAGCATATCAAAAATGAAAGATGGAGTTATAATTGTAAATACAGCAAGAAGTGAGTTGACAAACATACAAGATTTAATTGAAGGTATTGAAACACAAAAAATTGGTGCACTTGCTTTGGATGTATTTGATAATGAAGATGAAATATATCATCATTACTTCTCAACAGATATAATAAAAAATAGAGATATGGCATATCTAAGACAATTTCCAAATGTAATTCTTACACAGCATATGGCATTTTTTACAGATTCAGCTGTTAATGAAATGATTATAAATAGTTTAAATAATCTGCTGGATTTTTATAATACAGGAACATGTAGAAATGAATTATAAAAAAGACCGAGTTTATATCGGTCTTTTTTTATTAAATAAAGATTTGAGTTATTAATTGCGACTTCTTGTTCTTGCCAATAACCTTAATATTTCAATATAAAGCCATACAATTGTTACTAACAGACCAAAAGAACAATACCATTCAAAATAAGAAGGTAAATTAGCCTTAACACCATTATCAATATTATCGAAGTCAATAATTAAATTTAATGCAGCAATAAGTGCAATAACAACATTAACTCCAATTGCAAGATTAGAATTGTTGTAAAAATATGGAACATTTACCTTAAACAATAATAAAATAATTGCTATTAAATAGAATAAACCAACAGCTAGTGTAGCAGTTAGAATTATAGCCCTAAATTTTTGAGTAGCCTTGATTATACCTGTTCTATACAATATAGCCATTGAGAATACAACTAAAAAAGTAACCGAAATTGCTTGTGTAACAATACCTTCGTACATTTTTTCAAAGAAACAAGAAACACCTGAAATTAAAGCCCCTTCCGCAAAAGCATATATTGGAGCCAAATACGGTGATTTATCTTTCATAAAAGGAATTGCTATACCAAGAACCAGTCCTACTATAAGACCTATCCACATGAGAATATTAACAAAATCATAACGTCCCATTGAAAACTGATAATATACAGCCGCCGCAGAAACTATCATTATAAGTGATAAAATCAAAAGTTTATTCATTGTACCGGCAACGGTCATAGGCTTTTCCGTCAAAGCATATGCTTGTTCATAAACACTTTCATTAAAAATAGGATTTGTACTTTTCATTTTTCCTCCAAAGAAATATACATGTAGATTATACCATATTTCATAAGAATATGAGAATATTCAAAAAAAGGGGATAATTTGTGAAATCAAAAATAAAAGATATTAAGTCAAGACAAATAATAGATTCTAGGGGCAATCCTACAATAGAGACAGATGTAATTTTAGATAGTGGTGTCTTTGGCAGAGCATCAGTTCCATCAGGCGCTTCTACAGGAAAATTCGAAGCAGTAGAATTAAGAGATAGTGACAAAAATGTGTTCTGTGGAAAAAGTGTATATAAAGCAATCAGCAATATAGAACATTTAATTAGACCAATTTTATTAGGACAAAATGTATTTAATCAAAAAAAAATTGATTTATTAATGTGTGAATGCGATGGGACAGACAATAAGTCAAATTATGGTGCAAATGCTATTTTAAGTGTGTCATTTGCGGTTGCTAGAGCTGCAGCAAAAGAAATTGATATTCCTCTATATAAATATATAGGAGGTATATTCGGAAATATTATTCCTGTACCAATGATGAATATAATAAATGGTGGAAGACATGCCAATAATAAGCTGGATTTTCAAGAGTTTATGATTCAGCCGATATGCAGTGACTCAATAAAACAAAGTATAAAAATTTGTGCCGAGACATATTATGCATTAAAAAAAATAATAAATGATGAGGGTTTTTCTACTTCAGTTGGAGATGAAGGAGGGTTCGCTCCTAATATAAACACAAATAAAGAAGCTTTAGATTTGATAATTCAAGCAATAAATAATGCAGGATATACCACTAATGAGATAAAAATTTGTCTGGATATTGCTGCTTCAGAGTTTTATAAAGATGGGAAATACTTGTTAGAAAGTGAGGAAAAAGAGTTAAATAGTGATGAAATGATTATCTACATATCTGAGCTTGTAAAGAACTATCCTATCCACTCAATTGAAGATGGTTTAAATCAAGAAGACTACATAGGATGGAAAAAACTAACAGAACAACTGGGTCAAAAATGTCAGTTTGTTGGAGATGATTTATTTGTAACAAATTATAAGAAATTGGAAAAAGGTATTGAGGAAAAAATGGCAAATGCAATATTAATTAAGCCAAATCAAACAGGAACATTAACTGAAACATTAGATACAATTCAGCTTGCCAAGAAGAATAACTATAAAACAATTATTTCTCATAGGAGCGGAGAAACAGAAGATACATTTATTTCTGATTTGGCAGTAGGGGTAAATGCCGGACAAATAAAAGCAGGTGCAATTGCAAGAAGTGAAAGAACAGTCAAATATAATCAATTAATTAGAATTGAAGAAGAAATAGCACGTAATAATTAATTTGCGATGTAAATATTTTTATTTTATAATTATAAAGCCGTGCTCCACGGGGACATTGCGGATCCCTTGACCCGAACGCATAGCGGGGTGCAGAGCCTATTGTGAGGCCTGTATGAATACGGCAGACTTTATATATATTGTTGATAGCGCAGGTATTTATGGCATAGTCCATCGAACCGTGTCAGGACGGGAACGTAGCAGCACTAAGGTGTAAACTATGGGTGTATTTATTTTCGAAGTAGGTATATATAACGAAAACTGTATTTGTATTTGCCGATAGATAGTGGCACGGCAAAAATGAGAGTTCTATTCTGAACTCTCATTTTTGTTATCTCTTTTCAGCTTCTTTTATTTCCTCTTTTAAAGTATTTATATCTCCGGAAAAAGTTATCTGTTTTTTTAATGTCATTTTTAAATATTTTACATAATTAATTCGGCTTTTTAATTCTTTGTATACTCTAGCCAGAAAATAGTATATATCTGCTTCGTCAGGCATAGTCTGCATTGCTTGTCTTAATATTTTTTCTGCTGCCGAGTATTTTTTATGTTTTGAAAATAATTTTACAATCATTTTTATAGCTTTTAAATCATGAGGATTAGTCTTAATTGTTTTTTCTAAATATAATATAGCTTGTTCTTCGTTGCTTTGTTCCAAATATATAGATGCTAAATTATAATACGCCCAACTATAATCTTGATTCTGAGATATAACGTCTTCATAATATTTTATTGCCAATTCAATGTTACCGATTTGTTTATTTGCATATGCAAGATAAAATTTTGCAAAAATATCATCACTTTTTAATTCAAGTGCTTTTTTTAAATATATGATTGATTTTTCAAAATTTTTTTTTCTTGTATATATTTCTCCCAAATGAAAATAACAATTTTCGTCATTCTTATCAATATCAACAACTTTTAATAAAAGATTTTCTGCTTCATCGTATAATTCGGTTTTTATATATACATTTGCAAGGTTATACATAATATCAGTGTCATTTGGCGCAATCGATAGAGCTTTTTCATAAGAAATAATTGCGTCATCGTTCTTTCCCAGCTTTTCCAATATAATACCAATATTATAGTAAACATGAGGATTATCAGGAGAAACTTTTTTTAGATATATGAAATTTTTTAATGCTTCTTGATTTTCTCCAGTATCGGATAATGCTATAGCATATTCTTCAATTAATTTAACATCGTTTGGATTCTGTTTTAGTTTATCTTTTATTTCGTTTATTGAATCACTTGACATAGAAAAGAACCTATTCTTCTGATAATACCATTTTCAGTGCAAATGGCAAATAGTCAATTATGTCTGTCGCTAAAACGGAGTATTTCGTCAAATCTGCTGCTGCAATATCTCCTGCTAATCCGTGTAAATATGTACCAATTATTGCAGCATCTAGAGGTGCTAGTTTTTGTGCAAGCAAACCGGCAATAATGCCTGTTAACACATCTCCGGTACCTGCTTTTGCCAGAGCGGAAGAACCGGATTGATTAATGAATATTTTTTCTCCGTTTGTTACTATGCTGTGATGCCCTTTTAATACAGTGATACATTCATATGTTTGTGATGTTATGCGTGCGTATTTTTCTCTATTTTCAAGAATTTCTTCAACAGAAACATTCAATAATCTAGAAAGCTCTCTTGGATGTGGAGTTATAACTGTGTTTTTTAAAGAAATTTCACCTTTGTGGTTTGAAAGAACATTAATTCCGTCCGCATCAATTACAACTTTTTGAGTCTTATTTATATTATTTAGCAGATAACATACAAATTTCTTTATATCATCACTTACTGATATACCGCAACCCATTGAAAGAACATTATATGAATATAAATTTTCAATAGAATTTTCAGCGGAAATAAGCCCGTTTTTATCTGTTTTTAAATGAATATATGTGAGTTCCGGAGCCATAGGTGCAATTATGGGAACGATCTCTGACGGGCAAGCAAGCGAAACATATCCTGCACCGATTTTTAAGGCCGAGATAGAAGAAAGAAAAGCTGCTCCTATAAATGATTTTGAACCTGCCACATTTAATACTTTCCCGAAAGTTCCTTTATTTGAGTCCTCCGGTCTTTTGGGAAGTTTTCCATAAACTAATTTATTATCAATCAATTTAACCATTTTGTCTTATTGCCTCATATAAAACAATCGCTACTGAATTTGCAAGATTTAAACTCCTTTGTCCTTCAATCATTGGAATTGTAATTGAATCATCTTTATTTTCATTAAGAATTGATTCCGGTATGCCTCTTGTTTCAGGACCAAAAACAAAAAAATCTTCCGGATTAAAATATTTTTTTGTATATAAATTTTTAGATTTTGTTGTAAGATAATAAAATTTTGAATTAGGGAATTTCACTTTTAAATCAGCAAGACAATCATATTTATATATTTTTACGCTATTCCAATAATCTAATCCTGCTCTTTTTAGATGCTTTTCTGTCAAAGAAAAACCTAACTTCCCAACTAAAAATAAATCTGAACCCGTACAAGCACAAAGTCTTGCAATATTTCCTGTGTTTTGTGGTATTTCAGGTTCTATTAATACAATATTGAATTTACTCTTTATCATTATTAATAAATCTTTTACTTTCTATTAAGACAGGTACACCTCTTATAATACACATTGCAACAGTTATATAAACAAGAATATCTGCAATTTTAATTAAACAAGGCTGAATATCATTATAAAATAAGAAAGAATTAACGGTCATTCCGTCAAAATACTCCATATTAGGAATGTTTGCAACAATTAGCATAATAAATACAAGTGTTTTCGCAAAACCATAAACAGCGCGAGAAAACCTTGATGCTGTTAAGAAGTGAAAAAATTTGTTCTGCATCATTGTAGAAGAACCGAAAGCTGTATATCCTTGAGCTAAAGCAATGCTTCTAAGACCGTCAGTAAGAATACCTCTTGCCACTACAACCATTGGTACCCAAGCCCCAACCCAGCCAATTACGGCAAAGGCAATCCAATAAAGATTTTCAACAACTCTATCGCCTAAAATATCAAAAACAGATCCGAACTTTGATTGTTCATTTAAAGCACGAGCAACAACTCCATCCAGCCCATCAAGTATAATTACAAACAATGTTAAAAAAACTGAAGTGATAGCAAAATCAGGTCTGCCTGAAAATAAGAGTTCGATAGCAAAAACTGTAAGTATCATTCTTAAAATTGTTAATAAATTTGCCATTATAATGTCCCCAATACTATTATTTTTTACTTCTTGAAAGAGCAAAATTAACTGAATCTAACGCCTTAACTTTCTCACCCAGCATAATTTTTTCAGCTTCTTCCAAAACTTTTACTACATTAAATCCGTTATGTCCGTCACTTCTTGCTTGTTTTCCTTGTTCAATACAAGTCAGAAAATGTTGACATTCTAATTTTAAAGGTTCAATCTCAATATAATCCAGTATTTCATTTTTAGAAACTTTGGGGGAAGAACTTTCAAAAATTTGAAGTTTATTCTCAGCAACGGTATCATCAAAAATAGCTGTAGCTTTTGTTCCTCTTACAAGTAAATTAACTCTTTTTTGCGGATGTATCCAACTGTCTGATAAATGAGCTATAATTCCGCCCTCATATTCAATTGTTACGTGTGTTACATCCATAATATCATTGTTATCTGAAGATGCCCCAACTGCACTTATTACTCTGACAGGTTCTTTCCCTAATATATAGCTGGTCATTGAAACATCATGAGGTGCTAAATCCCACATAACACTTCTGTCATTTTTGAAGTGATTAATATTTAATCTGTCACTTTGTACATATCTGATTTCACCAAGCACTCCTTCATTAATTAGCATTTTTAATCTGTTAACTGCTGGATGGTACATTAATAAGTGTCCGACCATTAGAACCATATTGTTTTTATCTGCCAAATCAGTTAATGCTTTTGCTTCTGCCGAAACGGTTGAAATTGGTTTTTCTACATAAACATGTTTACCTGATTCTATTGCTTTTTTTACTATTTTATAATGTGTGTGGCTTGGTGTAACAACAGCTACTGCTTCTATATCAGGATTATTAAATACCTCATTAGAGTCTGCAATTATGTTTACGTCCGGATATTGATTCTTTAAATTTTTTCTGTTTTCTTCATCTAAATCACATACAGTGTGAAGAGCATTAAGGTTATAAAAGTTTCTTACAACATTCTTACCCCAAATACCACAACCAATAACTGCCACATTATGAGTTTTCATTTTCATACTCCGGAATATACTATCTATAACATGTAAATATACTAATATATATAATTTTAAAAAATAAGCAAAAAAAGGTCAAATTAAATATTTATAAAGATAATAAATCTACTGAGTTATTTGAATTCTTCCGTCTTTACGGACATCAAACGGCTGAGATAAAGATTTAATATAATCAATAGTAACTTTATCTTTATCAAATGAATAACGTTCAATAATTTCATCATCATCACGTTCTAACATTTCAAGATCATCACCACCACCAACTAAAAACTCATCATAAACAGCTGTGTAAATTTTATCTTCATCAGGATGATTAATATCTATTTGTTTTTTATTACCTTGTTTATCAATATAGTATAAAGATGTCAAATTACCTTGAGCATCTAATGAATAAGTAAGACCAGAAACTTGCATAATTCCTGGCTTTGAATTTTTAGAAGTTAATGATTTACCACATTTTTTTATTGCATCAACCAAATCTTCTTCGTTGAGTCTTACTTTAAATAATTTATTATTAAATGGGAAAATACTTGTAATATCTCGTTCTGTTACAACACCGTGGTCAACGCTTCCTCTGAAATTAGCTGAGTTAATTAAAACGATATCAGCATCAAGATTTGTTCTTATAGCATCAGCAACAAAATCAGCCCAAGGATTTTCTTCAAGTAAGTTATTTTTGGGAATTGGGTCAACGTGATTTAATACACCTATTTCTGGAGAGCTTCCTAAAATAGAATCAACAATTTTTGTCATAACCATGTTTGGATTATGTAAGTTTGTATCCATTACATTATTTTGTACGTATGTGACTTGTCCTTTGTCATTAAATTCGAGGTTTAAAATTCCATAATGATTCCCGTCTCTTCCGGCTTGTGTTATAATGACAGGTTCTCCTGTTGGAGAATATACAAGATTTTCACCTTCTGTAACACCTTCAATTAGATCGTGAGAATGTCCTCCTATAATTACATCAATACCGCTTACACGCTGGGCAATTTCTTTTTCTACTGAATAACCTTCATGTGATAGTAATATTATTTTATTTATGCCCTGTTGTTTTAATTTATTAACTTCTTCTTGGAGTTCAATAATTGTTTGTTCTTTGTCATCTGTAGTAATACCTTCGAGAATTTCTTTTTTCTTTATTCTTGAAGCTAAATCTGAAGGCTGAACACCAATTAGACCATATTTTTCACCACTTGTGCCGTAAATTACAGTGGAGCGTAAAACATTTTTAGCTAATGGAGTGTTATTATTTGGAAAATTTAAGTTCATACCAAGTGTTTTGACATTTGAATTTTTTAGTAAATTTCCGCAAATTGATGCTGTTATGTCAAATTCGTGATTACCTAAAGCATGGGCATGTATACCTGCTGTATCTAAAAACCTTGCTGCAGCAAGGTTCCTTTTCTCATCTGTACCTATAAAAGTATCTCCTGCGCAGACTTTTAGAATATCTGAACCATTATTTGTTGCATTTAGACCTGCGTGATGAGAGGCAGAAACGAGTCTTTGCATTTTGGGGACTTGTCCATGTATGTCATTTATATAAAATATAGAGGTTTTAGCTTTATTGTTTTGAACTTTGACATTTGAATTATTAGGACTTAAACCATACGGTCCTGAATTATAAATATATTGCGGCAACGATTGTTGAGAAAGTTTTTGGGCTAGAATATTCATAAAAAACCATTTTTCTATACAATTGGAACAAAAACTATAAAAGAAATTTTTGCGTTAATTTCAAGTAAAATTTATTTTTATTTACAAATCAAAAAGAAAAATGATCAAAGCTATTTTCTTTAAATGTATCATAAGTTATTTTTTCAATACTTTTATCATTCTTAATTATTACAGCTGGTTTATTATCTTTATTTTGTACTCTGCCAATTAAAGTAAATATATTCTTATCCAATTTTAGAAATGTTTGTTCCGGAACACAAATTAAAAGTTCGTAGTCTTCCCCACCCCATTTTACAAATTTTTTATAATCTATATTGTTTTGACTGCAAAAGTTTTTTAATTCATCACTTACGGGTACCATATTTAAATCGACTTTAATGCTATGCATACTTTCTAAAGAAATTTTATAAAGAGCATCAATAAGTCCATCGGAACAGTCCATTACAGCAATATCACTATCAATCAATGTAGCCAATTTTAATGCTTCATTTACCTTCGGAGTAGGATTAAGGTGCGAATTTATAAGCTTATTATCAGCTTGTAAAAAATTCGAAAGTGCATATAAACCTGCAGAACTTGAACCAAACTGCCCTGTTACAAGAATATAGTCATTTTTCTTTGCGTTCGAGCGAGATGATAAATATAAAGAACTTTTTTTACCAATTGCTGATATAGAAATAACAACTTTTTCGCTTCCTGTAATGTCACCACCGACAACTTTAACTCCAAATTCTTTGCATACATCATTAATTCCTTTATATAGTTCCGAGACAAAAGAATCTTTCGTATTTTTAGGTATTGATAATGAAACTAAAATGTATTTTGGAATAGACAATGCTGCCGCTAAATCACTCAAATTGACACTTACTGCTTTCCTTCCTAATAAATATGGGGTAGTAGTATATAGAGAAAAATGTACATTCTCTACAAGTGTATCTTGTGTAACAAAAATATCAAAATCATCTAAAAAAGCACAATCATCACCTAAAAAAGATGATGAATCCAATGTTTTTTCTATTATTTTTAAAAATTCTAATTCTCTCATATTTGAATTGTAACATTAAAAGTAAAAAATATGTAACATATAACTTCAAAATATCTTTAAAATATCTTGTAAGCATGTACAATAATATTTGGTTCTTTATAGTGCACGACCCGAACGTAATAAAATTAAGCGAGGTAAAATGATAGAATTTGACTATCGTAATATATTGCAAGAAGTAATTGGCGAAGAAAACGGTTTAAATATTAATGCTGAGTTCGATAACTACAGAGATATTATTCATAAAATAATAGCAGATTTAAATTCAAATAAAGATAAGCCAGGACAAAAATTACAATGGATGAATCTTGGATATAATGAAGAAACAAGTTGGTATGTTCGTGAATTTGCAGCGATGGTTGAGAACCGTTTTGATGATATTTTAATTTTAGGTCTCGGTGGTTCTGCTTTGGGAGGAAAAGCTGTATGTGAAGCCCTTTTGCCACCTTATTGGAACTTTTTAACAAAAGAGCAAAGAAATAATTATCCTCGTATTTTTTTCTTAGATAATATAGATCCTGATCAAATGAATTCAATATTAAAGATTCTGGATTTAAAGAAAACATTGGTAAATGTCATAACAAAATCAGGTTCTACTGCAGAAGTAATGGCTCAATATATGGTGCTAAAAGACTTAATGGAAAAAGAGCTTGGCGATGACTACAGAAAAAATGTTATAGCAACAACTGATAAGAATGTTGGTATATTAAAACAATTATCTGATCAAGAAGGCTATAAAACATTTTATATTCCAGATGATGTAGAAGGAAGATTTTCTGTTTTTTCAGCTGTTGGTTTATTACCTTTTGCGTTAGTTGGTATAAACATAGAAGAAATTACCCAAGGTATTAAGGATATGGATTTAGCACTAAAAAACACAGATATTAATTATAATATTGCCGCTCAGAATGCTTTGATTCATTTCCTTATGGATATAAAACGCGGTAAGAAAATTTCTGTTATGATGCCATATTCAAACCGATTAAGATATGTTGCCGACTGGTATTGCCAATTATGGGCTGAATCTTTAGGTAAAGAAAGAGATAAAAATAATAATATTGTTAATACAGGACAAACGCCTGTAAAAGCAATAGGGGTTACAGATCAACATTCACAAATACAGTTATATAATGAAGGCCCAAATGATAAAATTATAAATTTCTTAAGAGTTAAAGACTTTGATACTACATTAGAAATTCCAAATATATTTGAATATACCGGAATTAGTTATTTAGGCGGAAAAACAATGAATCAGTTGTTTAATGCAGAAGCTGATTCTACAATGGCTTCATTAATTGATTATAAAAGACCAAATGTAACTATAACAATACCGAAAGTTACTCCATATTATCTTGGTCAGCTTTTGTACATGTTTGAAGTTCAAACAGCTATCACTGGTGCACTATATAATATAGATGCATTTAATCAGCCGGGTGTTGAACAATCTAAAAATTATACGTATGCTTTGATGGGTAGAGTTGGCTATGAAGACTCAGCTCATGAGCTGAATGAAAAATTAAATAACAAAATAAAATTGTAATATTTTAACAAATTTATTTCTGTATGATAGAATTATTTTTATGGAAAGAAAAACGCATAAAGTATTGGGATATGATGTCGATTTACTGACTTTTGATGAAGCAGTAAAAGTTATTTTGGAAAGAATAAAAGAAAAGAAAGGAATGCAAGTTGTTACTATTAATCCTGAAATGATAGAACTTGCAGGTAAAAGTAAGGTTTTTTCTTCTATATTAAGAAATGCTGATTTGGTCGTTCCTGATGGTTCAGGTATAAAGCTTGCTTTAAAACTCAAAGGAATAGAACAAGAACAGATTCCAGGTATTGATTTGGCGCATGAATTAATAACATCCTGTGAAATTTTCAAATATTCAGTTGCGCTCATTGGAGCTAAAGAAAGTGTGCTTCAAACAACTGTAAAAAGATTAAAATCAGAGTTTGAGGGAATTGATATTTGTTATTATAAAAATGGATATTTTGCCTCATCAAAAGAAGATGAAATTATAAATGCATTGGCAGAATCTGATCCGCAATTAGTATTAGTTGCATTGGGTGCTCCAAAGCAAGAAATATTTATAAATAAATGCAGAAAAAAAATACCGGAAGCTGTTTTTATTGGTGTTGGAGGTTCTTTTGATGTTTGGGCCGGTGAAGTTGAAAGAGCTCCCGAATTTTTTAGAATTATGGGCTGTGAATGGATATATAGAACGTATAAACAGCCTGAGCGCATAAAACGTATATATAAAACATTACCTATGTTTCTTTTTAAGGCTATAATAGAAGCTATCAGAAAAAAAGACTAAATTGATGTTAAGGAAAAATAAATGATAAATCAAATCTCTGAGTTAGAAATAAAAAATATAGAAAATGTTTCAAAAAAATTAAGACGCTTAATTTTAATTATGATTCATAATGCAAAATCAGGACATCCTGGCGGTTCTCTTTCTTGTATTGATATTTTAAATGTACTTTTTACAAAGTGTATGAATTATTATCCTGAATGTGATATGAATTCTGATTATGAAAAAAGAGATAGATTTATATTGTCAAAAGGTCATGCATCTGCGGCATTATACGCAATAATGGCGCATTGTGGGTACTTCAATGAAGAAGAACTATTAACATTTAGAAAATTTGGTTCAAGATTACAAGGACATCCTTGCAGTAAACTATTGAATGGTGTTGAAGTTTCTACCGGTTCATTAGGGCAAGGCTTATCAATAGCTTGTGGCATGGCATTAGGTTTAAAATTAGATAAATTAAACAGCAAAGTGTTTGTATATATGGGTGATGGTGAAATTGAAGAAGGAAGTGTATGGGAAGCTGCTATGAATGCTTCTCACAATAATCTTGATAATCTCATTGCCTTTGTTGATAGAAATATGTTACAAATTGACGGTTCAACAGAAAAAGTAAAATCAATTGGCAATGTTAAGGCAAAGTTTGAAGCATTTGGATGGGATGCAATAGAAATAGACGGTCATAATATAAAGGAAATTTATAATTCAATTGTAAAAGCTAAAATGTCCAAAAAACCTTGTGTAATTATTGCAAATACTATCAAAGGTAAGGGCGTATCTTTTATGGAAAACAATGCGGGCTGGCATGGTAAAGCACCTAATGATGAAGAACTTCAAAAAGCATTACTTGAGTTGAAATAGGGGTTTTTATGAATAGAGAATGTAAATCAGTTAGAAGTGAATATGGAAAAACTCTTGTTGATCTTGGCAAAAAGAATAAGAATATAGTTGTACTTGATGCAGATTTATCTTGTTCGACTCAAACTAAGCTGTTTGCAAATGAATTTCCAGATAGGTTTTTTAATGTTGGAATTTCAGAACAAGATTTGATGACTACTGCCGCTGGACTTGCTTGTACAGGTAAAATCCCATTTGTATCAACTTTTGCCATGTTTGCAACAGGAAGAGCTTGGGAACAAATAAGAAATACAATTTGTTATTCAAATTTGAATGTAAAAATTGCTGCAACTCATGGCGGGATAACTGTTGGTGAAGATGGAGCAAGTCATCAAGCACTTGAAGATATCTCATTAATGAGAAGTATTCCCAATATGATGGTAATAGTTCCGGCTGATGCTGAAGAAACTAGGCAAGCAATTGAATTCGCAGCTGAATATTATGGTCCTGTATATATAAGAATAGCAAGAACAAATCTTCCTGATGTATTTGATTCATCTTATAAATTTAATTACAAATTGGCAAATGTTATTCAGGAAGGCAAAGATGTCACTCTTATTACTAATGGGGAAACATTGGTAGAAACAATTGATTGTGCTAAAATATTATCAGAAAAAGGTATAGATGCTGAAATTATAAATATGCCTGTTGTAAAACCATTAGATGGAGTATCAATATTAAAATCGGCTAAGAAAACAAATAAAGTTATAACAATAGAAAATCATTCAGTTATAGGTGGACTTGGAAGCGCTGTATGTGAGTTCTTAAGTGAAAGATATCCAACTATAGTTAAAAGAATTGGTATAAATGATGAATTCGGGCAAAGTGGTACAGCAAAAGAATTAATGGCTTTTTATGGATTAAATGCTGAAAAATTAGCAGAAAATATAATGGGATTAGTTAAATGATTCAACTTAGAAACGTATATAAGAAATATAAAAATAATTATGCATTACAAAATATAAATCTTGATATTATGTCAAGTGAGTTTGTTTTTTTAACAGGGTCATCAGGTGCAGGTAAATCTACATTGATGAAATTGTTATATAGGGAAGAAGTTCCTACCTCTGGTACTGTGATGATTGGTAATATTAATATTGCGAAACTTCCCAATGATAGAGTGCCCAATATAAGAAGATGTATGGGAATTGTATTTCAGGATTATAAATTATTACAGAATATAAGTGTATATGATAATATTGCATTAGTTATCAGAACATTGGGTATGCGATCTAAAGAAATTCAAGATAGGGTTACCGGTGCATTAAAAGTTGTTGGTCTTTTGAACAAAATGAATGCTAAACCTTGTGAATTATCCGGTGGGGAGCAGCAGAGAGTTAGTATCGCCAGAGCAATAGTAAATGGACCTCCTCTTTTGATTGCTGATGAACCTACAGGAAATTTGGACCCCAAGAATTCAATGGAAATTATGCAAATTTTGGAACAAATTAACGAAAAAGGTATAACTGTTATAGTTTCAACTCATGACAGAGATATTGTTGATTATTTTAGAAAAAGAGTAATAACAATGGATCAAGGTCAAATTATCAGAGATGTTCAGGCAGGTACTTATGAATAACAGAAAAAAAATAATAAAAGAAACTGTAAAAAAGCATATTCCCCAACGTCACTTATCTTCTGTCAGAATTATGTACAGAATTGCTATGGAAACAATATACGGAATAAAAAGAACCGGATTGATTAATATTGCTATAATTGCTGCAATGGCGGCTATTTTAACTATTTTTGGCGCTTTATTTCGTACAAGTTTTTCTCTAAGTACTTTCGTTGATAAGTTAGGGGATGCATTCGAGATTTCAGTTTACTTAAAACCAAATGTTGATCCTGTTTATATGTCATCAAGAATAAGAGAAATTGAGCATGTAAAAAAGATAACAATTATTACAAAAGAACAAGCTTGGGAAGAAATGAATAAAGACATTGATGTTAGAGGAATGGAAAATCCTCTTCCTGATACTTTACATGTTACAGTTGATGATCCTTCAAATATTACTTTAGTTTGTGAAAATATGAAAAAAGTTTCTGGAATTGAGAATATGTCATATGCTCAAGAAATTGCTAAAAAATTGCAAACAATTACAACTGTATTTAATACAGTTACTATATTAGTGCTGATTGCCGTTGCAATGTTAACTATAATAATAATAAATTGTACTATTCAGCTAGTAATTCAATCTAAGAAAGAAGAAATTGAAATTATGAGATTAATGGGAGTTAGTAATTGGTATATAAAAATTCCGCTCATACTACAGGGTGCAATTTATGGCTTTTTAGGTGCAATAATTTCTCTAATACCATTAAATACAGTTCAAAATTGGTTGTTAAGACTTCATAATTTTTTGAATGTACAGCCATCAGAATTTGCAATGAATGTTGTAGTATTCTGCTTATTCATAATGGCAATCTTTTTCAGTGCAAGCGGAAGCCTGTTATCAATAAAAAAACATCTCCAAGTATAGAATAATTAAAGAATAACACTTTATTTAAGTTGTGAAACCAATTTGTTTTTTTAATAGACCAGATTCTGATTTATATAAATTTCTATTTGGTTTTTCTTCTGTTGTTGATTCAATTGCTTTTATAAAATCTTCGACAGAAATATCGGCTCTATCTCTTCTCATGGCATTTATTGCAGCTTGTTTAGAAATAATACATATAGAACTATTAGAATAGCCTTCTAGCCTCTTTGCAATATTGTCTATATCTTCGGGTGATTCCAATAATTTTTTTCCTTTTTTTAGTGATAATAGATTTTTTATCACTAAGGCTTTTCTTGAATCAAAATCTGGTATATCGACAAATACTTTTGATTCAAATCTTCTTCTTATAGCAGGGTCAAGCAAATTATATTTATTTGTAGCACCTATTATTATTACATTTGATTTTTTTGCGGTATCAATAGCTTGTAACATTGTTGCAACTTGTTTTAGGTCATCGGGCTCCATTCGTGAGTCTCTGTCAAAAGCCAGTGAATCAATTTCGTCCATGAAAAGAAGACAAGGTTTCTCTGTTTTTTGAGCTATTTCAATTGCTTTGTCAAATGCAGCCTTTAAATTTTTTGCTGTTAAATTTATATAATGTGAACCGACATTACTAATGTTCAATAAATATAAAGGAACATCTATTTCAGACGCTAATGCTTGAGTTATATAGGTCTTTCCGCAACCAGGAGGACCATACAAAAGAATTGTATTTGGAATAGTTTTTCCATATTCTTCAAAGTCAAGTTTTGCTTGTTGGGGATTTTGAATTAATTCAATAATTCCTTCTTCTAAATCTCTTTTAAGTTCACACATGCCTGCTACATCAGAAAATCCCTTCGGAGTGGAAGAATCAGGTTTAAATTCTTCCAAAAAAGATTTTGATAATTTTGCTAAGGGATTTTTTGAAGCACTGGAAGCATCAGAAGAGTTTGTTGTTGAAGTTGGATTTGAAGTATTATTACTACCAGATTGAGTTGTTGTGTCTTTATTTTCTGTTATTTGAGAATCTTCTTGTTGCTTTTTTTGTATTTTTGAACCAGAGAGTTCTTCTGAAAATTTCGAAGACAGCCATTCCTTTAAGCTTTCACAAGCATCTTTTCTCCAGTCATTTTCTTTTGATCCGTTTTTTATAAATTCATCATTGTAATGTTTGTATTCTCTGTCTGCATAGTTAAGGCTTTCGAAAGTTATAGAAACAAAACCAGCAAGTATTTGTTTGCATGAAAGAAAAATATCTAAATAATCTTGTATTTTAGATTTTGATTTATTTTCTTTACTTGCTTCTTTTCTTATATTACTTTCTAACCTATTGCAATAGCTATTCATAGATAATAAGGTATTAGCCCATTGTCTGTCTGGATATGTGCTTAAGGATTGTTTTAAATCCTCATTTAGTTGTTTATCATATCCAAAACAGGGTTGATATATATGATTTTGTGATATTTTCAATTTAAAAATCCTCTTACAGAATGGATAAAAAATAAACAAAATATTTTTTGTTATTGTAAATACAAGAAATTTAGGATTTTTAATACTTGAATAAAATATTATCTTTTGATAATATTGTTATAGCGTCTTGGAGAAGTGGCCGAGTAGGTTTAAGGCGGCACCCTGCTAAGGTGTTGTGTGGAGTAATCTGCACCGTGGGTTCGAATCCCACCTTCTCCGTTTTGTATATTATATAAATATTTTAAATATAAAATAGATACTTTATTATTAAAGTATCTATTTTATATTTTGCTTTATTTTACTACTTGGTTGTGTTTTATACTTTTAATATATTATTAAAAATATAGTTTAAGTATAATGAACGAAATACCAACCGCTGATTAGTTTTGTTGTTGAATTATCATATGTATATGGTTTGGAAATAATACGATGGTATCTATTTAAAATTCTTTTTTCTTCTATTTTTATTGTTTCTGTTGGGTTATGGGAAACCAGACATTTTTCACAAAATCAAAGATTTTGGAAAAAGCACTCAAACCCAACCTATAGACTTTCAAATAAGTTTATAGTAAAGTTAAGTTTTATTCAAATAATTTATTTACAAGTTTTAAACAAGAAAAAAGAGAGAGAAAAAATGGAAATATCATTTCAAAGAGCAATAAAAATAGATTCAACAACAAACCCTTACACAAATTATAAAGACCACAAAGTTGATCCTTCAACCATGGAAGTTATAAACACAATGAAAAAAGGATATAATTCTTCAATTTATGACAAAGAGACATCAAGAAAAATTGGAAGCTTTCTTCGTGCGCAATTGGGCGATTACGACAACAAAACAGGAATATATGCAAGAAGAATAGAAGGCTACCCTTATATTTTTACAGGTGAAGAAGCTAAAAAGGCAAGAAAAATAAACGAAGAAGCAAGAAAAGAAATGGAAGAATTAGAAGCAAGATATTCAAAAGGCGCAAACAGTTCAATGCCTTTATCAGAACAAGTAGAGCTTGAAAGCGAATCTTTGCACAGAATATACAGACAAAATATTCTTTTAAGGCGTGATAAAAAAATGCTTGCTATGGTTGAAGACGGGGATACAATCTATAAACCGGATACGTATTTAAGGTTTGAAATGAACGATGAAGGAAGATTAAAAAGAATTATATATAATAATTACACAACAAAAAATAATGGATATGTTGAAAAACAAGCAGATTTAACAATATAATTTTTTGTTATAAAATATTTTAGGTTGGGTTTTAACTCAACATTTTCCCACCAGCTTTTATTGCATTCTTGTCTATTTTGATTTTCTTCTTGTTTATTTTCTATATTCTTATTCTCGTCGCTCATTATATAATCCACTGAATTTTAATCTTGTGTTACTTCTTTTCTTCTTTTTTCATCGAATTCGATTTCATAAAACAAAATAATATTCCGACAGTTTTTATTTAAAAATAAAATTAGATCTTACTAGTTTTCAATTTTTTTAAATACAAATAATGTCCAATCACCTGCTTGAGTTATACTGTCTATTTTATATTTGTCTTTAAATGAGTATAACAAACTATTTTTTAATGCTGAAAATGTTAGAAAAATAAATGGAGTTCTTTCATATTCTTTATTATCCTTAATAATATTTTGAATTTTATCATTTGATAAAAAAGAAACTGTATTTAAAAATATAATACCAATTCTGTCACCTTTTTTCATTTTTGAAATAAAGTTGTCATTTACATATTTTATAACAATTTTATTTGGAAATTCCTTAAAATAATTTCTATATATAGTTTTGCCGTGATGTATTGTTTCATAATAATCATTATTGTTAAACATAAAATAGTTAAAATTGAATTTATTTATTGAGTAAAAATTGTAATTGATATTTTTATTTAAATATCTTTCAAATTTATCTTTATCATAATATGTGAGTATAACAAAATCGTTATTCTTTAGTCTTGAATTTTCTAATAGCTTGACGACTGCTAAATGCCCCTCACTTCTTGTTCTTCTTGGCGCAGAATCCAATGATGTAATTAGGTAAAATATGTTAATTATAATAAAAATTACTACAAAACTTTTTTTAATTACTTCCTTTTTTATAGAAAATAAACCAAGTGCAAATACCAAAATTAAAATTGGATATACTTCACAGCTGTATTTAGTTATAAGTATTATCTTACCTAGAATAGACAATATTATTAATGTTAGAAAATATAGTGCTGAAGATATTAAATAATAATTTATCGCTATATTTTTTTCTTTTATACCTCTAATAATACCAATTAAAGCTATCAATGCAGGAACAATTGCAAATAAAATAAATATGTAATTTATTTTATTATCTTTGATAATATATGCAAAAATTGTGTCCGGTACATTGACAATATTAGTCTGTATTGGTGAAAAATAATCTATAAAATTAAAAATTATTTTTGAAATTGAGAAATCAGACCAAAACTGAGACAACGAATTTGAAAATGCAACCGTAAATAAAAAAGGCGAAATAAGAAGAACTACAAATATAAATGGTGATATATACTTAATTAATGAAATAATATTTTGAGATTTTTTTATAAAAATTTTATTTTCTCTATGTAATAGAAAAAATAATGTTGAAATATTAAAGAAAGAGAAAATTATTCCCAGTGTATGTGTTGCGCATATTAATGCATTAATTATAAAAAATAAAATATAATTTTGGGTATTTTGTTTCTTTTCAAGATGTATAAAAAATAATAATGATAATGAACTAAAAAGAATAAGTAAACTATATAGTCTTACTTCTTGTGCAAAGTATATATTAAAAGAATTTATTGCTGTAAAAAAACAGCATAATAAACCTAATTTTATATTTTTTACCTCTTTGCCAATTAGAAACATTACTATTACAGTTAATAAAGATGGAATTACAGAAGATATTCTTAAAGAAATGTCAGAGTCGTTAAATAAAAACATCCATAATTTTAAATAAATATAATATAGTGGTGCATGACAATTACGAAACATTTCTGTAAGAAAATCGCTAAAAGAATTTTGAGAGGCAATAAACCAGCTGACATATTCATCATTCCATAGACCTTCCGGTTTCTCTAAAAACCAAAATCTTAATAAAAATGCAATTAAAAAAATAATAAATAGTTTAAAAAAAGTATTGTTTTTCATTCTTATTTTTTGTTTCATGTATATTGTTATATAATTTTATCATATATCTGTTTGGAGAGTATGAAATTAATAATTCAAATACCTTGTTATAATGAAGAAGTTGCATTACCGGTTACATTATCTCAATTGCCAAAGCATATTGATGGTATTGATGAGATTGAAGTATTAATTTCCGATGATGGCAGTACAGATAGAACAATTGAAATAGCAAAATCATATGGTGTTAATCATATTGTTACGTCAACTCATCATAGAGGTTTAGCAAAAACATTCTTATCTGGTCTTCAACGTGCACTTTCAGAAGGTGCAGATATAATAGTTAATACTGATGCTGATAATCAATATTGTGCTGATGATATCGAAAAACTCGTAAGACCTATCATAGAAAAAAAGGCTGATATTGTTATTGGTACTCGCCCGATTAAACAAATAAAAGAATTTTCTCTTTTTAAAAAGTTTTTACAGTTTCTGGGGTCAAAGGTTGTGAGATTGTTAAGTTCAACAGCAACAGATGATGCTCCAAGTGGATTTAGAGCTTTTTCTAGGGATGCTGCCTTATCAATAAATGTGTTTGATAATTATACTTATACAATTGAAACAGTTATTCAATCAAAAATAAAGGGCTTACACATATTATCTGTTCCTATTAGAGTTAATTCGTGTTATCGAAAATCACGATTAGTTAAAAATATATTTACTTATGTTCAAAAAAATTCCTTTACAATACTAAGAATGTTTATTATTTATAGACCTTTTAGGTTTTTTGCCGCAATTGGTTCTTTTATCTCTTTGGTTGGTCTTATATTACTTTCCAGATTTTTGTTTCTATACGTATTGGATGATGGAAATGGACATATTCAATCTTTGATTATTTCTTCAATTCTCGTAATTACAGGTATACAAATAATTATTTTTGGCGTTTTGTCTGATTTATTAGCTATAAACAGAAAACTCATAGAAGATGTTCAAGTCAGAGTCAAAAAGATGGAAAACAAATAGCCATATTGTACTGGAATATAGACTAAGATAATTTTTTATTAAAATGAAACATAATCTTTTTATGAGGATTTTGTTATTATTGTTTTTTATCTTAGTTCTTCAAATCTCAGCATCCGCAAATGTTGCCGAGTACATTGATTCTTACGCAAAGCAATGTAGTGAAAATGAAAGTTATAAATCTTTTTCAGAATTTATAAAAGGCAATGCTTCTATCTCTGATATAGAAAAACAAATGATTTTAGATAAGGAAATATCAGAAGAATTAAATTCTCCTTTTATATATACAGATTTAGAAGAGTGTATAAAAATTGCATTAGATAAAAACTATGAAATACAAATTAGTGATGCTAATAGACTTGAGTCATTTTGGATAAATAAAAACGCATATTTCCAGCTATTACCAGATGCTTATTATAATTTTAATATAAGCAACTTAGGTGGAAGTTTTCTTGTTGGCGGCATACTTGCAACAACAGTTCACGAAGTACCTATTCAAAGTATATTTGGTGTTGAATGGTCTACTATTAATCAAGGGAAATATTTTTTCTATTTAGCACAAACAAAAAATTTATTAAAATCGTCTTCATATTCTTTAGAGTATACGAAAGATGAAATTCTACTTAATACTGTCTTAGCATATTATGATGTATTGGGTATGAAGATGGAGATTGAAGTACAGAAGGTTAATTTATATGATAGATTAGAACAACTAAAGTACACTCAAGCACGGTTCGATGCAGGATTAGGCACATTATATGATGTAAAAAGAGCACAAGCAGAACTGGCTGGCGCTCAGCTTGAATATACAACAACGCTTAACTCATTAAGGTTGTCACAAGCAAATCTTGCAAATATACTTGGTATCGATATCTTATCAGCTGTATATCCGTTTGAATTCGAAGTAGATAGCAGAGAACTAATAGACTCTAATATTGATATAGAAGATTTATATGAAATTGCACTGAAAGCAAGAGAAGATATAAAAGCAAAAGAGGCAGAAATAAACGCTTATAGAGCACAAAGAAGTTCAAACTATACGGATATAATACCTGCAATTACTATGTCTTATCAAAATGGTTATGTTGGTACTAAAAGAGCAGGCATGTATCCAAATAATAGAATAACTCTAGATGTCAGAGCTTCCCTTGGTAAAAATATGCTGCTTGGTACAATTACTCAGATAAAAGCTGATTCAGCAGTCGTCAAACAAAAAAAACTTGAACTGATTAACCTAAAAAGAAATATAAAAGAAGATATTCTAAATTCATACTACGACTCCCTAAACGCAATAAAAAAAATAGAAGCTTCAAAAGTTGAAGTAGAAACAGCAAATGTCAGTTTAGACTTATCTTTAGCTAATATGAAAGCTGGTGAAGCTACATTTATTGATGTAATTTCGTCTCAAAATCTAAAAGTTAAAGCAAACATAAATTTGATTAAAAATATGATAGAATATAATAAGGCTCAGACAAAATTGTTGTTTGACATTGGTCTTATATCTCCAAAAAATGTCTTAAAGGACTATAAGCCTAAATTTTACTAATACGATAAATAAAACTTTAGCGTTTAATTGGAAGAGAAATATGAATATTTTGAAGAAATTTATCACGAGCTTTTTTAAAATTAAAAAGTCTAATATGAAAAAAGAAATATTTCAACAATCAGATATTATATTTGATTTAATAAGAAAATATGTAAAAAAAGATTATTCTATAAATATTGAAATACCTGAAAATACATCTAAAATAGCACTTGTTGCCAGTGGCTCATCATACCATAGTGCAACAATTGCTGCAAATTTTTTAAGAGAAAAAGTACACTGTGATGCTCAGTCATATTATGCAAGTGAAGTCTCACTTGCAGAAAGTTTTGATGTTGATAGTAATACTTTATACATTTTTATATCACAATCCGGAGAAACTGCTGATACAAACAAAGCTTTAGAAAAAATTAAAATTAAAACAGATAAAACTCTTTCTGTCACGAATACAAAAGGCTCTACTTTATACAATAATACTAAGTATAAAATATTAACTTATGCCGGCGTTGAAAAATCTATTGCTTCAACAAAGGCTATGAGTGCACAATTATATTGCTTATTCTTAATTGCCGCAAAAATTATGCAGCAAAAAGAACTTCCGGCTCGTACTTTTGTAGAAGAATTGCTCAGTGTTCCTGAGTACATAAAAGAAACTCTTTCAAAAAGAGATGAAATCAGACATTATTCTAAAATTTTATCTGATTATGAAAATGCTGCAATTCTTGCATCCGGCATGTTTTATCCGCTAGCTAAAGAAGGAGCATTAAAAATAAAAGAAACTTCTTATATTAATACAACTGCTTACCCTACAGGCGAGTTTTTACATGGTCATATTGCCATACTAAATAAAAAATGCGCAGTAATATCTATAGTAAATAATCATAATATCCAATTTACATTGGATGTCCTTAATAAAATTAATACAGATTATAAAACTGATTCTCTCATAATTTCTGCGTTTCCTCTTCCAAATATTGGTAAAAATATTATTATTTCAATACCAGCATCCACTGATATTGACTTTTTATTCTCAACTTTGATTATATTACAGCTAATTGCATTTGAATCAGCTGTAATTTTAGGCCGCGATGTTGATAAACCAGAAGGTTTGTCAAAAATAGTAAGATAGTTTAAATTTCTGTAAATATTATTTTGTATATAGTAAAAAAATTTTTTATTATGTTTTTATATGTTTAAAATTATGTTGATAAATATAAATAAATTTAATCTACTTAATCCATTGACTGCAAAAAATAGACAGCCTTCTTTTAGATACCCAAACTTGGTTCCTTTACAAAAAGATACTGTATCATTTTCCGGAAGAGGAAAACTTTTATCAGAAAATATGGTAGATGCACCTACAGAAAGAACTTGCAAACAGGCAGAAATAAATGCTGAACCTGCACGTTACTACTTGGAATTAGTTCTGGATAAATACTTAAAACCTTTAAAACAAATTAATTCAGCTTCAGATTCTAAAAAATTTCCTGTTTTGGAATATACTACAAGAATTAAAAAATCTACTAGTATTAGAGAAAAAGTAATTTCCAAGTATTCCAAAATATATAGTATGGAAGCAAATGAGTTTGCAAGTAGAGTTGTATCAGAACTTTTAAAATATTTTAAACTTCAAAACGGCATCACAAAAGAACAAATTTTACTTGAAGCTAAAAAATGTTTGGCGAAGGCTGTTCCCCCAGGTGAATTTTCTTCTTATTATTTTTACAGTATTGCGTCTGAACTTGAAAAGAAAAATCGTTTAACGTTTTCTGATTATTCTGATGAAAAAAAGAAACAAATCTTTTCTAAAATAGCAGATAGTCTTGAAGAAATGCCGAAATCACCTCATTGTGAGGGCTCTGTATATATTCAACCAACAAGTATAAATGGTGTTAAACATTATGCTAATGATATAATTGGAGCCAGAATTACAATGAAAGAATCCGATCCTAAATATACAGGATTTGTACTTGCAGCGCTAAAACAAGCAGTCAACGATGGTGTTCTTAGAATAACATCGATAGAAAACAACCTTCCTGATCCCAAAAAACTTCCTAAAGGTACAGATATTTCTGATTATGCTTATGCCAATGATTCGCAATTAAGGACCCTTGCGAAAGCAGCAAGTGCAGAATTAATAAGAAATAAATCTCAATCAGGATATATGGCAATTCATATAAATGTTGATTTATCAAATCCAATTTTCTCTTGCTATAATGGGGTCTTTGATGGATATAGCGGTGAAATCCAAATAATTGGTTCCGATGTTGAACAATTAAAAGATATAGAAGACCTATGCTATAAATTAAAAGATGATAAAAACGCCATACGTGCTGAATATAAGCCATTCAAAACACACTTTAAAACTTATTATAATGATGAAACAAAAGATGCATTTGAAGCTTATACATATGCTTTATATTTAGCTCAACGTAGAATCCCTCCTCATTCAAAACGAGAAAAAACTTTTCTTACAATAAATGCGCTGGGTTTTGAGGGAAAAGTTCCAAATGAGCTTGATTTCAATTTCCTAAAAACTTTAAAAGAAAGATGTGATCGAAATGCAAAACTGGCTCAAAGACAGCAATCTGAAAAAGACAAATCAAGTACTGCTAATAATCAATCAGAAAAAATTAAGACTTTAAAACAAAGTGGAAATATAAAAACTGTAAAAAGTTTAATTTCATATGTATTAAAAAACTAATTATATGTCTTTAATAATTTACTTATTAAACTTGTTAAATATGGAATATAGAATATTCTACTTGTTAAGACTCCCATTATTATATAAATGAGCAAAATGTACAAAATAATTTCTATCACATTGAACGATAAATTTAATATTGGAAATATTAATATTTTTACGGAAATAATATAATTCAGCTTTGCAGCTAGAATATTTATAAAAGGAACTATTGATAAAATCGAAAATATTATGTTTAGTGTAAGTTTCAAAATAGCAAGAAAAATCGCTATTATCATTGATTGTACAATATTGAACATTAAGAAATATCGTAATTTTTTCTTTGAAAAATGTGCAATTAACAGCCAAACTAAACCTATGATTCCCATTGTAATATATGAGAGAATAGAAATAATTTTTTCAATTGGAGAAACTTTAAAAAAATTATGCTGCATCAATTGCTCCTTCATTATTCCTATTTTGGATAAATTCTTGAATTGTTTCTATATATATTAATTTAAGCTCATCATTTTCTGTATCAATATCAATTGCTTGTTTATATGAAGATATTGCAGATCTTAAATCTTTCATCATAACATATGTATTTCCTAAAAGTGTATATGCATTGCTATTTGTCGGTTCAATTTGAATAACTTTGTTATATAAATCAACAGCTCTCTCATAGTCATTTTCAGAACAATATAAATTACCAAGTAACATATAACTATTTGAAATTGATGGATTTATAGATATAGCTTTTTCATACATCTTTATTGACTCTTCAATATTGCTTTGATCATATAGTGAAATTCCGTAGCAAATATATGCCTGATAAAAAGAAGGATCTCTTTCTATAACATCATCAAATAATTTATTTGCTTTATTATAGGACTTTGCAGATGAATAGGCATTAGCACAATACAACAAGAATGCATTATTATCCGGAGAAATTATAAGGGCTTTTTCAAATAAATTTGCGGCTTCAAGAGGGCGTCCCAACTTCATTAAGACGAATGCAATATTAAGATAATTTTCAGGAATATCATTTTTTAATTTTAAAGCTTTGTCAAAATATATTAACGCCTCTTCATAATTTTTTTGATCTTGATATAAAAGTGCGATTGCAGAATATACCTGGTAATTATTTTTTTCTATATTCAATGCTTTTACATAATTTGACATTGCTTGCTTAAACTCACCAAGTTCAGCATATGCATTACCAAGGTTATAAAATATTGAAAAATTATCAATGCCTAAACTAACAGCGCGAGAGTAGTAATTTATAGCTTTCAAATATTCATTTTTATAAAAGTACAAACTTCCTAAGTTTGTTAATGCAACAAAATTTAGTGGTTCAATATTTAACAAGCTTTCATATATATTTATAGCTAAATCATATTCGTCTTCTTCCAAATATAAATTTGCTAATTCTAAATATGAATCAGTATCATTTGGATTGTTTACAATTTTTGCTATTAATTTTTCTATTTTTTCTATATCTATTTCTTTCATAAAATAATTATACTAAATAATAAATCTGGTAGCAAATAGAATCATATTTGAATCAGGTCTGTTTGAATAATTTCTATTAACATAGTTAAGCATAATTTTCATATTTTTAAACAATTTGTATGTAATTCCAGCTGTATATTCTTGACAATAAGAATTTAAAAAATTTCTATTAGGAGTGAAATAATCATATCTTCCAAGTATTGATACTTTGGGGGTAATGTCATATGAAATTAAAACATAAAAACCATCTGCATTATCTTTAGATTCAAATATACCATTATATCCGTCTGCACTTGCATATTCTGTGTGAAAATGTAAACGTTTATAATCATATCCCAAAAATAGAGAATATGTATTATAGCTAATATTATTCTTTCCAATAGAATATGATGTTCCAATTTTTAAATTACCTGTTTTCTCTTTAATGTTAGAGAATGGTTTTAGCATTATATGTCCCGTAAAATCAAAACCATTACCAAAATCTTTCATATACCTGGTACTATCATATAGTCCAATGTCATATTCTAAGTATTTATAATTGGCTATATTTCTAAGTCCGACAGAGCGTGCTTCTCCAAAAGTACGACCCAGCTGGGACTTGAGAATCATTTCTCTTTCCATTGTTCCTCTGGAACCGTCGAATGAATTAGGAAGTCTGGCTCCTTGTCCAATCAATATTGTTTGTTGTTCTGTAACTTTATGTGAAATGTAAAACTCTGAAATTTTTTGTGTAAAAGAGTTTGAATATCCCTCTAAATTTCTTGCAAGATTATAGTCAAACATAAGTTCTGAACGGCCTTCATTAAATCTTACGGATACCATTGGCTCAATAGTTGTAAAATCATGCCTAAAGTGTGTTGAATAATGATTAATACTTGTAAATGAAAGCTGTCCATCATATAAAAAATAAAATTTAACTGAATTTACAGGAGAATTTTTAAATTCATAGCCTTTTTCGGAAAATAATCTTAATATTGGAGAAACATTGTCATTATTTTCAATTTTTCCGTAATATACGTCAGAAAAATAATCAAGATTAAGTTTTTCGCTTTCTAGTTCAACTTCTTCAATTGCATAACAATTTACTGAAGAATTTAATACTATGAATGATAATAGAAAAAAAATCTTTTTCAAACAGAATACCTGCATTTCACTACTGCTGAAAGATTATTTTATCAAAATATTCAATGGTTTTCAAAAGACCTTCTTTTAGTTGAATTTGTGGTTCCCAATTCAAAATCCGTTTCGCAAGCGAAATATTTGGTTCACGCTGAACAGGATCATCAGAAGGCAGTTCTTTAAATACTATTTCAGATTTTGAATTTGTTAGCTCAATAATCAATTTTGCAAATTCAATAATCGTATGCTCATCCGGATTACCTAAATTTACGGGTTGAGAATAATTACAATTCATTAATTTAATTAAAGCATCAACTAAATCAGAAACATAGCAGAATGCTCTTGTCTGAGAACCGTCGCCATAAACAGTTATAGGTTCGTTTTTTAACGCCTGAATAATAAAATTAGATACGACTCTTCCGTCATTCAATGCCATTCTTGGTCCATATGTATTAAAAATACGAGCTATTCTAATATCAATATTATTTTGTCTGTGGTAGTCCATCATAAGGGTTTCTGCACATCTTTTTCCTTCATCATAACAACTTCTAAGTCCTATCGGGTTGACATTTCCCCAGTACGATTCTATCTGTGGATGAATTTGTGGGTCTCCATAAATTTCACTTGTACTTGCTTGTAATATTTTTGCTTTACATCTTTTCGCAAGTCCCAGCATATTTATCATTCCTATTACAGAAGTTTTCATTGTTTTTATGGGGTTATACTGGTAATGAACAGGAGAAGCAGGGCAAGCTAAATTATATATTTCATCAACTTCGGCAAGATATTGATTAATAATATCGTGTCTGACTAATTCAAATCTGTTATTTCCGATTAAATGTCTTATATTATCTTTTGAACCAGTAAAAAAATTGTCCAAACAAATTATATCATTACCTTCATTTAATAATCTTTCCGATAAATGTGATCCAATAAAACCTGCACCACCTGTTATTAAAACTCTTTTCATTTAGCTAATTCCTCTGAATTTTTAAATTGCATTTCATATAAATGTTTATATTGTCCGTTTTCTATAGAAAGTAACTCTTCATGCGTACCGAGTTCAACTAATTCACCATCATTTATTACAGCAATCCTGTCTGCATTTTTAATAGTTGAAAGTCTATGGGCAATTATAAATACAGTCTTATTTTTTATTAAATTATCCAGAGCCTTTTGAACGATTGCTTCAGATTCGTTATCTAATGCAGAAGTGGCTTCATCTAATATTATAATAGGTGTATTTCTAATCATTGCTCTTGCAATAGCAACTCGTTGTCTTTGACCGCCAGAAAGTGTAAGCCCTCTTTCTCCCAATATAGTATCTAAGCCGTCAGGTAGTGAATCTATTACTTCATCAAGATGTGATGCAGACAAGGCCATTTTTAATTCATCTTGGCTTGCTTCTGGATTTGCTAGAAGTATATTTTCTTTTATTGTACCTGTGAATAAAAAATTATCTTGGAAAACAAATGAAATATTCTTTCTTAATTCATTCAGTTTAAATTTTCTTATATCAACATTATCAAACTTTATTGAACCAGAATTAACATCGTAAAAACGAGGAATTAAATTAACAAAAGTAGACTTCCCGCCGCCAGAATTACCCACAATAGCAAGAGTTTCTCCTCTGGATATTTTCAAATTAATGTTTTTTAAAATTGGTTTATTTTCAACATATTCAAAATTAACATTTTCAAAAGTAACACCGTTTAGTAGTGGAGGTAAATTTACTGTATTTTCAGCATCTTTAATTAGGGGAACATAATCGAAAAGCTCAAAAACACGCCCCATCGCAACAAAGATATTTTGTATGCTTGTCATTGTATTACCTAATGTTTTAATTGGTTTATATAAAAGTAACAATGAAGTTACAAATGAAGCAAAAGAACCTGCTGTCATTTGACCGGAGTATATAAGTTTTGTTCCGTAAAACAGTACGAATGCAATCCCAAATGATGCAATTAAATACATAATTGGGGACATCCAGCCTACACGTTTTGTAAGTGAAATTGAGACATTAAAGCTTTTGTTTATACCATCTGTAAATAATTTTTTTTGTCTTTCTTGCAAATTATATGCAGTAACAACCTTGTTCCCAGAGTATGTCTCATTAATTGTAGTCATAATATCGCCAGTAATAACAGTATTTTTATTAGAAACTGATTTTATTTTTTTTCTAATAAAGAAAACAGGTACAAAAGCAATAGCTAAAACCAAAACACCAACAATTGCAAGTTTCCAAGAACTATACAACATTACAACAATTAATGACATAGCACCAAATAAACTTATTATAAATGTTTTAATTTGCTCAACAATACCTTTCGATGCAGAATCAGGGTCCGTAAGATATCTGTTAATAATCAACCCGGATGAATTTTCATCAAAAAAGGAAGTATCCATAAAAACTAATCTTGCAAATAAATCATTTTTTACAGCATTAGTAATTTTTAAGCTTGTCCAATCTGTAAGGTAAGAATTTAAATATCTGAGCACTCCTTGAAAAATGGCAAAGAAAATTATAGCAAAGGGCATTCCGTACGCCAATGTCATATATGGTATTTCCATACCGAAAATTATAAGATTTTGCTGGCCTATAACATAATCCATGTATGGTTTTAAAGCAAAAGATACAACTCCATCTAACAAACCAACAGGAATAGCAATTAAAAAACCAAGTATTACTTTTCCCAAAAATGGCCTAATATATGGAAAAATTCGTTTTAATAGCCATCCATATTTAAATGAAGTTAATGCTTCTGTTTCTTTTAATTTCATAATAAACCTTTTATTTTCTTCCTAAATATTATTTTAATATTGTATAATGAATAGGTGCAAGATTGTAATTTGAAACATAAATTAATAGAAAATTATGAATACGTATAGAAGCTGCCATTCAATAGAAGGTGAATTATTTTTTAATCATTTAAACAAAATTGGTTATTGTTGTATGTTAACGCCCAATGGAGGTCAGCCTGTACTATATGAAAACTACACTGGCGAATTAATTGATTGGGACGAATTTTTTAAAAAAAGAGATGAGCATATAGAGCTTATGAAAAGAGGTTCATCTTTGCCTGCTTGCAGTGATTGCTTATGGATTAAGAATGCAAATTGGGACAAAAGAGAAAGAGAATTTCGTTATATTTTACTTAATGTTTGGGTAAAATGTAATCTTTTTTGCATATATTGTTCAAATCATAAAGATAAAAATGTAATAAATAATACTAAAGAATATAACTTAATTCCAGTAATAAAGGACATGCTGGAGAAAAAGATAATAACTAAAAATACAAAAATAGATATTGCAGGCGGAGAAGCTACATTAGATAGAAATTTTAACGAGCTTCTATCATTGCTTATAGATAATGGAGTTAAAGATATCAATATTAATACTAATGCAACGATTTTCTCAGAAAGTATTAAAAAAGGCATAGAGAAAGGTGTAGTTTCGGTCATATCGTCAATTGATTCAGGAACACCAAAGAAATTTGAATTTATAAAAAGAAAGAATTTATGGAATACTGTATGGCAGAATATAAAAGAATACTCAAGCGGTATTAATTCTAAAATTTTCAATAACTCAGTCAGAACAAAGTTTATAATTATTCCTAATGTTAACAACAGCAAAAAGGAAATCTTAAAATTTATCTTAAAATCAAAGAAAGCAAATGTATCAGGAGTAATCTTAAATATAGATTTACATTGGTTAAGACAAAATTTTGATGATAAAAAAACAATGCTTGAAATAATTGAATTGACAAAGTATTTCATAAAAATTTCAAATTTATTTGATATTGATTGGCAAATATGGGCACATATTGAAGATTTAATAAAAAGGTATAATATTATAGAAAGTTGTTCTCCCATAGATATAAATTTTATTTTTGATAAAAATAAACCACAAAAGACAATAAGTGATTATTTTTTCAAATTAGTAATTTCAAAATTTTATTTTTAATGTAACAATTTTTTCATAAAAAGGCTAAAAAAAGCATTTTCATTGATTTATGCAACTTCTAAAATTTGTGTGGAAAAGGAGTTTTGTATGAACATAGGTGTGTTTTCTGAATTTAGAACAAATCCGGTATACATTTCAAATGTTGCAGATTCAACAACTTCAAATAAAACAAGTATACAAGCTGAAAAAAAGAAAAAAGTTATTGAAACAGCAAAGACTGTTGCACCTATAGCAATATCAATTGCGGCTATTCCTGTAACAGCCCTTATTGCTACAAAACTAACTACAAAAAAAGTTTCAGCATTAAATAATACGATAATAAGTGAGTTAAAAGGTCAAATTAGAAATTTAAGTGATGATATTGCAAAGATGCAAGCAGTTGCTGAGCAAAGAGCTGTATTATCTACTCAAAATGTACAAAGTATTGTAAATAGTTCAAAGAAAGAAAATGCTAAAATTTGGTCAGTATTACTGGCACTGGCAGGACTTGGCACAGCATATAAAGCCGGTGACCTTTCTGATGATTTAAAACAAGAATTACCAAACAAAGTATCCGCAAAAGTTAGTGATATAGATTCAAAATCATCCAGAGCGCTTTCTTCGGCAGAACAAGCAATAGGATTAAATGGAAATAGTTTAAGTAAAAAATATGTAGTAGACATAAATGGAATACAATTATTAAAAAATTCAAATTCATTGAATAAAAATGAACAAAAATATTCACAAGCAATTAAACAAATTCAAAATGCTGCTTCAACATATCTATATGAAAACCCAAGTACGAAACCAATTACAAAGGACAATCCTACATTATGGTCTGTTACTTCAGAATTTGCCCCAATCAAAGAAGGTGGTCTTGGTTCTGTTCCTGTTGAAATCCAGAATAATGTTACAAAGCTTGGTATAAATATACCAACATTTATTCCAATGTACCAACAGAAGGGCATTGCTGCTTTTAGACAAGATGGAGATGATTACATTTATTCATACAAAGGAAAAGAATTCAAACTTAAAAAAGCTGCATCTTTTAAAGTTGACGCTTATCAAGGCGGAAAATCCAAAACTGAAGATGTTGAGATATTTGTTAGTACAACAAAAGATAGTGATAGTAGAGAAAAACAATTAATTTTCATAAAAAATGATAACTATTTTAATGGCACTATATATCAAACAAGCGAGAAGACTGAAGAACCTGAGAAGTTTGCATTTTTCTCGAAAGCTGTTTATGAACTGGCAAAAGCGAAAGCTGATATAAATAGCATAAAAGATTTAAGAATATTTGATAAAGAGACATTTAACTCAATAAAAGCACCGGACGGTCTAATTTTAAATGATTGGCAAAGTTCTCCAATTGCTGCTTTAGCAAGATATAAGGCGCCTATGGAAAATGCTTACGGAGAGCTATCAGACGAAGCTTCAAAAACATTATCTGAAATGAATATCATAACTATTGGTCACAATACAATGTATCAAGGATCAACACAAAATAATAATAATAATTCTCAAAGAAAAGATTCAACAACAAACATTCTTAATACTCTATTTGACTCTTATACATATGATATAGTTCTAAATTCAAAAACAAATGCTTCAAATATAAATCCAAATGATCACGGATTAAAGAATTTAGATAATGTATTAATAATGAATATACAAGACCCGTATGCAAATCATACAAATCTTTTGAATATGGGTATTTGCTTAAGTAATTATTTTCATCCGGTTTCGCAAAACTACGCAAAAGAGATAATCTCAGACGATCATCCTGAATTAGCCGGTGAATTAAGATGGGCTCTAAACCAAAAAGCAAAATCAGGATCCTTAGTTGGAATTATTAATGGTAATGATTTTGATAATTTGTCCATAGAAGCGAAAAAAGCGCAAATTCAACAACAAACCGGTATCTTGCCAAAAACATATAACAGAGAAACAGATATTTCTCAAATAATGTCAGCAAGATTAGTTAACAAAATAAATTTTTATAATGATTATATGCTTCCATTTTCACACAAAAATGATAAGTCTAATTCTGGTGAAAATGTTGAAAGAGTTAGAAAAATTTCAAGCAAATTAGAATTTGTTGAAGGAGAAAGAAAAACCGAATTACCAATATTATCAGATAATGAGTTAGCACAAACTCCGATTATAACATCTGTCGGCCGTTTAGTTTCACAAAAGGGAATAGGGATAATGTCAGAAGCAATAAAATTGCTTATGGAAAACTGGGAAAAAGATTTTCCAGGAAAGAATAAACCAATTTTCTATATTGCAGGACAAGACGGTGAGAACGGTACACAAAGGAAATATATTGAAGATTTAAAGAATAAAAAACTATCTCAAGAAGATTCTAATAGAATTGTTTTTGCACATGGTTTTGCGCCAATGAGTGCACTAACTGCAAGTTCTGACTTCTTCTTGCTTCCGAGTATTTTTGAACCTTGCGGCTTAACTCAAGGTGAATCATTTGCACTTGGTACACCGGTAATTGGAAGTGCAGTTGGCGGTATTGTTGATACAGTTAATAGAGACGGAAAAACAAACGGTATTCTAACTGATAATAAGAAACCATTAACTGCTGAGGGTTTTTATCAAGCAATGAAGGAAGGCTTAAAAATATACTTTGAAAATCCCGAACAATACGAAAAGATGGTTCAAGATTCATTGAGTGAAGACTTTAGTTGGATTCGAAAAGGTAAGCAAGGTCCTATTTTTGATTATCTTGAAAAATTAGGTATTGACAAGTCAACTTTGCCTGAAATCATGTAATACTTGCCAATAAAAAATACATCAATTATCATAATGTTATGGATAAATCTTATTCAAAACTAGTTGATATTGCTTACAATATGCACGTTTCAGGTAAATTAGATGAAGCGTTAGATGTCTATAATAAACTTTTATCTATAAATCCTGATGATTTAAATGTTCAGAATTTGTATGCACAATTAAATGTTTCTCTTAAAAATTATGATTTAGCATTGGAAATATTTAAAAAAATATATAATAAAACAAAATTAGAAGAAATAAAAATAAATATTGCACAGATATATATGTATAAAAAAAAGCATAAATCTGCTATTGATATATTAAAAAACTCAGGTTTAAAAGACCAAAACACAAAAAATATTCTTGCTCTTTCATATATGGGCGAAAAAGATTATGAAACAGCAATTTATTATTTCAAAGAATTGACAAAAATAATTTCTGATAATTCTCAATTATATTACAATATATCATTATGTTATAAATACTTAAATAATATACAAGATTCATTGAAATATGCATTAAAGGCTTTTGAAACTAATCATAACGATAAAGATATACTTTTACATATTGCATATTTATATGAAGAATTAAAAGATTATAGTAATGCAATAATATTCTTGGAAAAAGTTGCTGCGAATAATCAAGATGAATCAATTTTATATCAACTTGGTATTTTATATAAAAAAAGCGGGGATTATAAGAAAGCAGTTGAATCTTTTGATAAGGTCATACATATAAATCCAAATAACAAGAATGCAATGCTAAATATTGCATTAACATACAAATCTATCGATATGAAAAATGCAATAGAAATATATTATGATATACAAAAAATTTTCCCTAATGATTTATCAATTCCATTTTATATATATTTGATTTATTATGAAATGTTTGATTATAAAAATGCGCTTAATATTGCTCTTGAGTTAATTAATAGAAATTCTAACGAATATCTATATTATATAATGGCAGGTGACTGTTATCTAGAGTTAATGGAGTATACTAGAGCAATAGATTCTTATAAAGAAGCATTAAAAATTTCTCCTGATAATAAATCTGTTAAAGAAAGTCTTGCAAATGCATATTGTTCTAATGGTGACCTTGATATTTCTGAGGAAATTTTAAAATCTATAAATTGTTTTAATGATACATATACTGTCATAAAATTAAAACAAAAAGAGCTAAAAAGTATTATTGACGAATATTTTAAATTTTATAATCGTATTCATGATATTAATTATATAGAGCATAAAGCAAGAAAATTTTTTAATAAACTTAATATCTTGGAAAAATTTAGTATATCCGAAGAAGAGTTCTTATCATTTGGTAAGGATAGTGACAACAATTTAAATATTCTTCAGATATTTTCAAAGAAAAGTATAAATATTAACGATAAAACTGAAAATAAAAATATTCTGATCTACTGCTCCCACGGAATTGGTGATTTCCTAATGTTTTGCAGATATATTAATATCATAAAAGAAAAATCCAATACTGTATTACTATATATACCAAAAAACCTGAAAAGATTAGTAAAATATAATTTTCCAAAACTTAAAATTTATATAAAAGGGGAAAATATTGATGAAAATTTATATGATTATTCAATGTCAGAAATGCATGCAATATGTTGTTCTGGCACAGATTTAAATAATATTCCGTCATCAAAAGGGTATCTAACAGTTTCACCAAAATCAGTTAAAGAAAAAGCAAAATTAAAAGTATTTAATACAAATAAGAAAAAGATTGGTCTTTTTTGGCAAGGAAATCCGACAGTATTTTTTAATCGTAGCGTAAAATTAAAAGAGTTACTACCATTATTTGATATTTCAGATATACAAATATTTTCATTTCAAATATCCAAAATTGATGATGAGTCTGAAAAATTAAAAAATACCTTACCTTTAATTGATTTATCTGAATATATTAAAGATTATAACGACACTGCAGCATTACTAAAAAATATTGACATTTTAATAACAATTGATACCTCAATAGCACATTTAGCTGGGGCTATGGGAATAAAAACATTTTTACTTCTTCCATACGATAGCGAATGGAGATGGTTTACTGATGAAGAAAAAACTCCATGGTATGATAGTATTAAAATATTTAAGCAAAAAAATCCAAATCAATGGAATGAAGTAATAAAAAGAGTTAAAGATGAAATACAACTATCAAGAAAAGACTGATGAGGCATATAAATATCATCAGCAAGATAAATTTGATGAAGCCGAAAGAATATATAAAGAGCTATTACAGATAAAACAGGATGATGTAAATATTTTAAACCTTATAGGTTTGCTGTATTTATCAAAGCAAAATCCACCAGAGGCAATAAATTACCTATCCAGAGCATTTATACTAAAAAAATCATCATATATTGCTTCTAACTTAGCAAAAGCTTATTATTTTAACTCAGAACCTGAGAAAGCAATAAAAATGTATGAACAAGCTTTATTATATGGAGAGAATGATGATATATACTACTCTATAGCATTGGCATACAAAAAAATCAATGATTATGAAAACGTTATATTAAATTATAAAAAAGCGATAGAACTCAACGCACAAAACTATTCTGCATTATATAATTTGTCACTTGCCTATAAAGATCAAAATAAAATCCAAGAGGCGATTTTATATGCAAACAAATGCTTAGAAATTAAAAATAATGATGAAGATATTTTTGCTTTACTATCAGGGTATTATGAAGATATAAAAGATTATAATTCTGCAATTATTTGTTTAAAAAGAGCTATTTTACTTAATAATAAAAAATATATTTACTTTTATAACCTTGGTGTACTTTTATCAAGAACAGGTAAATATCAAGAAGCAGAAGCTGCATATATTAAGTCAATTGAATTAAATGAAAGACATATAGAATCATATATAAATATTGCATCACTTTACAAAGATAAAGACAATACAAAAGCTTTGGAGTATTTACTAAAAGGCTACAATATAAAGCAAAATGATGAGAACTTACTTTTAAGCCTTGCTCAAACTTACAGATTACTTTATAAAAATAGCGAAAGTATTGATGTATTAAATAAAATAATTAATTTAAATAAAAATTCCGCTGAGGCATATTCACAATTAGCCGTAAATTATATGGATTTGTGCGAATATGATAAAGCACTTGAAAATTACAACAAAGCAATACTGCTAAATAATAAAAATTTAAATTATTTGCACGGAAAAGCCGTTGCACTCAAATATTTAAATAATGTAATAAAATCAAAAGAAATTTTAGAAAAAATTAATGAAGAACCAAATTGTTCCATACAAAGTAAAATAACCCTTGGAATGATTTACTTGTCTGAGAAACAATTTGAGAAAGGTATGAAATTATATACTTTAAGAAGCAAAGAAAGCAAATTTAATGAAATATTCCACGACAAAATATGGGTCAAAGAAGCTAATTTATTTGACAAAGACATTTTAGTTTATTCTGACTGCGGATTAGGTGATACGATTATGTATTCAAGATTTCTTCCAATTTTAAAACAAAAAGTTAGAAATTTAACGCTGCAGACAGATAAGAAATTAATATCTCTGCTAAAAGAGTCGATGCCTAACATAGACATAATTAAAAAAGGAGAACAAATACCAAATTATGACATTGTGATTTCATTGATGGATACACAATATGCCTTAAATCTCGATTTTACACAAATATCAAATAAAGAAGCATATTTAAACGCAAATCAAAAACTGATAAGTGAGTATAAAAAAATAAATATATTTAAAAATAAAAATAAAAAAATTGGCTTGTGCTGGCAGGGAAATAAGAAAATATTTAAAAATAGATCTGTTAATTTCAAAGATATAGAAAAGCTTTTAACAAAAGAAAATTGTTCTTTCTATTCTTTTCAAATGGAAGATTGTCAAATTGAGACAGAAAAAATACATAAATTAAAAAACTATATTAAAGACTTTTCTGATACGGCAGCATTATTAAAAAATATGGATTTAATGATAACAATTGATTCCTCTGTTGCACATTTAGCAGGAGCTTTAGGAATAAAAACATTCTTGCTTTTGCCTAAAACTGCCGAATGGCGTTGGTTTTATGATGAAGATAAAACAATTTGGTATAATAGTGTAAAAATATTCAGACAAAAGGAAACAAATAACTGGGAAGAAGTTATTGAAAGAGTATACAAAGAAATATGATTACAGATGAAGAATATATTGTAGAAATTGAAAAAATGCTAAATCAAGGTTTAGCTCTTGCTAGACTAAATAATATCCCCGTATTTGTATCAGGTGCTTGTCCTAAAGATAAATTGCAAATAAAAATCACACATATAAACAAAAATTATTTAACAGCAGAAATTGTTAAGATAATAGAATCTTCGCCATACAGAGTTAAGCCCGAGTGCGCTTTTCATAATATATGCGGGAGTTGTGATTGGCTGCATATTTCTTATGAAGAGCAACTCAATCAAAAAAGAATTATCATTGATGAAACTTTAAAAAAAATAGCCGGAAATAATGTTCAAGTTCAAAATGTAATACCGTCTCCCAAAATAAAAGAATATAGATGTAAAATCCAATTGCCAGTATCACAAACAAAAGTTTCAAGCAGAATTTTAAGCGGATATTATAAAAAGAATACACATGAGCTTATAAACATAAAATATTGTCCAATGCAGCCTCAAATCATAAACGAAATCAATGAATATATAAAAACAGAAGCGCAAAAATTAGGAATAACTGCATACTCTGAAAAAAGTCATAAAGGACTATTAAGACATATTGTATATAGAATTTCATCTGATTTAAATCAAATTCTAATAATATTTGTTATAAATTCTAATAATATTGATAAAAAATTAACTGCATTGTCTAAATCTATAATAGAGAAGTTTCCTGTAGTAAGTGGAGTATGTGCTAATTTAAATGAACAGAAAACAAATGTGATAATGAGTAATAATACTAAAAATATTATAGGAACCGATTATTATATAGAGAAACTGTCAGAAGTTAATTATAAAATTAGTGCAAACAGTTTCTTTCAAGTAAATCCATTATGTGCGGAACTTATATTTAATAAGGTAAAAGAATTAATACTTTCAAAAATTACTAACCCAACGATATTAGATGCATATTCAGGTGTTTCCAGTTTCGGTATTTGGTTATCTTCAATTGCATCAAATGTAGTTTGTATAGAAGAAGTTAAATCTGCCTCAGAAGATGCAAGAGCAAATGTAAAATTAAATAACATTAAAAATATTGAAATTATTAATGGAGATGCTGAAGTTGAGTTTGATAAACTAATAAAAAAAGGTATTAAATTTGATATTTCAATTACAGACCCGCCTCGAAAGGGTTGCAGTTTAAATTCAATAAATAACTTGATAAGAATTACAGAAAAATATATTATTTACGTCAGCTGTAATGTTTCAACTTTAGCAAGAGATATGAAAATACTTAATGAAAACGGCTTTAAAACAATTTATATACAACCAGTAGATATGTTTCCCAATACATATCACGTTGAAACAATTGTAATGCTTGAAAGAGTACAAAAAGAAGCCTTTTTATAGGCTTCTTTTTTCCCCATTCCCAATCTAAAGCTGTAGTCGTATTAGTCAAGCAATGATTCTAAAATACTTGCATTTCTCATTGCTATAGCATTTTCTTTAACTCTCTGTTTATGAATATAAGTTCTTAAAGCTTCACGTATCAATTCACTTCTTGTTCTATTTTCCCCTTCAGCAACTTCATCAATCTTGCTTAAAAATTCTTCGGGCATTGAAATTAAAACTCTAGCCATTATATAACCTCTTTCAAAAATATTTCTCTTACTTATATAAAAACATTTGTTCTTAAAAAAGTGCTATATTTTTTATATAATTTATATTTATTTTTAATTTTGTTTTTTTATATATTTGAATATTAAATATTCTTATTATAATTGTTTTAATTGATGGTATTTTGTATATTAAAATTTCAAAGAAATTTTTAATTCCTATAGTTCTCTTTATTAACCCGATTTCATTTATCTCATTTATATTAGGCACAAGCATTGAAAAATCATTATTTTTAACTAATTGTCTTTCATAATTACAGGTCTTGACAGACAAATGGTAAATTTTTTTACTATCCTTAATTGTATTAGCAGCATGCCAGCGATATGAAAATAGTATTTTATCAAAGAACTTAAATTTTCCATATTTGGAAAGTTGTAGCATTAAAAACCAATCTTCAAGAGGTGCTTCTATCGAAAAGGGTATAATTTTATCATATATTGATTTTCTTATTAAATATCCGTTAGGGATATAATTATGAGGTCTTAAAGATTTATATGTGCCAAAACTTTCATTTCTAAAATTATTATTTTTTTTTGAAAGAAATTCGACAAAAGTTTTATATTTAGCATTATTTTCGTCATAAGTAATATTTCTTTGATCATCAAGCCAAAAACATCTTTTATTTTTATCATCAATAATTTGGTTATCGCCAACAACAAGAGTATAATTATGATTTTTATCTAAAAATTCAACTTGAATTTTTAATGCATCCACATCAGCAACCATATCATCAGAAGCGATAAGATATATATATTCACCTTTTGCTAAACTAAATAATTTATTTAAAGTTGCAATAGTACCTTCATTTTGCTTTGTTTCAAAATAAAAATGTTGAAATCTTTTTTCACATTCATCTTTCATTTCTTCAATTTTCTGAAAAGTAGAGTCTGTAGAACCATCATCAACAATTATAAGTTCAATATTTTTATATGTTTGCATAATTATTGATTTTATTGTGTCTTGAACATATTTTTCATGATTATATGATGGGATAATAACTGAAACCAGATTATTCATTTTATTTTCATACCTCTCTATTAATTTTTAATTTCCCGAGAGAAATTATAAATCTAATTCCCAAAAAGTACATTTTAAAAGTTATTAAAGAGCTTATATAAGGAAAAAATACTATACTTAAACCTTTTTTTATTTTGTAAATAGATATAAATACGTTATTTCCAAGTTTTGTAAAATCACATTTTATGTTATCTAGAAATTCCCATTCTATATTTGTTTTTATAAAATCATATAAATTATCTTTTCTTTTATATCTATCTATTTCAATTTTTTCATCATTACTTATAAAAGAAGGTTCATCTGAATTAAATTGAATGACTTTAATAAAAAATTCTTTATCAGGATACAGTTGTTTTAAAGTATTATATATGTCAATATAAGGTTGATTAGAGATATAAAAAGAATGACTTAGTAAAAATAAAATTTTTTTTGAATTATTTATACAACTAAAAAAACGATTAATTCTTTTTGTCATTTTTTTTCTAAAAATATCATATTCAGAAGATTCATCAATCTTTTTGTTAAAATGATTTAAAAAATAATATTGTGTTTTCATATCCTGATACAAAACGCGATCAGTATGTGTAGTTTGAGGTATTTCTGATAAAGGAACATATCGCATATTTTCTTTTTGGATAAAATCAGCAAATTTATTTCTAAAACAATTTGGTAGATTATACAGTACTTTGTCATCTATCATATAAAGCCAATCAAAAGGAAGAGAGAACATCCTTAAATTACGCTGTTTTAATTGGGCAGAAACCATGCAATTACCACCTAGAGAACAGATAAAATCAAATTTATCTTTTTTGCTACCAATCATTTAAAACCTCAACAACTTTATTAACTTCATCATCTGTCATTACGGGCGACATTGGCATAGAAATTATTTCATTATGTATTTTTTCTGTTATTGGGAAAGATAAACTTTTCCATTCATTATATGCCTCTTGTTTATGAGGAGGAGTTGGATAGTGTATGACAGTTTGAACACCATTCTGCTTTAAATATTTCTGAAACTTATCTCTATCTTGAACTCTTATGGCAAATATATGCCAAACATGTGAAGCTTCGGCGTATGTCTTAGGTAAAATTATTTTAGGATTAATAATATTATTTCTGTAGAACTTTGCAATCTCACTTCTTTTATTGTTATCTTTATCTAAATACTTGAGTTTAACATCTAAAATTGCAGCTTGAAGTTCATCAAGTCTTGAATTAATGCCTTTATAAATATGATGATATTTGTAGTCTGAGCCGTAATTTGCAATAGCGCGTACTTTTTCTGCTAATTCATCATCGTTTGTTGTAATACAACCGCCGTCACCTAAAGCTCCAAGATTTTTCCCCGGATAAAAAGAAAAACCTGCTGCATCAGCTAAATTACCTGTTCTTTTGTTTTCATAATAAGCTCCATGAGCTTGCGCTGAATCTTCAATAATTTTTAAATTATATTTTTTTGCAATTTCCCAAATTCTCTTCATTTGAACAGCTTGTCCATATAAATGAACAACCATTATAGCCTTCGTCTTTTTAGTTATTTTTTCTTCAATTAAATCAGGATTAATATTATAAGTATTTATATCAGGCTCAACAAGAATAGGTGAGCATCCATTTTCAGAAATAGCAAGAATTGACGCAATATAAGTATTTGCAGGTACAATTATTTCATCTCCTTGCTTAAATCCATAACCTTTTATTATCAGATTAAGTGCGTCAAGTCCATTTGCGCAGCCAATGCAGTGTTTTACTCCTATATATTTTGCAAAATTTTCTTCAAAAGTCTTACATTCATTACCAAGAATATACCAGCCGGAATTGAGAACTTTTTTTATTCTTTGCTCTATTTCTTGCCTATATCTTTCATTAACTTTGTATAAATCTAAAAAACTTATCATACTACCCTAATCTCTATTAATATTGATTATCTTATTTATAGATTGTATTTGGTTCAACATCTTTAGTTACAACCGCACCTGCAGCAATGAGAGCATTTTCTCCAATAGTAACACCTGGAAGGATTGTAGCATTTGCTCCAATTGAAGCACCTTTTTTTATAAGAATCTTTTCTAATTTAAAATTTTTATTTTTGGATTTTGGATATCTATCATTACAAAATGTAGCATTAGGTCCAATAAAAACATTATCTTCTATTGTAATACCGTCATATAGTGAAACGCCATTTTTTATTGTAACGTTGTTGCCTATATTAACTTCATTTTCTATGAAACAATGTGAGCAGATATTACAGCTTTTACCTATGTAAGCTCCTTTTAATATCACACAAAACTGCCAAATATTTGTATCTTCCCCAATATTGTTAGTTTTAACATCTGAAAATGGATGAATCATTTTAATACCTCATTTAAAAAATCATCATAATTTCTTATATATTCTTTTTCATCATAATAATCAGAGGCTAAAACCATTAATTTACATCCATAACTAAAATGTCTCATTTCACGCCACATATTTTTTCCAATATATAATCCCTTATCTGGTCTGTTTAACCATACTTCTTCTCTATTATTACCGTCATCAAGTACGAATTGACAAGCACCATCCATAGCAATAATAATTTGTTCCATATTTTTATGAGCATGAAGACCTCTTGCTTGTTCCGGGAGAGTATCAAAAATGTAATAAACACGTTTTATTTCAAACGGCACATTTCTGTTCCCTTCCAAAGAAACCAGTTTTCCTCTTGAATCTCCAAAAACTTTCATGTCAATTAATTTATAATTCATTTAAATTCCCTCTTGAGCGATAAAATAATAGTATCAAAACTTTTTTAGTTGTGCAAATGCTTCATCGAGTGCCTTTTTACCGAATTTTCCAAAATCAACAATAATCATAGAAGAAAAACCAATTTCTTTTATTTCAACAACTTTGCCAACTCCGAATTTAGAGTGGAAAACTCTATCTCCAGTGGAAAATTCAGTTTTTGATTGAAATGTTTGTTTTAGTTCATTTACTTCAGTAATAGAAGAAGTAGAATTTTGTTCGGTCTCTTTTCTTTTTTTCTCCAATAGAAGTCGTTTTATAGGGTTATCTTCAAGAAGTTCTTTCATTTTCTCTTCTTCTTGTTTTTTTCTTTTTTCAGCATTTATTTGATTATTTTTGCTTTTTACAACAAAACTAGTATTGTGTTGAAATCTTTTTTGAGGTGCAATAAACCCTTTTCCAAATGAAGTTGCAGTTTTAATACTTCCATCAAAATTTTCTTCTATGTGTCTTGATTTTATAGTTTCTACTGCATTTTTGAAGGTAGTATTTTGATTATAAGAGCTATTTGAATTTGAATATTCAGATTCAGAATAATCAATTAAATTTTGTGGGATTTCCGATAAAAATCTGCTAGGATTGTAATATTTATAATCACCCCACATTTTACGTCTTTTTGCGCAGCTTAAATATAGGTTTTTTTTAGCTCTTGTAATACCAACATACATTAGTCTTCTTTCTTCTTCCATTTCACTAGGTGCATCTAATGAGCGGCTATGAGGAAAAATTCCTTCTTCAAGCCCGGACAGAAATACGGTATCAAATTCAAGCCCTTTTGCGCTATGCAGAGTCATAAGTGTTAGCGCTTTTGTATCATCCACATAAGAATCAATATCACTTACAAGTGAAACTTGTGATAAGAACTCACCTAAAACATCATTGTCTTGTGGCACAAATTCCTTTGCAACACTTAAAAACTCTTGTAAATTATCAATCCTGCCTTCAGCAGTGACTTCATCTTCAGTTTCCTTTATTTCCTGAATATACCCTGATTTTTCAAGAACATAACCTATAAAAGCAGGTAAATCCATTTTGTTAAATTGATTTTGAAAATCTATAATTAAATTATAGAACGCAGATAATTTTGTTTTATATGCAGAAGTAAATTCGTCATAATTATCAATATCTTTTAGAATATCAATTATTTTTTGTCCTGAGTTTTTAGATATCTCAACCAATTTATTAACTGTATTCTCACCAATAGAGCGTTTAGGAACATTTATTATCCTTCGTAAACTTTGTGAATCACTAGGGTTATAGATCAATTTTAAGTAAGCAATTATATCTTTAATTTCTTTTCTGTCATAGAATTTTAACCCGCCAACGACTTTATATGGTATGTTATTTGCCATGCAAGCTTCTTCAATAGCTCTTGACTGAGAGTTAGTTCTATATAAAACAGCCATATCAGAAAGTGATTCAGTTAAAGATAAGCGTCTAACTTCTCTAACCAAGTGAAGTGCTTCATCTGCTTCATCATTAGCTTGATATAAGCTTAGATTATGTCCTTTTCCTAAATTAGAATATAAATTTTTACTAATACGTTGTTTATTATTGCAAATTACGGCATTGGCAGCTTCTAATATTGTTTCAGCCGAACGGTAATTTTGTTCTAACTTTATTAAGTGCGTTTTTCTAAAAGTTGATTGAAGATTTAAAATTATCCTATAATCTGCACCACGCCAGCTATATATAGATTGGTCTACATCACCTACAACACAAAGACTTTTTTCGGGAGGAATATCTTCTTCTTCTTTATCATTTGTATAAATAGATTTGATTAACTTATATTGACATAAGTTTGTATCTTGGAACTCATCAACTAAAATATGTTTAAATCTGTTAAAATATTTTTCTCTAACAGCTTGAGACTGTTCAAGCAATTTAACAGCAAGAACGAGCATGTCATCAAAATCAAGTGCATTATTTGCTTGGAGTTGTTTTTGATATTCCATAAATATTTGTGCATATTTTTCCGTTCTGTAATCTCTTGCCTTTGTAGCATAAGTATAAGCATCATACATTTTATTTTTAGCATTAGAAATAATTGTTTTTAACAATTTTGGCTGATAAATTTTTTCATCTAAACTGCAATTTTTTATTGCGGATTTTAAAATAGAATTTGAATCAGTATCATCATAAATAACAAATTTATTATCGTATGATTTGCCGTTTTCATCTTTATATTCAGAAATATCGGTTCTTAAAATTCTTCCGGAAATAGAGTGAAAAGTACCAATCCACATTTTTTTGGCTTTTTCTTCTCCAATCATTTTGGAAAGTCTTTCAACCATTTCTTTTGCAGCTTTATTTGTAAAAGTTACTGCTAAAATTTCATAAGGAGAAACTCCCGAATTAACAAGATTTGCTATTCTTGTTGTTAATACTTTTGTTTTACCGCAACCAGCACCGGCCAAAACAAGAATAGTTCCTTTATCTTGAAGTACAGCTTCTTGTTGTTCTCTATTTAATCCCGTTAATAAATCTGTCATAATTTTGTTTTAAAATCTCTACCCAAAGTACATTATAAAATAAAAAATTTATATATAACAATTCTTGTATTATATAAAGTTGAAAACCTTAATATTGTAAAGATATCTTTTATTTTTTGAAAAATGTGGTATTATATTTTTATACAAATTTGTAAATTTATATAGACAAATAGGAAAATATATGTCAGAAGAGAATAAGAATGAACAGCAAATAATGGTTCCGCTTGATGATTTGGATAAGGTGGAAGCAAATGATGCTCACACATTAGATGCACTAGCAATGGAATTAGCAACAATACAGCAATCTGCAAAAAAAGTTGCGATTATTGGAAGCAGAAATCTTCCAATTACGCATCAGCAAATAATTGAGATTTTATCTTATGCCTTGGTTATTCAAGGTAATACAGTTATAACCAGTGGTGGTTCAAGTGGTACAAATGCTGCAGCTATAAGGGGGGCTATGAAGGCTAACCCTGAAAAATTGAGAGTTATATTACCTCAAACTATTGGACAACAACCATCTGATGTTCAAGATCAATTAATTGGTGTTCCAAATATTATTGAACATCCTGATAGATCAATGATGACTTTAGCAGATGCAAGTAGAATTTGCAACCGAGAAATTATTGATGAATGCCAACAGCTAATTTGTTTTCTCTCTCATACATCAAATACGTTGCATAAAGCAATTCAACATGCGGAAGATTCTCACAAAGTAGTTACTTCGTTTTATTTAGATTAATAATAGTTATGTAATAATAAAGAGAACTCTTAACGGAGTTCTTTTTTTATTTGGCTCTTTTGGCAATATCTTTTGCAACTGCTTCACCCATAGAAAAACAACTCAATTGCGTTCTTACAGCAGCTTGTGACTCAAAATCCGCACTAATAATGCGACCTACAGCATATACATTATCATCTTTTTCAGAAATTAATGTCTCAATCGGAACACAATAAGTATGATTTGTATATTCCAATTTATCATTAACTTTTGAACAGGAATGAATATCTATAGGATAATTGCAGGCAAAAGCTATATTTTGGAATTTTTTATTATTAATTATGTCTTCTTTTGTAAGTGTATATTTTCCTTTTATTCTATAGGACTCTCTTATGCCAAGAGTATCTGAAATATGTGATATAAAACAATTTTCAAAACCCGGAAAATATTTTTTACAGAAATTAAAAAGTCTATAAATTCTTTCTCTGCCTTGTTTTAAGGCTCTTGAATATACAAACGGATCTAAGAGATTTTCATAATTTTCCAATATAATCCTAGGACAATTAAACGCAAGTGAATTTGGCATTGATTTAATGGAAAAAACCTGAAAATACGCACTATCATTGAGTGTCAAGTCACCATTTTTAACAGCTTCTTTAAATATCGGCTCTAAAGCCCACTTTCTGTTATCATCCCAGGTATAGGCAGTAGAAAGATGTATTTCATCGCCTGTATTATCAACTGTTGTAACATTTGTATCTTTATCAAGTTCTGTAATCCACTTTGAAAATACATTTAAATCGATATTAGACAATATAAATCTAAGAGTAGCTGCTTGTTGATTTTCACTTTCATTTTGTAAATCTAAATTTAAAATTTTAAAAATTTCTGCATTTGAAGTTGCGTCTACAATATAATTCGACTCGACATATATCGATAACATCTTGTGCAATAAAGTAATATTATAACAACTCTGTTTAGTTATATTTTGAACTTGAGTCGAATAAAGTATAGTACAATTAACAGAAGATAGCATATCATCAAGTACTATCTTCAATAGTTCAGGGTTAAACCAGGCATCATTTGAATCAATATAGGTGTAATTCGCATTATATTTGGCTGCAAAAGCTTTTAAATCCGTAAAAAATTCGCAGTTAATACCTTTTGTATCAACTTTCATCGAAGGAACTACTAAGCCCTGAGTTATTGCACCACCTAATACATCTGTTTTTTCTACTAAAAGTGTATGTAGTCCTTTTTTAGCAGCAATGTATGCACAAGCAACACCGGAAGTACCACCACCTACAATTATTAAATCAAATTTCATAATTTTTACCTCTAAAAAAATTTTATTACATATTTTATTTAAAAAAAATTTTTTTATCTATCTTCACATTATATTACTAATAGATACATAACGATAAAATATTTTTTAAATTGTATATATCGATAAAATATATAGCGATAAAAGTTGTTAATTTACTGATTGAATAACTTTAAAAATTGAGTTCTGGAAATACGATTTGATGTTTTTGATTCTAAATCTCTATTTAACAAAATAGTAGAAGAATCAAAAGATAAAAGGGGATCTTTGTATGTTATTCCACTTCTTGTATTGATTAATTGAAAGTCATAATCTGAAAGAGGATTTATAATGAGATTTTTATTTTTTGATGCAATTGTTCCCATATCTGAATTATCAATAAATGTTTTACCAACAAAAAAGCCGAGTTCAACTAATGCACTTCTAAAAGGTGTAGATTTTGAATAAGAAATTAAAATGGAATTATCTTTCATTTTGTTTTTTATAAGTGACAAAAAGTCAATTGTCCAAAGCATAGGATCTTTTTGAGATGAAAAAGCATCTAAAAAAACTATATCATATAGATTATTTGTATTATTAATAGTTTTTCTAGCGTCCCCATAATAGTAGTTGATTTTAAATTCATTGTTATTAGTGGATTCTTGACTGTAGATATTATTATCCGATATATAATTATAATATATATTATGTAAAAACTCATATATTTGCAATGAATCAATATTTTTATAGGGTATATTTATCAATTGTTTAATAAATACTATTATCTGAGGCGATAAAAATTGAATACAATCTGAATTTTCTAAATAACTTATCAGGCTTTTATAAGTTAAAATATCTTCTTTATTTTTTATTATTTGAAGAATAATTTTAATCTTTAATAAATCATTATTAATATTATCTTCAATTAAAGGAGAAAGTAATACAAATTCCTTATCATATTCCAATGCATCTATTTGAATTGATAAATTTTTTGTTTGATCTAAAAAAGTTTTTGTATTGTAGCCAATTCCATAACAAATATCCAACAAATTAATTTTAGAATTGCTTTCTTTTAATAAAACTAATGTCGGTAGATAAAATTTATCATAAGCTTCTTTAAATGCACCGGTTTGTGAATGAAAAATATCATTTACTTTTTTACTGTATAAACCTACTGAATTATCATCAGTAAATCTAAATTCTATTTTCTTGAACATATCCATAATTTTATTTTAATATATTTTAAATTTTTAAGTTCATGTTATTAATATATATCTATACAATACAAACTATATAATTTTATCGTTATGTATCTTGTCGATATTATTTGTGGATTAAAATTTAAAATTTAAATTTTTTTTTTATTAAAATTTAAATATTATTTTTTAAATAAAAAAAAATGTCTACAAATATTTTAGAAGAGGGATAAAGAATATAAAATAAGCAAATAATATGTTTATGGAGGGAAAAATGAAAGCTGAAAACATTAATATTATGTTAGTTGAAGACCATAAACTAATAAGAGTGGGAATTAGAACATTATTTGATGAAGCCGAGGGCTATACGGTAATCGGTGAGTCTTCTAATGGCAAAGAGGCAATAGATAAAGCCTCAAAACTCTTGCCTGAAATTATTTTACTGGATTTAGGTTTGCCTGATATGAAAGGAACAAAGGTTTTAAAAGAACTTCAAGATAAAGAGTTAAATTCAAAAATTATAGTATTGTCTTCACATATAGATGAAGACGAAATTATAAAATCCTTGTCTTTAGGCGCATACGCCTACATTATAAAAGATGTAAATACAGAGATGCTTCTATATATAGTAAAAAGTGTATATGAAGGAGCTATGTGGCTTGATCCCAAAATTGTACCAATACTGAGAAAAAAACATGATTTTATAATCCCAATGAAACAAACTAACAGAGCTATGTTTAAAAATACGCATGCAAATCTTACTCAAAGAGAATATGAGGTTTTAAAGCTTGTTGTAGATGGAAAATCAAATAATGATATTGCTAAAGAACTTTGCATAAGTGAACATACAGCGAAAGCACATGTCTGCAATATTATTCAAAAATTAGTTGTAGATGATAGAACACAAGCTGCTGTTAAAGCTTTGAAAGAAGGAATTGTCTGATTTATTATTTAAAGTTACGAATTATTAATTTAATGACAAGAAATAGCAAAAAAATAGATAAAGTGACTTATAATAAATGAAATTGGAGTCACTATGGCAGAAAATATAACAAAACAAAGAAAAATAAATATTAATGAGCTTCCAAATGAAATTCCTGATTTTTCATCAACTTACGAACCCAAAGAATCTATTATAAAAAAATGGATTATAAATTGGATATTATCCTCAATATCAAAAAATCTTATAAAAGAGAATGATATTTTACCTCATAAAGCAGAAATTTCAAAGCATCTAGGAGTTAGTATAGGTACTGTCCAAAATGCAATCAGATATGTTGAAGATGAAGGCTATTTAAAGTCTAAACAAAAATGTGGAACAATGATTTCGAATTTTTCAAACCCAGTGAAAGACAATGTCAAATCTACTTCTAAACGAGAAAAAGCTATTTTGGCCATAAAAAAAGCAATAATTCAAAAAGAATATAAAATCGGAAAACCAATACCTTCAACAAGAAAAATGTCAGAATTTCTCGGTATTTCTCAAAATACAACAAGACTTGCATATGAGCATTTATGTTCAGTCGGTATTTTAGAATCCTTACAAATGAGAGGAAATGATTCTAACTGGTATTTAAAACAAGTTCCAACTATTTCTTCTAAAGAATTAAAACTTATAGAAAGCATGGCAACTGATACTCTTGTCTATAAATTGACTAATGATTTAAAAGTATATTTGGCCAATGAATTTAACATTGGAGATAAAATACCGTCACAAGAAGAACTAGCTTTAAAGCTAAAAGTAAGTATAAAAACTATACATGACTGCATAAAACAATTAAATAGAGAAGGAATTGTAATTTCGAGACGAGGTCAATACGGAAGTATATTGGCGAAAAACCCTCTTGTTGCAACTTTTGAGCCACTAAAAGAGAATTCTATTTTTGCAAAAGCAGAAGATGCTGCTTTTTATAGTTACCAAAAAATAGAAAATCAAATTGTAAATCTAATAAATAATAGCTACAAAGCCGGTGATAAATTACCATCAATGATTGATCTGGCAAACAAATATGACGTTAGCACAAACACCATAAGAAAAGCACTACTTACACTTGAACAAGAAGGATATGTAACATTTGGACGAGGGAGATTTGGCGGCACTTTTATTATTGAGAAGCCTGAGTCAACTGAAAAACAATCATATCAATGGCTGTCTATAAATCCTGATTTCATTTAATTCTTATCAATAAAAAAACAATTTATTTAATTATTTTTTACAGCTAAAACTCACATATATATTGACTTTTTAAAATTAGTGAGTTGTCTAGCATGAAAATAGCTGAAAAAAATGATAAAATAAAAATATAATATATGTAATTTTATATATGTATAATTTTTTAAATTTTAAAAGGAGGCTCCCTATGTCAACTACTGCAACACAAATATCACAAAGCTCGAAAACAATAACATCCAAGTTTACTGAAGAATTTGAAAAATATTTAAAAATGCAGTCATTAAAAGCAACTTTTAATGGTTGTGATATTGAAACCTTTAGTTGGTATAAAAAAATGTTAGGCATAGGTTGTTAAGTATATATTAGCAGTAAAAAGAAGAACCAATATAATTTGGTTCTTCTTTTGTTATAGAAAAGTTTTCTGCTACAATATGTCTATGAATATTTCCCCTAAATATATAATTACTATATGCTTTATTCTTTTATTGGAAATAAGTTGCTATTCAATAGATGAAGAAACTCTTGTAATTTTTGATGCTTCCGTTAGCATGCTTGATAATTTTGGCGGTACACCAAAATATTTAACAGCAGTAAATGAAGCAAAAAATGTACTGAACCTACTTCCCAAAACAAAAAGAATTGGATTAAGAACAATAGGTGTAACCTTTGATTCAGCTGTTATTTCACTTATCACAAATCCTTCAGAGTTATGTAAAGCTACAAAACTTGTTGTCCCAATTGGAACAAATAATATTGAATATATAAAAAATAGTTTAGATTCAATATTTCCATTAGGAACAACACCTTTAGAATATACACTTGACTTAGCTATAAATTATGATTTTACTAAGTTGAACACATTAAAACATATAATATTAATTACAGACGGGGCAGACAGCTGTAATGGTGATCCTTGCAAATACATCAGAAATATAATGAGAACAAAGAAAGATATAAAAATTGACATAATAGCTATCGGCGTCAATGCAGAAGACTTTAAACAACTAAAATGTCTTACAGATACAACTTACGGAACAATAATTAATGTTCAAAAACCTCAGGAACTAAAAAATGCCTTTAATCAATTTTTAGTCCCTGATTTTCAAAATTTCGAAAATTATAAAAAAAATATACTGGAAAACAAAAAGAATATTATTTATAAAAATTATCTTATAGAAACATATGAATAGTGACTTATAGTAAAATATTTGGTAAACTCATTATAGATATGAAAGTCATTTTTAAATATTTTTTTATATTTATAATTGTAATTCAGATGTTTTTCCTGAAATCATTTTCTTATGAAGAATTCAACGGAAAATATAGTTATAATGAGTATAATTCAAACAATAACTATAATATTGATGTATTTAACGAAAATGAAGAAGTACTTTTTATAGTCGATTTTTCAAATAGTATGAACAAAAAAATGGGATTTTCGCCAAAAGCATATCTGGCAATCGACGCATTGAGAGCTATCTTGAATGATTCAGGTCCCAAAACGAAAATAGGACTTAGAATTTTTGGTGTTACAGATAAACCTATTATTCAGCGTAGCGGGAATGGTTATTCTTGGATAAAAGAAAACTTGTGTACCGCATCTTCTTTAGTCATGCCAATAGCTCGTTATAATGCTGAAAATATATCAGACAAATTAAGTCAGTTAAATCCACAAGGTGTCACACCTATAGGATATTCCCTCAGGCAAGCTGTACAAAATGATTTTTCACCTTCAGCAACTTTAAAGCATATAATTCTTATCACAGATGGTGGAGAGAACTGCGGGGATGATCCTTGTCTATTTATAAGAAGATTAATGCAGCTTAGAGATGACTTTAAAATAGATGTAATAGGAATTACTGTTGACATCAATGCATACTCACAACTAAAATGTATAGCTCTAGCAGGAAAAGGCGAATATTATAATGTAAACACACCTGAAGATTTTAAAATAAAATTTAAGCAAGCTTTTAATTCCAAGACAAAATTATCTGTTAGTCCTCAACCAATAAAAGTAGAAAAATCAGTAAAAACACAAGATGGTATAAAATATAAAAATTTTGTCTATGAATTCGATGATTAGAAAATAACTATAAACAGTAGTATAATGACAGAAAATTTAATTTCTGATACTATTTAAAAAAATACGAGTGAATTATGAAAAAGTTATTAATTATTCTATTATTATTAGTCTCATTTAGTCTTTTTTCAAAAGCAGAGCCAAATTTTACGTATTCTACACCCCAAAATTATAAGTTTTCAAAACCTGATTTTACAAATAGTACTTCTCGAGAGAAAATTCTCTTTATTGTCGATTTTTCAAACAGTATGAATGAAAGATTAGGACACAGAACAAAATTGGACATAGCTTTATCTACAATGAAAGAAATACTTCAACAGCTACCACAAAACACAGAAGTAGGTTTAAGAGTTTACGGACATAGAACCGGTTTTACGCCAAGACAAAGTTGCACAGCTTCACAACTTGTATCACCAATCCAAACTAATAATGCTATGAATATATATTCAAAACTAAATTCATTAAATGCTGTTGGGTGGACTCCGATTACATATTCATTAAAACAAGCTGCATTCACAGACTTTTCGGATATAACGTCAAAAAAAAGAATCATATTAATAAGTGACGGCGGTGAAAATTGTGATGAAAGCCCATGTGATTTCATTATAGAACTTATGAAATACAGGGAAGATATTAGAATTGATGTAATTGCACTTGCAATTGGTGATAAAGACGCAAATAATCAATTAAAATGTGTTGCTCTCGTGACATCTGGCAAATTTTATAATGCAAATACAGCTGCCGAACTAAAAAATAGTCTTCAAGATTCATTAAATCTTCAAAAAGAAGTTCAAGGAGTTATTTTAAATCAATAAAAAAGCGGTTATTACAACCGCTTTTTCTAATTTACAATTAAGAACTATGTATATAATGGTTTTAGCTTTTTCTCTTGTTGAGGAATTACACCTTCTTCTATTGGAAGGTAAACTCTATAATCAATTACAGAGAAGCAATTATCAATTGATTCAATTTTCTTTAATTCTTCTTCATTTATATTTCCTGATTCAATCATATCTGCAATTAAAGAAAATCTTTCAACATGCTCGTTAAATCTGTCTGTAGCATAATCCTTTGCCTGCCATGTAGTAATTAAGAAAGGCCAATCAGAGCTTTGTAACAATAAATTTTCTCTTGCGAGTTGATTTAATGCTCTATGTAATAACTTATCCTCAGGTATTTTTTCATATTTTGAAACAATATCAATTATTCTCTTTTCGCAAGCGTGAATTATAGGCCACATCCATTCTGTTAAATGGTTCAACCATACATAGAAATGTCCACCTTGCCCCCAAGAAGATTCAGGAATTTGAATTGTATCAACTGGCGGATGCTTTTCCAAATATTCTCCTGCTGTACATCTTTCAATCTCAGGAACAAAATTGTTTAGTTTTCTTATAACTTGTTTTATGAATTCAACACCTTCAAACCACCAATGTCCATATAACTCAGTATCAAATGAAACCATTAAAAGACCTTCTTTTCCGGTTGCTTTTTTGTGGTCATTTAAAAGATGGAATAAAAGTGTTGTATAGTGGTCAGAATTCGAATTTACTTGATTCATAGCAAGGACTGGATCGTATAACATTTTATCCCCTAAATCAGTAGTCGGAGAAGTAATTCTCCAGTAATTCATACCTGACTTATCGTCTTTTTTATGGAATTCTCTATAAACACCATCCCCTGGGTATCCGTCAGCTGCCGACCAAACTTGGAAGCCGGCTCTATCATTTCTACCCATAACTGCAACTTGTGCATCGGGTAACCAATAAGCAGAATATGTATCATAACCGGTAGCTTCTCTTTGCGGAAGAGGAATATATTCTATATTACCATAAATACCGACAACTCTTCTGTTTCCAACAGAATTACCACCTTCAATAACATGAGATTCAGTAAAGAAATATTCAATATCATTATTTTGAAGTGTTACTTCTATAGCTGGTCTCCATTTCTTTTGACCATCTTTCCCGATAAATTCATATCCTTGTCTGTATGCACACTCTGGCAACCAAGCACCTTTTGCTTTTTTACCGAATAATCTTTTTGTAGTATCAGAACCAACTTTGAATTGTGCATTTAAGTTTGAATCTGTTGCTAATAGTGGTGAAAAACCATGAGTAGCACCTGATGTTGTAATTTCTATACAACCTAAATCTTGATATTTTTTAAAAGCAGCAATTAAGTCTTTATTGTACTTATTTACAAAAGAATCTTTAATATGATTAAACCAATCAAAATAATATTTAGCTAGATATTTTAAATGTTGTGAATGCTCTACTTTAGGGTCAGGATATCTGTCCAAATCTTTTGAAACAGCTTCAATTCTTGAATCAAGATATTTTACAAAACCTTCTTTTAAATGTTCATCATTTAACTGTTCTGCTAATATTGGAGTAATACCGACGGTTAATTTTGCCTTTATACCTTCTTCTTCATATAATTCTGAAATTGCATTTAATAGCGGAACATATGTTTCAGACATACATTCGTACAAATTTTCTTCACCAAACGGCCACATACCTGCCATTCTGTAGTACGGAAGATGTGAATGCAACATAAATACAAATGATCCTACTGTCATAAAAACCTCCGATTTTCTAATTAATCTTATTTATAACATAAATCGAAGAAAAATATAACCCCAGAGAACTAATTCTCCAGTATTGTTTACAAAAGTTCTCACTTTAAGGTTAAAAGGCAAAAATTTTATTTTTGAGAGTTAAAAGTAAAAAAGGGAAATAATATGAGAATAAGTACTCAATATACACAATTAGCAATGAAAAACCTCAAAAATAAATTCCTTTCCCCCAAAAATATAACATATGATAGTGATATTTTTATAAAGAATCCAAGTTTTTCAGGGTACGAAAATATAACAGATGAAAAATCATACGAATCTTTCTTAAATTGGGCTAATCAAACCAATTTTTTGAGCCAAGTTCGAGAAGTCGAAGAACGAACAGGAGAAATACTAGGCTACGGTTTTGAAGGAACTACATTCGGAATTCCGGGAACAGATAATTGGGTTCTAAAAAAATATAATAGAGGAAATTTTGTTGCTATCGGAAACAATGAAGCAAAGATTATAGAAATAAAAGATTTTTCTCCAAAGTTGAATGTTGGTCAAACAATTGCACGAATAGAAATTCCGGCAGGAACAAAATATTCATATATATATTATATTTTAAAGAGACAAACTGGAAAATCTCTTGGTATTCCTTTCTTTGCAGCTGAAAATATCTCAGATATAAATATAAAAAGTCATCTTGAAGCATTAAGAACTCTTGCAACTGCACCACAAGAAACTTTTGATAAATGCATTAAAGATATTGATTATGTTACACGGCAAGGATATGAATTTGATTGCGGAAACCCATACAATTTTATGTTTGACAGTAAAAAACAAGCAATAAATTTTGTAGATATAAGTGATAAATTAAAAGATAATAATACTCAGTACGGAGATGTGCTATATGCTCTTCTTGATGGGAAATTTGCAATTAATTTTAATACTTCAGACTGTGACATAGAAACGAAAGAAATAGCTAAAACACTTTCATACACTATAATAAATAAATATGTTACAGCAATGAAAAAAGCTAATGCAAAATTTTCTGAAGGAAGATTTTTCACAGAATTACTTGAAACAAATATGTTTGATAGTTTGTTAAAATCATCAAGTAAAGAGAAAAAAATAAATAGATTAAGAGAAATGGGTTTAATGCAATAATTAAGATTGAAAAAAAAATATAGATAGTGTAGAATAGAAACTCGAACTTTGAAAATTTAATATGGGGACGTTTTGGATTTGACGGGTGGATTGGTGTAATCAGGCTGCGGGTCTCAGCGCTGTTCTGAGTTATCAACGAGCAAACTAAAATAAACGCTACAAACAACGTAGTAAAAGCTGATTTTTCTAGAGCTAGAGCTCTAGCTGCGTAAGCGCAGTTCAGCCGTTATGTCAGACCATCTTGCCGTTTGGCATAGCGTAAACATGCAAGATGCAGTTCGGTAATGAAAGTAGCCGAATTAAGATAAACTTTCAAGCTGCGCAACAGTCTAAACTGCTCTGATAAATATAAGGAAAGGATCGTGCCGTAATTTATCGAGATTAACAGACCTACACTCGTAGACGCAGGTTTATATCCCATTCCGGACGAGAGTTCGAATCTCTCCGTCTCCAGATTATAAAATGAAACAAAAACATAGATAAAGGCCTGTAAAATCAATGTTTTACAGGCTTATTTGTTTTACTGTATTTTAACGGGACATTTTGTCTGAACGAATAAAAGGATTATTCGGCAAGGTTGGCTTTGTGTTTGAATTATAGAGGTCGGAAGTAATCGTTTTATGCGTTCTGAAACCGGACGAAAAGTCTCTTTTGGGTATCACAAATGTCCTCAAAATTCCAAAAATTTTAGCTAAAAAACGAATCGTCATCGCTGTTTGTCCTAATTTCACTAACTTGCACGGATAAAACGATTATTGGACTTTTGAAGTAGATAATGTCCGATTTGGTTTTAATAAGAGTAATTTGTGTTGGTATGTTACAAAATCTGGAAAACAGGAACACATTTCCGACTTCAGAGTTAATCTGTGAGTATGGATGAATTTATTGGTATTAATGAAATAGCAAGAATAAAGGGCTTAAAAAGCACACGTTCGATAAGACTTGCGATTAATCAAGGTAAGTATATCGCAAGAGAAGTTGAAGTAAAGGGTGGAAAATCCTATGAAATCCTTTATTCTTCATTAGAGCCGGATATACAAGATAGATTAAATGAAGAAGAATTAAAAACAACAGCACTTGTTCCGTTTGAAAACAAGATGAATTTTGTATCAGAACATGCGAAATTAACAGCACTTGCAAGAGTGGATATAGTCACTGCATTATATAATATTCGTAAAAAATATCCAACTAAAAAAGAAGCTGATTCTGTATTTTTAGATTTATATAACAGCGGAATGTATCTGCCACAGATATATAAGTTTGTAGGTTCAATTTCGATAGGGACACTTCATCGTTGGGTTAAAGCTTTTGAAGATTATGGAACAGAGGGGCTTTTACAAAAACGTAAAACTAATCAACAGGGTGAATATAATACGATTTTGAATGAGGAAATGAAACAGATATTTTTGAAATATTTATTACACCCGAATAAATTTAGTATCGGGAAAGCTATAAATTTAACAAAACATATTCTTGAAAAACGAGGATATGAAAATATTCCATGCAATCTGACATTCAGAAGATTTGCCAAAAATTTTAAGAAAAACAATTATTCAAAGTGGATTCTATTTAGAGAAGGCGAAAAAGCATATCACGATAAAATTGAACCGTACATTGAACGAGATATTTCAAAACTTGAAGTCGGAGATGTTTTGATTGCTGACGGACACGTTCTTAATTTTCAAATTATTAATCCATTTACAGGTAAGCCGACCAGAGCAACTTTGGTCGGCTTTTTAGACTGGAAATCAACGGCATTAGTCGGCTATGAAATTATGATGACTGAGAATACTCAATGTATTGCAAGTGCTTTAAGAAACGCTATTTTAAATCTTGGCATAATACCAAAAGTAGTTTATCAGGATAATGGAAAGGCATTTAAATCTAAATACTTTCAGAATATGGACTTTGACGAAGCAGGTTTTAATGGGATTTATGCAAAACTTGGAATAAAATCAGTTTTTGCAAAACCATATAATGCAAGAGCAAAAGTTATTGAAAGATTCTTCCTTGAATTTCAAGAAGAGTTTGAAAAAATGATGACAAGTTATATAGGTACAAGTATTGAGGATAAACCTGCGTGGCTGAAACGTGGAGAGAAACTCCACAGAGATATGCACAAAAAACTAACTAAAAACTATATTCCAACTGTTCAAGAAACAATAAAATTTATTGATTGCTGGCTTGAGTTCCACAATTCAAAGCCCTGTCCGAATGACCGTTCAAA
>CALUUJ010000003.1 GCA_944323935.1 Candidatus Gastranaerophilales bacterium | reverse complement strand
CAGGCATATTACAAAATAAGAAGATTTGCTAAAACAGGTAAGACTTATATTTATTGTAATTCAACAGTTTTAATGTACTTTGAAGCACAGCTTAGAGCAAAAACAAACGTTAACTTTACGATTAAAGAATATCTAAATGAAAACATTCTTCATTATAAAAATATTCCTATTCGTGAATGTGAACAAATTACTTGCAATGAAGATGTGGTTTCTTAAAAGGGAGGTAAAATATGATATTAGATGAACAAGGTTTGTTCTCAAATAAACAAGCTATAACTAAAAGTTGTGTATCTGAAAATGTACTTGATATGGGTAAAAGAGAAGTTTCTTTTGGTACACCAGTCGGACTTTTTATTCAGATAGCTGAAACATTTAATAATTTAACAAGTTTGTCTATTAAAGTTCAAACTTCAATGGAAGAAGATTTTTCTTCAAATGTAGATTTGGTAGAACAAAAAATGTTATTAGATGAATTGACAAAAGGTGCTGTTTCTTCAATTAAGTTTTTACCAAAGGGAAATTTGGGTTTTTTACGTCTTGTATATACTGTTGACGGAACAAACCCTACTCAAGGTGCTATTATTGCCGGTGTTGTTGATGGAGTACAAGAAAGCTTTCATAATGCATAATGCTTTTGACATATAATAATCCTCATTCTTTATTTTGATATCCGGTGTTTACACCGGATATCTTTTTTTAAAAAGGAGTTAAAATGAACTATACAAAATCTAAAATATTTAATATTACTCTGAAAAATTTACGTGTAAGCGTTGGTATTCAAAATTCTAACCAGTCAGATAAAAATACCGTTATTTTAAATGAATTTTATGATAGTGCAAAAGAACAAGTCTTGAAAGATTTTGATTGGAACTTTGCTAATTCGTATAGAGAATTGGCACTTACAGGTAATATACCTCAAAATCCTAAATTTCTATATGAATATGATTATCCTAATGATTGTTTATTTGCAAGAGAAATTATACCTTATGTAAATAAAGAGATTGTTGAATTTGAAGTTGCATCAAATGTAACCGGTCAAAAAGTTATAAATACTAATATTACACCTGCTGTATTAAGGTATACAAAATCAGTAGATAATGAAACATTTTTTTCAACAGAGTTTGTAATGGCTTTATGTTGGTATTTAGCTTTTTTAGCGGCTCCTGCAATTACAGGTAACAGGTCTATTCAATCAGATTGTTTAAGTGTTTATACAAGTATTCTTGCAAAAGCAAAAACTATAAATGCTTCTGAAGGATATTTAAAAAATGATGATAGTTGTTCTTGGTTGGATATCAGATAGAGAGGGATTTTTATGTCTAGATATACCCAAAGATCTTTTACAGGTGGAGAATTGAGTTCCGCATTATATGCAAGAAATGATTTGACAAAATATGCAATTGGTTTAAAAACTCTAAAAAACGGGTTTGTACGAGCTGAAGGTTGTGTAAACAATAGAGCAGGATTGGAACTTGTCTGTGAAGTCAAAAATTCAGATTCTAAAGTTCGTTTAATTCCTTTTTCTTTCAATACAGAGCAGACATACATTATTGAGCTTGGAGATAAATATGCCCGTTTTATAAAAAATGGGGCTCAAATATTAAATATTGATGAGACTGATGAAAATACTCCGGTTGAAATAACTACAGAATATGAACAGAATGATTTATTTAACATAAAATATGCTCAAAATGCAGATGTATTGACATTATGTCATAATAATTATGCGCCAATGGAACTTTCACGTTTATCTCATTATGATTGGCAATTAACGGAAGTTATGTTTGAACCTCAAATCTTGCCTCCTAAAGGCTTAAGTGCAGTTTGGACAGGTGGAAACGAAAATCCTACAACTTATAAATATGTAATTACCGCGGTTAAAAAGGATACATATGAAGAAAGTAATCGCTCCGAGGAAATATCTGTGGTTGGGGAGTTAGAATCATCTTGGGGTACTACAGAATATATCACAATAACCTTTGAAGCAGTTGAAAATGCTGTTGAATATAATATATACAGAGATGTTAACGGAGTTTTTGGTTTTGTAGGTACAACTTCAACTACTACTTTTAAAGATGATAAGATAGAACCTGATTTAACTTCCACAGCTCCAATCTTTACAAATCCTTTTGAAAATGATAATAATCCGGCTTGTGTAAATTATTTTCAACAAAGAAAAGTTTTTGCCTGCCTAAAAAATAGCCCACAGCAGTTGGTTGCCTCACAAACATCAACTAATAATAATTTTAATATTTCAAGACCATTAAATAGTTCTGATTCAATAAATATAACACTCTCAGAACGAGAAGTTAATGAAATAAGACATATTATTGCGATGAATGATTTAATATTACTAACATCTGGTGGAGAGTGGAAATTAAATGGTACAGATGGTGCTTTTGCAGCATCTTCTTCTTTAGTTGCATCTCCGCAAAGTTTTTATGGCTGTTCACATGTTCCGCCTGTTGTTTCTGGAAATATGATTATTTTTGTGCAGTCAGGAGGTAGTGTTGTAAGGGATTTAGGCTATACTTATGTATCTGATAGTTATGACGGAGAAGAATTATCCATATTTGCAAACCACCTCTTTGAAGGTAAACAGGTGGTAGATATGGCATATTCTAAAGAACCATATAGAATTCTTTGGTGTGTAATGTCTGACGGTACGGTTAATGCCTTAACATATAATAAAAAACAAGAAGTTGCAGGCTGGCACAGGCATGAAACTAAAGGTTTTTTTGAATCTGTTGCTGTTGTTCGTGAAGATAATGAAGACGTAGCTTATTTTGTTGTAAAAAGACAGATAAACGGAAAAACAAAGCGTTTTATAGAGCGTTTAGCGTCAAGATATGTTGAGAAAACAGAAGATGGAATATTTCTTGATAGTTCATTATGTTATAAAGGTGAACCAATACAAAATATAACAGGATTAGAACATCTTGAAGGTGAAAATATAACTATACTTGCAGATGGTTGTGTTGTTGAAAATAAAATAGTTCAAAACGGGAAAATACAACTTGATTATCCTGCTTCAACTATTGTTGCAGGTTTGCCTTATGAATTTGAACTGGAAACACTTAATTTAGAAGGGGAAAATACTCATGGTCTTCTAAAAATAGTTAATGAAATTAATATCTGCATAGATAAATCAAGAGAAGATTTTTTTGTTGTCGGTACAAACGGGACTTTACTTCAAAATATTAGAAGTATGAATAGTATAAACGATCATAATTATTTATATTCGGGGAATGTAAATGTATTTTCATTTTCTGACTACAGCGAAAAAGCAACTGTTCATATAAAACAGATTTTCCCTTTACCTTTGACAATAAATTCAATCTCTTTAGATGTTACGGTGGCAAATTCCAATGATTAAAGAGTGTAGCGAAAAATCAGAAATCATTTTTGTTCTTGAAAATTTAAGGAAAGAAGATAAAGAAGAATTAATAGCTTTATATGGTAATAATTGGAAAATTAAAACATTGAATGATTTGGAAAATAAGAAATTTCTTGTACTTTATGGACAAGATAACTATTCAAATATTATTCCAATAGCAATCGGTGGTTTCAATGAATGTTTTAATAATGATAAATCAATTGCCTGTGCTTGGCTTTTATCTTCTTCATATATACAAAAAAATAAGTCCATATTTCTGAAAGAATTTAAAAAACAACTTTTATATGCAGAAGAAAAATATGAGATTATGTTTAACTTTATACATAGAACAAATTTTAATGCTAAGAATTGGTTGTTAAAATTCGGTTTTAAATTTGATAATCCTAAGCCGAAAAATATTCCTGTTCAAGATGGATTCGAGTTCTTTTATAAGGTAAATAAGAAAGGTAATTGATAAATGTGTTCTATATATGATGCTGTTCAAGCTGCTGCAAATTTGGTTGTAGCAGCAGTAGAAATAAAAGAAATACAAACCCAAAAAGCTGAAAGTGAATATCAAACAGAGTTTTTGACAAAACAAGCAAAAAAAGCAGAAAAAGATGCAGCTTATGTTCGCCAAGAAGGTATAGAAGAAGCAAGAAGAAAAAGACTTCAATCTATATTGAATATGGGAGAAGAAAAAACGAATCTTGCAGCCGGAAATATTGGCTTATCTTCTCAAATGGCTATAAATATTGTAGATGATGAAAAATTAAATGGTGAACTTGATGCACTTACAACATTAAAAGATTCAGAAAGAGAAGCTCAGAAATATATGGATAGAGCAGACCAATATTACTCACAAGCCGGACTTGCTTCTTTTAAAAGTAAAAATCGTTATTCAAACGGTTTGTTTAGTACTTCATTTGGTCTCTTTTCTAAGAATAATAATCTAATAGGATAATAAAAAGAAGGTGTATTATGGAAGGAAATCTTAATAAAGATGTAAGAGGGGAATCTTTTTCAATAAGAAAAATACCTGTTACTGAAAGTGAAATACAACAGGAAGTTTTCTCTGATAATCATATAGATAAAATTAAGATATTAGAATTAAGTAATATTATTGATAAATGGGAACAAGAACTTTTATTTTCAGAAAATGGATTTTTCTCTTTAAAAGGAAAGAATGTAGAAGGAAAAATTAACGAATTTGTAGCAGAACTTGATAGTTTTATTGATTCTAAAATTCAAGAGATTGCATTTGTTGATAATTCATCAAAAAAACTTGCGAAAACAATTAAAATAGAAAAAATTGAATCAATAAAAAGAAAAATGAAAGCCCATGAACAAACAGAACTCAAAAATTGGGAAACTGAAGTTTATGAGAATGCTATAAAATCATCCATATCAAGGGCAGTATTGTATAAGTCAGATGTAAATATTATAGAATCATCTTTTAAAAATGGTTTATCAGTTCTGAAATTAATGGCAGAAAATGAAGACTGGACTCCTAAAATTTTAAAATATCGAGAAGAAAAATATAAATCTGAATTTTATTCTTCTTTGATAGATGCATTTATAAATGATAAAAATCCAAAAGCAAACTTTTATTTTAGTAAATATAAAAATATATTAAATCTTGAAGATACAGAAAAATTTGAAAAATCAATAAAAGAACTTAAGAATAATGTAATTGCTTATAATTGGGCAAAGGAACTTTACTCTTATAATATGGCTAAATCCGAACAGGAAAAAGAAATAAAAATAATAAAAGATAAAGAATTAGAAAGAAAAATTAGAAATTATCTCAATGATTTTTCTTTATCAGAAAAGAAACAGGACGAAGAAGAATTAAAAGAAAAAAATATTAAAAACTGGAAAGAAATAATAGAAATATCAAAAACAGATGTAAATAAAGCATTTTTATATATTGATTTCAGCGGAAAACAGGAAGATGTAAAAAGTAAAAAAGATTATATAAATCAAATTAAAAAACAAAATTTTATATCAACTGATAAAAAACAATTTATATCCTTATTATCTGAATATTTTGAAGATTTCGAAAACTTTAAAACAAAAGATATTTCAAATTATCAGGGTTGTTTTGCAAAGGAAGATTATGAATTATTTTCTAATTTACAAGAAATAGATAATATTGAATTTTTTAAACTAAATATTGATTATAAATATCTAGTTGATGAAATTAAAAAATTAAAAATAAACAAAGAAGAAGATAAATACAATATATTTAAATTAATACTAACTCTTAACAGTGAATATAAGCAAAATAATAATAAAAATCCTGATTTTGAAGTAAGAAATAAGTTGATATCGATAGTTTTGGAACGATTTAAAAATAAAATGTAAGGAGAAAGGAATGACAGTATCATCAATTGTCCCCGTAAACACATATACGGGAAATTCTACTGTTAAAAAATTTGATTTTGATTTTTTAATAGAAAATGAAAATGAATTAATAGTCCAACATATTAGTGAGAATAATGTAATAACAACATTAATATTAGGTGTTGATTATTCAATAAATGAAATTGGAAATCCTAACGGTAGTTATATAATGTTTCCTCTGGAAAGTTCATCTTATACAACATTAAAAACAAATGAAAAAATAACTTTAATGCTTACTTTAGTGGTTAAACAAGAAAGTGAATTTAAAAATTCTTCTTATTTTAATTTAGATATATTAGAGTGGACTTTTGATTATATAGTCAGAATACTGCAAATATTAAGCCGAAAAATAGAAAGATGTGTTAAAGTTAGAGAAGGTTTATCAAGTTCACCTGATGAATTAATGGATGAACTTAATGAATCAAAAAGAATAGCATTAACTGCAGCACAATCAGCTTTAGAATATAAAGAAATAACAGAAAATAATAAAAATGTTGCACTTGGTTATCTTGAAGAATATGATCAAAAAGTAGATGAATTTAATAGCGAATATGAAGATTGTCTTCAATCTATTATTGATATGGGAATCGATACCAGAAGTAATATAAATTTATCGAATCTTACAGAAACAGGTGAAAAACATTTTCTAAATAAACAACAAATAACAAATAGTATTTTAGAAATTCCTCAAAATATAAAACTTGAGCTTACTAATGGTGTTTTAAAGATAAAATCAGGAAGTAAAGTATACATCCCTAATGGGGTTGGTAATTTTGATGTTGAAACGATATCAAGTGACGTTATTGTTGATTTGGCTTCAAGTTCAGGCACTTTTAGAGTATTTTACAGAAAAGGTGGAAATGTTGCATATGCTAACCAAGGAAATGTAAAATCAGGTCCAACTCCGACAAATGCTATATCTGGGATGTATTATGATACTACTCTAAACAAAGTAGGTTATTATAGGAATAATACTACAGGTGATGGTAGTTTATACACATTCCCACTTGCGGAAGTTACAATAACTAATGGAAAATGTACTTCAATTAATCAAATATTTAATGGTATTGGCTATATTGGTTCAACAGTGTTTATTTTGCCTAACCTCAAAGTATTACTTTCTGCTGGTAGAAATGCTGATGGAACATTGAATAATTATGAACTTAATATATCAAAATGTCTTACATATACAACTGCTGTAACTCTAAATAACGGATATTTTGTTATTGGTACCAAAAATGGTGTTACTATTGGTTTTGGTATTTCTCCAAAGTATGAAACAGATATTCCGAATACTACTTTAGGAACATTTACTTATAATAGAGTAGACAATTATATCTATGCAAACAGTGATATCGGAGCAGGTAACAAAAGAGCTTTTATTGCAAGTGTTTCAGTATCAGGTGGGGTAATAACATCATTTAAACCCCTATATCCATTTTTTGCAATGGATTACAACGACTTTATAAATTACGGAATCTCCAATATAATCTGTACAACAGCACCTACAACAGTTAGCACAGCTTCATCTCAAAGACCAGCAGTCGTTGTTGAAAATTATGTTAATGGAACAAGTGGTTATTATGTTCGTTCAGATGGATATTGCGAGCAGTGGGGAAAATATACAGAGGCAACAACTAATAATACTACAATTAACTTGCTGAAAAATTATAACAATATTAATTATTCCATATTTTTATCATTAGCCAGTTCGGGTACATCAGTAAATAATATACTAGGTGAGCCAATAGACGGTTCTTCGTTTAATTTGTTCTGTGAAAGTGGAGAGAGAACAAGAGGAAATTATTGGAAAACTTGCGGTTACATAAGTTAGGAGATTTAAAAAATGTCATACAAATTAGAATACCCTTATACAGAGATAGAAAAAAACGATTTTATTGTTGAATATAACCATAGACAAGGATTAAGTATTGAGTCTGTTGATAATATAGTTTTAGTTGATTGTGTTGTTCAACCTGAAATTATTGACACTGAAACTCAAGAAGTCATTCAAGAAGCAATAATTGAGCAAAAAGAAGAAAATCATCCGACATATTACGCTCTGCAACCTTATGAAAAACTTATTGACGGAGTTGTTACAGATAATACAGAGGAATATGAGCAAGCTCAGGCTCAATCAAAGCAAAATCAATTTAACAAAGAGTTTTTCTTGACATCTTTAGGATATATCCGCAGAAAGGTCTCAATGTCAACAGGTGAAACAAAAGACTTTTTGTCCGATTTATTGCCTGTTATTTCTATGGGAATACAAACAGGACAGACGGTTCCGATAATAACTTATAGTTTACCTGATTTTACGCAAGAACTAACAACAGAATATCTTGAAAGTTTACAGACAGTAAAAAACGTAACAGCTCAATTTGTTCAGGAATGCTTTTTGCAACTATCTAATGATTTTATGCCAGTATCACAATTACAAATAGAGGAGTAAAAATATGAAAAAACTAATAGCAATTATCATTTTAAGTTTATTTGCAGTTCCTGTTTTAGCAGAAGAACAAGAGGTTACTCAAGAAATAAAAAGTTCAAAAGGATTTGCAACTATTAATCTTGACTCACAAGTTACACCAGATGGCAAAATTAAAAAACAAAAAATTACTAATGACCATAGTGCATTCAACATCAATATAAACCGCAACACATACAAGTTTTATTGTGATATTTCTTTTAGAGAAAAGGAAAATTGTAATGATTAAAATATTGGGTAATAGGAGAAGCAGTGTTTTGTGATTTTATTAAAAAATTAAAAAAAGTTTCATTTAACAATAATGTATATATTGAATGGTATAAGGATGATACTCTTGCAATACTATTTTCTGATATACCAAAGATTGAAAATAAAATAATTAATAAGAGAGTAATGACAAAAGAAGAAATAAAAAGGGCGAAGAAAAAACCTTTATTTTGTGAAAATAAAGTAGATGTGATTTTAATTGATTTTGTCAAAAATAAAAACTATAAATTTGTAATAAACTCAGGCTATGAATATGATGGGGCAACAATTCATAAATTTTTCTGGATAATAATTGGAACGAAAGAAGATATACGTTTTAAAGTTGCATCATTATTGCATGATGTTTTATGTGAGAATCATTGTTTTGTTAATAATGATAGATATTTTGCAGATAAAGTTTTTGAAAGATGTTTATTTGTAAGTGATGCTTGTGCGTTTGTTCGTTGGTTAATGTTTCATAGTGTAGATAACTATCAAAAACTAAAAGGGAAATGGACATGACAAATGAGTTTATATTTCTTCTTATAATAAATATAATTTCAGCAGGTATCGCAATCGGAAGTTATGCTAAAAGTATAAAATATATTGAAGAACATATTAATAGATTGGAAGAACAACAATACAAGTATAATTCATTATTAGAAAGAATAGTCGCTGTAGAACAGTCGACAAAGTCTGCTCATCATAGAATTGATTCTTTAGAAAATATTCAACATTAATATATGTAAAAAATAAAAAAGAGTTCAGAAATGAACTCTTTTTTTTATTTTTTAATTTTTAATAATTATACATCAGGTAAGTCGCCTTTAACAACAGCAGTTTCTTTTGACTCTAAACCAAATTCTTTGCAAAGGGCTTTGATTGCTTCATTTGCGTTTTGTTTATCAACCAAGCAACTTATTTTAATTTCACTTGTTGAAATCATTTTAATATTTATATTTTTTTCTGCTAAAGCTCTGAACATATCAGCAGCAATACCGGGTCTGTCAACCATTCCTGCGCCTACAATTGATACTTTAGCGATATCGTTATCAATAAGAATTTCTGCAGCTTGAACGGTGTCTTTTTCATTTTTTAATGTTTTTATAGCTTCGTCTAAGTCATCTTTATCAACAGTAAAAGCTATTGAATTCGTTCCGTTATTTGCTAAAGATTGTATAATCATATCAACACTGATATTGTTTTTTGCTAATGAACCGAATAATTTAGCAGCAGTACCTGGAATGTCAGGAAGATTTGATAATAAAATTCTTACTTGTGAAGAATCAGCTGCAACACCTGCGACGGGTTTATATATTTCCATATTTTCAACTCCTATAATTAAAGTACCAAGGTTATCTAACTTAAATGAACTGCGAACTCTCAAAGGAACATTGAATTGTTTTGCAGTTTCAACAGAACGAGGGTGCAGAACATTAGCACCAACTCTTGCAAGTTCTAACATTTCCTCATAAGAGATAATATCAGTTTTTTGTATATTAGGAACAATTCTTGGATCTGTTGCATAAACACCTTCAACATCAGTGTATATGTCACATCTGTCTGCTTTTAGAGCTGCTGCAATAGCTACGGCAGATGTATCAGAACCACCGCGTCCTAATGTCGTAATTTCTCCATCCGGAGTAACGCCTTGAAATCCTGCAACTACAATTATATTTCCTTCGCTTAATTTCTTTTGTAGTTTTTCTGTTTTTATATCAACTATTCTTGCTTTTGTATGTATGCATTCGGTAACAATTCCTACTTGTTGCCCATTCATACTGACAGCCTTATATCCTTGAGATTGGATTGCCATAGCAAGTAACGCTATAGAAACTTGTTCTCCTGTAGAAAGAAGCATATCCATTTCTCTGGAATTAGGTGTGTTTGTTACTTCTTTTGCAAGCTTAATTAAGTGGTCTGTTGTATGTCCCATAGCAGAAACAACAACTACTACATCATTTCCATTATCTTTTTCTCTAATAACAGCTTTCGCAACATTATGAATTTTTTGAGGATCTGCAACGGATGTGCCTCCAAATTTTTGAACGATTATTCCCACTTTGTCCTATCCTTTATTTATTAATGTTCAGTGTCTTTCCTAAATATACGCTAATTTCATTTTTATTAAAATCAAAATTAATATTTTTCATTTTATCTGAATAGAAATTAAGCATGTTTTTATTATAGTTCGATGGAGTTTCTTCTACAAGTATTTTGTATGCTGAATGAGATAGATATATGCATATTGCAGAATCTTTTGTTTCATCGTCAAACGAAAGTATTATATTCAGTGCTTCTTGTGGTTTTTTTAAATTTATTAATGTATGTGCTTTTATTAATTTTGCTTCTTTACAGTTTGGATTTTTGCTCAATAATAATTCTAATTTTTCAATTGCATCACTGTATATTCCCAGTCTTAAATCAACTAATGCATATATGAGATTAACTTTTTCTGAATTTCTATTAATTTGATAAGCATTTCGTATTTTTCTAAGCGCTTCTTTATTATTATTCATATCTAGAAAGCATACGCTGCAATTAATGAAGGCTTCTAAATGTAAAGGGTAGTATTCTATAGTTTTCTCGTAGTAATCAATACTTTTTTTCAATCGATTTAGTTTATAGTAACAATTTGCTATATAAAAATATAAATATGCTTTTTCGCTTGATATATCAATTGCTCTGAAAAAAGTTTGAATTGCATTGTTATATTCTTTTTTTTCATAATATATTATTCCAAGATCTGCAATAGCATTTGAATTTGAAAAATCAGAGTCAATTGCTTTTTTAAATAGTTCTTCTGCCTTATCTAAATTCTTTTCTTTGTAGAAACAGCAACCTAATCTGTATAGAGCAATGGAGTTATTTTCTTTTATTTCCAAAGATTTATATATTTTTTCTTTTGCAATATCAATATTATTCATTCTAAGTAAAGAAATTCCCCAAGATAAATAAAATTCAAAATCATTAATGCCTTTATCTGCTCCTTTTTGATATATCAATAGAGCATCATCTTTTTTGTTAAGATTTATGTAGGTTTGGGCTAGCAATATGTATATTGAAGGGTTTAAAAAATCCTCATTTAAAGCTCTTTGTGCATATTCAAGTACTGCCATATGATTTTTTTCTTTTTTGTAGCAAAGCGCTAAATAATAATTTAAATTTTTGTATTTAGGATTCAAATCTTCAAGTTGTTTAAACTCGGCAAATGCTTCATTTATTTTATCTGTCTCAAATAACATTACCCCAAGAACAAAATATGTGTGAGAATTAGTAGGATTAAGAAGTTTTGATTTTTTTAGCATTTCAATAGCTTTATTTTTTTTCTGAAGTTTTGCACATAAAATACCATAATTTAAATATATTTCAGCATCGGAAGGTGATAATCTTAATGCTTTTTTTATTGTATCTTCAGCTTCTTCAAATCGATCTTTTGCTATATATATACTGCTTAGCACAGAATATGAATATGCGTTTTGGGAATCTCTTCTTATTGCCTCTTTAAGTACATTTTCTGCTTTTTCGTATTCTTTTAGTTTTGCATATATTATTCCTAAACTTATACAAGGTTTTGGACTTTGATTTGACATTAACATTGCTGTTTCAAGTTTTTCAATGGCGTTATTAAAGTCTTTTAAATGTGCTAAATGTATTCCCCAATTAGTATACGCTAAAGATGGTATTTCAATGTTATTGCTAATTTTTAAATATTGGTTAGTATATTCATCGAATTTTAGTATTTTTTTATATATTTGTTGAAAAAATTTCTTCATGATATAGAATCAACAACCTCTCTGACAGCACCTTGCCCACCTTTATTTGTAGTTACAAAAATATTTTCCAAGCTCTTTACCTGTATGTGTGCATTTTTAACAGTAACAGGAAAAGAAACATAGTTTAAACACTCTATATCATTTATATCATCACCCATATATAGAGTATTTTCTGCTTTTAAATTGTGTCTCTCGAGTAAACTCTTTAAAATTTTAATTTTATTTCTTTCATTTTGGAATGTTTCAATTAATGGGAATTTTTCTTTTAAAATATCTATTGCAGCAGATTTTTCACCGGAGATAATTGCAAATTTTATATTCCTTTTTAATAAATTTGCAATCGCCATTATATCTTTGTAATCAATAACTTTCGAGGTTCTCCCATCTGAATACACAGTAAGCTTCCCATCTGTGAATATGCCGTCAAAATCACAAACGAACAATTTTATGTTATCTTTATTTGACTTTAATTTGTTCATTATAAATCAATACCTGTATTAGACATAGAAATTATACCACATGAACATTTTTTATTTCTTTAAGTAAAGTTACAAAAATATAAAAAAATCACTTGATTATTTATTTTGCTTATGTTTTGATAAATATGAACTTGACAATAATCCTCTTTTAAAATTGTTGGTTCAACGGCTGCAGAGGGGCTGAATGCAATTAATATTTAGCTTCTATAGAATGTTAATAGCAGTAATATAAAATGGAGAGTACGACCAAATGGTTAAAATTAGATTAAAAAGATTAGGATATAAGAAGAACCCTGTTTTCAGAATAGTTGTTTTGAATTCTACTACAAAGAGAGAGGCTGCACCTATTCAACAATTAGGTTTTTATAATCCTAAAACAAAAGAAATGCAGTTAGACAAGAATTCAGCGCTGGACTGGATAAAAAAAGGTGCTCAACCAACTCAGACAGTAAAGTTCTTAATTGATAATTGTACAGATGAAGGTAAGTTGAATTACGTTAAAAAAGAAACAGAAAAATTATCAAAAAAAGCACAAGCAAAGTTGAAAGCAGAACAAGAAGCAGCTGTTGCAGCTTCTGAAAATGCTTCAGTATAAGTTTTACAGGGAAAGAGAACACTTATTTACCGCTTTTAATAAAGCGGTTTTTTTTATGTTATAAATAATATATGAGTATATATGAAATTTTAATTTTGTCATTAGCATTAGCATTAGACGCGCTAATAGTGAGTTTTTCTTATGGAACAGTTATATTGGAAAAAAGATTTAAAAATGCTCTGTTTTTGACTTCATCTTTTGGATTTTTTCAGTTTTTAATGCCAATTTTAGGTTGGAAGTTTACAGACTTTATATATTCATACATAGAAAAATATTCAAAATGGATAGTTTTTGTTGTATTTATAGTGTTAAGTATTAAGTTTTTAAAAGAAGCTTTTTCAAATTCAGGCAAAAAACAAGTAGCATGTATTTCTCCAACTTGTATGTTTTCCCTTGCTATAGCGACAAGTATTGATGCTTTTGGTGCTGGTGTTTCAATTAAACTTTTAAATATTTCGATTATATTGCCATCGATTATTATTGGCTTAGTAACGTTTATTTTATCATTTGTTGGGTTTTATGTTGCTGTTACACTGAAAAGTATTTCAGAAAAAAATATTAGTATCGTAGGTGCAATACTTCTCTTTTACTTGGCAGTAAAATCAGTAATTTGACAGATATAAAAATATATGTTGCGAAATAAAAACTTTTCATGTAGTATATATTTGAAGAAGCGATAACTTCTAAAATGCGGAAGTAGCTCAGTTGGTAGAGCGTCTGCCTTCCAAGCAGAATGTCGCGGGTCCGAGTCCCGTCTTCCGCTATCTTATTTTTTTATGTGGCGGCATGGCCAAGTGGTAAGGCAGAAGCCTGCAAAGCTTTTATCCCCCAGTTCGAATCTGGGTGCCGCCTATTTTTTATAATATTGTTTACAAAAATTCATGCAAATGATTGACGAAAATCTTTTTAAAAAGACATAAACTATTACTGTGACTATAATTATAGAATAATTAGAATATATTTCAAAATTTGATTTGCCCATTTTTATTAATACGTGTAAAATATAAAAAGAAGCTTATCCGTAATGAAGAGTGAGAGATATGGTAGATAAAGAAAATCAATGGGAAGATATAGAATACTCTGATGAAGAGGGGACAACAGGTTCATATGAAAATGATGATGTTCCAGAAATGGGAGTAGGCTATTCTGAACAACTTGATAATCAAGAATATGAAGAATATGAAGATGAGGATGAAGAAGAACCATCAAAGGGCAAAAGTAACCCTATTCCAATGATAATAATACTTATTTTATTATTGGGAACAGGTGCTTTTATAGCATTTCCTAAGTTTATGGGTAATGGTCAAATAAGCGATAATAGGCAGGATAGTAGTATTAATATAGAACAATCAACCAGTTCAGAAAATACGACACAGGCTCAAAATACTGATGATTTGGCAAACTCCTTCTTTAGTGATGCGGGTGGTGAAAATACAGATATGATGAGTGTTAATTTTAATGAGAATGGAGAAACGAATGTTGTAACTGGTGAGGGTGAAAATGCTCAAGTCGCAACAGTTACGGATACCCCTCAAACTGAAAGTGTATCGGAAACAGATCTTTTTGAAGCTCAAAATAATTCAAATTTAAATTCAAACGAAGATAATAATTCAATCATGGTTGTTTATAACAAAGCTTCAAGGTTAAATCCGTTTAAACCGCCAATAATAGAAAAATCAGAAGACCAAGCGTATGAAACGATTAATAATACTCAGTTTGAAATAATAGAACCACCGGTTACTTCTGTTCCTGATGAAAATCTTACAAAATTGTTACAAACGCAAATATCAGGCATTTTATATGATAATGAAAGTCCTTCAGCAATAATAAATTTAAATGGAATGGATCAATTTGTTAAAATCGGAGATACAATATCCGGTTATAAGATAGATGGTATAACAAGGGATAAAGTGCAAATAAGTTATAAAAATAATAGTTATGTAGCAGCTGTTGGTGAGTTATTTACCCGTGGCAGCTTAGAAAAACAACCTGCTGTTGCAAATCTTGAGAAAAAGTTTGCAGGAAGATATAGAGATCAGGAAAAATTAGAGGAGTAGGAACATATATTATGGAAAGAAAGTTAAAAAACATATCAAAACTTTTGATTGTTACAGGGTGTGTGTCAGTGCTTGCTTATAATGTTGCAGTAGCTGCTCCTCTTGTGTATGATATGGGACAGCCGGCTGTCCGGACAGAGTATAATACCCCAAATAAGATTAATTTGTCAGGTAATGTTCATTTTAATGATAATGGACAGCTAATAAATTTAAGTTTGAGAAATACTGATGTCCAGCAAGTTTTAAGAATGTTTGCGGATAAAGCAGGATTAAACATTGTATTTCATCAATCTGCAACAGGGACTGTAACCTTAGATTTAGTTGATGTAAAACTAGAAGATGCTTTTAAAATGGTTATGAAAATGTCTGATTTGACATACGTAATAAAAGATAAAACAATGTTGGTTGTTTCAACATCGAAAGCGGAAACTTTAAATTTGACAAAAGATAATATTAATATATTACCGGTAAAGTATACAGATGCGGCATATTTGGCTCATTTTTTAAATACTAATATATTTGGTATGAATACTCCCGGACTATCATATGGTCCAATTGTTTCAACGAATGCTGATAAAAATGAATTATTAATTTTTGGTACAGAAAATGATTATCAGATGGCTAAAAAAATAGTAGACAGGTTTGATAAAAAACCTGTTATGACAACATATAGAGTGAACCATACAACACCTTTTGAAATGGCAAAGATGATATGCCAAACGCTTTTTCAATTGCCATTTGAAGGGAATCTGGCTAATTCTGGTGGAGCGTATAACGCTAAATTAAATGCAACATTAAAGACACAATCGGCTGCCAATCCTGCTCCAGAAGGGGCAATTGGAGGTGGTACGGTTGCTTGTGTATTAACAAGTGGCGTTTCTACAGGAAATATTTCTTCTTATCAAGCAAAGCCGACTATGACGTTGTATGTTCAACCTGAACTTGGTACTCTTACTATGATGGGTGGCAGTGAACAACAAATTCAAATGGTTAATGATTTTATTCTTGAAAATGATAGAAAACAACCTCAAGCATATTTGGAAATTTCAATTATTGCTTTAAATGAAGAAGGTACAAAAGATTTTCAAAATACTTGGATGTATCAAGGAAAGCACTTGACCATGTCTTTTGACGGTAATGGATTTGGTACAAATGCATATGCTTGGCATGGTCCAAGTACAGGCGCAGATGTGCATTCTTTAACACAAAAGATTTCATATTTGATAACAAATCAAAAAGCAAGAATGTTAGCAAATCCTAAAATTGTTATTACTAATGGAAAAAAATCAGTTATTGATTTGACTCAGGACTATATAGAATCAACTACAGTTCAGATTTTGAATAGTTTTGTTGCTGGTAATACAGGTAATGCTTCAGTTCAAAAAACATTTGAAATAGGTGAAGATAACGGTATTAAGATAGAAGTGCTTCCATTTATCAGTCCGGACGGATATGTATCATTAGATATAAAACCGGATTATTCATCAGAATATATGCCTGTTGTTGATACATACGGTGGTGTTCCTTATACAGCGGCAACACTTCTTCAGAGACATAATTTAGATCTAAAAGGTATAAGAATCAAAGATGAAGAAACTTTACTTTTAGGTGGTATGATCCAGGAATCAGAACATAATGAGGTAAGCAAAATACCAATATTAGGTGACATTCCAGTTATAGGATTTTTCTTTAGAAATCAAAAAAAAGAAATGAAGAAAGAAGAGTTATTGTTTATGATTACTCCCAGAATTATAAAAGATACTGAGGATGTAGTTGAACTTTAGGAACAAAAATGATGGTGAGCCCAATTTTAGATAAAATAAAACCTATAATTGATTTTTCTTTAATATCAAAATTTGATATTAAAGATATGCAAACAAAATTTTACATACCTGTATGTATCTCAAAGGGTACTGTTTATGTATTTGCAAAATCAACATCATCTCAGAGTGATATCTTGTCCGTGGTATATAAAGTCTTAGCTACGGATAAAGTTAATATAAAAAGTATAAGCGATTCTGATTTTTCAGTTCTATTTAGTTTCGTAATGGGAAGTATACATGTTGAACAACCAGAAACTGAAGAAAATAATGTTGATACATCTTCCTCAAGTGAGATACAGTTACACTATGATAATGATGATATTATAGAGGATGAAACAGTTGTTGATGTTGGGGAACATCATTCTGACGAAAAGTATTTTTCCAAAAAGATTGGTGAAGTTCTTATACAGATGGGGCTCGTTACTAATGAACAGATTTTCAATGCATTAGTAGAAGCTAAAAGAACACATATTCCGTTAGGTACTATTTTAGTTCAGCAGGGTGTTATTACATTAGAAGAACTAAAAAAGGCTTTAACTGCTCAGCAAGGATATGAAGCTGTAACAGCAGAACAGCTGAAAATACCGGATTCTGTTTTGTCAATGTTACCTGAAGACTTTATTAAAATGAATAAAGTTCTTCCTATTAGTTATGATGACAAAGTTTTAGTAGTTGGTATGGTAAATCCCAATGATAAGAAAGTAATAAATGATATTATTTTCTTGACGGGATTGAAACCTAGTATATTGATTATTACACATTATGAGTTTTCAATGTGTACGCAGAATTTGTTTAATGAAAACAAAAAGGCGACAAGTAAAATAATCAAGAAAATAGAAAAACAAGCATTAGCTTTTGACAGAGAAGAGACGTTATTTGAGCAAGCCCAAAAAGAATTAAAAGATGATTCAAATATAGTTGTAAAATTTGTAAATAAAATCATATCAGATGGTATTGATATGAAAGCGAGTGATATTCATATTGAGCCTCGTTTGGAAGGATATGTTGTTAGATATAGAAAAGACGGTATTTTACGCGAAGTATTAAGGCTTCCACCCAAGACAGAGTCAGCAATATTAACTCGTTTAAAAGTAATTTCCAAAATGAATATAGCCGAACACAGACGTCCACAAGACGGTTCATTTTCAATTACATATAAAGAACGTGATTATGACTTCCGTATAAATACACTCCCTGTAGCTGATCAAGAGAAGATGGTTATAAGAATTTTGGCCCCTGCGGTATCAATGGCCTCATCAAAAGATGAAATGGTCATAGTTGGTGCATCAAAAGAGGATACCGAATTAATTAAGAAAATGGAATGCGTTCCAAACGGTATTATTCTTACAACAGGTCCGACTGGTTCAGGTAAAACAACAACATTATATACATTATTAAAAGCGATAAATGATGAAAAAATAAATATAACAACAATTGAAGACCCTATAGAAATTAGGATAGATGGTATTAACCAGTCTCAAATAAATACTAAAGCAGGAATAACATTTGCATCATGTATGCGTGCTATATTAAGACAGGACCCTGATGTTATCTTAGTTGGTGAAATTCGTGATATAGAAACATTGGAAACGGCGATTTCAGCAGCATTAACAGGTCACTTGGTTTTATCTACCTTACATACAAACTCAGCAGCTTCTACAATTACAAGATTGATAGATATGGGTGCTAAGGATTATTTAGTTTCTTCAACATTAGTTGGTATTATTGCACAGCGTTTAGTAAGAAATTTATGTCCGCATTGCAGAACGCAATACTTTCCTACAAGAGATGAGGTAGAATTAGTTATTGCAGGTGGAGAAAAAGAAATTCAAGAATTTATGAAAACTCCGATTTATAAGCCCTGTGGATGTGATAAATGTAATTTTGAAGGATATTCCGGTCGTATTGGTGTTTATGAAATTATGCCCATTACAAAAGAAATTAAGCGTTTAATTGCACAAGGTGCGCATGATATTCAAATTGAAGAGGCTGCAGTAGGTGCAGGTATGCATACTTTACATCAAGCATGTTTGAAGCATATTATTGAGGGTAGGACAACTATATCTGAGTTTGTTCGTGTACTTGGACCTGTTAAAGACTAGAGGGTGAGCGCTTATGACCAGATATGAATATGAAGCAGAAAAATGGAATGGCGAAAGAGTAAAAGGTAGAATTGATGCCAGGTCAGAGGTTGAAGTAAGAGTCCGTGTTAAAAACATGGGATATAAACTTATCTCTTTTCGTGAATTTACTTCAAACAGTCAAACTGCAAAAACAGGTGCATTACAGTCTTTATCATTAAAAGAAAAAATTGATTTTACTCAGACATTTTTGACTTTAAACAAGGCTGGTTTGCCAATTATAGAAAGTTTAATTTTTATAGAAAAGGATGCTGCTTCAAGGCAAGTAAGAATGCTTGCTCAAGAAATAAAGAAGCAAATTATTGCAGGTTATACATTGTCTGATACAATTTCAAAATATCCTAATTTATTTGGTCAAGTATATATTGGTCTTGCAAAAGCAGGCGAAGATTCAGGGGAAATTGATAAAACATTTGAACGTTTAATCGAATTATTAAAGAAACAAGGTGATATTAAAGGTAAAGTAATATCAGCATTAACGTATCCGATTTTTGTTATTTTACTTGCTATTGCAGTTGTTTTAGTAATGTTGATGTTTGTATTTCCTGCTTTTAAAGATATGTTTGACCAGCAGGGTAAACAATTACCTGCCATTACTCAGTTTTGTATAAATTCAGGAGAATTTTTAAAAGATAAATGGGCAATAATTCCTTTAAGTATTGCTGCGATTGTTGGCTCAATGATGTATTTGTTACGTTGGGAACCATCAAAAAGAAAAATAGATGAAATAGTTTTAAAAATTCCGTTAATATCGGATTTAATGAAAGCTGCTTCTTTTTCGAATTTTCTTACTGTATTACAAATTGCATATGATGCAGGTATACCAATTATCGAGTGTTTGTATTTATCAAGGACAACTCTATCAAATTATGTAATGCAAGACGCAATCAAAGTGTCTATAAAAAAGATGCAAGCGGGATCACATTTATCAGAATCTTTAAAAGCTGCAAATATATTTCCTAAAATGATATTGTTTATGGTATCGACAGGTGAACAATCAGGTCGTTTAGGGGAACTTATGACACAGAGTGTTCAACATATTGACCAACAGCTAGATTTAATTATTGATACACTAGGTAAATTAATTGAACCTATTTTGTTGATATTCATCGGGGTAATTGTATGTTTCTTGGCTTTATCGTTATATTTACCTCTATTCCAGTCGTATTCTGTATAAGAAAGGGCATCTATAAATGTACGAAGATAACAATAATTTAGAAGAAAATAATAGTTTTATTACTGGTATTTGGTCAGAAAGAGTTCTTGTAATAACAAAGGATTACCAAATAAAAGGCAATGTCTTTATGCCGAAAACAGGAAGAAAAAACAGAGTTCTTTCTGATATTTTAAATGGCGCAAAAAGGTTTGTTGCAATAAAAAATTGTGAGGTGGTTCATAGGGAGTTCCCGAATAGAAAAGCAGAAACCCATGAATTTTTGCAATTAAATTTAAATTCAATAATATTACTCAGACCTTTGAATGAAGATTAATGCTTGATTTTTAAAAATGTTTGTGTAAATATATAACACAGAGAGAGGCTGAGGGCTATTAGCTCAGGTGGTTAGAGCGTACGCCTGATAAGCGTAAGGTCCCTGGTTCGAGTCCAGGATGGCCCACCATTTAAAAAGAAGTCATTATGACTTCTTTTTAAATGGATATAATAAATAACGAATAATGAAAAAGATAATTATTTATACATTTTCGTTGAATTTGGTAACTCTATTTGATATAATAAACATGGTTGATTTAATATTATTAAATTTGTTTTCTTGAGTTGTATAAGATTTTAATGATAGTTTCTTCATATTATTGTTTGTATAGTTGCAACTAGTTTTAGGGTTAATGAATAATTATGAAAAAAGATAGGCTTCCAACATATATAAAAAATAGAGAAAAACTGAATTTTAAAGTACCTTCGTTATTTAATAACGATAGTATTATGTTTAACTTGCTGTCAGTTTGTGATTTGTACGGGATAAAAATTCCAATTTCTCAAGTATATGGCTCGATAAAAAATTCTTGGAATTCAGGACGTATGTCTAAAATCAGAGAATTTGATGAACAATATGCTAGGGATATAATAAAAAAATATAATAAGTTCGGCATCGGTGTCGCTTTTACCTTTACAAAATATAATATAACGGAAGATATGCTTGATGACAAAGTTGCAAATACTATGCTTAAGATTGCTTCTGAAGAAGATTTTAATTATGCAATTGTGTCTTCTGATTTGTTGGTAGATTATATTCGGGCTGAATATCCGAATATAAAATTAGAATCATCATTGTTAAAACCAACATATGAATATAAAGATTATTCAGAAAAACCATCTTATTATGATGAGTTAGCGAAAAAATTTGATAAGGTTATGATTCGTCCTGAATTTGGGCAAGATTATAAATATTTGAAACAAATAAAAAATAAAGCAAAAATTGATATATTAATTAATTCAAATTGTGTATATAAATGTCCTTATAGTATAGCTCATTATGATAGAGCCAATATGCTGGAAAATGAAGAAATTCCATTGAATACTATTATGTGTAATTCAAGAGTTTGTGATAAAGTTTCGCTGCAACAAAATAACCTATTATCTAATGATTATATTGATAAGCTGATAAAATTAGGTTATATAAATTACAAAATCGCAGGTCGAAATATAAATCCACTTTCATTGTTATATTTACTAGGTACATATATTTTTGATGGTAGCGGTGTTTATGCCCATATATTAAATGTTTTACCTTTTAAAAGTAAAATGTTTACAGAATAGTTTTATATTTATTACTTTGTTTTCTATTAATTTATATATGTAGAATATAAAGTGGTTTCTATTTCTTTCAATTAATTTTAAATCTTTTTTTAAAACTAAGTTAGATTTATTTATATCTTTAAACTCCGAGTTAGTCATTTTTATAACTTTTTTTCTCATTTTTTGATAAAACTCTTTTTGAATTTTTTTGGGAGAGTGCATAAAATAATATGTGTATTTTTGAATTGTACTATCTAAAAAATGTTCTTTTAATTCCGGATATTCGGACAAAATTATTTTTTCCATATTATCAGTATTTAAGAAAACTTCAAAAATTATTTTGGAATTTGGGGCAAATATTTTAGAATTCATTGTATTATTATGTCCATACCTGTATAAGTATAGTCTTCTGTTTAAAACAGAAATGGATTTTGCTTTTAACATTGAATTAAAGTTAAAAAGTCTATCTTCGAAGTTACTATTTTCTTCAAATTTTATGTTATTTTCATTTAGAAAGCTTCTTTTAAAAACTTTATTAACAATTGATTCTTGTTCAAAAAATAAATACTTAAAATTTTTATAGGTCAAACAAGAATATTCATTTTCATATTCTTTTAAGGTTTTTGTAGTAAAAAAAAGTCTTTTAGTTGTTCTTCTTTTTTTGTTATCGTAGAAACCAGCATTGAAAATAACAATATCAAATTTTTGTTTTGAAATAATATCTGTTATTTGTGTATATAAATTTAAGCTTACTATGTCATCAGAATCTATGAATGAAATGTATTCTCCAGTTGAATTTTCCAAACCGTAATTTCTAGCACTTGCTGGACCTTTATGGTTTTGAAATAGTACCTTTATTCTTTTATCTTTATTTTGATATTCTTTTAAGATTATATTTGTTTTATCTGTCGAACCATCATCTACACATATTATTTCAAGGTCCTTATATGTTTGGTTTATTATGGATTCAAGTAAAGTTTTTAAATATTTTTCATTGTTAAAAATTGGTATTACAATTGATAATATCATATTGACTTTGTCCTCTGAACTATTTATAATTATATTATACAATACAGGAGACGTTTTAAATATGGGTTTCTTTGATCTGTTTAAATCACTAGCTAAACAAGATGATGCATCAGCAACAAATGAAAATGTCAACGTTGATGAAGTTGCTATGCTTGATGAAAATTCTTTTGATGATACTTTGATTGCATTTTGGGGTGGTTTTAAATAAACCATTCTTTATGAAGTTTCTGTTTTTATTTCTTGATTTTTTTAGTATATTTAAAAAATTTCCGGAAAATATTGATTATTTGTTTTTGAAGAGTTTACCTGTTATCTTTTATCCAAAAGCATTGAGGCTTTTGTATAATAAGAATAAAGGTAAAAAGTTGAATCTTTTTTTTCCGCAGACTTTTAATGATTATATTAATCATATGAAGTTATTTGATTCAGTTCCATTGAGTTTGAAAACACAATTGACTGATAAATTAGAAGTTCGGAATTATATAGAAAATATTATCGGAAATAAATATTTCAAGAAAATTTATGCTGTATATAATTCTTTTGATGAAATAAATATTGAAGATATACCAATTCCCTTCTTTTTAAAAACAAACCATGGATGTAAATGGCAGGTATTAATTGAAAATAGAGAATATTTTCAGAATAATTATTTATCTTTAAAAAAAAATTTCAATTCTTGGTTACGTATAAATTATGCATATGCGAATGGTTTGGAGCTCCAATATCGTGATATAAAACCAAAGATTTTTGCAGAAGAATATATACAGCATGATTCGCCAAATTTTATGTTACCTGCTGATGTCGAATTTTTCTGTTTTGGTGGAGAACCAAGGGTTGTGAATGTTCGAGAAATATATAAGGATGAAAAGCATATTAGCACGTTATTTGATTCAGATGGAAATGTTTTACCTTATAGTTTTAATATACCAAGTTCAATGAGATTGAAACGAAATGCAGAATTGCCTAAGTATTATGATGAAATGTATGACTTGGCAAAGAAGTTGTCTTCAGGTTTTAACCTTGTTAGAGTGGATTTTCTACATACCGGCAGTCATTTTTATTTTAATGAACTAACTTTTACTCCATTTTCAGGCTATGCTGATATGCCTGATCCTGATTTTGATAAATATTTATCAAAATATTTTAAGTATTAGTTTTGAGGTTTTATGAGCAAATATAATGAGAGTATATTTATAAAGAGAAATCTAAAAAGATATCTAAAAATTAAACATTTGGGTTTGTATAATTTCAAAAGGAAACAACCATTTTTACCTGTTTATTATTTAGAAATTATTTTTATATTGATAAACTATGTGATATTTAAAAGAATTTATATACCACAAGTTGAATTTCTAATTACGACTTATTGTACGTTGAACTGCAAGTATTGTTCTAATTATATTTCTCAATTGGAGGATAAAAATAGAAAGCATCTTTCTTTTGAAAATTTTAAAGTCCAGTTAGATAATCTTTTGAAAAATATATATAAACTTAATTCGTTAATAATTGTTGGTGGAGAACCTTTATTAAATCCTGATTTTAATAAAATATTACAGTACTCTTTATCACAAAAGAAAGTTGAAAATGTATATATTTTTATCAATGGGACATTGATTTTTAGACCTGAAGATATTGAAATATTGAAACGTTACAGGAAGAAAGTTTGTATTTTTCTATCTAATTATTCTTCAAATGAGAAAGTTTTACCTTTACTGAAAAATAATAAAATAAAGGAACTTCTTAACAAAAACAAAATAAAATACATATATAATGAAAAAACTTATTGGGTAAAGCAAGATCCTATAATTTCATATGGCAGAACTGCTGATGAAAATTCTATGTTATTTTGCAAATGTGGGGTACCTTCTGTATCTGTTGTTGATGGTTTTCTGCATGTTTGTCCAAAAGCGGCTGCAGCACAATCAAATGGTATAATTAATTTTGATTCTGAAGATAGATTGGATTTGAATAATCCTATTAGTAAGGAGGATATTATCTCTTTTTATAGTAATAGTCGATATAAAATATGTGGTCATTGTGCAGGACCTGAAGCAACAAGATATATTATCTTTCCAGCTGAACAAGTATGAAAGGGGGGTATTTGTTTAACTTTTTTAAGAAAAGGCTAATTTCCGATTATTATTCTGGAGAAAGAGAAACTGCAACCTCTCTTTTAGAAGTGAAGAAGGAGCATATTTTTAGATATAATTTTGCAAAAGAAATTATAGAACGTTATTTCCAAGGGAAAAATACTATTGGTCTTGATTTATTTTGTGCTAATGGTTATGGTACTTTTTTTCTTGCAAAATTTTTGAATAATACTAATCTTGTTGGAATAGATGGCTCCAAGATGGCCATAAAAATTGCCAATAGATACTACAAAAGGCAAAATGTTGTATATATGAATAAAATTTTTCCATTTAACCTTGAAAAGAATAAGTTTGACTATATTGTTTCTTTTGAATCTATTGAACATATAGAAAATGATGATAAATTTTTAAAACAAATATATTATTCACTGAAAAGTTCGGGATTGTTAATTCTCTCTACTCCAAATGAAGATGAGCTTCCTCTTGATAAACATTACAATGAATTCCATTATAGACAGTACACGTATTCAAGTATAAAAAAGATATTACTTGAAAATAAATTTACAATAAAAAATGTATATGCGCAAAATTTGTTTGTTTTAGATAATAATGGGAAAAAGTTTAAGTACTTACCAACAAAGGATAGAATTCCTAAAGAGGGATATAACGGTCAGCATATGATTATTGTTTGTGTGAAAGAAACATAAATTTTATTTTTATTGTTAATTTGCATAATTAGTATGTAATTTCTTTTTTTATTTTTTCTGAAAGAATTTTTCTTAACTTTATATCAGTTATTTCAGGTGTTTTATAGTCATTTATTTTTATTTCATCTTTTTTAGTTATTTTATAATTGATTTTTTTTGTCCCTGCATCAAGCGGAAAATGATTCTTTATTAAAAAAGGATAATCAAATTCAATTGTAATGGGAATTATATCTGTCTTTGTATTGATTGCTATTTGTGCTGAACCTTTGTGGATTTTTATTTCCTCATTCGGCAGCGTTCTTGTTCCTGTTGGGAAAATAATAATATTAAAACCTTGTTCCAAAGCTGTTTTAGTTTCAACTTGAAACTCATCATAATTAACATCATTAAGTATATATAATGATTTCACAATATTATGCATTATCGGATTTTTTAGAAGCTCTTTTTTTGCTAAACATAAACTGTTTGGAATTAGTCCTATTAAAAGTACAATATCAATTAAACTCGGATGTGATGAAACTATTACTTTACCTTTAATATTGTTAAAATCGCCAAAGATTTCAACATTAATTGTTCCGAGTTTTTGTATTAATGTAGTAAAAATCTTCCACGATTTATGTACAATATCAGCACAAAATTTTCTTTTTTCAAAATCTTTATAAAATAAATTGCTTAATGGGATTATTATTAATCCTATAACTACCGCACCAATTGCAAATATAAGCATTTCTATTAGTACCAAAATACTTCGGATAATTTTCATATCAGCCTCTTATTAGTGTATATAATTTGCTTGGTAATGTTTTTGTTTCTCCTTTTAAGAATTTTACTAAATTATTAAAAGAGATAGGGTTTATTTCATCATTGTTTGTAATGTTTATTGTAACTTCAATTGATTGTTCATTTTTGCGATTTTGAGAAATAGATATAGCGATACTCTCAAGAGTTTTATTATTTTCTGTATAACAAAAAATAACAGGTTGCTTTTTACTGTCTATAATTGCTTCTAACAAGGCATTTTCAATGGTGTCTTCACCTGCTGAAATTGAGTTATATGATGATTTTATTGAATTTAATAAAGAAAAAAGACCTATTGTTGCGTTATGCACAGAAAAACTAAACCCTGTAGGTGAAATTTCCCCTTCTTCTTTTCTTTGGTTTATAAGTTTAATCACTCTTTCTATATCTCCATAACAAGAAGCAAAAAGAAGCTTATAGTTCTTATCTCTATCATATACATTATATAATGTATAAAGCCCTGCTTTACCAAAATTATCCAGTTTCCTGCGCATTAACATAGGTATAAAAGATGTATCAGGCATTTCATCTTTTATAAAGGAGTATTTATTAATATAAAACTTAAAAGAATTCATGATAATATTAATATTAGTATAACAGTTTACGAAATGCAAAAATGATAAGTATAACAAAAGCTGCTGTGATATGTAATTTGGGTGAAAATATAGATGAGGTATTTATTAATGCTTGTAACGGTAAGCTATTGCCTCATCGCATAACTATAGATTTACCTGAAATAAAAGAAGAAAAATACAATTTAAGATGTAATAGATTTTTATTACATTTATATAAGCAAATTAAAAATGAAATAGATTCAGTAATAAAAAAGTATGGAAAGAAACGAATTGCCGTTGTAATTGCAACAACAAATTCAGGTATTGATGAATATGAGGAAAATTCAAATCCTGAATATTTAAAAATGTCAAATCCTGCGGAATTTTTGAATGATTTAATTGGTCTAGATAATTATTTTTCTGGAATTTCAACGGCTTGTTCTTCAGGTTTAAAAGCATTTTCTACCGCAAGAAAATTATTAGAAAATGATATATGTGATTGCGTAATTGTTGGCGGAGTTGACGCAATTGCAAAATTACCGATTGCGGGTTTTTCTGCTTTAGAAGTCTTAACTGACAGTTTAACAAATCCTTTTTCAAAAAACAGGTTGGGTATGAATATTGGAGAAGGCGGGGCTTTATTTATCTTAGAAAAAAATACCGAAGGTATAAAATTATTAGGTATAGGTGAAACATCAGATGCATATAATGCAGCAACTCCTGATCCAAAGGCTGAACAAGCAATTAATGCAATAAAAATGTCACTGGAAGATGCAAATTTAAAACCTGAGGATATAGATTATATTAATATGCATGCAACAGGAACAATCGCAAATGACTTGATGGAAGCTCGAGCCATATATGAAATATTTTCGGATAAAGTATATGCCGGGGCTACAAAGCCATTAACGGGTCATTGTTTGGGTGCATCTGCAAGTATAGAAACTGCAATTTGTATAAAAGTTTTGGAAACAGGAATTATTCCGCCTCATGTGTATGATGGTGAGTATGATGATAATTTACCTAAAATAAAATTGGTGGAAAAAAACAAAAATAAATCTGATAAAATAAATGTATGTATGTGCAATGCTTTTGGTTTTGGCGGAACAAATGCTGTTTTGATTTTGGGAAAATAAATATGACTTACGATTTAGAAAAAATATTACCTCATAAAAGACCTATGATATTAATTGATGATATAAAAGAAATTAATATGGATGAAAAGTATTTGATTTCAGAATTTTCAATAAATGAGGATAAAATATTTTTTGATAAGTCAATAAATGGAGTAAGTTATCTTGCCGGTATTGAATTTATGGCACAGACAATAGGATGTTATGCTTTTTTTAAATCAAAAATAAAAGAACCAAAATTAGGATTCTTACTTGGTACCAGACTGTACAAAAATAAGATAGAAAAGTTTGAAAATGGTCAAAAATATAATGTAAAAGTCAATGAAATATTCTGTGATAATGAACTTGTTTCGTTTGAATGTTTAATTTATAATATAGATGGAGAGTGTGCCAGTGCTGTAATAAATGCATTTCAGCCTGATAACGCAGAAGAGTATTTAAAAAACGGATTGTAAAATCAATGCTCAAACAAATTTTGGTGACGGGTTCAAGTCGCGGTATCGGTAAAGCTGTTGCTTTGCGTCTTGCCCAAAGTGGTTACGATATTGTTCTTCATTGTAATAAGAATATTTCAAAAGCAGAAGAAGTCCAGAATGAAATTATATCATTGGGATGCAATGCCAGGATATTACAGTTTGATATTTCTAACAGACAAGAATGTAATGAAGTATTGTCTTCAGATATTGAAAAGAATGGAATATATTACGGAATTGTTTTAAATGCAGGAATTGCAAAAGATAATGTATTTCCGGCTATGGAAGATGATGAATGGGACTCTGTTTTAAATACCAATCTTGGCGGATTTTATAATGTATTAAAACCGCTTGTAATGCAAATGATTTCTGAAAGAGTAAAAGGGCGAATTATAACAATGTCATCTATTTCAGGTCTTTGTGGTAATAGGGGGCAGGTTAATTATTCTGCTTCTAAGGCTGGCATTATTGGTGCTACAAAGGCATTGAGTTTAGAACTAGCCAAAAGAGGAATTACTGTTAATTGTATTGCTCCGGGTGTAATTGAAACAGATATGATAAGTGAAATTCCAACTGAAGAAGTAAAAAAAATGATTCCGATGAAGCGTTTTGGAAAACCTGAAGAAGTTGCTTCTTTGCTTAATTATCTTATGAGTGAAGAGGCTGCTTATATTACAGGACAAGTTATTTCTGTTAATGGAGGACTTTACTTGTGAAAAGAGTTGTTATTACAGGTATGGCTCTTACAAGTCCTTTGGGCAGTAATAGAAATTCTGCATTTGAAAGCTTATTAAAATTAAAAAATTGTATTGTTTATTCAAAAGACTTAGAAGTTTATGAAAGGTTAAATACTAAGCTTTCGGCACCAGTTAGAGGTTTTGTTGTTCCGGAACATTTTAACAGAAAAGTTTTAAGAACAATGGGTAGAGTTTCAGTTATGAGTGTTGCAACTGCTGAAGAAGCTCTTAAAGATGCCGGATTGTTAGGTGATGATATAATTACAAACGGTCAAACAGGGGTAAGTTACGGTTCTTCATCCGGTTCATTGGAACCATTAATTGATTTTCATTCAATGCAAGTGACGAAAGAAGTAAAAAGTGTTAATTCAGGCTCTTATGTAAAGATGATGCCCCAAACTACAAGTGTAAATCTTTCATTATATTTTAAAACTGTTGGAAGATTAATTCCTACTTCTACTGCTTGTACATCAGGTTCTATGGGAATTGGTTATGCCTATGAAGCAATAAAATATGGACTTCAAACGGTTATGATAGCTGGTGGTGCGGAAGAACTCCATCCTGCTCAGATTGCTGTATTTGATACTCTTTATGCGACAAGTCAAAAAAATTCTCATCCTGAATTAACTCCTGCGCCTTTTGATAAAGATAGGGACGGATTAGTTATAGGTGAAGGTGCCGGAACTTTAATATTAGAAGAATATGAACACGCAAAAAGACGCGGTGCTAAAATATATGCTGAAATAATAGGGTTTGGAACAAATACTGATGGTACTCATATTACATCTCCAAATCAAGAAACTATGAAGAATGCTTTATTATTAGCACTAAAGGATGCTAATATTTCATCTGAACAAGTAGATTATGTAAATGCTCATGGAACAGCAACTATTCATGGCGATATTGCCGAATCTGTTGCAACATACGAAATATTTAACAGAAATGTGCCGATTAGCTCTTTGAAAAGTTATACAGGACACACTCTTGGAGCGTGCGGAGCAATAGAAGCTATTCTGTCTATTGATATGGCTCATAAAAAATGGTTTGCGCCAACTATTAATTTAAATAATGTTGATGAAAATTGTGCACCTTTAGGATATATAAAAAATCAAGGACAAGAATTTGATGCAAAGATTATAATGTCTAATAACTTTGCTTTTGGCGGAATAAATACATCTTTAATATTTAAAATTGTATAATTTTCTTAAATTGACTTTAATTATAAAATATGAGTAAATAGAAATAGGAATATTAGTATGGCAGTTGAAGAAGAGATAAAAGAGTTAATAATAAAATCATTGGAGTTAGAGGATCTTACTCCAGCGGATATTAATGAAGATGAACCTTTGTTTATTGACGGTTTAGGGTTAGATTCTATTGATGCTTTGGAACTTGGTATGGCGCTAAAAAAGAAATACAATCTAAAAATGAGTTCAAACAAAGAAGAAAATAAAAAATATTTTTATTCAGTTAAAACTCTTGCTGATTATGTTAGGAGCAATATAGGTGAGTAAACAATATACAAAAGATGAAATTTATACTAAATTATTAGAGATATTAGTTGAAGATTTTGAAATTTCAAAAGATATTATAACTCCTAATGCTAATCTTTTTGAAGATTTAGAGCTTGATAGTATTGATGCGGTTGATTTAGCAGTCAAATTACAAACTTTCACAAATAAGAAAATTACCCCTGAAAATTTTAAAGAAATTCGCACCGTAGATGATGTTGTAAATGCTGTAGAAGAATTATTAAAATGAAATTGAAACTTTTTGTTTCTTTATGTATTACTTTTTTGGTAATTTGGTTATTTCATTATACAGAAATATTTGTAGTAAAGTTATATCCTGTTTTTGCTAATTTGACTGTATTTCTGGTGTTTTTTATTTCAACTTTTTCAAAAGAAACGGTTATTCAAAAATTTGCGAAGGCAGTAGATGGTGAATTGTCTCAAAATGCTTTGATATATACAAGAAAATTAACTTATATTTGGAGTGGACTTACTTTTTTTAATTTTATAATGTCTTTAATCTCTGTTTTTATGAGTACAAAATTTTGGGCAGTATATAATGGTTTTATTGCTTATTTATTAATAGGGACTTTGTTTTTTGTTGAGTATATAATTAGAATAATTTTGAAAAAGAAAAATATAATATGATTCTGGAAAAATTTTATACAACTGAATATGATAAAAATATTGTTCTAATAAAAGATAAAAAGAACATTACTTTTTCTGATTTAAAAAAATATGTTTATTGTCAAAAAAATATTTTTGAAAAAGAAGCTGCTAATTCGGTTGTTCTTTTGGGTGATGATAGTTTTGAATTTATTATAAATTTTTTCGCGGCAATATTTGCAAAGAAAAATATTTATCTATTAACTGATAAAAATAGATTATCAATGTTGAATTTTGATTATATTATTCCTGAAAAATCTGAAAAAGCGGAGAATTATAATTTTGAACAAATTGATGTTAAAAATACTTTTATAAATCTTTTTACATCAGGTTCAACTTCTACGCCCAAAATGGTAAAAAAGAATTTTTTTAATTTAGAAGAAGAGGCAAAATCTCTTTCTCAACAATTTAAGTTTGAGAAAAATGAATTATTTTATTCAACTACAATTATGGCTCATATGTTTGGGCTTATATTCCAGTTTATACTTCCTATGTATATGGGGAATATTATTAATACGGAAAAGGTTGAATTTCCTGAGCAAATTACAGATTCAGCACCATATATTTTAATTTCATCCCCGTCTTTTTTGGAAAAAATGGCTAAATATAATGTTGGTTTTAATGTTTTACCAAAGAAAATTTTTACGGCTGGAGATAAATTAAAGGAAAATGTTTATCAGTTCTTTAAAACAAAGTCTGATATTATAGAAATATATGGTAGTACAGAAGTTGGTACGATTGCATATCGAAATGATTTCTGTAATTTTAAATGTGTTAATGGAGTAATATTTTATATTTCTGATGATGGCTGTATTGTTGTAAAATCTGATTTCTTTATAGAAGATGAAATGAAAATCGGAGATATTGCAGAAAAAATTTCAGATAACGAGTTCATTTTAAAAGGTAGAAGTGATAGGATTGTGAAAATAAAGGAAAAAAGGATTTCTTTAGAAGAAATAGAAAATATATTAAAACAAAAAGCAGAGGTAATCGATGCATATTGTTTTAAATATCAGGATGTTTTGGCTTGTGCGATAGTCACTTCAGATAGTTCATTAAATGAAAAAAATTTAAAAAATTATCTTTCAAAATACAGTGAGATTGTTCCTAAAAAATGGCGTTTTATTGATGAAATTCCAAAGACAAAATTAGGTAAAACTGATAGAGTGGCAATTGAACAGATTTTTTCAATGAATTTATCTTATCCTTTTATCTTTAGTAGAAAACAAAATGAAAAAGAAGCAGAACTCGGATTGTTTTTTAGAAAAAGCTCAAACTTTTTTAAGGGGCATTTTCCGATAATGCCCGTTCTTCCGGGAGTTGTCCAATTATTCTATGCTAACTATTTCGCAAAAAAAATATTTAAAACTGATATTCCTGTTTTAGAAGCCAAGAAAATTAAATTTTCCAGTATTATTAAAGCAGATGAACAAGTTATGTTAAAATTAACTAAGAAAGAATCATCCGTTGAATTTACCTATATGGCTGATGATAAAGTTTGTTCATCCGGTATATTTGTTCTTTGAGGACAAAATAAGTTTAGGAGTACTTATGTATTTTCAATCAGAAAAAATATTAAATGTTGAATTTTATGATTTAGATCCAATGAATGTAGTTTGGCATGGAAACTATGTAAAGTATATCGAAGCAGCAAGAAGTGATTTGTTTAATAAACTCGGATACAGTTATGTAGATATGCATAGTGACGGAATAGCTTTTCCTATTGCAACTATGGAAATGAAATATATAAAACCTTGCAGATTTAATCAAGAACTTAAAGTAGTTTCAACTCTTGAAGAAATTGAACCTTGTTTAATTATAAAATATACAATTTTTGATAATAAGACTGGTGAAAAATTATTCAAAGCGAAAACAATGCAAATTTGTGTTGATATTAATACAATGCAAAGTATTTATGATTCACCTGAAAAATTGAAAAAAAAGCTTTCTTGTTGTAAAGTTTAAGGTATGAAAATACTTTTTAAGTTTATTATAATTGTTTGCTTTATTTATATTTGTTGTTTTAATAATGCATTTGCAAATGCAGATGTTTTTAATAATAAAGTTTCTGCTGATAGTATTCAAATCCCTCAGTTTAAGGACGTCAGCTGCAATTTCGAACAAGAAAAATTTATTCCTAATTCAAATCAAACTATTAAGTCGGGCGGTACTTTTCAGTTCATTTTGAGAAAAGGTGTGATTTTTAATACTGAATACCCTGTGAAATATACAACTTCATATACTTCTAAAGAAAATAAATACGTTAATGATATAATAATCGGAATTTCAAAAAAAGAATTTTCTTATGTTGAGAAGAATTTTGATTTGTTCTTCAGAAAAAATAATTCGAAATGGATTCTTGGCTTAGTTCCCAAAAGTGATTCTCCTTCAAAAGTTCAATTAAAGAATATCATTATTATCGGGAAAGATAATATTGATGAAATATTGATAAATACAGTTAATAACGGTAGTACAAAAATAAAGTTTATGCAGTGTAAGTAGTAATGATTAAGTTTTTTAGAATATTATTTATATTCTTTTTTCTTCTGTTAAGCTTTTTAACTGTTTTTAATCCTGCAAAAACGGAAACTAATATTTTAAAGGCGGTTTTACCTGATAATGAACATTCAGAATTAATTATGAATTTGAATAGCAGGTTTTCTTCAAAAATAAATGTTCTAATAGAATCAAAATCTTATCAAGATTGTGACGAGTTAGCAAAAGTATTTATAGAAAAAGTTGATAAGAAATCTTTCAGAAATAAAAGTTTTGATTATCTTGAAGGATTTAATTTTTATAAAAAATATCATAGTAATTTTCTATCTGAAAGAACGAGAGAATTAATCATAGACAAAGATTATGAAACAGTAGAAAAAGAAGCTTTCGAAAGATTAATTAATCCTATTGGGATTTCGATTCTACCTGTAGAAGAGGATCCCTTTCTCCTTTTTACCGATTATATAACCGGTCTTTCAAATATAAATTTGATAGCAAGTGGAGATATAGTTCAATTTAAGGATAAATATTATAAATATATACTATTAGAGTCTAATATTGATACACTATCACCCACAACAGCTAATGAAAAATTAGCTAATCTGGTTTCTATAGCAGATTCATTAAACAGTCAATCAAGTTCAAAAGTTTATCTGACAGGAGTCCCTATTCATTCATATTATGCAAGTTCTGCTTCTATGTCCGAAATAAATATTATTTGTATATTATCTTCAATATTTCTATTTGCTCTGTTTTATTTTTATTTTCGAAATATAAAACTTATAATACCTGCATTTGTCAGTTTATTTATTGGTATTTTTTCAGGGTTATCAATAGTTTCATTATTGTTTGATAAGGTTCATATTCTGACATTTGTATTCTCTACAACATTAATTGGTATTTGTATAGATTATTCTCTTCACTATTTTGTAGAAAAAGATTTAAAAAAAATTATTAAAAGCTTAACATTAAGTTTGCTTTCAACTTCCTGTGCTTTTATAGTGTTAATATTTTCTCAAATGGATTTACTGAAACAAATTTCTGTCTTTACTGTAGTTGGTTTAATTAGTGTATATTTATTTGTTGTTTTATTTTATCCCTTAATATGTAAGTACTTTTTAAATGATTTCGAACGAAAAATTGATATAAATATAAGATATGAAAAACTCATAATAAGTATGGTTATAATTGTTATAATTTGTGGGTTTATTAATTTAAAATTTGATGACAATATAAAAAATATGTATGTGCCATCTAAAGAACTTGCTTATGCTGAAAAACTTTTTGCGCAAGTTACAAATTCTAATTTTAAACAAACATTTTTAGTTGTAGAGGGAAAATCATTTGAAGATATCCTTCAAAAAGAAGAAATTATTTCTAAAAAATTAAAGAATTATCAATCTGTTTCCAAGTATATTCCTTCTAAAAAAAGACAATTGGAAAATAAAACCTTGATAGAAAATCTGTATAGTAATTCTCTTAATAAATATGCTCAATTTTTAACAAAAGAGCAAAGAAATACACTATTGAATGATAATTTTGAATATATTAATTATGATGAAAAATATTCTATTTTGTCTGAGTTTATGATTGATGAAAATAAATCATTAATGATTTTAGATGATGAAGATAAGCCTGATATAGAAGGTGTTAGAGGTATACAATATATTGATTTAAAATCAGATATATCAAGTAAAATTAAGGACTATAGAGTAAAATGTATAAGGTTAATTTTGCCGATTTTATTTATTCTTGTAATTGTACTAAGTATTATTTATAAAAACTTTTTAAAATCGATAAGAATCGTTTTACCATCAATATTAGCGGCAAGTTTTTCATTTGCATTTGTGAGTCTTCTTTTTAAAGAAATAAATATGTTTCATATTCTTTCAATTTTCTTGATACTTGGTTTTGGTTTGGATTATTCAATATTTAGGGCAAGCGGAGTTAAAAACTCCTCAGGAGCTATACTTCTTTCTTGCGCTACAAGTGTATTCTCTTTTGCATTACTTGCTTTTACGAGCTTTAAATTAATAAGTTCGCTTGGTGTTATATTATCAATTGGACTTTTAAGCTCATATATTTTAAGTTTGGTTTTAATTCCTTCATCGGGGTTTGAAGAAAATAAAGATAACATATAATTTGGTTCCAGTTTAAAACTTATTTTCTGTTTTGTTTCATTCTGTATTTTTATTTTTGCTTCATATTCTGTCCAAAATTGGTAGAAAAATTCTTTATTGTTTGAATTAATGTTATATCTTTCAAGCAGCAGTTTAAAATCTCTGTCTTTCATAAATTCAATATCAAGACCTAATGGAAAAGAGTCAAAAGCAACAGCTACAATATTATTTGAGTGTGAAATATTAAAACAAATGTCTGCATTTTCAAATTTTGGTTTTTTATTTTCGATTATAATATTTGTATCTTCTATATTATAAAAATATTCGGCAACAAATTTCGTAATCAATCTTCCTATTTGTGATTGAAGCTTTTTGAAATTGTGTTTTGTACATTTTTCATTATTATTTATCTTAATATAGAAAATCTTCATGGTATAATTTTACCATTATGGTTGATAAAGAAACAACTAAATATAGAAGAAAAAGCAGAAGAAAAGAAAGTTTCGTTGAAACTTTAGCAAAAGCACAGCAAATAGTTTTTGCACCGTTTACTTTTCAAGTAATAGCTTCAATGATGAAGTTTGGTATTTTAGATTATCTGAAAAGTACTTCTGCTTCGATAGAAGAAATTGTGCAAAATTGTGACATATCAAAATATACTGCTAAGACATTATGTGAAGCAGCTTTAGTAACAGAAATTATAGAGTTAAAAGACGGTAAATATTCTCTAACCTCTTTAGGTGATACATTTATTGATAATGAGATGACGAGAGTAAACTTTAATTTTATGCGAGATGTATGTTATTTAGGGGCTTCAGAGTTGGCGAATTCATTTAAAGAAGAATCTCCAATCGGACTAAAAAAATATATAGGAAATTATCATACTATATATCCGGCCCTTTCAAAGCTTCCTGAACAAATACAAAAAAGTTGGTATGAGTTTGATCATTATTATTCTGATACTTGTTTTGATGAAGTTTTGGATATAATTTTTAAACAAAATCCTAAAGAAATATTTGATATAGGCGGAAATACGGGTAAGTTTGAAAAAGCTTGTTTGAAATATAATCCCGATTGCAAGGTTACAATGCTTGATTTACCTGAAAATATAGATAGAGCAAGGGAAAATGTAAATAATAACAGATGTGAGTTCTATGGAATTAATGTAGTATCAGAAAAAGCCGTTTTTCCTAAAATGTCTGGTGCTGTTTTTATGAGTCAGTTTCTTGATTGTTTTTCGGAAAAGCAAATTTTATCAATATTAACAAATGTAGAAAAAGCGTCTGATAAAAATATTCATATATATATACTTGAACCATTTATAGATAATCAGCAATTTAAAGCTGCAGAGTATTCTCTTGTTCATATTTCTTTGTATTTTACTTGTATGGCAAACGGTGTAAGTAAAATGTATTCTGAAAAAGATATGCTTTCTTTGATTGATGAAGCTGGTCTTAAAGTTAAATCAAAATATTCAGTGGGAATTCATGATTATACTCTTTTGGAATGTGTAAAAAAATGAAATGGTATGAGATAAAAGAGCAAGCAGCAGGAACAAAAAGACTCTTTTTGCTTTGGTACATATATAAAATATTAGGGAAAACTCCTGTTAAGATAATTACTTTTTTTGTTACGCTTATTGCTTGTATAAATGCAAAACAAGTAAGAGAGTGTTCAAAAAAATATCTTGAGATAGTGGGAGAAAAGCCTTCTTTTAAAAATGTTTTCAGACATTTTTTATCATATTCATATTCTCTTGTTGATAGAATGGAAATCTTTACAAATAATTTCCCTCCTGAAAAATTATATTTTGAAGATGAAGAACAAAAAAAACTTTTTTTGGAAGATTTAAAAAATTTTAAAGGTACGTTTTTTATATGTAATCATCTTGGTAATGTTGATGCAATGCGTTCATTTGTAAATTCAGATATTAAAGATACCTGCTCAAGTGTGTCAGTTTTTTTGGCAAAGGAGCAATGCAAAATATTTTCCGGATTTATAGAAAAAATTACAACAAATAAAAATATTCATTTATACCCTGTTGAAGAAATTGATATAAATACTTCAATTGAAATAGAAGAAAAATTAAATAAGGGTGGAATTGTATTTATGGCAGGCGACAGAATTTCAGCACAAAGTAATAATTTTGAGACTGAGTTTTTAAATCATAAAGTATTATTCCCAATTGGTACATTCAAATTTGCACAAATGATGGAAGTACCTGTGTATTTTGTAAGTGCAATAAAAATGCCAAAAGATAGATACTGCATTCATTTGAAGAGATTTTATAATGCACAAACAAAAGCTATGACATTAATTAAAATGCAAAAAGAGTTTGTTGCGTTCTTAGAAGAAAAAACAAAACTTGCACCATATCAGTTTTATCATTTTTACAATTTTTTTAATGAATAGTATAATATTTGTATAATTATTTTAAGGATATTAATATGAAAAAGATAATTGTTATTTTTATAATGTTTTGTTTCTCGTCTATTATATTTCCTGTATATGCTGTTGATGAAAATAATGTAACGGCACCAAAGTGGGAAGATTATGTACCTGAAAAATATCAAAATCCGAGGGCTGATTTTACAAGAGGCAGTGCTATAGCAGAAATTGCAGTCGGTTCAGAACTAACTGCATTAATAATAACATCTCCTATTGGTATACCGATGTTATGTCATGGGGTTACAAAGTTTAAACATGTTTCTTACAGAGATAAAAAAGCTAAGTTTGAGGCAGGATTAAAAGAAGCAGAAAAAATAGAAAATCCGGCTGATAGACAAGCATATTATGAAAAACTTTTGAAAAAGTGTAAATTTACAGAAGAACAGAAACAAAAATTAGCAAAAAAACGTGCTAAAGAAGCAGAAAAAGAAGCCAAAAGAATAGAAAAAGAAAATAAAAAACTAAATAAAGAAAAAATTGAAGAATAAAAATTGTTTCTATTTTAAGGATTCTGCCTTTTTAAAGTCATTTTCAGCTTCAGTTTCTAAACCTTTTATTTTTTCTATTGAGGCTCTCATATAATATGAATGCGAGTCATCATTCTTTAAAGATATTGCTTTATTATAATCATTTATGGCACTTTCATAATTCTTCTTTTCAAAATGATAGAAAGCTCGTTGTTTGTATAATTTGTAATCATTAGGCTTGATATTTATTGCACCGTTATAATCGTTTATAGCACCTTGAATATCTCCGGTATAATACTTAATTTGAGCTCTGTATTCATAGTATAAAGTATTTGTATAATCATATTGAATAGCCATATTATAAGCATTAATAGCTTCATCATATTCTTTTATTTTTCTGTATGCATCGGCTTTAAGTGCATATAATTGAGCATCTTGAGGGAACTTCATTATTGCTTTTGTATAAAAATCAATCGCATTTAAAAACATTTTGTTTTTTCTGTTAACTCTGGCAATTGCTTTATATGTTTTTAATGACTTTGGCATTAATGATAGTGCTAAAAACAAATTACTTAGTGCTTTTGGATATTCACCAAGATTTTCTCTGTTTATTCCTTTGTTGTATACGGAATAAAATATAAAAAACCTTCTTATTCTACCAAAACCAAACAGAAACAATTATAATCTCCTTAGTTGTTAAGACTGTGTATTGGGGCTGGAATTCTTCCGCCTCTGTTAATAAAAGTTTCAGAGGAAAGTTTATTAACATTCATTATAGGTGCTTCTCCCAATAAACCACCATATACGGCATAATCACCTACTTTTTTATTCGGTACGGGAATTATTCTGACTGCTGTAGTTTTTTTATTTATCATACCAATAGCCATTTCATCGGCAATCATACCTGAAATTGTAGTTTCAGGTGTATCTCCCGGGATTGCTATCATATCAAGTCCTACAGAGCATACACAAGTCATTGCTTCTAATTTATCAAAGGTTAAAACACCTTTCTTTGCAGCTTCAATCATACCGGCATCTTCTGATACAGGAATAAATGCACCTGATAAACCTCCAACATATGAACTTGCCATTATTCCGCCTTTTTTCACAGCATCATTTAGCATTGCAAGCGCTGCGGTAGTGCCGTGTGCACCTGCGTGTTCTAGTCCCATCGCTTGGAAAATTCCTGCAACAGAATCACCAATAGCTGGTGTTGGCGCTAAAGATAGGTCTATAATCCCAAATGGAATATTCATTTTTTCAGCCATTCTTCTGCCAACAAGTTCACCTGTAGAAGTTATTTTAAATGCTATTTGTTTTATTTTGTTTGCAAGTTCTCCAAAATCTGCATCTTTTGGTAAATTTTCAACGGCTGCTCTAACTACTCCGGGACCGGATACTCCAACATTTAAAGCACACTCGGGTTCTCCATAACCATGGAATGCACCTGCCATAAATGGGTTATCACCGGGTACATTACAAAAACAAACAAGCTTAGCTGCACCTATGCCATCTTCATTTGCTGTAAGATTTGCGGCTTGTTTTATTATTCCACCCATTTTTTTGACCGCATCCATATTAATACCCGCTTTTGTAGATGCTAAATTAATTGAAGAACATACACGTTGAGTCTGTTTTAGTGCTTCAGGAATACTTTCAATCAGAGCGATATCGCCTTTTGTACAACCTTTTTCAACAAGGGCAGAAAACCCGCCTATAAAATTAACATTTACTTCTTTTGCAGCTTCATCTAATATTTTTGCAAGATAAACATAATCCATATCTTTGCAGGATTCTCCAACTAAAGAAATAGGTGTAACGGCTATTCTTTTATTTATTATAGGAATTGAATATTCATCTTCTATTTCAGCAGCATAATTATATAAATTTTTTGCATATTTTGTTATTTTTTTATATATTTTATCACCAACCTCTTGAACATTTTCTCCGCAACAATCACGTAAACTTAACGCTAAAGTAACTGTTCTTATATCTAAGTTGTGAACCTTAATCATATTTATTGTTTCAATGATTGATTTTTCATTAAAAAAAGACATTTATTATTCCCTTAAATAGTGTGCATTTTATCAAAAATTTCTTTCTTTTGAATCCAAATCTCCATACCTAATTTTTGTCCGGATTCAACAACAGCTTCTTTTATTTCTTTAAAAGAATATTTTGATTTGCTGATATCAGCAAGCAAAAACATCATAAAACAACCTTGCATAATAGTTTGTCTTATATCTTCTATATTAACTTCGTATTTAGCAAGAACAGATGCAATTTCAGCAACTATGCCAACTCCGTCTTTTCCTGAAATAGTTACAATGATTTTATCTTCGCTCATTTTCGCTCCAATCTGTATTTATAACTATATTTTATTCGTAAAACGGACTAAAAGCAATCATTTAGAACTTAAAATCACGTTCGCCATTTATTATTTTTTCAAGATTTTTTATTACAATCTGCTTCCTATTTTCATCTTTAAGTTTGGCGATTTCTTTTAAAAGAAGTTTTTCTCCTGTTTGTTTTGTTTTTTCAGAAGCATAATCAACTAAGTATTCTTTTAATGTCATTATTGCATTTGGATGGCAGAAGTTATGTATTTGTTGATCTTTACAGATAGACATAAATCTTTCGCCTGTTCGATTATTTCCGTAACAAGCTGTGCAAAAACTTGGCAGATAATCTAATTCCATTAACCAATTTACTACTTCATCAAGTGTTCTGTTATCATTAACTTCAAATTGACTTGAATCTTCATCTTCTTTTTCAGGTTTATAGTATCCGCCGACACTGGTTTTTGAACCGCCTGATATTTGTGAAACACCAAGCTCTAATAAAGATTTGCGGCATTCTTTATTTTCACGTGTTGATATTATCATACCTGTATATGGTACTGCTATTCTTAGTACTGCAACAATCTTTTTGAAAGTTTCATCATCAAGCCCGTTTGCGAAACTATTCGGGTCTATATCATCAGCTTTTCTTATTCTTGGTACGCTTATAGTGTGCGGACCTACGCCATATAGTGCTTCTAAGTGTTCTGCGTGCATTAAAATGCCGGCAAACTCATATTTATAATTTTCAAGTCCAAATAAAACTCCGATTCCAACATCGTCAATTCCGCCTTGCATTGCTCTGTCCATTGCTTCTGTATGGTAAGCATAATTATGTTTTGGACCTATAGGGTGTAATTTCTCATAACTTTCTTTATTATAGGTTTCTTGGAATAATATATATGTACCTATTTTAGCTTCATGTAATTTTCTATAATTTTCAACTGTAGTTGCCGCAATATTTACGTTTACTCTTCTTATTGCTCCATTTTTATGCTTTATAGAATATATAGTATTAATTGATTCTAGAATATATTCAATAGGGTTATTAATTGGATCTTCACCTGATTCAATTGCAAGACGTTTATGTCCCATATCTTGAAGTGCAATTACTTCATTCCTTATTTCTTCCTGTGTCATTTTTTTTCTTGGAATATGAGTGTTTTTAGCGTGGTATGGGCAGTATGTACAACCGTTTATGCAGTAGTTAGAAAGATATAAAGGTGCAAAAAGAACAATTCTGTTACCGTAAAAATCCTCTTTTATTTGTTTTGCAAGAGTGAAAATTTCATTATTTATTTCATCATTATTGCAAGCTAATAAAACAGATGCTTCTCTATGTGTTAGTCCCTTTTTTAGCTTCGCTTTTTCTATAATTTTATTTAGAAGAACTTTATTATCTTTATTTTTTTCAGCATATTCAATAGTATCTAAAACTTCTTGATGAGAAATAAATTCTTCTGCTTTTGTAGATTTTGGATTATACATTTTGACGCCTTTTTTCTTCTACAGTATAACTCAAAAATTAAATGTATCCAAAATCAGTAAAGATTCAAAATAGTTGAATGATTAACTATTTGTTGCTATACTCAAGAAAAGGCGGTGTAATATGAAGAAAGATCTGGATTTATATTTTGAAAAGCAAAACGACAGTTCTAAATTGATTTATACAATTGGGTTGTTGTGGGGACAAATTTCTAATAAATTGGATAGTTTACTTTCTAAATATAATTTAAATATTGCTAAATTTAACATATTAATGATTATTAAACATATTGGCAGTAAAGATGGTATTCAACAAAATGAAATAAGTCAAAGACTTTTAGTAACTCCTTCAAATATTACAAAGCTTTTAGATAGGCTTGAAAAGGAAAAAATGATATCAAGAAATCCAAAAGAAAATGACCGCAGAGTTAAACTGATAAAAATATCGGATACTGCTTCTTCTCTTTTAGATGAAATTTGGCCTTATTATTCTGCTGAGATGCTTAAAATAACAGAAAATCTCCCTGAACAGAGTAAAAAATATATAGAAAAAATATTAGTTGAATGGTTAACTAATATTAAATAATGTAAATTAAAATCAAAAAACAATTGAATGGTTAATAGTTGAATGGTAAACTAATAATACAAATATTAAATAGGAGTATTATATGTTTAACTGTAGAAAACTATGTGATTTGAATTTTAGTTTTACTTATACAAGATTATTTTCATTTAAAATTTTGGTTGTATTTGGATACATTGCTTTATTGTTTAATATGTTAATAAGTTTTTTTACAGATATGGCATTAAGTTGGGGAGCTCAATTATTATTTTATCTTCTGATTAACGTTATCGGGTTATTTTTTGTATTATTGATTTTACTTGTATATTTATTGTTCTTTGTATCAGTTATAGTTGATTTGACATTGTTTTTTAGTAAAAAAGCTACAGAAGAAGATTCTAAAAAAGAAGTTCAAAAAAGTATGCCTTTTTTAGTTTTAAATTCGTTTATATTTTTATATGCGTTGTGGTATTTAGGTTTTAATATTTTAATATTTTTATTTTTAGTTTCAGTAATTTGTCTGATAAAATACTTGTTTTCAAAAAATATTGAGAAGAATGGTTTGATTTTAAGACTAAGTTCTATATCAATATTATTACTTTTAATGAGTAGAGGTATTGTAGATGGAATAATTTTTGATAAAGGACATTGGAGTACAAAATATTTATTTAAAAATGAAATTATTGAGAGCGTGAATTTGTTTCAAAATGCGAAAAAAATAATGTTCTTAACAACCAATAAGGATGGAAGCTCGATAATTGTAAATAAAATATATACTTATAACTTAAATAAAGGTAGGTTTGAATATAAAAAAGCTTTTATAAATGAAAATATTTTAAATGCCGGAGCTATAAGCTTAAATAATGATGAAGAATTAATCATCAGAAAGAAAAATATAAAAGGCAAAAGTATAATAGATATTGATATTTATAATAATTATACAAAAGATATAAAAAACATAAGAAGTTTAGATAGAAAAATTTTAAATGAAGAAATTGTTTTACTAAGAAATGGTCATATATTAATGCTGCCGGTATTATGCCGTAGTTGTGAAAACTATGAAGTCTATAATCCGCAAAAAAACGAGCTTTATAGTACAAAAAATAAAATTGAAGGTTATATTGATATAAGAAATGTTCAAATATTTAGTAATGGCAACTTGTTAATACCCTCAGAGAATAAATTTTATATTTATGATTTAGAAGAAAATATTTTTAATAAAGGTGCAAACATTAAGATAAATGATAAGTGCGCACTATATAAAGATGAATATATTTTTAATTTTCAAGATGGTTATAAATACAGTTTTGCTGAAAATACAAAAAAGAAGATAAGAAAGTTAAAGAATTTCAAAGTTGAAAAAGCTATTGCTTTAGATAATGGTAATTTCCTTATTTCGGGAACAGAAAAAAGACATAAGCTTTTAGGAAAATATAATCCTAGAGCTAGTTATTTTCAGAATACTGAGACTTATAAAATATATTTATATATAACAAAGAGAGACTATTATGTTCAATTTAAGTCTTTTAATTCAATGTGGAAAGAATATAGTGAGTATAATTCTTTAAAACTTGAAAATGGCGATATATTATTCTGGAATAAAAAAAATAATGACATAACAATATATAAAAACAGAAAAGACAAATAGAAAAGAGAGCTTTTTATGAAAACATATAATTGTATATTTACAGGTGGCTCTGTTAGAGGTTTATGTTATGTTGGTGTATTGAAAGCATTCGAAGAAAACAATATAAAAATTAATTGTTATTCTGGATCTTCAATAGGTGCTATATTTATGACAATGTATGCACTTGGATATAGTGCAGAAGAAATTAAAAATGAGTTGGATAAAACAAATTTATGTTTTCTTTTTTCTGATTTTAATTTTAATTTGATTTCAGATTTTGCTATATCCAAAGGAAGAATTTATCTTCATTGGCTAAGAGAAAAAATTGAATCAAAGTATTATGGAAAAAATTATGTAAAAGGTAAAATGAAGCCGGTTTGTTTTAAAGATTTAGATAAAGAAATTTATATTATAGCAACTGATTTAGAGGAAAGCCGACCTTTTGTATTTTCAAAAGAAACAACACCCGATACAGAAGTTGCACTTGCATTAAGAATTTCTTCTTCAATGCCTGGATTATTGCCTATTTATAAATTTCAAAATAAATTTCTCATAGATGGAGATATTTTGCGCGCTATTCCTATATGGAAAGCTTTACCCTTTTTATTAGATGAAAAAGAATCAATATTGGAGTTTAGAATTACAGGCGGAAATAAAAATAAAGTTTCGAAAAATCCTATAAAATTGATTAATTCAATAGTAAATGCTGCTGCTTACGCAATTGATAATGAAATTACTAAAATACAAAAAAATTACAATAAAATATGTACAATACAAGTTGATGTTAAAGATACCGGATTTTTTGATTTTAATTTATCAAAATCAAAGAAAGAAGAAATATATATAAACGGTTATTTAACATCGGGAATAAAGTTAAAAGAACTTAATCCTTAAATTAGATTATATTATCCTTTTTTTATTTAAAATATGAAAAAGCGAAAAGTTGTCAGTGTTTTAAGTTTAATAAAAAAATATACCCGAGTGGGTAATATATTATAATTATATTTCTAATTATACTTGTTATGATTTATAACTAGCCTGAAAAGTAGGAAAGAATATGCAACGTATCGCGAATTTATGTTCTTTAAAATCCCTGCAAAATGCAATTATTGAAAATAGTGATGATATTGTTACATTAAAAGATATAAATTTGCATTATGTTTCTTGTAATAAGGCTTTTCTTCGATTATTAGGTTTAAAAGATAAAGTTAGTGTTATAGATAAAAAAATTAATGAACTTTTTGATGAAAAAAATTCGAGAATAATTAGAAAAAATTGTGAAATTATTAAAAAAACAATGGATTCTAAATCATTTGTATTTGAAATGGAAGATGGATTCTATTCAAAACTAATAAAAACAACAGCGTATCCTATTTTGAAAGATGGTGTATTAAATGGTATTTTATCTGTATCAAAAGATGTTACACAAGAAGAAAAATTAAAAATTCATATAATAGAGAAATTTGGTTTGGTTAATGCCTTACTCGAGAATGTTCCGGTTTTGGCATATATGAAAGATCTTCAGAATAATTATATAGTAGGCACAAAATACTCAAAAGAATTCTTTTTTCAGGGAATTGATTATTATGCAGGGAATATACAACTTGATTTGGATGATTCTTTGAATATGAATCAAGAAGAAGATAATTATGTAATAAATAGTAAAAAGACATTAATAAAAGAGAAAATATATAAATCTGTTGATGGGGGCGAACATTGGTACAAATTATATAAGACACCAATATTTGATGAAAAAGGTGAGGTGAATGGAGTTATCACTCTTGCTCAGAATATTGATAACGATAAAAAACTTGAGGCACAAAAAGAACTTTTTCTTGCTACAATGACACATGATTTAAAAAATTTACTTCAAGCGCAAATTAGTAGTTTACAGTTACTTTCTAAAGGAAAATTTGGTGCTGTTTCAGAAAATCAGAAAGAAATATTAGGAATGATTAATGAATCGGCATCTTTTATGAGAGAGATGATATATTCAATTTTATCTACCTATAAATATGAAAATGGAATGGTTCGATTAAATAAGATTAATTTTAATATAGATGAGTTAATACAAATATGTATTGAAGAATCACAATTTTTAGCACAAGAAAAAGATATAGTTATAGAATATAAAAAGAAATCAGATCTTTCTGTTGTAAATGCTGATGAAGGTCAGATAAGAAGAGTTATATCAAATATTCTGAACAATGGAATAAATTATGCATACAAGAATACCAAAATAATTGTTACTACTTTTGAAGATCAAGATAACATTTACATAAAGATAAAAAATGTTAGTGAGCCGATTCCAGAAAATATGAGAAAACGAATTTTTGATAAATATGTAGTGGGAACCGGTGCAAACAAGATTAGAGGTATTGGTCTTGGTTTGTATTTCTGTAAGAAGGTTATCGATGCTCATAACGGTAGAATATTTCTTAATGCATACGATGAAAATAATGAATTTGTTATTGAGCTTCCAATAGAAAAATCAGAATTTAAGACAAGTGTATTGAAGTTCGTGTGAATTATTTTTCTTTTTTCGTTATGCTTGTGGAATTTGGAATATACGTATTGAAAAGTGAAAAGAACGGATTATTTATATTCCTTGCTTTAAAGCGTAATATTTCTATTCTTATTTTTATTCTTATGTCGTTAGGATTTTTTCTTGATTCTTGTGTAAGATGATATAATTGGTAGTTATATTCATCAAGAATTTCTTTTCTCCTTATTTCTTTTATTTGAGATTTTAGTTTTTGTTTTTTTATGAAATTACATTTCTGCATATTATGTGAAAGGTTAGCAATTCTCATGTTGGAAGCACATTTTCTTGCTTCAAATTCTTCCTTGCTGTATAAATATTGATAATATTCATCGGATGGAAGATTTAGAGCTTTTTCTTTGTTTTCTGATTCCTTTCTTTTATTTTTTCTATGCATTTCCAGTACAATATTACCTTCGACAGAATCTATATTTGCCTTTATAGAACTTTTAATTTCTTTCTTGTCGTAATCATAAACAGTAGGAAGTTCTTTATTAATTTCTTTTTTTCTGAATAATTGATATTTAGATGCAATTGATATTGAATAAGCTAAAAGTTCTTTATCTTTTTCTTTTTCATTTCTTATAAAGTGAAAGAAAGAATGATTTTGAGACTTATATTGTCTATTGTTATTTTTAATATTTTGTAGTTGGGTTAAGATATCAGCAAGCTCTGTTTCAAGTTTACGAAGTTTCTTTTTATTTTTCTTTTTTGGATTTTCGTATTTTAACTCATAGTATTCTTTTAATTTTTCAAGAGTTTTCGGATCATCAGAAAATAAATTTTGTTCTGCAAATGCAGAGAAATCTTTTGCTGTTTTTTCATCAAAAATAGGGGATATCATTGTTTTATAAGTGCCATCGTATTCTGACATTAATATTGTTGGAGCTTCTCCTACTTGTATATTTTCAAGTAAAGCTTCTTTTACAATTTCATTTCTGTCTTCTTGAGGAATACTATTTCTTTTTATTGCTTCTTTTGCGTGATATAGTTCATGTCGTATTAATGTACTTAGATTATTACATGTTCTATTAATATAGCTGTTGGCATAAATAGTGATAACGTGTTCATCAGAGTCATATGAACCCATATCTCCTTCATTATGAATAATAGGAGTTTTACTTTTTGTTATTTCTTCAGTGCCATCCGGGAAAATAGTGTAAATTTCATTTTCATATACTATTTTTAAAACTGGTTTTAAATCTTCTTGTATTTCTAATTCGGAACAGCTTTTATTATATAGTTCCGTTATTTCTTTATTTAAGTCTTCTCTTTTTATCTTAAGTGGTTTTTCCTTATTAAAACTTATATTTAATGTCTTTGGTTCTTGAATAGGCGTATATGAAGTTTTACTTGTATATGGGATTTTGATAAAAGATTTATCAACAACAGAAGATATCACCTTTGAAGCAGTTGTGGAGGCAGTTGTAGATGCTGTGGTTGACGCTGTCGTAGATGCAGTGGTTGAGTGCAACACTTTATTTTCTGTCTGATGTTGAATTCCTGATAATTTCATACCATTCCTTAATTTTATCTTTTTAAAACAAAATGATGTCTAAAATTGCTATTTGTATAAAAAAATTTAAAATTCTTAACAACAAAGAGTGCTTGAATGTGTGTTTTTTTTGTGTTATAAGAAAGTTACTGTGGAAAGATATTTCTCACTAGTTCAATGAATGGAAGTTTAGAACACTGAAAAAAAATATAAGATTAGCTCAATGTGCAGGTTTTTGTTACGGAGTAAAAAGAGCGGTCGAAACAACTAAAAAAGTCAAGATAGAAAATGCATCTAAGAAAGTGTGGGTACTTGGTGAACTCATACATAATTCGCATGTTATAAAAGAACTTGAAGAATTAGGCATAATGACTGTAGATGAATTGCCGGAAAATGAGAGCGGAATATGTATTGTAAGGAGTCATGGAATGGCACCTCAAAAAATCAAAGAAGTAGAAGAAAAAGGTTTTGAAGTTGTTGATTTGACTTGTTTAGATGTAAAAAAAGTTCAGCAAAAAGCTATCCAGTTGGCGCAAGAAGGTTTTCTTGTTTTGATATTGGGAAAGCCTGAACATCCTGAAGTTGTTGCAATTAAAGCAAATGCAGATATGTTTTCTGAAAATGTTTTTGTTATACCTGATATGGCGTCTTTGGAAGAGTTATCTGCAAAGATTAAATCAATAAAAAAAATAGGTGTTGTAATTCAGACAACACAGAAACTTGAATTTTTGCAATCGGTTGTAAATTATTTGATACCAATTGCAAGTGAACTTAAAGTATTTAATACTATATGTCAATCAACAGCAAAACGTCAGCAAGAAGCAAGAGAACTTGCCAAAATCTCAGATTTAATGATTGTTGTTGGAGGGAAAAATAGTGCAAATACAACTCATTTAGCAGAAATTTTAAACGAAATTACAAACACTATTCATATAGAAACGCAAGAAGATTTGGATAATTATAAGTCAATAATAGAAAAATCAGAAAATATAGGAGTAACAGCAGGTGCTTCTACTCCAGAAAATATAATAAAAAGCGTAATTAATAAATTAAATGAAATATAGGAAAGGATAAAAGAAAATGACAAACACAATTGATCAAAAAGACGAATTCGTCAGATTATTAGAGGAAAGCTACAATTATAAATTTTCAGTAGCTGATGTAGTAAAAGGTATAGTAATTAAACAAGAAAATGATGGCTTTTTAGTAGATATTGGTGCCAAAACGGAAGCTTTTTTACCAAATAGAGAAGTTACAAATAATCAGGTTGACGATAGAAACTATTCTGAATATTTAGCTATTAATGATGTAAAAGAATTCTATATTTTAAAAGAAGAAGGCGATGATGAAAATGATAGAATAATTCTTTCATTGAAGAAATTATCTTGTGCAAAAGCTTGGCAGGAACTTCAAAATGCTAAATACAATAATGAAACTATTCTTGCAAAAGTTGTTCTTATTGTTAGGGGTGGTGTAATAGTTGAAGTATCTGATTTAAGAGGTTTTGTTCCTGCTTCTCAGTTAAGAACAGGTGCTCCTTTTGATGGTTTAATCGGTCAAGATATTGAAGTTAAAGTTTTAGAAGCAGATGCAAAGAAAAATAAATTGATTTTATCTCAAAGACAAGCAGTTGCAGAACAAAGAGAACAAGTTGTTGATGAAATAATTTCTCAATTAGAAGTCGGTTCTGTTGTAAAAGGTGAAGTTGTTAGAATTGCTGATTTCGGTGGTTTTATTGATATAAACGGTGTTGATGGTTTATTACCAATCTCTGAAATTTCTTGGCAAAGAATTAAACATCCATCAGACGTTATTTCTTTAGGTCAAGAACTGGAAGTTAAAATCTTAAAAATAGATATGGATATGAAACGTATAAGCTTAAGCTTAAAGAGAATGGGGGATAATCCTTGGGAATCTATTGAAAATGAATTCCAAGAAGGTCAAGTAATAAAAGGAACTGTTAATAAAGTAACTTCTTTTGGTGCTTTTATTAATATTTATCCTGGTGTAGAAGCATTGTTGCCTTCTGCAGAAATGGAACCTGCTAATGCAAATCCTTTTAACTTGTATAATGTTGGTGATGAAGTTGAAGTATTAATTAAAAAATTCACACCTCAAGAACACAGAATTGCTTTGAGTGTAAAAGATATTCAAAAGTAATCTTGCAAAATTTTAAAAGAGGAAGTTTTTAACTTCCTCTTTTTTTTGTTAATAAAAGTTAATATAACGTTTCCTTATGTCAATTTTGAAAGTTGATAAGTTTTCAAGGAAATATGAAAGCAGTGTAAGGAAAAAAATATGAATGTATCTGTAGTTAATTCAACAACATCAACTCAAAAAGGTAAAAAAATAGGAACTGTCGCCGGTTTTGGCGTTGGTGGTGCGTATGTTGCTAAAAATGGAAAAGATATTTTTCAATCAGGAATAAATGCTTTAAAATCTGCTGATTCAGTCAGTGTAAAGAAAGCTAAAGCTATTGCAGTGGGTGTTTGTGCTGCAGTTGTTGGTGGTTTAGCTCTTGTTGGAAGAATAACAGGTGGTTTGATTGGTAAAGCTATAGACAAGAAGAAAGAAAAAGAATTGGAAATTAAAACTATACTTGCTGATGCTGTTCAAAAAGAAATAGATAAAGGATCTGTTAAGACTTTTTCCGTTGAAGAAATCGAAGAAATATTAAAAAAATCTAAATAGTATAATTACTATATAGGAAAGACAGGTTATATATAACCTGTCTTTCTTCATTTGAGCATATTTTTTAAATATATTCCTGTATATGAGTCTTTGCATTTTGCAATTTCTTCCGGCGTTCCTTCAGCTATAATCATTCCGCCTTCATCTCCGCCTTGTGGTCCTAAATCTATTATATGATCAACTGTTTTTATTAAATCAAGATTATGTTCTATTATTAGTATTGTATTTCCTGCATCTGCAAGTTTATTTATTATTTTAATAAGCTTATCTAAATCATACCAATGAAGTCCAACGGTTGGTTCATCAAGCAAGTATAGCGTTTTACCTGTGGAGCGTTTGTTTAATTCGCTGGCTAATTTTATTCTTTGAGCTTCACCGCCTGAAAGCGTTGTAGCACTTTGTCCAAGCTTCATATATCCTAACCCGACATCATTCAATGTTTGGAGTCTTGTTTTTATTTTGGGAATATTTTCAAAAAATTCCAATGCTTCAGATATACTCATTTCTAAGACTTCTGATATATTTTTACCTTTGTATTTTACTTCAAGTGTTTCTCTGTTGTATCTTTGTCCTTTGCAAACATTACATTTTATATATACATCAGAGAGAAAATTCATTTCAATCTTTGTAAGGCCGTCTCCTTTACAAGCTTCGCAACGTCCGCCTTTTACATTAAAACTGAATCTTCCTGCTTTATAACCTCTCATTTTTGCTTCGGTTGTTTGAGCATATAATTCTCTTATATATGTAAATACGTCTGTATATGTAGCTGGATTTGAACGAGGTGTTCTTCCTATTGGTGATTGGTCAATACAAATAACTTTATCTATATTTTCAAAACCTTCAATTTTATCTATTCCTTGTGGTTTGGGTTTATTTTTATTTAGTTTATGTATTGCATATTGATATATTAAATCATTCATCAATGTAGATTTTCCGCTGCCGGAAACGCCTGTTAATGCTACAACTTTTCCGAGAGGAATTTTTACGTTTATATTTTTTAGATTGTTCTTGTGCGCATTAATAACTTCAAGATATTTCCCGTTCCCTTCTCTTCTTTTATTAGGAATTGGAATTTTTCTTTCCCCGCTTAGATATTGACCTGTTAAAGATTTTTTTGAAGCAATAATATCATCTAATGTGCCTTGTGCTATTATTTTTCCGCCATTTACTCCTGCATAAACACCAATATCTACAATATGGTCTGCATTTCTTATTGTATCTTCGTCGTGTTCAACTACAATTAAAGTGTTGCCTAAATTACGGAGTCTTATAAGGGTTTTTATTAACATATCGTTATTGTATTGATGTAAGCCTATTGAAGGTTCGTCAAGTACATATAAAACGCCTGACAGACCGCTTCCTATTTGTGTGGCTAGTCTTATTCTTTGTGCTTCTCCGCCTGATAGGGTGCCTGCCATTCTTGCTAAATTTAAATAACTCAGACCGACATCAAGCATAAATTTGAGGCGTGCTCTTATTTCTTCCAAAATTTGTTTCGCTATTGTCAACTTGTAATCATCTAGTTCCAAATATAAATCTGAGAAAAATTTATATGCATCTTTAATTGACATTAAGCATACATCATATATGTTTTTCCCCATTATTGTTACTGCAAGCGAAAATGGTTTTAATCTGGCTCCTTTACAGTCACTACACGGAATTTGCGACATATATTCCTGAATGTAATCTCTTACTTCTTCAGAATTTGATTCATTATATTTATTCATAAAGTATGGAATTACACCTGAAAATGGGCGTTTTTGTGTTACATATCTAGTTCCGCCAAATTCTTTAAAACGTAATTTTATGCATTCTCTACCACTGCCGTATAGTATAATTTTTTGATGTTCTTCCGGTAAGTCATTAAATGGAATATTCATATCTATTCCGAAATGTTCTGCAACTGAAGATAAAACATCCTGATAATACTGGTTGCCTGTTTTTGCCCACGGATATATGGCGCCTTGTGCTAAAGATTTTGTTTTATCCGGAATTAACAAATTTTCATCCATTTCAAAATGTGCACCAAGTCCTGAACAAGTAGGACAGGCTCCATATGGACTGTTAAAACTGAATATTCTTGGCGCCAGTTCTTCAAAGCTTAAATTACAATTCGGGCAGGCAAGTTTTTCGGAGAAAATCATCTCTTTATCTCCGATAACATCGACAATTAAAAGCCCGTTTGATTTCTCTAAAGCAATTTGTGCGCTGTCTGTTAATCTTGATTTTGCACTTTCTTTTATTACAAGCCTGTCAACAACTACCTCAATCGTATGTTTTTGTGTTTTGTTCAGCTCAACTTCATCTTCATCAAGATTATATATTTTACTGTCTATTCTGACTCTTATAAAACCTTCTTGTTTTAGTTCTTCTATAAGATTTGCAAATTCCCCCTTTTTACCACGGACAATAGGAGCAATAAGTTGTATTTTTGTTCCTTCTTGTAAAGAAAAAATTTTATCTATAATTTCATCTATTGATTGAGGTGCAATTTCACTCCCGCATTCGGGACAATGAGGTGTTCCTATTCTTGCAAATAATAACCTTAAATAATCATATATTTCTGTAACTGTTCCTACAGTGGAACGGGGATTATTGCTTGTTGATTTTTGATCTATAGAAATGGCCGGAGATAATCCGTCTATACTTTCAACATCTGGTTTATCTAATTGTCCTAAAAATTGTCTTGCATAATTAGAAAGACTTTCAACATATCTTCTTTGTCCTTCTGCAAAAATAGTATCAAAAGCTAATGAGCTTTTACCTGAACCTGATATGCCCGTAAAAACAATAAGCTCATTTTTTGGCAACTCTAAACTTACATTTTTTAAATTATGCTGATTAGCTTTTCTGATTATTATTTTGTCATTCATACAAATATTATTGCATGAATAAAGTTTTTCGAATATTTTGAATTTTTTATTGTTTTGAAATTAATATTTGTTCTAATAATATCTTATGAGGTTTTATTTGCAGACTCTTCTAAAGAACACTTTTCTGAATAAATATTTATTTCCTTTTGGTTCCAAACCCACAGTAAAACTAGACATCCCATTCATCAGACTTAAACTTTGATAATTGCCAATTTATTAGACGACCTTTATTTAAGCAAGTTGCACAATTCTTTGAAGCTTTAAATAAAAAATCATATATTTCATTTGAAGTATGGCTATATATGTCTATTCCATCATCAAAATAAAAATCTTTATTAAAATATTTATTATATAAGAACCCATACGCAGAAGTTGGACAAGTATATAATTTACCTTTGTATATCTGATGACATATTTTAGCATCACAATTTTGCCAGATGTTCTCTATATCATCTTGGTAACATTTAGCCTTTCGAAGATAAAATTTTCGTCCGTCCCATATATTCAATCTGATACTATTTTTACGAAATAAGTTTGTTAATTCTGGAATTAGTTTTATGTTATATGGATAAATTGATAATCTTATTAGTATATTATTCTTTTTCAAAGATTGCCAAAATTCATTTTTCATTTTAGGCAAAAGAAGCCCATTTGTATTTAGTGTTATAATCTTATCCGGACAGATTTTTCTTGCTACATCACATAATATATCAATATTAGGATGCAAAAGGGGCTCACCGCCTAAAATATTTAGCAGTCTATAATTCACTTTCTGTACAAGAGTTGAAATATCTTTTTTAAATTCTTCAATTTCTATATAATAATATAAGAATATAAGTGGGATAAAAATGTTTATAGCTTTGTGGGATCAGTTCTATATCCTTTAGAATTGGAAATGTTTCTTCCTATTTTTTTTATTTTTTCTGAAATATTATTTATACAATTATTTGAATATACTTTATTGGGATATATTTCATATTTATTTTTGTGTTCAGGACTTGTAAAGTTAGGCATTATTACGTTTGCGCCTGATTGTAGTGCTATAATTTGTCCATTTTCTCTGAGTGTTTCCATTGCTGTAGTTGCGGGAATATTTATATCCGGTAGTAATAATCTTGTTATAGCCATAACCCTTAAAGACAAATCAAAATTATCTTTTTTTTCATTCGCAAGCGGTGTGTTGGGGTGAGGTATAAATGGACCAATTCCAACCATATCGGCATTTAGTTCTTTAAAAAATAATATATCATCTGCCAGAGAATCAATTGTTTGGTTTGGTAGCCCTACAAGGCATCCCGTCCCTGTTTCAAAACCCAATTTTTTTAAGTCTTTTAGACATCTTAATCTGTTTTCAAAGCTCATATTAGGATGCAGTTTTCTATACAAAGTTTTATCTGTAGTTTCAATTCTAAGTAAAAATCTGTCTGCACCTGCATCTTTAAATGCTTTATATTCATCTTTAGGACGCTCACCTATACTTAAAGTTAATGCAACATCATATTCTTTTATTTTCTTTATTAAATTGCAAATTTTTTCTTTAGACCAAAACATATCTTCGCCGCCTTGAAGAACGATTGTTTTATAATTAGATTTTATGGCATTATCAACTGATAAAAGAATATCATCTTCTTTTAATCTGTATCTTTTTATTTTATGGTTGTCATACCTTAAACCGCAGTAGAAGCAATTGCAATGACAGAAATTTGTAAACTCAATCAATGCACGCAAATGAATATTGTCACCTTTTGTTTTTTTTCTTATTTCATCTGCAGCATTATATATTGAGTTGTCTTTAGAGTCTAAAAGTTCTATAATTTCTTCTTTTGAAAGTGAATTATCTTCTTTTGCTTTTTCAAGAATTTTATAGAACAACACTAGCTTCTCTTCTTAATTTTGTTTCATTTTTCCTGAGAGATTCAAAAACATTTTTTGACTTTCCGTCAAAATAACCCGAAAGTAATTTATTATGTAATGAATCCATTTTCTTTTTAGCTATAAGTGCTTTATATAATTTAACAGATTCAACATCTCTTTTGTTACCTATTCTTTGCATTATAGGATCAGGCATTGGCTTTTCAGATAAAAAGTCTTTTACTTTATTAAAATTGTTTTTTATAATCTGAACAGGATTCTTTCCACTACTTTTTAAAAGATTAAATCCAATCGCAGCAGCACCAATCACAGCTAAGCCTGCTAAACCTTTTTTTAATAATTTTTCATTTTGGTAAATAGATTCGATTATACAAGGTTCACTATTGTTTTTATTTGCACGAAATATTTGATTATTTTTACTTGGTTCTATTGCACTTATTTTCATCTTGACTTATCCCTCCATTCCTTGGAGCCTAATTTTTAGGAGTGATTTATTATATCATACATATCAAAGTTTGTAAATAATACGCCTAAAAAAATAAAAAATGTTCTTCTTTTTTTTTTTTGAATGTGTTAACATAAAATTGACTTGTATAAGGATTTATATAATGGGCGAACACTGGGTAGGGTATATAGGTAATTTACAGGTGCATTGGGATACGTTAATAACAATGTGGGTTGCCATGCTTTTTGTTATTATTGCATCTTTATTATTAACAAGAAAGTTATCTGTCATCCCTGGCAAGGCACAAGCATTTGCTGAAAGTATGTTGAAATTTTTTATGGGAAATCTTTCTTCTGTTAAAGATGGTAAAAAGCATATTCCAATAGTTGCCTCTTTATTCTTATTTATATTAGTTGCCAACTTAATGGGACAATTACCATTAAAGTTGATACATTTAAAAGAAGGTGAGTTTGCATCTCCAACGAACGATATTAGTTTAACGGCAGCTTTGGCTGTTATTGTTTTAATATATTATTTGTACTATGGGTTTAAAGAAAAAGGTATTCACGCAATCTGGCATGGTTTTAGTGTGTCAGGCATTATAATGTTATTTGTTGAACTGTTAGAAATGATTACCAGACCTTTAAGCTTGGCAGTTCGTCTTTTTGCAAATATTCTAGCAGGTGAAATATTGGTAATGGTAATGATTAGTATGTTCGCAATTGCCCTGCCAATCCCATTTATGTTATTTGAAATATTTGTGGCATTTTTACAAGCATTTGTATTTATGATGTTATCAGTTGCATATATTTCTACAGCAGTATCAGAGGAACATTAAAAAAGGAGATAAATATGGAAGAAGTAAAAACAGTATCAGAAATGGTATACATAGGTGCAGGTTTGGCTGTGGGGTTGGCTGCAATGGGAGCTGGTATTGGTCTTGGTATTGCAACTAAAGGTTTTATGGAAGGCGCTGCAAGACAACCTGAGTTAATTGAAAATTTACAATCAAAATTTATTCTAGGTGCAGCTTTAGCTGAAGCTTGCGGTATTTATGGCTTATTAATTGCACTTATACTTTCATTTAAATAGGAAATAATATGGAATTCGATGCAACATTTTTAATTGTGGTAATTAGTTTTCTTGTATTCATTTTTATAATGAATAAGATTTTCTATGCGCCAATATTGAATATTATGCAAGAACGTCAAAAACTGGTAGAAAACAATTTCACAAGTGCAAAAAATACATCAGAAGAAACAGATAAAAAAATAAAGTATAGAAATGAAGAACTTGAAAAATCAAGAGATTCAGCCAGACAGAAAGTTGCACAAGAATCCCAAAAATTAAAGCAAGAACGCTCTCATGTTATATCTGAATACAAAAATGAATTATTGGAAAATATCTCAAAGCAAAAAGAAAACTTAAAAAATTCAGCAATTGATGCAAAGGAAACTTTAAAAGATAGTATTGTTGATATAGCAAAAGATATTTCTGATAAACTTTTGGGTGATGATATAAATTCAGAGCTTATAAACAAATCACAAATAAAAGAAGAACAGGTCTGATATGTCTGATTTTTTACATTTATTATTACAATCTAATATTTTTAATTTTATTTTAGTAGTGGCTATAATAGTGTATTTAGTCAGAAAATTCAATTTGAAACAAAAAATTGAAAAGTTGTCTAATGAAATAAAATCATACGTTGATGAATCTGAAAATGAAAAACTTGATGCAGAGAAAGAACTCAAAAATATAAATGACAAAATAGCAAAATTGCCATCAGAAATTGATAATATAAACAGAAGTGCGGATAATAGTGTAAAGAGTTTAAGTGAAAAAATCCGCATAGAAACAGAGTCTCAAAAGCAAGATATATTAAACAATGCAGAAAGGCTCTTGAATCTTGAAACTAAAAAATTCAAGTCAAAGTTGGTTGGGATTCTTTCTGAAAAATCTGTAGAATTAGTTCAGCAAAATACTATAAATCAGTTAAACTCTAATCAGGATTTGCATAAAAAATATATTGATAATGCGATTTCTGAACTTGATAGGATAAATCTATGAAAATCGGCGACATAAAAAATATAAAAATAGCTAGAAAATATGCAAATGCATTGTTGGAGTCAGCTATAGAAGCTGATAAAGCAGATAAAGTATATAATGATTTATTGTTTATAGCAGAGACTATAAATACAAATCCCGAATTGGCTAATGCTTTGTTGAATCCGGTTGTAAAAATAGAGGATAAAAAATCCATTGCGGATAAAATATTTTCTATTCATACTGATAAAATAACAATTGATTTTATATTTATACTGATTGATTCAAACAGATTAAATGTATTAGATGAAATTATAAATCAGTATTCAGTAATATATAATGAGGCAAATAATATAGTTAAACCTTTAATAATTTCAGCAATAGAGCTTGATGAAACTCAAAAACAAAAAATTGTAGAAAAATTACAAAATAAACTTATGAAAACAGTTCAGCCTGAATATATTAAAGATGAAAAAATAATAGGCGGTTTGATAATAGAAATTGGAGATAAGACAATCGACTGCAGCCTTAGAACAAAATTTGAGACTATGAAAAAACAATTAACAAAGGGAAACAGCTATGGTAACAATTAATCCTGATGAAATAACATCGATAATAAAAGAAAAACTTCAAAATTATGAATCAAAATTAGAAGTAAAAAACATTGGTACAGTAATAGAAGTTGCTGATGGTATATCTAAGGTATATGGGTTATCAGATGTAATGTCATCAGAACTTGTAGAGTTTGAAGATGGTAAAGGAACTCTAGGTATTGCATTGAATCTTGAAGAAGACAATGTTGGGGTTGTAATACTTGGAGAATACACTCATATAAAAGAGGGTACAATAGTAAAAACTACAGGAAGAATAGCTTCTGTTCCTGTTGGAGAAGCTTTACTTGGTAGAATTATTGACCCAACGGGTGTCCCTATTGATGGTAACGGTGATATTGTTTGTTCAAAAACAAGACCTATTGAAAGAGTTGCACCAGGTATTGTAACAAGAAAATCTGTATGTGAACCACTTCAAACAGGCTTAACTGCTATAGATGCTTTAACTCCTATTGGAAGAGGACAAAGAGAACTTATAATTGGAGACAGGCAAACAGGAAAAACTGCTATTGCGATTGATACTATTATTAATCAAAAAGGCAAAGATGTAATTTGTATTTATGTTGCAATTGGTCAAAAAACATCTACTGTTGCTCAATTAGCAAAAACATTAGAAAACTTTGGTGCAATGGAATATACTATTATAGTTAGTGCTCCGGCTAATGAATCAGCACCTATACAATATATAGCTCCATTTGCAGGCTGTGCAATTGCAGAAGAGTTTATGGATCAAGGAAAACATTGTTTGATTATATATGATGATCTTTCAAAACATGCTCAAGCATATCGTGCAATGAGTTTGTTATTAAAAAGACCTTCAGGAAGAGAAGCATACCCAGGTGATGTATTCTATTTGCATTCAAGATTGCTTGAAAGAGCTTGTAAATTGAATGATGAGTTGGGAGGTGGTAGTATAACAGCTCTTCCTATCATAGAAACTCAAGCGGGAGATGTTTCAGCATATATTTCTACTAATGTAATTTCTATTACAGATGGACAAATTTTCTTGGAATCAAATTTATTTAACTCAGGTACAAGACCTGCAATAAATGCCGGTATATCAGTTTCTCGTGTTGGTGGTGCTGCTCAAACTAAAGGTATTAAACAAGTCGCAGGTAAATTAAGACTTGATTTGGCTCAATACAGAGAACTTGAAGCATTTGCCCAATTCGCAAGCGATTTGGATAAAGCTACAAAAGACCAGTTAACAAGAGGTCAAAAGCTTGTTGAAGTTCTGAAACAGCCTCAATATTCTCCATTAAGCGTAGCACAGCAAGTTAGCATTTTATTTGCTGCCAATGAAGGAATGTTAGATGATGTTGATAATCTTAAAATTAAAGAATTTAAACAAGGATGGTTTGATTTCTTCGATGCTAATATGAAAGATTTATCTGACAGATTAAATGCAGGTGAGAAACTTTCTGAAGAAGATAAAACTGCTCTAACTGAAAAATTAAATAATTATAAAACAAATTTCTTTAAATAGGTAAAAAATGGCAAATTTAAAAAAGATAAGAACAAGAATAAATTCAATAAAAAGTACGCAAAAAATTACACGTGCTATGAAAATGGTTGCTTCTGCAAAAGTTAAAAAGTTTGAAAATAAAGTGAAAGCATCAAGACCATTTACATTTGAACTGGAAAAAATGTTCTATCGTCTGTTACATTCTGTATGTGCAATAGAGTCTGCTCAAGCTAGTTTTAAGGAACCTTTAAATAATTATCCTGTCTTATTATCAGAAAGAAAAATAGAGAATGTAGGGTTATTGGTAATAACATCTAATAAAGGATTATCAGGTGCTTTTAATGCAAATTTAGTCAGATATACACTGAAAGTTGTCCAAGAATATAAAGATAAAGGTATTGGCTGTGAATTGTTTATTGTTGGTCAGAAAGGCTATAATGCTTTAAAACGCGTCGCAGATGATAAAGGCTTTAAAATAACACAAACGTATTTGACATTTAGTGAAACACCAACATCATCGCAAGCTCGATTAGTTGCTTCTGATATGGCTCGTTCTTTTGTTAATGGTGATATTGATTCTATGGAAATTATCACTACTCGTTTTAGAAATATGATGTCATATTCTGTTGAAAAATGGGATATTCTTCCTCTTGATGATATTGATTTTGATTATACAAAGGAAGAGTATACAGATATGGAAATTGAACCGAGTTTACCGTCTGTCTTATCAGAATTAGTTCCTCTATTTATATCAAGCATAATTTTTCAAGCTATGTTAGAATCTATAGCAAGTGAGTTAGCATCAAGAATGACCGCAATGTCAGCAGCTTGTGACAATGCCGAAGAAATGATTCAAATGTTGACTATTGATTATAATAAGGTTCGTCAAGCAATGATAACTCAAGAACTGACAGAAATTGTCGGTGGTAGTGCAGCTATAAATAAGTAAAAACAAAATATGCAGAAATGGAAAAAAATAACATTAGGTGTTCTTTTTTGTGCGGTTTCCTGTAGCGCACTATATTATTCTGCCTTGCTTATTGTTCCTAATGTTGTTGATTTAAATAAATATAAAAACACAGTTTCTGAGGCTATTGAAAAAGAGACCGGATTTAAAGTTTTATGTGAAGATATTTCATTTAAAAAAAGTTTAACTCCGTATTTGAAAATTCATATGTTTCATACACTTGTTCTTTATCCTGATGGCGAAGTATTTTTGAAATTGAAAGAAGCCGATTTAAAAGTTAAGATATTACCTTTAATTTTCAAAAAAATAGTTATAAAAGATGCAAAGTTAACGAGACCGATAATTAACATTACATTGTATAAAGATTATTCAACTTCTATTGAAAAATATATAGATATAAAAAAATCTATTAATACTAATGGTTTTAAGTTTGATGATTTAGTCTATGATACTGTTTGTGAAAGATATAAGATAAAATTTAACGATGAATCCATAAATAAAACATTTTATTTAGAGGGTGATAAACTACTTTTGAAGAATTTAAAATTGAATGATAAAGTTCATTTTGCATTAAAAGGCGCCCTTTATGAAAATAAAAATGAATATATAAAATATGATATTGATGTAATTTCGTCATTAAATACAGAGAAACCGCAATTTACTTTTTCACCATTCAAAACTATTTTGGAGTCCAATATAAAAGGAAGTATATTAGGTCATTTAAAAATTGACTCGGAAAGTAACATCTATGGGAAATTAAATATAAGCGATTTGTCAATAAAACTTGATAATATTGTTCTTTCTGACAATAAAGCAGATTTGGTTTTTAAGGGGCAAGAAGTAGAAGTTGATTCTGTTGTTCATACATCTAAAATTGATAGTGCAGAATTAAAAGGGCTTATTGCATATGGTAAGAAAAAATCTATTGATATTGAAACCAAAGCTAAGAATGTTAATTTGCATAATTTGATAAAAATAATTTCACAAATTACTGAAGTTTTGAATATCCCAAATTCATTGAGTGAAATAAATGTTTCCGGACTATTAGATGCGGATTTTAAACTTAGTTCTGATTTTAAGAAGTTAAAATCATACGGAAAAGTTAAAGTTTCAAATGCAGTGGTTAAACATAGTTCTCTTCCTTATTCCGTATCGGAAATTAACGCTTTTGTTAATTTAAATAATAATAAAATATCTATAGAAAAAGCATTTGCAAAAGTAAATAAAACACCGATAAATATAAAAGGAATTATAAATGAGAATGTTTCTTTCAATATTGATGTTTCTTCAACTGATTTGAAAATAAATAATCTGGTAAAATTGTTTAATATTGGTAATGATTTACCCATTGGAATAGAAAAAGGTGATTTATCTTTTAATTCAAATATATCAGGTGTTTTGAATAAATCATATAATTTAAATTCTGCTTTAAAAATAAAAAATATAAGAATAAGAGATAAGTTATATAATATTCCGGTTGCAGCAGATGTTATAGACATTAATTTTATAGGAAATGAAAAGAAATATTCCGGTGATGTTCTTTGTAGTAATATTTCCCTTATAAACAAAGGTAAAAAAATTGCATCACCAGAATTTAAATTTAAGTTTGATGAAAGCAAAATTGATATACCTGAAAATACTTTATCTATACCTTCTGGATTGAAGATTTCGGGTATATTAAATAATTATAAAAATAAACCAATAGGTCAAATTAACTTTAGTGGAAATCTTTTGGCATCTGAAATTGCAGAACTGCTAAAACCGGAAGTTAAACTTCCATATAAGGCGCAGGGTAAAATTAGTTCATCAGGTAATATACAACTTCAAGCTGATGGTATTAATGTTAAAGCTCATTTAAAGGCCGATGAAGATAATTATATATCTTATATGGTAATTAATGAATTATTTAAGAAGCCTTCTTTCGTTAATTTGGACTTTATTATAAATGATTCATCCATAAACATCAAAGATTTATCTTTAAATGAAGAAAATCCTACGAAGAACAGAAAAATAATAGTTATAAATGGAGAGCTTTCTCTTTCTCAAACGCCTTATTTAAAAAATTTAAAAGTAAATATTCCCGAATCTTTAACAGTTGCGACAAATTTCTTTGGAGGAGAAGAACTTTCTTTAAAAGCAAATATGTTATTAAATAAGAATATAAATGCACCTGAAGTAAATGGCACAGTTAGATTATATAAGTATAACTTAAAAAAATATCTTACTTCATTTAAGAATGTTGATATTAGTTTATCTAATAATAATATAAGAGTTATTGCGCCTAATGTAACAGTTAATGATTCATCATTGAATTTAGTTGCGGATATGAGTCCGGTAGTTGATTTTAATAATATAATTGTAAAAAATCTTCAATTAAATTCTATGAATATGGATTTAAATTCAATGTTTTCTTTATTACAACAAGAAAGAAATCCATTTGCAGAATCAAAATTTACTGTAGAAAAAGGAATAATTACTATAAACAATTTGAAAATGCTTGATTTGAAGGCTCGTGATATTAGTTCTGATGTAAAAATAGAAAACAATATTGTTAAATTGTCAGATATAGCAGCAAATGCATATTCCGGTTTTATAAATGGAAAAGCATCTTATGATTTATCTAATGGACACTTAGAGTTTGATGTTTCTGGTAAGGGTATAGATATAAAAAATTCTTTATATGATTTATGTAAGATAGAAGATAATTTAGCAGGCAGAACAGATTTTAATGCTAAACTTTCTATGAGTACCGGCGATTATAATACAGTGTTAAAATCACTAAACGGGAATCTTCAATTTAATGCCGTAAATGGTCGAATGGGCACATTAGGAAAATTTGAATATTATTTATATGCACAAAATTTATTATATCACGGTATTTTGAATGCGACTTTGAATAGAATTGCCAATACCATTGTACATGATAATACTGCTCAATATAGAATAGCAACGGGAAATATACTATTCCAAAACGGATATCTTTTAACAGATGGTATTCAAACAACAGGAACGAATATGAGTTTGTTCTTAAAAGGAAGGCATAATTTGATTACTAATCAAGCTAATATAGATATATACGGAAGAATTTCTGATGAAATAAGAGAGAAACTGGGTTCTTTTGGAAATGTATCAATTTCTGAAATGATGAGTGGTCAGAAAGGTAAAAAAGACGTTACATTCAGCGTGATTCCTTCAAGTATAATGAATAAAATTCCTGACCTTTATAATCAAAAAGGCAGTAAAACTAATACATTTAAAGTTAATATATATGGGAATATTAATTCATTGAATGCAATAAATTCATTTATTTGGACTATTCCGGACAGTTATGAAGCTGATAATTCAGAGAAAATTCCTGATTTTTCCGATATGACGCCAAATTTATAAGGAATGATTAGTTCTCATTATTATCAGAAATACCACATTCAGAATGTTCTTCAATTGCAACTTTTGAAATTAGCTCTTTGCCAAATAAAGGAAAAGTTTCTTCTTTTTGTTTTTCAAATTGTTTATTAAATTCTTCCATTTTTGTATAATTGAAAACATTCTCCCATCTGGCAATTACGATTGTTGCAACGCAGTTCCCTATTAAATTTACAGTTGTTCTACCCATATCTAATATTTGATCTATGCCTAGTAAAATAGCAACACCAATTAAAGGATATCCAAAACCGGATAAAGTACCGGCCAAAATAACTAATGCAACTCTAGGAACACCTGCGATACCTTTACTTGTCAGCATTAAAGTTCCCATTACAAATATTAATTGTACAGGAGATATTTCTATCCCAACAATCTGTAAGGAAAATAACATAGCTAAAGCTAAATATAATGTAGAACCATCAAGATTAAAAGTATAACCTGTTGGCATTACAAAACCCACAATATTTTTCGGGACTCCGAAACTTTCCATAATTTTCATAGCTTGCGGGAGTGCAGCTTCTGATGTCGCGGTTGTAAAAGCCAGTAGAGCCGGTTCTCTTATTGCTCTTATTACAGAAAATACAGAAATTCCTACAATTCTGCAAGCAACATTCAATATTAAAAACAAAAAGGCAATCAAAGCAAAATATAATGACCCTATGATTTTTGCGTAATTTACCATAACTCCTAATCCGCTTTCAGCAATTGTATAAGAAATAGCGCCAAAAACTCCTATAGGTGCAAAATTCATTACAAACTGTGTAAATTTAAACATAACTTCAGAAAGAGAAGAAACACACTCCAAAACAGGTTTTGCTTTTTCTCCGACTGCACAAATTGCAAGTGCAAAAAATATTGAAAATACTACTATTTGGAGTAAATCACCTTCGGCCATTGCTTTTATTATACTTGCAGGAACAATGTTTACAATCATATCTATAATAGAATTGTGGCTATTTTCCGCAGCCATATTAGATACAGCATCCATCATATTTTGAGATATGGTAGTAGAAAAACCGTCTCCGGGTTTAAAGCAGAATCCAACTCCAAGACCTATTATTAATGCAAATGATGTTGCTATAGCAAAATATATTACCGTTTTTGCCCCTAATTTGCCAAGTGAATTTATATTTCCATGGGAAGCAATACCTGTAACAACTACAGAAAATAATAATGGAGCAATAATCATTTTAATCATATTTAAGAAAACATGGGCCAACGGGTGCATTTGTTTCCCGATTTCCGGAAATTTCCATCCAACAAATATTCCCAATACTAAACTTAGAAAAATATATAGAGTTAGCCTTGATGTTTTCATTAATAATTGTTCCTATGACAATTATAACAGAAAAAAATATAAATTATTTCTCTTTTTTAGTAATAAGGTATTATTTTTTTACAATGTAAAGTTATACGCATATATTTTTTTTTAATAGTTTACGTTAATTGTATATGTTGTTATATATCATTTTTGATGCTTTCACTATAAATTCTTTTCCTTGGTGATTGTTATATGGTCTTTTTGCAAGAATGACGACTATGTATTTTTTACCGTTTGCAGTTTTTACAATACCTGCATCACCAAGCATAAAACCAATATCACCTGTTTTATGGAGTAAAATTGCATCTGAAGGTAATCCGGCTTGTAGTAATCTATTGTTTTTAACGTGTCCGAGATAATCAGCCATTTGTCTTTTAGAACTGTTAGAAAGCATATTAGTAGAATCTATATTATAAAACATTTTTGCCATTTCTCTTGCTGTTGTTATATTTGTACCATCTAAGTCAGGCAACCAAGTATTTATATGTGTAGTCTTTAAACCCCAACGATTCATTGCTTTGTTAACTTCGGACATTCCTCCCATTTTTGCCATAATCATATTGGTTGATGAATTATCAGAATTCTCAATCATTATTCTTGCTAAATAATCCATAGAATGGGCAATACCGCCTTGAGAATACTGTAATTTACCTGAACCGGAAGCTCTATAAAAATCTTCTAGAACCATTTTGTCATCAAGAGAAAATTTACCGTGTTCAATTTCTCTGAACATTTCAATCAATACTGGGATTTTAATTATACTGGCAGCAGGATATGGTTCATCCGCATTTATATCAACATAGCTTTTGCCGTTATACTCCCATACATATACAGCTGGTTTTATTCTGCTATATTCTTGTGATAAGGCTAACAAATTATTTTTTAAACCGCTTCTTTCATAAGATTCCTGAATATCTACCATTATATGGTTTTTATAGGTTGCTTCTTTAACTATGTATTTCCCAAGAAATAAATCTTTATAAAGGTAACTATGAGTAGGGTATAAAAGTCTTTTATAATCTACTCTTAATATGTTTGAATTATTTATAGGAAAAATATCTGCAATAAAAGTTTCAAAAGAAAAAGGTAAAACATAAAATAATAATAATGCTGTGCATATATATGAGAAAATCTTACCAAGAACAGATTTCTTCTTTTGTTTTTTTATTTTCTTTATTGGTTTTACTTTTTTTACAGGAGTGTTTTTAAAATAATATTGTTCATATACAGATGTATATAAATCCGAATTTATTCTGTGATTATAAATTGGTTCCGGCAACTATATCCCCTCCTGATTTAATATTATATTATATATAAAAATTTTTCTGCAATTTTGTAAAAATATGCAACAAATATATGTATATTTCACTTTTACAATAAATTTGATAAAATATAATCAAACAGAAAGGGTATTTTAATGAGTAATTTAGTTATTTATACAGACGGCAATTCTTCACATTTGGAAAATTTATGCAAAAAAAATGTGGAAATGGACATTATAGTTAAAAGTTCTGAAGAAATCAAAAATATAGAAATAGAAAATGCGGATGTTGCAGTTATTGATATTTCTTTAAATAAATTAAAAGAATTATCAATGATTATGAAATTTCCTATTCCTGTCTTAGTTGTTTTAGATGAAATTCCAAGTAATATTACAATAAGAGGAGAGGCTTTTGACTATATATTAAATCCAATTAGTGAATATGAACTTTCTGTTAGATTGAAAAATTTGGTAAAAATTAAAGAGTTAAAAGAAAAAATATCTAATATAACAACAACTGATGAGTTAACAGGTCTTCATAACCGTAAATTTTTAATCGAACGATTAGAGTCAGAAATGTCAAGAGCAAAGAGATATAAATCAACGGTATCTTGTATCCTTTTTGATTTGGATTTCTTTAAAGTTGTAAATGATATGTATGGCTATGAATGGGGAGATGTTTTACTTAAAAAAGTAGCAGAAATGTTATTGAATCTTGCAAGAAAAGAAGATGTTGTTACGAGATACGGCGATGAAGAATTTATGGTAATTCTTCCTGATACTACAGAAGAAAATGCATTTATATTTGCAGAAAGATTCAGACGTGATGTAGAAAAAATGTCTTTTATTCCAGCAGGTGAAGATGAAAGACATCCTGTTAAAATTTCCGGTGGTATAGCTTCATATCCATATATGGAAAATATAGACGAAAATGCAAATTCTCTTATAAGATATGCGGAACACGCTTTGTATAATGCAAAAAAACGCGGAAAAAACAGAATAATTCTATTCTCTCAAGTTAATTTGGATTATTAGTAATGGGAATAGCGAGGGATAAAAAACCTGTTTTATTTTCTTTTAATAATACGGAAAGATGTCAGTCGCACTGTATTACTTGTAATGGGTGGAAAACGCCTGCATCTGTTCAAGAACAGGAATTAACTATTGAAGAGTGGAAAAAAATTCTTTTCAATCTTCATAATTGGTTGGGAAATTATCAATTTATAATTTCGGGCGGTGAACCTTTTATACGTGAAGATGTCTTTGAAATGGCAGAATATGCAGCTAATTTGGGAGATACGGTTAATGTTGTAACTAATGGTTTAGCATTGCCGGATAAACTAGATAAAGTCTTAAATTCAGCATTTACTAATATTACATTTTCTTTAAATGCTATTCAAGATCCTGAAATTCATAACATATCAAGAGGAAGGAAAGATGCATTTCAAAGAACTATAGATGTTATTCAAAACTTAAATTATATGAATAAATATAAAGCTGGACATAGATGGAAGAATATATTTCTTTCTACAGTTGTAATGCCATCTAATTTGTCAGAGATTAAGCCAATTGCAGAGTTTTGTAAGATAGAAGGGATTGGAGTAAGCTATCAGCTAATGGATAATGGCGATGCTTTTTCAACAGCGGTTAGTTCAAACAGTCAGATATATGGAAAAGATATTAAAAAATTAGCACTTGAGGCTATTGAAGAAATGATAGAATTAAAAAATAAAGGTTATCCGATTTGCAATAGTTTTAATCAATTGGATGCATTTAAAATATTAATAGATACGCCTGATGAAATACAAAATCTTCAATGTATGGTTGGAGAAAATAATTTTGCGATTGATCCATACGGAAATTGCAGAATATGTTTTTGTATGAGACCTATAGGCAATTTAAAAAACAGTTTGCCTCAAGATTTATGGTATAGCAAAGAAGCGGACGAAGTCCGTGAACACATTTTAAGATGTACAAAAAATTGCAGGTTGTTAAATTGTAATTTTAAGTAGGAAAGTATGCAACAATCTAAAGCAGAAAAATATATTAGTTGTAAGTGGTTAGAGTCAGGAGTTTGTTTCGACAATGGTGTTTACGGTTCTAATGTAAAGTTGTGTTGTTATATGAGTGCACCCGGGGGCGGCAATTCAATGATTTTTGAAGACTATCACGGGGAAAAAATTAATTGGGATGAATTTTTTAGGATAAAAAATGAATATAGAAATATTCAAAAATCAGGAGAAACAGTTCCTGGTTGTAGAGGGTGTGTTTTTCTTGAAGAAAAAGAGTGGAGTCAAGAAAATTATATTGACAGTATAATTTTTGATCATTTCACCAAATGTAATTGTAATTGTATATATTGTTATACCGAAGAAGATAAAAAGATGTATAACAAGTTAAAAACATACAATATATATCCCATTATTAAAGAAATGTTTGAAAAAAATTTTATAAGAAGAGGTGGTGCTATAGGTTTTGGAGGTGGAGAACCTACTATTTTACCTGAATTTGATAAATTAATTTCTTTATTTTTAAAAAATAATTTTTCTAATATACGAGTTCCGTCATCGGGAATAAAATATTCTAAAATAATAGAAAAAGGAATTTCTACAGGACAGTTATCGGTAGTTGTGTCAATAGATTCTTCTAGTAAAGAGACATATAAGAAAATTAAGCAGACAGATGCATTCAATACTGTTTGTAAAAACTTGAAAAAATATGCTAAAGCTCAGAAATTATCATGTAATGTGATTAGTAAATATATAATTATTCCTCAAATAAATGATAATATTTCAGAAATTGATAATTGGCTAAAGTTTAACAAGGAAAACAACATAGGAATTGTTGTAATAGATATAGAAAACAGCTGGTTGGAAAAATATAGAAAAGATAAACCTGATGAAAGAATTGTTGATTTAATTAAATATGTAATACAAAAGACAAAAGAAATGGAATTTTATCGTTTAGAAATTTGTGATAGAGCAAAATATTTGATTGAAAATTAGATTTCAAAACCGCTGAAAACTATTGCATTATTGAACATTTTAGATTCTTCTCTGATGGTTTTGAAAAAATCCCTGACAAGGATGGCATTATTCTGAAGAAGTTCAAACCTGTTTTCTTTAAAGAAATTTTCAAGCAATTCTCCGCTTTGAAGGTATTTTCTGTTTTTAATATAGAGTTTAAAATTTTTGTTTCGTTTAATTATTTTTTTCACAGCGAAAGATAATAAAGTCGGATAAACATCAAAAAACTGAGAAGGAACTATCGCATCAATAAAATAGTTTGTATTGTCAATAGTTTTAATCTCAATAAAAGCTTTTAAACTTCCGTTTCTTTCATCTTCCATAATATACTTGAAATCTGAATCTGTATTTATACCTTGAAATAGTCGATCATTAAATTCATCTTTTTCTTTGGAAAGAGAATATTTATAGTGAGTAATTAAGTTATCATTGAAAAGGTTTGCAATTTTTTCCGCATCAGTATTTTTAAATTGTCTAAATTGTTTTTCATTAATATTTTCTTCAATAAAATTAATGTTTGATACAGCCCAAAGTGCTTCAGTTGAGCAGAATCTAAAACCACAGCCTTTTATAAATAAATCAATTAATTCATTTTGGTTATCATCAACCGAAACATAAAAAGTATCAACTCCTCTTGCTCCGAATTTAGCAATAATATATTCAACAAGTTGCTTTCCTTCTTCATGTGAATTTCTATCCAAAAATAAACTTTTAATTTGCCATTTGTATGGGTTTCCGTGCTGTGCTTTAACAGTAATAACACCTTTTATATTGTTATTATTATCAAAAGAAACATAAGTTTCAGGCATCCTTCTAAAATGAACATTATACACAAGATTTTGTATATAAGTTACAGGAACAGATATGAAGAAAAGACGTCTATAATTCATAACATTGTCGCTGCAAACTACAGAAATTAATTTTTTAATATGCAGAATATCGCCAAAACTTATTTTTTTTATTTTTGCCATTAAAACTTGTTCCTATACTATAATTATACCTTTTTTTTTGTCAAGAACAAGCATAAATTAAGCAAAAAGTTAAGAAAACATTAATAAGTATTGAGTAAAGAAATTGATATTTTATAATGTTAGGAGAGGGAAGAGTAAGAGGAAGTATGAAAAATTTTTTTGAAAAAAAATTAAATAAAGGTAATCCTTTTGTGAACAAAGAAGAAAACAAGGGAGAAGGTGCAGAAACAATGGCTGAAGATATTAAAGAAAATGAACAAGATATAATTGAAGAACAAGAAGAAAACAGCGAAGCTCAAAAAGATGAAGAAACTTGTTCAGATGCAGAGATTGCTGAAGAAAATACAGATAAAGAATCTGAAAAATTAAAACAAGATTTTGAGAATTTGAATAATCAATATTTAAGGTTGGCTGCTGATTTTGATAATTACAGAAAAAGACAGGCTCAAGAACGAGAAGCATTATTAAAATATGGTGCTGAAGAATGTATGAAAAAAGTTATTGAAGTTGTAGATAATTTTGATAGGGCTCTTACAATGGTCGAAAAAATTGATACTGTTGAAAAAATGAAAGAGACATTCTATGTTTTGAATAAACAGTTATCAGAATCATTATCAAAATTAGGACTGGAGCAAATAAAAAGTGTAGGAGAAGTATTTGATCCAAATTTGCATGAAGCGGTTATGCAAACTCCAACGGATGAATATCCTGAAGATACAATAATAAATGAATTACAGAAGGGATATAAACTCGGAGAAAAAGTTTTAAGACCTGCAATGGTATCAGTAGCGGTAAAACAATAGCATTAGTTGAAAGATTAGAAGAAAATGAGTGATTTTTACGAAATATTAGGGATAGATAGGAATGCTACAAAGGATGAAATAAAAGCGGCATTCCGTAAAAAAGCGAGGCAATATCATCCGGATGTAAACAAAGCGCCGGATGCTGAAGAGAAGTTTAAAGAGCTTGGAAAAGCCTATGAAACATTAATGGACGATAATAAACGTGCAACATACGATCGTTATGGAGAAGATGGTCTAAGAGATGCAGGATTTAGTACATCAGGACCGTTTGATGGTGGTTTTGGTGATCTGAATGATATTTTTGAAAGCTTTTTTGGCGGTTTTGGTTTTACTGAAAGAGCTACAAATCCAAACAGCCCTCAAAATGGTGCGGATTTAAGGTTAAATTTACAAATAGAATTTGAAGAAGCCGTTTTTGGAGTAAAAAAAGAAGTTAAAATTTCTCACTTAGAGACTTGTGATGAATGTAACGGTACCGGAGCTCAGAAAGGTACAACCCCTGAAACTTGTTCTACTTGTGGAGGAACAGGGAGAGTACAGCAAGTAACTCAAACTCCATTAGGAAGTTTCAGACAAATTACAACTTGCCCAAAATGTAATGGTACGGGTAAAATAAATGCTCATCCTTGTCAAAAATGTCATGGAGACGGAAGGTTGGAAGTAGAAAGAACTCTTCATATAAATATTCCGGCCGGTGTTGATAATGGTTCAAGAATCGGACTGGCACAAGAAGGAAATTGCGGTAAAAATGGCGGTAGAACAGGAGACTTGATAGTTGTAATTTACGTTAAAGAACATAAAAAATTTAAAAGAGAAGGGGTTGATATTTATTCTACTGTTGATATTACATTCCCTCAAGCTGCACTGGGTGATACTATAGAAGTAGATACTCTTGATGGTAAAAAAGAACTTGTTATTCCATCCGGTATAGAACAAGATAAAATATTACAAATAAAAGGTGCCGGTGTTCCATATCTTGGTAATTCAAATAAAAGAGGAAATCATAATTTTGTAGTTAAAATAAAAACACCTCAAAATTTAAGTGTTGAAGAAAAGCAGTTATATAAAAAACTATATGAATTTAATTGTAACAAAAAGACTTCTTCTAAATTCATTGATAAAATGAAAAATGTACTTCATAATTAATAGAGGTAGTATGAAAATAAAATTATTTATTATATTTCTTATAATGTCTTTTATTTATACCATTCCGGCTGAAGCTACTCAGCTGCCTAAGGAAATGAAGGATTATTTGCTATCACAAAAGAAAGTTCCTACGATAAGGTTTGATAGTATAGTTGTTTATAATAATGATGTTATGTATCTTCCTATTTTACCTGCATATCCTGAAAAGGTGGATAAATTGGAGATAGTAAAAACATATCCGAAAAATCAGGGAATGGATTCTTTACCCGATTTGGTGCTTTTTAATAATAATTATTCGATGTTAAAAATTATTCGAAAAGATTCAAATACGCTAACTGTAAGAAATATACCCGACTTACCTACTGAAGTAAAAACAGGAACGATACCTCAAGATATTATGGTACCAAGGGGTTTGGTATTGCCTGAAAATTTGGCAGGCATATTAGGTGATGTTCAGATTCCGTTGATAGGAAGTGCAAAGTCTGCCACTTTTGTCACAACAAGAAAATCTGCCCCTTTGCCTTCCGGTAAAAGAATTGTTGATACAAAGAAATATAATGTTCCTCCTTCACTAAAAAATAAGTTGTTTTTTGTAAATAACTTTCAAACTGAGTATTTACAAGTATTTTCTTCTACTGTATCGGAACCATTATATTCTTTAAAAACTTCAGGTGTAATGAAAGACGTAAAACCGGTATTGGATGGGAAATTTTTGCTTGCGGCAACAAAAGATAAGAAGAATATAGATGTTATTGATATAAATAATGAATATGTTGCAAAACACATTGACTTGACTGCTTTGCCATCAGAAATTGCCGTTGATGACAAAAATGGTAAGGCATATGTTGCAAGTATTTCTGATGAGTCATTGTTCGTTATTGATCTAGAAACAATGACAATGAAAGAAAAAATCCAATTAATAGGTGCACCACAACGTCTTTCAATATCTGATGATGGTAAAAAAATTGCATATTTGGATTTGAAAACGTCTAATATATATGTGCTTGATATAGAAAATGAATATGCTAATAAATTAATAACGAACTATCCTAATACAACGAAGCTTATTCTTGAAAATAATGTTTTGTACCTAATATCAAGAACAACGCCAAAATTGAGAATAGTAAGCTTTGATTTGCTCCAGGATAATGAAGTAACAAAAACAAAAAAGGATAAGAAAAAAGAAAAGCAGAAAAAAGAAGAAGATAAAGAAGCAGATGCAGAGATAGCTACATCAGATATATATACTTCGTTAGAATTTGATGATTCTTCGTCTGATGACGGAGAAGAAGAGTTAAAAGGTGACCAACTTCTTCAGAATGTTAAAACATATTCAACAAGTATTAAAGATATAAATATAGGAAAGAAACCTGTAGATATGTATAAATACAACGGAAATATATTTGTTTTATGTGCTGGGGATAATACTGTTTATAAATATAATATTGCTGGTAACAGCGTAAAAAATGATAAATTACCTGTAGATGGATTTTCAAAAGCATTTAGTCCTATACCGAATTCTAACTTGGCCGTAATAACAAATATGGCCGATTTAAAGTATGTTGTGTATGATATGGATAGAGAAAAATCTATTGAAACGATGCCAATTAGCGAGTATATAAATACAATTATAATTTTGGAAAGAAAAGATGGACAGTAAAACTTCGGCAATATTGACAGATTTGGAAAAAACAGCAGAAGATTTTTGGAATGTGTCTCATCAAACAGGCAATTTCATAAGTATGCTGATAAAGGCAACAGGTGCAAAAAATGTACTTGAGCTTGGTACATCAAACGGGTATTCAGGTCTGTGGATTGCGGATGCACTTCAATATACAAATGGACATCTTACAACTATTGAATTTTGGGAAAAAAGACAATGTTTGGCTCGTGATTATATTTCTCAATGCGGACTTTCAGATTATGTTACTTTTAAAATAGGTCAAGCCTACGATATTATTACAACAGAGCTTACAGAAGAAAGATATGATTTAGTCTTTATAGATGCAAACAAACAAGAATATATTAAATTTTTTGAGGCAGTCCATCCAATACTTAAGAAAGGTGGTATTATACTTGCAGATAATATAACTTCGCATGCAAATAAAGTAAAACCTTTTGTAGATTCAATATCTAATCATAAAGAATATCAGGTACAAATTTTGGATTTGCCTGATGGACTTCTTATGGCATATAAATTGTAGGATATTTTATGAACGCAAATATAAAATCAGTGAACGGTGACATTATTAATTTATCAAAAGTTGGAATCTTTTATAATAAAGAAAATCAAAAAGCTAATTATATTGCTTTTTCTGTTGAAAAAATATTAAAGATAAAGGGAATTATTTGTGAGGTTTTAACAACAGATTGTTTTTCTGCAGATATTACTTTCGCAATAGTACTTGGCGGAGATGGTACCATATTAAAAACGGCAAGATTTTACTCAAAATATCAAGTGCCAATATTGGGTATAAATTTAGGTCGTTTGGGATTTCTTTCACAGGCTAAAGCAACCCAAGTAGAAGATGCAATAGAGTATGTTTTAAAAGGTACTTTCAAAATAGAAGACAGGATAATGCTTACAGCTTTAGACGGGAGAATGAATGCCTTAAATGATATAGTAATAAAAGGAGATGGTTTTTCCAGAACATCAAGGTTGTATGTTCATATAAATGACAATATAGTATGTGACTATCTTGCAGATGGAATAATTATTTCGACACCGACAGGTTCAACGGCATATACTCTTTCTGCAGGAGGACCGATTCTTTTCCCTACTCTTGATGCGATGGTTATAGTTCCAATATGCCCACATACTATGAATGCCAGACCTATTGTAATTCCGTCTTGTGAAGTAATAAAGGTAACATCAAGCCAGAATAAACCTTTATTAAAAATTTCTGCAGACGGTCAAAATACGTTTGATTTGGGTATAAATGAAGCTATTGAAATAAAAAAAAGTGAATATTGTGCAAAATTATTATTGCTAAATTTGCAAAAAAATTCATTTTATTCTGTATTGAAAGAAAAATTGCATTGGGGATTATCTTGGAAAGGCTAAGATGATAAAATCGATAACAGTAAAAAATTATATATTGATTGATGAGATAACCCTCGAATTTGATAAGGGATTCAATGTTTTTACTGGAGAAACAGGAGCCGGAAAGAGTATTATAATTGGTGCTGTTGATACTGTTCTTGGTGCAAAAATTACTAAAGATATAATTAAAACAGGCTCCGATAAAGCTTATATAGAGCTTCTTGTTGAATTGCCAAATGGATTTGATAGTTCTGTTTTTAATGAGAATGGTATTGATATAGATAATAATGAACTAATTATTTCTCGTGAAATAACAGCTTCTTCAAATCGATTTAGAATAAACGGTATTCAAGTTACTCAAGATTTTATAAAAGATATTAGAGAAAAACTATTGGATATTCATACTCAACATCAAAGCTATAACTATGTACAACCCAAAAATCATATTATACTGCTTGATAATTTTGCACTTAAACCGCATAGAGATAATGTTGAAAAATTTTCAGAAACTTATTCTTTATATTTGTCTTTACAGAAACGTCTAGAAAACGCTCTTAAAATAGTAAATACAACACAGCAACAAGAAGATTTTCTTAAGTTTCAAATAAAAGAAATAGAAGATGCAAATATTGAAGATATTGATGAGTGCGAAAAACTAGAAAAAGAACTTGAAATATTATCGAATGTTGAAAAGCTTAAAGAACTTTCATATTCTTCGTATTGGGCTTTGTACGGAGATGATGGTAATATTTTAAATGCCTTAAGTAGTGTTAAATCGAATATTTCAAAGTTATCATCTATGGATGAGTCTGTTTCATCATTAGAAGAAGATTTTATTAATACATATGAAACCCTTAAAGAAATCGCTTCTCAATTGAGAAATTATTCTGATTCAAAAGAAAATGATAATGAAAGAATGGATTATATATGTGAGCGTTTAAGTCTCCTTGAAAAAATGAAAAGAAAATATGGTAATACATTGGAAGATGTATTAAAAACATATGAGAATCTTTCTAATGAATTAAGCTCAATTGAGTTTTCTCAAGATGAAGTTATAAGTTTGGAAAAAGAAATAAAAAATGTAAAAGAAGAATTGAATAATCTTTCTAATATTATAAGTTCAGCGAGAAAAGAACTCGCAAAAGTTCTTTCTGTCGCAGTTACAGAGGAAATGGAAAAGTTGGAACTTCCTAAATCTAAGTTTTATATTGATATTCAACCAACCAATATGAACGAAAAAGGAATTGATAAAGTAGAATTTTTGATAACTACAAATGTCTCAGAACCGTTGAAACCTCTTGCAAAAACTGCATCCGGCGGTGAAATATCAAGAATAATGCTCGCAATAAAAACAATTTTTGCTCAAGCTGATAAAACGAATACAGTTGTTTTTGATGAAATAGATACAGGGATTTCAGGTAAAGCATCGCAGGCTGTCGCAGATTCTATTGTAAATTTATCAAAAACGCATCAGGTAATATTGATAACGCATCAACCGATAATTGCTTCAAAGGCAGCAAATCATTTTTATGTAAAAAAGATTCAGGCAGAAACAACAAAAGTAAATGTATATAACTTAAAAGATGAAAACAGAGTGAAAGCTATTGCTCTTTTGGCTGCGGGCGAAATTAATGCAGAATCAACTTCTTTTGCAAAAAATCTGTTGGGGGTTTAGGTATATTATCATATAGGCTAATTTGTTTTCCATTCTTATCTGATAAATTTGTTTTGAATGGAGATTAATATGCAGACTATTATTTTTTATGATTCAAAGCAATATGAACAAGAATTTTTTGAACAAGAACTTTTTAATAAATTTAATTTAGAATTTAGAGATTATGAGTTATTTCCGGAAACAAAACTTTCCTATGCTGAAGAGAATGCTGAAATTATTTCAGTGTTTACAGCATCAAGGTTAACAAAAGAAACTTTGGAAAAATTTAGAAATCTAAAACTTATTTTAACAAGGTCAGTGGGATATAGTCATATAGATATAGATTATTGCAATTCTAAGAATATTATAGTCGCTAATACCCCTCATTATGGTGATTATACAGTTGCCGAATTTTCCTTTGGTATTTTGCTTAATTTGATTAGAAGAATTTGTTATGGAATAAATGAATTAAAACAAGGTGATTTATACCCCGAAACTTTTGGTATGGAATTATTTGGTAAAACAATAGGAATCATAGGAACCGGATCTATTGGTTCAAAAACAATCAAAATTGCAAAAGGCTTTTCTATGAATGTTATTTGTTATGATATATATAAAAATCCTGATATAGAAAAAGAATATAATATAAAATATGCTGAATTGGATACTTTATGTAAATTATCAGACATAATTAGTCTTCATGCTCCTTTAACAACAACGACATATCATTTGATAAATGAAGAAAAAATAAAGTTAATGAAAGAAAATGTTGTAATTGTTAATACGGCACGAGGGGAGCTTATTGATACAGAGGCATTGTATCATGCCTTATTAGATGGTTCAGTAAAAGGTGCTGCCCTTGATGTTTTGGAATTTGAAGATACTATTTCAAATAAACGTCCCGGTTCAGATTTGAATCTAAGTAATTTAAGAACATCATTGATAAATACAAAATTATTAAATCTGAATAATGTAATTGCAACTCCTCATATTGCTTATGATACAAAAGAAGCTGTCGATAGAATTCTAAATACAACAATAAAAAATTTATTTGAATTTATCAATGACAGTGATGTAAAAAATAAAGTTTAAAAATTTGCAAAAAAAAATGCAAGTTTTAAGTAAGATTTAAGAACTTGCAATATTTACACTAGCCGAAACATTAATAACAAAAATATTATACTACTAAATTTAGAGTTCGTAAAGTATACCGATGTACTTTTTTTTAAATTACAAGAAAAAGTTAATAATTATTTACATATTGGCTGTAAGAAAAGTTCATAAACTTGTAATAATAATAAATTTATCAGATAATTTCAATGAGAGTAATAGAGGTAGGTAATATGAGAAAACCGGTTATAGGTGTACTTGGAGCAACAGGAGTTGTAGGAAGACACATCTTAGAAATTTTAGAAGAAAACAATGTAGTATTTGAAGACATTAAATTTTTAGCAAGTAAAAAAAGTGCAGGTAAACCAATAATATTTAAAGGTAAAGAATATAAAGTTTTAGAGGCTACTCCGGATGCATTTGAAGGAATAAATATAGTATTAGCTTCAGCTGGTGGTTCTACAAGTTTGGCATTGGCACACGAAGCAGTTAAGAGAGGTTGTGTATATATTGATAATTCAAGTGCATTCAGAATGGAAAAGGATGTACCGCTGGTTATTGTTGGTGTTAATGATGATGATATCAGAAAACATAACGGAATTATCGCAAATCCAAATTGTTCAACATCACAATTAATGTTGGTTTTAAAACCATTGCATGATTATGCCGGTATAAAGAGAATGGTTGTAAGTACATATCAGTCAGTATCAGGTGCAGGTTTGGCTGCCATTAACGAATTACGTGAAAATACAATCGCTGTAAATGAAAACAAATCATTTGAAAATGTTAAATTTAAAAAGCCAATAGCATACAATTGTATACCCCAAATAGACTCATTCTGTGAAAATGGTTATACAAAAGAAGAAATGAAAGTTACGAATGAAACAAGAAAAATTCTTCACTTGGCTCCAAATACTCCAATCTCTTGTACGGCAGTGAGAGTACCGGTATTCGTTGGACATTCTGAAGCTGTTACTGTTGAATTTGAGAAGGATATTACTCCGGAAAAAGCTAGAGAATTATTAGAAAAGGCTTGGGGTGTGGAAGTTGTTGATGATGTAGAAAATTATGAGTTTCCAACAGCTATAGAGGCTGCAGGTAAAAATCCTGTTTATGTCGGAAGAATAAGAAAAGATATAGCTTTTGATAATGCGATTTCTTTTTGGTGTGTTGCTGATAATTTAAGAATCGGCGCAGCTTTGAATACGGTAAGAATAGCTGAAAAAGTTATTGAAATGCAGGTGTTTTAGATAGTGGATAAATAAAATTTTATTTATCTTAAGGTATAAAAAGGATATTAAAATATGAGATATAATGCTGGTGAAATTATTACTGCGATGATAACTCCTTTTAATGAGGATTTAAGTATAGATTATGTGGCATTAGAAAAGTTAATCAACAGATTGATTTCTACAGGTTCCGATGCAATTCTAGTTGCAGGAACAACAGGTGAAACACCAACTCTTTCGCACGAAGAAGAAGACGAATTATTTGCTTTTGTAAAAAAAGTGGTTAGTGGCAGAGTAAAAATTATAATGGGTGCAGGTTCAAATTCAACTCAAACTGCTGTAAAGTCGTCATTAAATGCTCAAAAGGCTGGTGCAGATGCGATTCTATCAGTTGTGCCTTATTACAATAAACCGTCGCAGAAAGGAATGTATGCTCATTTTTCAGCTATAGCAGAAGCTGTTGATTTGCCAATAATTTTATATAATATACCCGGTAGAACAGGGGTTAATATGTTGCCTGCAACAATTGCAAAACTTGCTAATGAATATAAAAATATTGTTGCCGTAAAACAGAGTAATTCCGATTTGGATCTGATTAGTGATATAAAATCATTATGTCCTGAAGACTTCGCAATATATTCAGGTGATGATAGTTTAACGCTTCCAATGATGTCTTTAGGCGCACAGGGGGTTATCAGTGTAGCTTCACATCTTGTTGGGAATGAAATGCAGAAAATGATTAAGGCTTTCAAAAGTGGAAATAATGATGAAGCATTAAAAATACATTTGCATTTGTATCCATTATTCAGAAAGTTGTTTATGGCTCCGAATCCTGTTCCTGTTAAGGCAGCATTAGCTCATATAGGGATAATAAAAGAATATGTGAGAAAGCCGTTGGTCATACTTGATTCTGAAGAGCAAAAGGATTTAATAGCAATTATAGATAAGTATACTTTTTAGTTATAATATAACCAATTGGGGCACCATTTGAGAAAACAACTTAAAAAACTCTTAAAATATAATAAAAAAGGTAATACGTTGTCAGAAACACTTATTGCCTTGGTTATTGTAGGGGTTGTTTTTACTATAAGTATGGGGACAATTGTTGCAGATTATAATAAAAATCAAACAGTTGTTAGATTGAAAAAAATGTATTCTGTATTTAATCAAGCTATAGATAGATCAATTGCAGAAAATGGTACTACTGAAGCTTGGTACTTTCCTGATGGATTAAGTGAAAGAGGTTCTTATTATTTCTTTGAACATTATTTAAAGCCATATTTAATTTTAGCCAGAGATTGTAAAAATTCAACAGAAGGAAGTTGTGCTTATACATTTAAGGAATTGGATGCTACAGAAAAAGCATTAAATTCAACTTGGACAAGGTTTTTTTTAAATGATGGTGCGTTCGTTGCGTTGCAGACAAATGCAAGTGATACATATAAAGTTGTTTATTTCTATATAGATACAAATGGTAAAAAAAGATTAAATGTTGTAGCCAGAGATATATTTTTATTTGAATATTGGATCCAAAATGATGCGCACCCTGATTATGTTGGAAAATTTTTGCCTTTTGGGCATGAATTTTCACGTTCCGAATTAATTTCTACATCTAATCCGAATAATTGTAATAACACAAAAAATGGTAATTATTGTGCTTCTTTAATAATGCTTGATAATTGGCAAATCATAAGCGGTTATCCTTGGGCACAGGCAAGGTATGTTGTTCAATAGAAAAAAGCATTTATTATCTATTATTAACCAGTTTGAAAATATCATTGCAAATTTTAAAAATTTCTTTTGCTTGCGCAAAATCAATCATATTAGGTCCGTCGCATAGTGCCTTATCCGGTTCCGGATGTACTTCAAAAAATAAGCCGTTAGCACCAGCTGCAACAGCTGATTTCGCTAATATAGGAACAAATTTTCTTTCTCCACCCGAGCATTCACCGCATCCGCCAGGTAATTGAACACTGTGCGTTGCATCAAAAATAACAGGATATCCCATCTCCTGAATAATCGGAATTGCTCTCATATCAGATACAAGGTTATTGTATCCGAATGTTACTCCTCTATCTGTTATTGTTACTTTATTATTTCCAGATTCAATTACTTTATTTGCTATTGATTTCATTTGTGATGGGGCCAGAAATTGACCTTTTTTTATATTTATAATTTTATTTGTTTTTGCAGCTGCAACCAATAGATCTGTTTGTCTGCATAGAAATGCAGGAATTTGGATTATATCAGCTACCTCTGCTGCTATTGTAGCTTCATCAGGATTATGTATATCTGTTACTATTGGTACATTAAATTCTTTTTTTACTTCATTAAGCAGTGCAAGACCTTTTTCTATTCCTAATCCTCTATATGAATTTATCGAACTTCTGTTTGCTTTGTCATATGACGCTTTAAAAATGTAGTTTATCCCTAGTTTAGAGGTTAAGTCTTTTAAAAAGTCTGCGGCTTTAAATAATATATCTTTTGATTCTATTGCACAAGGACCTGCAAGTATGGTTAAATCGCTTCCACCAATTTCAAATTCATTTATTTTAATTTTATTTACCATTTTTTTTCCTATTTTTTTTATTTTATCTGAAATTATTTTTTAAAACAATGTATACATTATTGAATATATGGGTTCTTTTTATTTAATTCGTCCATAGTTTTCTTTGCTTTTTCGTATTTAGTTTTAATTGTTTTGTTGAGTTTTTCGTCGAAATCTTTCTTCATCTTTTTTTGTATATCTATAAGCTTATTTTGAAATTTTACAAGATCCATTTCTGTATATTTTCTAGCATTGAATTTTCTTTTTACTTGTTCCATATCAATTTCTGCTTTAATTATTATTTGAAACAAATCGTCGATTTCTTTGTCTGTCAGATAATATTTTTTTAGTCTTACTTTTAAAGCTTTTAATTTTTCTTGCCTTTTAAATACAATTTCATTAAAACCGCTATCATCGTCAGGATCAAAATATTTTTCTATAAATTTATCATAGTCCATTATAATTATTCTCCAAATTTGTATTTACATACTTGATCTATACCAAAAGTGCATAGATATAAAAATAATATTTCTCTACTTATAAGATGGAAAGATAAAGCATTGCCATATGCTTCTTGCGCTCTTTTAGTACAAAGATTGATAACTTCGTCTAATTCTTTTTTTGTCATACCCTTTGCTGTGTATTCATATGTAGGAGAAAACTCAGAAACTTGTTTTGTCTTTCCGATAACTCCATATTTTTCCGGTGCCTCTCTTAGTTTAGTGTGTTTTCCCATTGTAAATACACTTTTACCATATGAGTTTATAATATCTGTATTCTGACAAATTATATTGATTGTTTTCATTGCGCATCGTTTTGTCTCGGCGGGAAATCCAAAAAATATAAAAGCAAAATTATATATTCCTGCATCTCTTGCTGTTTTTAGAATCTTTAATCTGTTATCAACATTTATTCCTTTATTTATAAGTTTCATAATTTTTTTTGAGCCGGATTCAAATCCCCATAATACCATTCTTAAACCTGCTTTATATGCAAGTTCACATACTTCTTTCGTAAAACCGTCTTCTAGTCTTGCATCACAGAAAAATTCAATATTTAAATTTTCTTCTATAAATCTTTTTGACATTGCTTCCATATATGAAGGGCTAATGGCTTCATCTATAAATTCGAACTTTGTAATATTGTATTTTTCTTTAATTGTTTTTATTTCTTCGATAAGTTTATCGATATTCTTTATATTGTAATACATTCCGAAATCATGGTCACAGAAACTGCATTTACGCCAATAGCAGCCTCTGGAAGCAGGAAAAGGCATAACTATTTCCGGGGCAAAATATTGAGAAAGATTATAACCATCAAGACTTGGTGTTTTTAATTCATTTAATTTTTTAGGTTCAACAATTTTGTTGTATAATACTTCACCATTCTTTAGGTAAACCAGATTTGGAACTTCTTCTATCGGTATTTTTCCGTCAACGTATTTTGCAAGTTCTATTACCGGAATCTCTCCTTCTTCGACAAGTACAGAATTACAAAATAATTCAAAAAATTCAGGGTATTTTTCTAAAGCATCGGCAACTCTTCCGAAATGGTTCCCTCCTATATTTATATAAGCATTTGTTTCCTTCTTCAAAATATGTGCGAGAGTTAGACCTGCAACTATTTGGCTCGAGGAATTAATTGATATACCTATATAATCTGCTTTTTCTGATTTGATTTTTTCTAATACAGAATAAAAGTATTCTTTAAAAATATTTGTGGTTTCATCAAAAACATAATATTTTATATTTTCATAATCAAGAGTTAATAATTCATTTATATATGATGTGAATCCTATCTTTGTCGGATAATATGGCATCGAACAAATGTCTAATGCCAAGTTGATATTTTTTACAGCAGATACAAACATTTTAGGACTATAGAAATATTGTTTTGATTTTATAATTTCAACTGATTTATCTATGAATAAAGCTGTTTTATCAAGTTCTTTTCCGTATTTTTTTAAAAGATTATCAATCATGGAGGCTTTTGCAATTTCATTTTTTTGCTTGAATGTATAATCTTCAAATTCTTTACCTTGGACAAAATAATGTTTAATATTATTTTTAATAATAGGAAGCAGTTTTCGTCCAAATTCAAGTGATTTTTGTACGTGTTCTTTTGTAAGTATGGTATTGTAAAAATCAACATTTAAGTCTAAAACCGAAGCCTCATATCCACTGCCTTCAAATTGACCAAGCAATGTAGGCAATGCGAAATGAGGACTTACTGGCATCCACTGTGGTGGAAATATTAATAATGTTTTCATATTGAATCCTTCTCTACAAGGATTCTATCATATTTTTTTATTTTTTTAAATTTTATTACCAAATTTAGCTTTTACTTGTATATCTACTTTATTTTCAATACTTTGCATTTCTACAGTACCGGGTTCTTCTCCATTGTTTTCTTGTTTATATTCATCAATGGCTTTTCCCAGTAATTCTTTTCTGTATTCTGAAATTTCTTGTTCTTCTTCTTTCTCTTTAAGTAGTTTTTCACCTTCTGTCAAAGTTTCAGAACCACCGATTCCGTTTTGTCCTGGAGCAGAACCACTTCCGCCCCATAAGTTCTTAACGGAAAGCCCTATTTCTTTTGTGTTTCCATATAATTCATCTATTGTTATAGAACCTTTTGCGGCTCCGCTTTGTATGTAGTTTTCAATTTCACCCATAAGAGTCATATATTCATCTTCTCTTCCAATGAAGTCAGCTTTTGAAATACAGTCATAACCCATTTGGTCTAAAATGCTTGATAAATGAACTTCGGCACCTTGTGCATATCCATCCGGAATTAAGCAATCCGCAAATAAGTAGTTTGCTTTCTTTCCATTTGCATCTTCAACTATTTTAGCATCATCGCTATATACAGCTTCATATAATTCATCTATAGACATTTCGTCTGCATTTTCAGGTAATTCAACTAGAGAGAAAGAGTATACTCTGTTTGTTATTGATCCATCTTCTTCAGTACCATCACCGACAGAATCAACTCTAATTCCTTTTGCAGCAAGCTCTTTTCTTGCTTCTTCACCTAAATATGATTTTGAACAAGATCCATATTTTGCCATAACCTCGCTGACAATATCCTGTATATATAAATCTAATTCACTATCAAATGAAGCTGCAACTGCATCAGCCAGTGCTACACTCTCTATTGTGCCATCACCGTCTGTATCCATACTAATTCGCCATTCTTCATTTTTAACAAGTTTTTCTGCTGCGCAGACCATTCTATCATAATATGCAGTTACATTTTCACCCTCGAATAGGCTACTGTTTGCCATATTATTTATAGCGGTTCTTGCATCTACGTTTGTAGAATCATCACATTTGTTTAAAATTTCTTGGACTTTTTCTATATATGATTTTTCTTCTTTTGTTTTGTCATCCCATATGCTATTTGAAGTTCCTGAATGATTTGCACTACTGCTTACACCGCTTGAACCTCTGGAGCTGGATGTTGAACCTCCTGATGAGCTTGATTTGTTTGATTGATATGCTGCTGCATATTTTTCTTTAATTTCTGCGTAACTCATATCTCTTCCTCTTTTAATCCCTCGATATATAATATAAAAATTTTGAGCAAAAAAAATTAGCAAAAAAAAGAGAAAAGTAACGAAATATTAACAATAAATATATGATTATTATATTTTGATGAAGTTTATAGCTATGTTCCATTCATCTTTGAAGTTTGTACTCAAAGGATTTTAGTATTAATGAAAAAATATTAGAAATAAGGAGAAAAAAATAAAAATCCAGAAACAAAAACTCCTCAGGTGGGACTCGAACCTACAACCCTTCGGTTAACAGCCGAATGCTCTGCCATTGAGCTACTGAGGAATATCTATATTTTTATATTATCAAAAAAATTTTCATTGTAAAGAACTTTTTTTAATATATTTGTATTTCTATTGTGTATGCCTATTTCTAAATAGTATATATAATAAAAAGCTGATGAAGGGAATCGAACCCTTGACCTATTGATTACGAATCAATTGCTCTACCGACTGAGCTACATCAGCATATTAACATTCTACAACAAAATAAAATTATAAAAAGAGATATATTATTATACCCCTTTTTAATTACTTAGAAAATTTTTCAAGTAGATTTGTCGATGTATTTGATTGTTTTGTTCCTTCTGTTTTTATTTTTTGCTCGGATTGTGTAGTTGTTTTAGAAGTTGATTCTGTTTTATCTTTAGGTAATCGGTCTTTTAATGGTTTTTTACCGGTAAGCAGTCTCATAAACTTAAAGTATTTACCCAAAATACCTGTTCTTTTTTCATTTTTTTCATCTAAAGCTTGTAACTCTTCATAAGATTTCTTTCCAACAGGCATACCGATTGATGTTCTTGTTAATAACTCTGTTGTAAGTGTATTTGGTATAGCAACAGCAGTCATGCCTTTTAATGAACTATTATATGTAGATCTGAATGTAGAATTAAACCAGTTAATTAACATTGTCTGGTAGAACAGTGCACTTAGTCTTTGTATAATACGTTCATTTGCTTTTTCTTTTGCACCTTCTTTATCTTCACCATCTGATTTTATCATTACCATATTATAGTTATCAGCAACTAAGAATGCAGAGGTTACGGCAGAAGATGCCAGTTTTGTCATCATTGCAAGTTCAGTATTCTTGTTACTTGATTGTGTAACACCGTTGAATGATTTTTCTACTGCAGTATTTACATAAACCATTAATTTGTGTTTAGCATTATTTGCAATTTCTTGTAATTTCCTAATTTTGTCTTGTGAAGCACCGTTTGCTATAGCTTGTTTTAATGCCGCATCTGCTTTTCTGTATGGCATTGTATGTTTATTAAGTTGTTCCATTGCATTTGCAAATATAACTTGAGAAATTTTTCCTTCTTTTGATGCTTTTTCTCCAAAGATTTCTGTTACCGCTTTATGTATTCCTTGTTCAACTTTTGAAAGTTCAGCTTTGCCTAATGCTGCTTGAGCTGCTTTCTTTTCTATTGGAGAAACAATCATTTTTAGTAAAGTGCTTGTTATTTTGAATGGTAATCTTACTGCTGACATTATGAATTTGAATGGTTGAGTAATAATATCAACGAAAGGTTTTAGTTTTGTTTCAACTTGTATAGGCATTTCTTTTGCTCTTGTTGATATTGATTCTGTAATGGATTTTGTAAGATCGTCCATTTGTTCTGAACTTAGGTTGACTTTTTTATTTCTAATTATTTCAGCTGCCTTTTTTGCGACATTAGAATATTTCTTTTCTGCTATAGCTGTTCGTTCAAGTCCTACGGCTGTTTTTATAGAATCGCTTATTTGAGTAATTTCTTTTTCAGATAATGTTGCGCCGGATGATTTAATTTTATCTATAGCTGATTTTATTACGTCAGGGACTCGGGATGAAGATAATGCTGCTTTGTACATCTTTATTGTACCTTGAGCCGTTTGTACTCCATATTTATTTCGTATAAATTCGTGTCCTTCTGCTATTTCCTTGCAGCCTGCATCTTTTAAACTTTGTGCTAACTTTGTAAAATCATTTTCTGAAATTTCAAAATCTTTATATGCTAATGGATTGTATATTTTCTTTGATATTTTTTCTCCGATACTTTTTATGCCTTTAACTAGTTTCGTATTTTTTGTGTAAGAACTGTTTTTTATAAAGCTTAATGCAAAACCTGCAGTGATTAAGAAAATAACTCCTTTTTTAAATGTATTAAAATTTATTAAAGCTTTTTTTGTTTCTTTTTTATTTTCTTCTTTATTTTGATTATTGCTTTTATTTTCTATTGATGATTTAAAACTTGTAAATACTTGAGGTTCATTATCGTTAAAATTAAAAGATAAATCTTTTATTTGTGCCGGTTTACCTAAATTGCCGGAAATTTTATCTTGTTTAGTTTTTGAATCTTTATTTTTTTTTGTAGTAGTGCTGTTCTCTTGTGCGGCTTTTTCTGTTTCTTTTTTATTGTATTCTTTTGCTTTTTCTTTTGATAAGAAAAATATCGGTTTGCCCAGACGTTTTCTTGATGAGGTTTCAGAGAAAAGTACTGTTGCTGCAGAGGTTAGCGGTGTAAACCAAGGAATAGTATTCACTTGTTTTGTAAATGCACCAAATGTTAACAGCTGTATATATGCTGTTGTTAATACTCTTGAAATTTCTTGTCTTGCCCTTTCATGGGCCTCTTTATTAGAGTCTTCTTTTTTATCTCCGCATAATACAGAAAGGTTATAAGCATCATTTGCTAAGAATGCTACAGGAATTAAACCTGTAACGATTCTGTTCAATGGTCTTTCATAAGCTGTATTAAAGTTTCCTGTATGTTTATCAAAGAATTTATTACTTACTTTATATAAACTTTCTTTTATGAAAGCTGTAGCTTCTTGCTTTAATTCTGAATTATCATCTGCATTATTTAAGATTTTTAGTAAATCATCTGCATCAATACCTTTATCTTTTGCAAATTTTTTGACTACATCTTGTGTTTTGTCAAAAATGCCTTTTAGCATATCTGTTTTTGAATCTAATTCATTAAGTTTTCTGGGAATTCTTAATAATGGCTTATTGTATAGTCTTCTTGCTCCATCCTTTAATGATGGTATACTTTGTGCTCTCTTTAGAACCCAACTAACTGCGTATAAAGGTAAATTTACAAATGGAAATAGTACATTTTCAAGCAGTGCTTGAGGTAATTTTTTCTCACGAATAGAACGAGCTCCTTGTTCTAATGAAAATCTGGAGCTCCTTTTTAAAATTTCTGATGATGTAACTAATTTACCTACTTTTTGGCCTAATCTTTCACCAATATTTCCGTAATGTTGAGAGAACACATTCATTATTTCTTTATCAGCGGCAGAAATTAATGTTGCAGGTCCGCCTTTGAAACTTATGTAGGATTGGTTTGGCGGATAGTTGGGGGAAAGAGTTCTTTTTGTGTTTATCCTTTTTTTATATTTTGTTGATATATTCCCTAATTTGGGTGTAATTATATTCATCTTAATTCCTTTTTATGTTGGATTTTTGTATCCTCATGGTTTAAAAAGTCAAAAACATTTTTTTGCCATTATTTAGTTTAAATGTAACAATTTGTTATTCAGGATATCTTGATGTTGCTTTTAATAACATTTTTGCTAGCTTTTCACATCCTTCGAAATTTCTTTCTAATATTTTTTTACTTGCTGCTTCAACATCATACTTAACTAATTTATGTTTAATTGTGTAATTTGAGTTATCTTCATTAATATCCATAATTACGTAACAAGAATCAGGTTTTTCGGCAAAGGGTCTCCCCACGCTTCCTGCATTTACTATTGTTTGCTCGCTGTTTGTTTGGTATCCGCAAGGCATATGAGTATGACCGCAAAATATGATATCGGCTTTTGTACCTGCTATCATTTCTTCAACTTCTTTTATATTAAGATTTGGATATATATTTTCGTTATTTCTTCTTGGTGAACCATGAACCAATAATATTTTTATTCCAAATAATTCGATTTCTTCTTGAACAGGAAGATTTTTTAGAAAAGTCTTGTCTTCATCATTCAGTAATTTACTGTCAGCCAGATATGCACTAGCCATGACGGCATTTGTATTTAGAATTTCATTATATGTATCAAAAGAAAATACAGACAACATCTTGTCTGTATTACCTTGAATTATGTGAAAATCTTTTGACTGCATAAGGGCATGTATTTTGTTTAGTGTTTTCTTCGGTTCAGGACCCGCCATTACTATATCTCCCAAACAAAATATTTTAGAACAATTCTCTTTTTTTATATCAATAAGAACACTCTCTAGTGCATCAATATTGCCGTGTATATCTGATATTATTGCAATTCTCATTTCATATCCCTAACATTATTTATGCTAAGATAATCATAACAGGAATAATAAAATCATGATACAAAGAAGAATTTCTAAACAAATACAAATTGGTGACATAAAGATAGGCGGGAATGCCCTTATATCAGTCCAATCAATGACAAATACGGATACAAGAGATGTTCAATCTACCTTAAAACAAATTTACAATTTATATGAACAAGGTTGTGAACTTGTAAGATTAGCAATTCTAAATCCGGATGCAGCTGAAGCGGTAAAAGAAATAAAAAAGAAATCACCTTTGCCTTTAATAGCTGATATTCATTTTGACTATAGACTTGCGATACGTTGTATTGAAAATGGTATTGATGCTTTAAGAATTAATCCGGGCAACATTGGAAAAGAAGAACATACAAAGAAAGTTGTTGAACTTGCAAAAATAAATGATGTTCCTATCAGAATCGGTATTAACGGCGGTTCTTTGGAAAAAGAGTTTGAGCAAATGGATATACCGCTTGCAGAAAAGATGGTTATGAGTGCTATGAGGCATGTTAAAATTTTGGAAGATAATAATTTTGATAAAATTAAAATTTCGTTAAAATCCAGTGATGTATTAACAACCATAGAAGCATATAGGCTAATTGCTAATAAAGTTGATTATCCTCTCCATCTTGGAGTTACTGAAGCCGGTACTTATACCGGGGGTATAATTAAATCAGCGGTCGGATTAGGTACTTTACTTGCTGAAGGAATTGGTGATACTATCAGGGTTTCGCTTACTGATTCTCCTATAGAAGAAGTAAAAGCAGGATTTTTAATATTAAAATCTTTAGGATTAAGAAAAAGAGGAATAAATTTTGTTTCTTGTCCTACTTGCGGTAGAACTCAAATTGATTTAATTTCATTAGCAAAAGAAGTTGAGAAAAAATTGGAAAATTTTGATAAACCTCTTACTATTGCGGTTATGGGATGTGCCGTAAATGGTCCCGGTGAAGCGAAACATGCTGATTATGGTATTGCAGGCGGTATAAAAGAAGGTTATATTTTCAAAAAAGGTGAAATTATTAAGCGTTTACCTGAAGAAAAGCTTGTTGATGAATTTATAAATCTCATACAAATGGAGAATGTTTAAATGTTGCATTCTCTGAAAAAATAGGCTATCATGTTTATATAATGAAGGGGATTTTTTAATGAGAAAGATAGCTTTTATTCTTACAATATTTTTAGCAAGTTCTTTAGCTTCAAATGCTTTTGTTGATAATACATATATGACGACAGAACAGTTTATGGTCAATACCGGTTATTCTGCTGAAATGGCTAAAATGATGCAAGTTACAAATCAAGATCCTTATAGAGAGCCTTATGTTGAACCTAATGCTCCTATGGATGTTTTAAAAAGAGTATATAATTATATTGTTCCTGGAGCTTATACTGATTTAGACTTTTATAATCATAGTATTAATTATAAGTATCCAAACTGGAAAGATTACTAAAAAGAAGAAGATAAAAGTTTAAAAAAGAGGTCATTTGTGACCTCTTTCTTACATGTAATATGCTATTATCTGAGATAATTTAATAAATTCATTTGGATATATACAGATTAATATTGTTATGATACTGCATACATAAAGAATAATTTTTCCAAAGGTAATATTTTTTATTATTTTTGTATCTTGTGAATTTTTTTCATAAATTACTTTAATAATTTTAAAATATAAAAATAGGCTTATGACTGTTGCACAAAGGGTTAGAAATAATATTATCAGGTAGGTGAAATCTTCTCTGGATAGAGCTGAAAATAAATATAGCTTTGATAAAAATCCGCTTGTTGGCGGTAATCCGGCTAAAGATATTAAGCATATTGTATAGGCTATTGAAAAATATGGATTCTTATAAAATATTCCTTTATAATCTATTATTTCATCACTTTGATAATTTGTTGTATAAATAATTGCTGTATTCCAAATTCCAATATTCATAAAAATATATGTAAAAATATAGAATATTAAACAAGAAAATCCATATACACTTACACAGCTTGCAGCTAATAATAAAAATCCGGATTGTAAAATAGAACTATAGGCGTAGAGTCTTTTTATATTTGTTTGTTTTATTCCGCCTATTGCAGAATATATGATTGAACATAGTGCAATAATTGCTGTTAGTATTTGTATTATTGGACTATATGAAAATATAAACACAAATAATCTTGAAATTAGTCCAATAGCTGCAATCTTTGGAATTAGCGATAAATATGTTCCTACACCGTATGTTGAACCTTCATATATATCAATAATCCAGTTATTGAATGGAATACATCCAAGTTTAAAAGTTAGTGCACTTATTATTAGTATACAAGAAATTATAAACATTATGTTTATTCCTGATGTTGATATTGCATCAGAAATATTTGAGAAATTAATATTTCCTGTAATTCCATATAAGTATGAAATTCCTAATAATAATATTGCAGAAGAACTAGCTCCTGTTACTAAATATTTTAGTGCAGCTTCTTTTGATTTGTGATTTCTTCTAAATGATGTTAAAAAGTAGCAGCAAACACTTAATAGTTCAATAGATATAAATGTACTTATAAAATCATTAGATGAGATTATTGAAAATGCGCTTAATATTCCGGCTAGGAATATGGTGAAGAATTCAAAAGATTTATGTCTTTTTTCTCTTATAAAGTTATTGGATGAAAGAATTACGAGTAATCCTGATATGAGTATCATTATTTTAAATGAAGTTGTATATATGGTTGAAATATATACTTCATTAAATGCCAAATATGTTGGGTTAATTTGTATAAAGAATATAGCTAACCCAGCTAAAGTAATTGCTGATATCGTTGTTATTTGGGCGATTCTATAAGTATTTTTTCTTATGAAAAGTGAAAAAATAATATTGATAAGTATAAATATTATTAAAATTAATTCGGGTAAAAATGCCGATTGTATATCTTTTATTATTTCCATTAAAATACTCCTTGCGGATTATATGTGATATTTGTATATTCTCTGATTATGTCTGTCAATAAGAATGGGAATATGCCGAAAATTATTATGCATATTGTCAGCAAACATAAAATTGTAAGTTGTTTTGTGTTTATATCAGATATTTTTCTGTTTTTCATTTTTATAGTGTTAAAAAATACTCCGTGGAAGATTTTTAATATGTATATACTTGAAAATATTAAGACGCTTAGCGCTGTTAAAGATAATGCTTTTGCGTCAAATATTCCTTCCGTTTGCATTAAAAATGCACCTGTAAAACTTAAAAACTCAGCTATAAAACCACATAATAATGGTGTGCCGATTGAAGCTAATAATATTGGTATAGAGATAAACATAAGTCTTGGCATTTTTTCACCGAGGCCTGTTATTCTGGTTATATTTTTTGTTCCGCATTTAATGTATATTAAGCCAGCTATTGTGAATAACCCGGCACTTATAAATGCATGTGAGAACAGTTGAAATATTCCGCCTGTTATTCCTATTGAATTTAGTGAAGATATGCCAAGTAAAAATATTCCCATATTTGCTATTCCTGAAAAAGCAATAATTCTTTTTATATCTTTTTGCATAATTGCACAGAAACTGGCATATATTATGTTTATTAAAGCAAAAAGCATTATATATATTGCAAAAACTTGAAACTCATAATTAAACATTTGCAGGTTAAATCTTAAAATACCGTATGCTCCAAGTTTTAGAAGTATAGATGACAATATAATACTAACCGGAGTTGGTGCTTGTGAATGCACATCGCTTAACCAGCCGTGTAATGGTATTATAGGAAGTTTAACTCCAAAACCTATTAATAAAAGGAAGAAGATTAAATCTCTTAGTACTTTAGGTGCTGAAATTATATCTATATCATTAATATCACTACTTAAGGTACCTGTAAGTTTAAAATTTAGATAGTATAAAATTAAAAATCCTAATAATATAAATATACTTCCGAAGAATGTATATAAGAGAAATTTCATTGCAGTCTTTTGTTTATTTCCGCTCCCCCATTTCTGTATTAGTAAATACATTGGGATTAATTCAAGTTCCCAAAACATAAAGAATAAAAATATATCTTTTGCACTAAATACTCCAAGAATTGCTGTTAATAGAATAAATATTAGAGCGTAATATAATCTGTATGATTTTTTTATCATACTTTTACTTAAATAAATTGATATTAGGAATATAAAAGAAGTTAGTGTAACAAATAGCATTGTTAAAGAATCAAATGCGAAATTGGCATTTATTCCTAATATATCAATCCATTGATAGTCTGTTTCAATTATAAAGTCTGGATTTGAGAAATTAAAGAAAATACTGCATAGTACGGTTAATGCAAAATGAATAGTTATGAATCCTTTTGATACTCTTCTGATTATTTTTTCATCATCAGCTATAAACGGACTATATAAAATTAAGCTCATTATTAATGGTGTAAAGACTATTAAAGGAATAAAATTATCTATCATATTAACTCCTCAACGCCATAAAATATAAGTATAAAATAATTAACAGTATTATTCCGATTGAAAAAATCGAATATGAAACATAAGTTTGAATATTACCGTTTTGAAGTTTAGAAATTATATTTGAGATAAATTTTGTTATTTTTACAGTTATATTAATAATTCCTTCTATAACATAATTATCAATTATATTTACTGCAAAATATATTAAATTAAACAATCTGCCTATGAAATTATATAAGTTAGGGATAAAAAGCTCATTTTGAGATAATTTATATAGCATAGGCGGAATCATAATTTTATTGCATTTATTACTGAAATATGCGGAAAATATAGCTGTTATTCCAACTCCGAATGCGAGTAGACATATCATATTTATTTGCGAAACTTTGAATAAAAATCCTGGAAATATTACAAATATCACCATTGTCATTAAAGCAAACGACATTGATTTTTCATTTATTATTTTATATTCTTCTCTTTTGTTTCCTTCAAAGATATTGAAATAAGTTCTAAAAATATAGAAAGTACTCATAAAAGATGTTAACAGAATTAAAAATAATATTGATTTATTGTTTTCTGCTATATTTAATAGCATTTCTTTAGAGGTGAAACCGCCAAAGAAAAGTCCTGAGAGTGACAATGCTCCAATTATCCAATAAATTGCCAGATAAAAATCGATTTTTCTTAATCCAGATATATCTTTTGTTTCTATTGAATTTGAAATTTGTGAAATATTCCCTGTACATAAGAATAGTAAAGCTTTTGTAAAAGAATGTATAACTAAATATATTATTGCAACAGGGATAGATTGTAATCCAATCGCTGTAAACATTAGTCCTAATTGAGAAGATGTTGAATATGCAAGCATTTTTTTTATATTATTTTGAGAAATAGCTATAAATGCACATAAAACAGCAGTTATAAGCCCAATAGATAATATTATGTTTAATAATGCGTCAGATAATAAAGGATATATTCTAATTATTAAAAATATACCTGCACACACCATCGTAGCAGAATGAATCAATGCACTTACGGGTGTAGGCGCTTTCATTGCATCTATTAGCCATTGTTGAAACGGAAATTGAGCTGATTTTACAAATGCTCCGATTAAAAATAAAGATAAAACTAAATTGTATACATTTGGGTATGTCAAACTTTGAAGTTGGTTATGAAAATAGTCTAAATCGCTGAACGCTAAGAATTCATTTGGTTGTTGATTCATATATGTTATTGAAAAATATGCAAAAAATATGATTCCTGCTAAAAGTGCAGTGTCTCCAAATCTGTTAATAATGAATACTTTCTTTGCAGATAGTGATACATCTTCTTTTTTGTGAAAGAACCCTATTAAAAGATAACTTGCAACTCCTACGAGTTCCCAAAAAATATATAATTGTATTAAGTTTGGGGAAAGTATTAATCCTGTCATAGCAAAGTTGAAAAAATTCAAATATATAAAATACTTATTAAATTCTTCTTTGTTTTTCATATATCCATATGAATAAATTTGGATTAATAAACTTATTAACATTAAAATAACAAGGAATATAGCCGAAGTTGAATCAAGTAAAACTCCAAGATAAATATTAAGATTATCAATATTAAGCCAAGAAAATGAATCTTCTATAACTATTGGTTGGGGGCTTTTTATATGATTAAAAAGCGCAATTGAGAAAATCAAGCCAGTTAAAGTTGAAATTGATGTCAAAAAGATAGTCATTTTTCGGTTTTCAGTTAATCTGATAAAGGCACCTGAAATGATTATCAGACAAATCCATAATGGAAGAAACATTATTAGGAATATATTATTAGCAAAAAAATCCATTAACCTTTTAGCTCCTCAATCTCTTCTGATGTAATTTTCTCTTTATTTTTATATATTTGATATATTAATACGAGTCCTATTGCTGTTTGTACTGCTGAAATTGCAGTTATAAATAAAGCAAATATCATACCGGATAAGAAAAGATAGTTTTTGTATGCTGTAAATGCTATGAAATTTAAGTTTATTGCTGACATTACTATCTCTATACATATTAGAACTTTTATAATATTTTTTGAAATTATAATTCCAATAAAACCTATTGCAAAAAGAATTAAAGATAAAACTAAATAATGATACAATGTAATTTCAAACATTATTTTGATTCTCCTTTAAAAGTTAATAATACTAAAATACCGATGAGAACGATTAAAAGATAAAGCCCTAAAAGCTCAAATGAGTATAAATTGTGTGTTAAGAGTTCTGATGATAATTGTTTAGTATTATCAAGACTTGTTAATATATGCGAGGAGTTAATGTATGTTTTAAAAACGGAATCATACATCATTGTTTCTTTTAAAAAAATTAAAATGGTTGAAGTAATCATTATAATTCCAAGAAAGGCCATAATTAGTTTTGGAGAAAAATTTATTTTCTGTGTTTCTTCTACATTATTGTTTGTAATCATAACTGCAATAGCAAAAAGAATACATAGGGCTATTCCATATATTGAAATTTGAATTACTCCGTTAAAAAGAGCATTTAAGAAGAAAAATAGAAGTCCGAAACAAATAAATGTTACTAATGCAAAAAATACACTTTTCATTATTTTTTTTGTAAAAATTACAGCAATACTTGAAAATATAATAATTGCGGAAATTATATAAAATATAATTACATTTAATTGTTCCATTAATTTATTCCCTCATTGAATATTAATTCATTTTTATTGTTTGTTGCTAATTCGTATTCTTTTGTTATTTTTAATGCACCTTTCGGGCAAAATTCAACACAATTAGCACAGAATATACATTGACTATAGTCTATTTTAAATGTTTCGTTTATTTCTATGGTCCCTTTTGCAGGGCATACTTTTTGACAAATTTTGCATTTGATACATTTTGTTTTATCGTATTTAATTTTACCTCTAAAATTGTTATTAAGAACTTTTTTCTTTTCGGGGTATTCAAGTGTTACTTTCTCTTTAAAACCGTTTTTTAATACGGTTAAAAGTCCTTTAATCAATTCTTTTATAGGGTAAATAAAATTTTTTATCATACAATCCCCCTAAAATATTGAACAATACATAAAACAAACAGATTAAAAATTGCTAAAGGTATAAAAATATACCAGCAAAGTTCAAGTGCTTTTTCTGTCTTAAATCTTGGGTAGGCTGCTCGTATCCACATTATTATTAATATTAAAAAGAAAGTTTTTAATATTAACCAGAAAAATTGTTCAATATTTCTTATAATTTCTCCGGTGATTAATGTTAAATCAAACAAATCAGCTATATAAAATCCAAAAGGTGAATTGTATCCGCCTAAAAATAAAGTAGCAGTGTATGCACTAAAAATGAAGGTTAAGGCGTATTCTCCAAGAAAAAACATTGCAAACTTCATGCCTGAATATTCGCTGTTATAACCTGCAACAAGTTCACTTTCCGCTTCGGGAAAATCAAAAGGGATTCTGTTTAATGTTATTAATGAACAAATGAAAAATATTATAAAACCTAATATTGAAGGAAAAATATTCCATTGTGAAAATGAATACTGAGCTTTTACTATCTCATTTAAATTCATAGAACCTGTTAGTATAACTATGCCTGTAAGTACAAGAAATATTGGAATTTCAGAACTTATTGCCTGTATACAAGAACGAAGGCCTCCAATTAAAGAATATTTATTTCCGCTTGAATATCCTGCAAATAAAACGCCGGCTATAGGGAGTGATAATATTGCCAAAAATAATAAAATACCAATATCTGATTTGTAAGAATTAATGTCTGATGAAAAAGGTATTAGTGAATATACTGTTAAAATGGGTGCAAAAACTATAATTGGTGCAACAAAATAAATAAATTTATCTGCATTTTTTGGCATTATATTTTCTTTGAATAATATTTTTATTCCATCTGCTACTGTTTGCAGACATCCATAAAGACCGACTCTATTTGGACCTTTTCTTCTTGTGAAAAAAGCAAGGTATTTTCTTTCAAATAAAACTAAAAATAATACTGCAAAAATCATTAATAAACTTATAAAAATAAAACAAATGATTTGCCATAATACAAAAATTAACCATTCGGGAATGTTAAATTTTAAAAGATATTCGACAAAAATAAGATGAAATATACTCATTATCTGTCTACCTCCGGCATGATTATATCTAAGCTGCCAAAGATTGCCATCAAATCAGGAAGCATAAATCCTTTTGCAATTGTATTAATTGCTTGTGTTGCATAAAATGACGGAGTTCTCCACTTAATTCGGTTTGGAAATTCTGTTCCGTTTGCTTCTATATAGCATTGTAGAAGTCCTCTTGTTGATTCTACTTCTCCTAAAGCAGTTCCCTTTGGTTTTATTGTTAATGGATTTATTTTTGTATTTATTTCTTTGTCTTCTATATTTGATAAAAGCCAATCTGTACATTGATTTATTATTTTATTACTTTCTTTCATTTCCTTTATTCTCATAAGGTATCTGGAGTGAGAATCTGAAATTTTTCCTATAGGAACAGAAAATTCTAAATTATCGTATATAAGGTATGGTGAGTCTTTCCTTAAATCTTTTTGTATTCCGCAGGCTCTTAAATTTGCACCTGTTATTGAATATTCTGTTGCATCTTCTTTCGATAATATTCCTATGTTTTTTGTTCTTGTAATAAAGATAGGGTTGTTTGTTATTAAGTCTTCGTATTCTTGAACTGCTTTTAAAAATTCATTGGAAAACTTTTTAATTCTTATTAAAAGTTCTTTCTCTATATCACTTTTAACACCGCCAAAAGTATAGTAGTTATACATCATTCTTGAACCTGTTAAATCTTCAAAAATATTTAATATTTTTTCCCTTTCAATGAAAGTGTAAAATAATGGTGATGTGGCTCCTAAATCAAGCAGATAACATCCAAACCAAAGAAGATGCGATGAAATTCTGTTCATTTCCATTGTAAGTGTTCTTATATATTTCGCTTTTATTGGGATATCTGTATTAATTAAATTTTCAATAGCTGAAATGTAAGCATATGAACAGAAAAATCCTGAAAGATAATCAACCCTGTCAACAATAGGTAAATATTGCAGATATGTTCTTGTTTCTGCCATTTTTTCCATACCGCGGTGCAGGTATCCTATTATGGGTTCTATTTTTATAATTTGTTCACCACTTAAAGTTACAAGCATTCTTAACACTCCATGTGTTGATGGGTGTTGCGGTCCTATATTTATTTGCATTGTACGTTCAGAAGTTTTAGTCATTATTCCATTTGAGTCTTTCATCATTTGCAATGTAGTCTTTTCTTAAAGGATTCCCTTTAAAGGAATTTGGCAGCAGAATTCGTTTTAGGTTTGGGTGATTATTAAATTTAATGCCAAATAGGTCATAAATTTCTCTCTCGTCCCAAGTTGCATTTTTATATATATCGGAAATGCTTACTGTCTCTGCTTCTTCGTAGTCCAAATAATAACTTATTGCACATTTTGTATTATATGTATCAGAGTTTAAAATGTAGCTGACAGTAAAATTCTTTGAATTATCTTTTGCTATAATGCAATCTAGCCTTGAAAATATTGTCTCCGGAGAATTTTTCAAGTACCTTAATGTTTCTTTTATATTCTCTTTTTTAATATAAAATTCTTGAATATTTGGTAGAATTATAGTCTTATTTAATATATCAAATTTTGTTTCAAATTCTTTAAACACAAACTATATCCCCATTTTAAAAATATTAACATCTTCTTGTATTAAAATATCAAGGTCATCTTGAATCTTTAATTTAGACTTATGTTTTGCTATAAGTTCTTTTCTTGTAGTCAAAGATTCATTTTTTATTTCTGATTGAAGTTTTCTTATAGCATCAATAAGAGCTTCAGGTTTTGGCGGACACATAGGTAAATAAATATCGACGGGAATAATCTTATCTGCCCCGTAAACAACAGAGTATGAATCATTTTTAAACATTCCGCCACTACAAGCACAAGCACCCATTGCAATAACATATTTTGGTTCGGGCATTTGTTCGTATAACTTTAATAGTAAAGGTGCCATTTTATGAGTTATTGTACCTGCTATAATTAACAAATCCGCTTGCCTTGGAGAAGCTCTGAAAACTTCAGATCCAAATCTTGCTATATCATAATCTGAAGCTGATACTGACATCATTTCTATGCCACAGCAAGATGTAGCAAAAGTTAATGGCCATAATGAGTTTGACCTTGCCCAGTTAGATATTGCATCTATCGTTGATAAAATAATATTCATTATCTAAACCTTAACATCTTTGTTCTTATTGCATAAATTAATCCTAATAAAAGTAAAGCTAAAAATATAGAAATTTCAATGAAAGCAAATACCCCGAGAAAACTATAACTTATAGCAAAAGGAAATATAAATATTGTTTCAACATCGAAAATTAAAAATAATATTGCATAAATAAGAAATTGTATTTTAAATTTACAATTAAATTTTTCTTTTATATTCAATCCGCATTCATAGGTACTTTCTTTATCATTATTATTTGATTTTGGAGAGGCAATGATGGAACAAAATATCATAAAAACAGCGAATAAAAAAGAAAAAAGTATAAAAGAAAACAAAACCCCAGTTTCTTGCATTTATTACTATCCTTATCGCTAACCTTGAATTATTTATAACATATAGTTATTATTAAGATAAATAGTTAGAGTGGATATTATTAAGTTTGATTATGAAAAGTTTACGAAATAAACTAATATATACTTTACTGATAATTTTTTTATCTTTAAATTGTGCATTTGCAGATAATTTTTCTCAAGCTGAAAAATTGTTAAGGAAAGCTCAAACAACATCTAATCAAGAAGAAGGCTATGAATATATTCATAAAGCAAGAATTTTATATGAAGAAGAATATCAAAAAAATCCTGTAAATACAAAAGCATTATTGGGGCTATCCAAAGTAAATCAACTTCTTCAAGATAGAGCAGAGGCGAAATTATATGTTTTAAAGGCATATAATATGAATCCGGCTGATCCTAAACTTCAAAGAGCAATGGGGGATTTTTTCTATAGTTTTCAAGAATATTCTACGGCTATAGAGTATTATAAATTGGCATTAGCATCAGGCCTATTGAAAGATTTCGATACTAATCTTCAAAGTGCAAAATGTTATGAAAAATTAGGTGATTTGGAAAATGCAGAATTGTATTATCAGATTTGTTTTCATTTGAATGCCAAATCAAAAGAAGTAATGAATAAATTAAATGAATATACATCGGCAAAACATCCTGATAATTCACAAGAACTAGAAGAAGCTAAATATAAATATCTTTTTAAAGATAAAAAAATTCCGCAAGAACAGCAAACAGAAGAGGAAGCTTCTGATATTATTGAAAATATAAACAGTTTCTATTAATGTTTTATGATTGTTGAAGAATTAATATTAGATTGATTCTTTAAATATTCCATAATTGCACCTCCTATTTCTTCTGTAGGATCAAAATAAGGAGAGTTTGGTGTTAAAGTTTGCCTTATCATCATTTTGTTCAAAGGACCAAAGGCATCCGGAACAAGTGTTTTTCTGTAAATTCCTGCTAACATAACTTGTACATTCGGAGATGTTACATCATTAAACCTTGCAATTGTCGGATACATTTTATCTATTCCTTTTACTCCTTTATCAAGCATTTTATCAAGTACTTGAAGCCCATCTAATACTTGTTCTTCACTCCAGGCAGATTTTAAAAATGTATCAATATAAGGTAGAGCTTCTTCTCTTGCGTTAACAAGTTCTTCTGTTCTTTTTTCGTTGAAAGTACAGTAATTTCTTTGATGATTTGGAAAAGTTACTCCTTGACCAAGTTGTGAAACATTATTCTGAATATTTATGTTTGCTATTTTCATAATTTTTCCTTAGTTGTATACGTATGGCGGACCATTTTTTGTTTCCATTAATATATTGTCTGCCAATTGTTTTAATTCTTCTTTTGTTTTAGAACCGTCATTTGAGTGTTTTGCAAAATTTTCAAGAAGCGGATTGATTGCACTTTCCTTTTTCGCTTTAAAGTTTGCAATTTCAACATCTACAAGTCTTTTTCTTAAATCAAGTTCAGTTTTTGCGTTTTCCTTCATAACTGTTACTTCTTTTATTGCATCCATTCCTTGTTTGAAAAGATAACCTATAGCACTCGAAATTGTAAAAGCTCCAAAAATTAACTTTGTAAATTTGTTTTGGGGATTCAATATCCAGTTGTATAAGTGACCTCTATTCTCATCTATATAGCAATAATATTGGACTTTTTGAGGAATGCCGCCAAGAGCTGTCGGTGCATCAGCAAAAATGGTCTTCTTTGATTCTTCAACTGCATGAATTATTGATTGTACTTCATTGTCAGAAAGGTTATATTTTTTCGCAACTTCTTTTATATAATCAGGCTTTGCACAAATTGATTTTAAAAATTCTATAACCTTTGGTAAGTCCTTTTTGTCTGCTTTATTACTAATTCCGTTAATTGCATCTATGGTTTTTTCAGTATAATTATTTGCGTATTTATTTGTGTATTCAAGAGTTTTTCTAAGATTTGAAATGCTTAATTTCCCAAGGATAACAGCGCCTATTATTATCCCTCCAATTAGTGCGGCATATTTTAGGTTTTTGTTAATTATTGTATTGTCTTTTTGAGATGTTTCTTTTTCATTATTTTCACCTTTAAAAGATAAAAATCCTGAGAAAACTTCAGGCGTAGAAGCTTTTTCTTTTCTGTTATTTATGACTTCGTCAAAATATTTTACATTGTTTTGCATTAAATCATTTACGACTTTTAGCTTTCCTGAAAAAGCATTTGTCTCAACTTCAATTAAATTTTCTTGAAGATTTTTTTCAATATCTGCTGATTGTTTCTTTGTCCAAACTTCTTTTGCGCCTTCTACAAAATTTTTACACGCAATGGTTATTCCACTCATAAGAAAAACAGCAGCAGCTCCGAATAAATTTTTGAAATTTGGATCTCTTATTGCTCGATATATAGCAAATTGTGGCTCTTCTTTTATATTCATATTTATAGCTAAATCAGGTAAATGTTCAAAATTGGCTGTTGTTAACAATGCTTTTGATGATTTTTTTAAAATGGCGCTTATTGCAAAACATCCGCCGACAATTAAGCTTGTTCCTATTAATAATGGTTTAATTGCTTTTTTTGTATCAAAAGAACTTTCGTTTTCGCTCTTTTTTACCGTTCCGTTTGTAGAATAGTAATTTGTTGAATCACTAATTAATAAAGAATCTTTTATGTCATTAAATGAGTAACCTGTTTCCTGATTGGTTCGGACATGACTGTTTATTAAAACGCCTTGCAGGGTTTTATTCATTGTTTTGTCAGGCTTTTCTTCCTTCTTTTTCTTTTTCTTTATATCAACTTGTTTATTCTTTATTGGCTCTATTATCATTGTCATTCCGTTTCTTAATCTTAGTTACAATATTAACTAAATACTTTTTCATTTCTCTTGCTTTGAATACTTCTAAAGCATCATCATTTTTGTAATTTTCATCTTCTAAATCTGTTGTAAACCATAAGAAAAATTTCTTAATTTGTTTTTTTATGTTGTCAATAACTTTTCTGTCAATAAAGTTTTTAATATCACCTAATAGTGCGGTTAGTTTTTCACCTGCCTGTTGAAGCATTTCTCCTAACTTTTTTTGAATCTCAGCTAAGTTTTCAATTAGTTTAGGTATTTGAGATATTAGGTTTAATATAGGATTAATTATTGAATTATTGATTACTTGTAAAATATTTTGGATAATGACAGGAGAACTGTTTTGTAAATTCTGAATTGCATTTTGGATTTTATCCGCAATATTTTGTATGTTTTTTCCCAGTTGTTGAGCAAACTCAATTTGACGTTCAAACGCAGTTTTTGCATTTTCAACTCTTGCTTCTTGAGCTCGCATTGCAAGTCCTGCTGCATAACATTTCATAAATGACCATTCGCCTGAGTTTATTGGTTTTGAAACTACAGCTTCTTTTGCTTTTCCACCACCAGCCATGCCTCCACCACTACAAATTGGGCAAGCGGAAGGCGGAAGTCCATGAGGACATAAACCAGCTCTATTATTAGATTGTAATGATATTGGCGTCGGCAAAATAAAAACTCCTTATCTGATATACGTAAGGAGCTCTTCTTCTTTATATCAAATGGATACGCATTTGAATAAGAATATAGAGCATTCCGACTATACGGCCGCGGTCCGGTTCAAGAATTCCACTCGATTTCCTCGTTATTAACTTTCTAGATTCTATCATGCATCAAAATTATAGTAAATTTTTTAAAATGATTAACTTAACTATTTTTAATATTTTAGTCAATTATTATAATGTTAATTTTTTATATAAATTATGTTGACAAAAATTTAAAAAATGTTAATCTAAAAGAGATACTATAGGGAAACTACTCAAACGAGTGACTATGCCGTAGCTGTAAGGAAAGGTTTATCCTTTTGAAGTCAGAATACCTATATTGTCTGGAGTTACTTGCGAGCACGAGGTTAAAATTTTATGAAAAAGATGTTTTATGCGATGCTTGCTATGGCATTTATATCTGTTATGCCAATGCAAGCAGTGGAAGAAGTAGTAGAGTTGGATTTGGATACTCCTGATGAAAAGTCTTCGGATAAGTTGATTCTCTATGGTGATGTTAAAGAAAAGGAAATATATTCATATAGTAATTATGCAGAATCAATAGAGTCTGCCGGTGCCAGTGTTGATATTATTACACGTAAGGAAATTACGAGGCAAAATTCTCCTTTATTATCTGAATTGTTAAACCAAACAGGTAGCCTTTTTGTTCAAAATGCAAATGGTTCTGATGGCTCAGTGTCTTCCGTAAGGTTGCGTGGTACAGATAGAGTCAGGATGACGATTGATGGTATAAGAGCAGACAGAACATCTATGACAAGTCCTGGGGTTGAACCTCAATTTATATTAACTGATGATTTGGAAAGAATTGAAATAATAAGAGGTCCACAAGGTAATTTAGCAGGTACTAATGCATCCGGCGGATTAATTGCAATGCAGACAAGAAGAGGCCGTGGTCCATTGTCAATTGAAATGGGCAGCGAGATGGGAAATCTCGGAACTTTTAAAGAACGATTAGCCGTTATGGGTGGAAATCATTCTATTGATTACTATATGGGTGTAACTTGGTTTAAAACTGATGGGGGAATGCGTGCTACAGGTTTAGGTGATATTCGAAATGATGATTATAATAATTTGAATATTGTTACAAATATAGGGAAAAGAATTCTTGATGAAAAAGCTGAAGTACGTAATATATTTAGATTTTCAAGAGCAAGAAAAGACTTGGGCGTTGGATATCAACAATCATATCCATACGGAATATATCAATCGCCGAATAATTATGGCCTTAATTACGATATAATGAATGTTCTTTCTTATTCACATAGTCCGAATGAAAAATATAATTATGATGCAAAATTTGGTGTGTATCACAATGAAAGTAATAGTTATGTATTGCCGGATAATTTAAGCGGTGATCCGTTTTATGAATCAATTTCAAAAATAAATAGTACCAGACTTAATTTTGTAACTCAGCATAATTATAAAGTTGCAGATTGGAATACTTTATCTGTTGGGTATAATTTTGAAACGGAATTTATAGATGGGCATACAAGAGATGTTGCTATGTGGACAGGAACAGTTCTTAATGGATATTCCGGTAATACGATACAAAATGATGTATTTGTTAATGATTTAATAAACATTAAAGATAAGTTATTTATAAGAGGCGGTGCAAGAATTATTAATAATTCTGATTTCGGTACATATGTTACGCCAAATGTGTCTGCAGCATTAGTTCTCCCTACGTTTAATTTAGAAGGCTCAAAAACTAAATTTAGAAGTTCTTGGGGGCAGAGTGTTAATAACCCTACATTGTATCAACGTTTTGGGACACTTAATTCATCTTATATGCAATCACTGGCGAATCCTAATTTAAAAGCAGAAAAAATGGAAAGCTGGGATGTAGGTGTTACTCAGTCCTTCTTTGATGAAAAATTAACAATTGATTTTGGTTATTTTAACAGTGATTATAATGATTATATTGCTTATAGAGGTGAAACAGACCCTATAACATGGGTTTACGTTGGACAATACGTAAATGTTGACAGGGCAAGAATTCAAGGTTATGAAGGAAAAATAACTTGGGAACCCAGGCCTTGGTTAAAAGCAATTGCAAGTTATACTTATACAGATTCAGAGGATAAAACGACTCATACGGATTTACCCGGTTGTCCAAGAAACTCAATTAAAGGAACAATTTATTGGATTCCTAATGAAATAGTTAATCTATATGCCGGAGTTGAAGCTAATTCAGGTCGCTATATGTCTGCAACTCAGAATTCAGATAAAACAAACGGATATGTTGACGTAAAAATAGGTGGTAAAGTTAGATTACTTAAAACCGAAAATACTGAGATATCTCTAAACGGTACTGTATATAATCTTCTAGATCAAGATATTTCAATGTATAAAACAGGTCCGACTTCGTATTATGCTCCGGGAATTCATTTTAGAGCAGGTCTATTTATGAAATATACTTTGCCACAAAAAGAAAAAGTTGAAACTCTGTGATATAGTTAATTTATGAATAAATTTAAAAAAATATCTATAATAATAATTTTATTAATTATACTGTTTTTTTCTTTGTATCTTGCAATGTATGCAGGATACAAAGATTTTGGTATTAATATGTTGTGTAAGGCTTTTAATATTTCAGAAGATACTGAAAGTATAATATTGACGGTGCTAAGGTATCCAAGAGCTTTAAAAGCATTAATTGCAGGCTGTTGTTTGGCTCTGGCAGGTATGTTTATGCAATCTGTTTCAAAGAATCCTCTCGCTGAGCCTTATATTACCGGAATATCTTCAGGTGCCGGTCTTGGCATTGTACTTTCTATATTATTTTTCAACAGTTCTAATTATTCTCTTTTCGGTTTTATTGGTGCGTTGATTTCTTCTGCTATTGTTATAATATTTTCCGGATTAAGTAAGTTTTCTATTACAAAATTAATATTAATAGGGTTATCTATAAATATTTTCGTTAGTTCTTTGATATCATTGATAATATTGATAAATCCTTTGAAATCATACATGATGATGCTAATTCTATCCGGTGGAGTTACTAATAATGAGGTGATATCCAATAAAGCGTTGATAATAATATTTATCATTTTAATGTTAATAACTGCTCTATTTATACCAAAGTTGAATTATTTAAGGTTAGATTCTGACCTGTTGTCAACTGATAAAAATAGAAGATATTTATATACTATAGTGATAATAATATTAGCTTCATTATTAACTTCTTTAAGTGTATTTTCTGCGGGAATACTCGGATTTGTAGGTATTATTGCACCACAAATTTCAAGAATGCTATTTGGCCAAGATTATCGGTGGTTATATGTTTCTAATATATTGTTAGGAAGTAGTTTTATTCTTATTTCAGACTATATTGCAAGAACTATAATATATCCGCTGCAGGTCCCATTAGGACTTGTTATAGCTTTTATCGGTGCACCTATTTTTGTATTTTTCTTAATAAAGAAAGGAGATATTTTTAGTGATTAATATCAAAAACCTTTCTTATACAGTTGATAATCTTAAACTTTTTGAAAATGCGAATATACAAATTCCTCAAAATCATCTTACTATAATGGTTGGTCCTAATGGAGTTGGAAAAACTACTTTGCTAAAAATAATTGCGGGTATTATTAAACCGCAAATGGGTGAAATACTTGTAAATAATAAAGATTTATTTTATCTTCCGCAACGGATAAAATATCCTCAAGGTATTACTTTGCAAGAATATATTGAATCATCTTTTTATAAACAAAACTGGAAGTGGTTTTTGACAAAAGAAGAAAAAGATAAAGTTAATGAAATGCTAAATATACTTGAACTTACAGATAAGAAATATACACTGATTGATAATTTAAGTTCAGGAGAGTTACAAAAAGCAAATATAGCTTTAGGCTTAATTTCAGAAGCACATATTCTATTACTTGATGAGCCTACATCAAATATGGATTTAATTAACCAAATAAAAATCCTAAATATGATAAAAAAACTTACACAAACAGGAATTACTTGTATTATTGTTCTTCACGATATTAATTTGTCTTCTAATTATGGAGATTATTTTTTAGGTTTATCGAAAGAGGGGAAAATAATATCCGGCAGTAAGAAAGACTTTATTTCACCTGATATATTAAAGAAGATATTCGGTATTAATTTTAAGGTTATAAATAATGAAGAAGATATTCATATACAGATATGTAATTAGTTTTATATTATTTTTTATTGGTAACATAACATTTGCTTCAACTTATATTAGTTTATCTCCTGTTATAACGGAAATAATATATTCACTTGGTGCGGAGAATAATCTTCTTGCTGTTTCTTCAACTTGTAATTATCCGGAAAAGGTCAAAGAAAAACCAATTATTGGTGATACTTATTTCGTGAATATGGAAATGATTGTTAGTTTAAAACCTGATTACATATTTGCGATGACGTCAGCAAAACCTAAACTTGGTGAACTTTCTTTAACAAATACTAAGCCCGTCTATTTTGAGTTTACAAAGATCGAAGAAATATATCAAACAATAAATAATATTGCGAAAATTACAAACAGTGAAAAAAATGCACAAAGACTTATAAGAGATATTAAACAAAACATTGAAGGAAATAGGACAAATAGTTCTAAAAAAATTTTATACGTAGTTCAAACAAACCCTCTGGTAACAATCGGCAGTGAAAGCTATATAACAGATATTATAGAAAAATCGGGTCATATATCTATTACATCAGATATTCCATATTATTATCCAAATATAACTTTAGAATATGTGCTTGAAAAAAATCCGGATGTTATTATTATTTGTTTCCCTTCAGATGTTGAAAAATTAAAGGAATTATTTCCTAAGTCAAGAATATTATATTTAAGTTCAAAACAAAGAGATATAATAAACCGCCCCGGACCTAGGATCGCAGAAGCGGTTAAACTATTCTCAACTTTAAATTTTAGTGAAGAACCTACACATTAAATCTAAAATGGACTATATCTCCATCTTGAATAATGTAATCTTTTCCTTCCAGTCTTGTAACGCCTCTTTCTCTGGCAACAACATAAGAACCTGCATCTACAAAGTCTTTATAACTTGTTACTTCTGCTCTTATAAAACCTTTTTCAAAATCTGTATGAATTACTCCAGCTGCCTTTGGCGCCTTAGAGCCTTTCTTTACGGTCCAAGCTCTCACTTCTTTTTCACCTGCGGTTATAAAGGTTGTTAAATCAAGCAGCTTATATACAGATTGAACCATTCTCTCAATACCTGAACTTGTTACGCCTAAATCTGATAGATATGCTTTTGCTTCTTCTTGTGATAAATCTACAAGTTCGGCTTCTATCTTTGCAGAAATTACAACAACATCAGCTCCATGTTTAGATGCATATTCTCTTACCTGTTCAACATAATTATTCCCTGTTGCTAAATCTGTTTCGCTAACATTGGCAGCATATATAACCGGTTTTATGCACATTAATTGTGAATTTTTTGCAAATTCAAGTTCTTCATCTTCAAAATATTTTTCGAGATTTATAAATGTTGCATCTGCTAATAATTCATTGATTTTTGATAGAACTTTATATTCAAGTGCCGCTTGTTTATCACCGGTTTTAACTATTTTAGTTAATCTTTCAAGTCTTTTTTCTATTGATGCCATATCTGCTAAAGCTAATTCTGTATTAATAGTTTCTATATCATCAATAGGATTAACTTTTCCTGAAACATGGATAGTATTTATATCATCAAAACATCTTACAACCTGAATAATTGCATCAACTTCTCTTATATTATGTAAAAATTGGTTGCCAAGTCCTTCTCCTTTACTTGCACCTTTTACAAGTCCTGCAATATCTACAAACTCAATAGCAGTTGGGATTATTGTTTGAGTTTTGACAAGTTTACCCAAAATTTGGAGTCTTTCATCAGGAACATTAACAACTCCTACATTCGGTTCTATAGTACAAAACGGAAAGTTCGCACTCTGGGCATTATTTGAAGAAGTTAATGCATTAAATAATGTTGATTTTCCTACATTTGGTAGTCCTACAATCCCTGCTCGTAACATAAATTTTTCCTTTCGAACTACCTTTAGCGTAATATAAAAATATACGCTAATCAACAACTTAAAATTAACCTTTAATTTTTACTTCATCTGTGATCTTAATTTGAAATTGTGTGCCTGCCGGCAGAGATAAAGAACCGCCCTTAGTAAATATTGTTATAACTGGTGCTGTTACTAAATTTAATGTATATACAACGGCACCGCCTGTTAAAGGAATTATTGAAAATAGGTTAACAACAGGGATTGGCATCATAGCCATAGCGCAAGTATGGGTTGCTGAAAATACTTTTTTCCCTGGTGTCATTACTTTAGAAAAATTCTTCCAATATGAGCGTTTACCTTTTATATTATCAAGAAATATTCTTTTAGAATTAGCCATACTTACTTTTGTTTCTATTTTGGACATTATTCCGTTAAAATATATTTCGTCAATCTTAAGTTCAATAAGACCACCATTTCCCGTCATTTGTGGTCTGTGCGAGTCTGTTACCGTTCCTTTAAATATTGTTCCTGATGGAATTATAGCTCCTTCTTTTGTATATATATTTCCATTAGAACTAAATGTAACTTGACTGCCTTTGTGCATCCAGTCAGATATATTATTTTTTGATGTTAAACTAATTTTGGTTCCGCGTTTTAGAATGTAAATTTTACCTGTAGGATTATATGCTGTTTGAGTCGATATTTCTGTTTTTATTGGATTTGTGGTTGGAACAGCGCTTGGCAGTGCAGGTAATTCATTTGATGCAACATTAAAATCTTTTCTTATACTTGCATCTATAGATGAATCAAACTCAACTGCAACAGCTGTTAGATTTATAAAACCGAATATTAAAAATATAGTTAAAATTTTCTTCATAACTATATTTTATAATTAAAGAATAAATAATTACTCAATTAAATGAGTGATTATTTAGATTTTTTATTTTTTTGATTTTTTGTATCACCATTTTTTAATGGCTGGGCATACTTTGGTGTTAGATCCGTCCAAAAATTGTCATATTCTTCTTTTGCTACTTTTGTTACAGAGCCTGATTCTTTATATTTTCTGTATAATTTATCGCAGTAATTTCCAAGTTTTCCTAATACAATACCGGAAATAAGAGAAAACATTAAGTTCTTAGCACCGGAAAACATTTTTGTTGTGCCGTATATAAATGTGGCAAAGCTGCCTGCAAGCGGAATACAGGTTGTTAATGTTGCTGAAACTTTTTCTTCTTTATCATCGCCTTTACCTATAGCAATTGCTCCTGCTCCGATTGGAAGCAACAAGGATAATACATCAGTAGCAGCTGAACCGACTTCCAGTTCTGCTTGTTTTAAGAAATATTCACCCATTTCAAGTTCTGTGGCATTATCAAGCCCTTTACTAATTTTTGCTGCCAACCTTGAAAAATCTCTATATTCAGAATCTGATATTAGTTTTGAATTTGTTCCTTGTATAGTTTGTCCGTTTAAGCCTTTTAAAATCGTCATTATTTCTTCAAGAGCACCCTTTGATTTACCGCTTGAAGATTTTGCAACAGATTTTATTGATTTTAAAATACTAAATAAGTTCTTTTTATCAGCTTCAGAATAATTTGATTTATTTATGAGGTTAATGAAATCATCTATGTTTGATGATATTTCTTCAACAATTTTTCTCCTTGATAAAGCTTCATTTGCTCCCGAACATTTTTTAAATGCTTCAAGTTGTTGGTTTAATTTTTTTATGAATTCTATTGAAGTCGAGTCTTGGACATTTACTGTATTTGAAAATTCATTAATTTTACTTCTTATATCATCGTATATTGAAGTTATACTGTTCGTAACTTCTTTTCTTGCACTTATAATTTCTTCTTTTAGTTCTTTTTGCGCAGTACTGGATACATCCTGTGTAACGTATGTTTTATAATTTTTAGGATTAAAATGAAATCCCTTCGAACCAAATAACTTTTCTTTAATTTTATCAGAAATTCCAGATAATAATTTAGAACGTTTTTGTTCTCTTAATTTTCTTGCACCTAAACTAAACCCATTATCATAAGCACTTTCTAAACGATTGATTTCTATGTGAAGTTTTTTAAGCCATTCTGCCAGAGTTTTTGTTTCACCTTTAATTGTTACAGGCATTATTTTTTGAGCTTCGTCTAAATTTTCAAGATTAGTAATATTGTAGTGTTTTAAAAGTGATACTAAATCTCTTACTTTGACTTCAACTTTATCATATTTTTTCCCTAAAGTTTTATCTACAACTTTTTTGAATAAATTTCTTGATTTTTCTGCAAATTTTGCTGTTGCTTTGTTTAATCTTAATATTCTGTCACAAGTCCAGTCCTTTATTGCTGCAAAGTTCGATGTGGCTTCAAGTCCATCAATGGCTTTTTGTGCGCCTTTTTTTGTGTATAGAACGGTTTTCTGTGTAAGTCCCTCTGCTCTGCTGCTTTCTGATATTTCTTTAGCTAATTTCTCTTTAAATCTAACTAGTTTTTTTAAAGAACTACCATGTACACCTTTTGCAAAAAACATACTTACAATACCTGCTGTTATTATTGTTGAAGCAAGTGTTGAACCAAAAATAATTTTCTTTGCTTTGCTTGATTTTTTCTTTGTTAGTTCAACAGAATCTTTTTTTTCTGTTGTTGCAGCTTGGGGTTTTGCAGTAGTATTATTTTGATTTTGTATTTCATTAGCTTGTTCCAGTGAGTATGGCGGGAACAAGCTAAATATGTTATTTGTGCTTTGTAGATTATTATTTTGTATCATTTTTATTTATTATTTTTTAAATTGGAAAATATATTTTTTGCTCCGTTAAATATTGCTTTAAATGGTTTAGCAATAATATTTGCACCTTTTTTCACTAATTCAGTTGGTTTTGCACAGGCATCTTTTAAGTGTGTACCTGCTTCTTTTAATGATTTACCTGCTTGAGATAAATTAGGATGTTTTGTTGCGAAATTTTTTATTGCAGCTGTTATATTTGAATTAGTATTTTTCAGAATTTGTTGAATTTTTCCTTTACCTTTATATGCGGCAACGCCTGTTGCTGCCATTAATGCAATTGTTGTAAAAATTCCTGCTGCTTTTTTATTCACGTTTGATTTATACTTTGGATTAAATGAATCACTTTTAACTTCTTGGGTTGAAGTATTCTCAATTCTTGCTTTAAGGGCATCTTTGCCATATTTAGAACTATAATTTATTTCTCCAAATTTTATAGGATTCATATAAACCTCCATTAATATAACTACCTATTATAATAAAAACATCTGAATGGAAAAAATTGACTTTTAATATTAATCTAATAAATATACGGTTTGTAGACTACTCCATACGCAGTATTTTCGAACTAAAATATTCCTTTTTTTTAAATTTTATCAGATGATATATATTGTAGAGGAATAAATGGTTGATGGTTGAAGAAAGAACAAATAATTCTCTAAAAACTGAAGAATTTGATTTTGATTCTATGGCTCAAAACTACATGGAATTTGCTCGTAAATATCATGAACAATATTTGATAAAGGGCAAGAAATCAGATTTAGATAATGCTGTTGATAATTATATAGATGCAATTAAATTTAATCCTAATATTGCAGAAGCTTATTATCGACTTGCAACATTATTATGGGATAGAGGTGAAATAAATCTCTCTTCTGCAATTGAACAGTGTAAATCGGCAATTAATATTTCTCCATCTAATCCAAATGCTCGTATTTATGCTGCATATTTTCTAGAAATGGCAAAAAAATATGATGAAGCTGAAAAAGAACTAAAAGAAGCAATTAAATTGAGTCCTTTTAAATCAGCACGCTCAAGATTATCGTTGGCTTCAATGTACATAGATAAAATGCACGATACAAATTTGAATGCAAAAGATTTTTCTCAATCCTTATATTATATGCTCTCAGGCAGTTTAAGTATTCCGCTTGATTATCCTTCTATGCGAATGTTATATAAAAATTTATCTAAAAATTTTTCATTAATATTTTACGATTTACTAGGCAAATTTTTAGAAAAAACAAAAAATTATTCGATGGCTGTAAAAGCTTATGATGTAGCTGCAAATTCTACAGGCAGAAATGAGATATATTATCAAAAAATTGGTGATATTAATATAAAAGAAGAAGATGTTGAAACAGCAAGAAATGCATATATAAAAGCATTAGAGACCAATCCTTATAATAAAGAGCTGTTATTAAAAGTTGCAACTATTACTCAAATCTATTATGAAAATGATATTAATACAGCAATTGATTGTTATTCCAAGCTGTTAGAAATAGAGGAAAATAGTGCAAATATATACTATGAACTCGGACATCTTTATTTGAAAAAAGAGGATATTATAAACTCTGTAAATGCATTCAAGCTTGCACTTAATAAGGACGAAGAAAATCCGTTTTATCATAATGCACTAGCATATGCACTTGTTAAAGCAGAACAATATGAAGAAGCATGTGAACATTATAAATTTGCCATAGATAAAAATCCGGATGCAGAATGGACAGCAATTGTTTGTCAAGCTTTGGCTTCGTTATATCATAATGTTTTTGATGATATTGATACAGCTATTGATTTATTAAAAACGGCAATAATACTTGACGAAAATAATGATGAGATATTTGTAGAACTTGGCGATATATATTTGCAAACGGAAGATATAGACAGCGCAATTAAAGCATATTGTGAATCTATAAAATTGAATCCTAAAAATGCGGTTTCATATAATAAATGTGCTATGGCATTGTGGCAAAAAGATTATTTAGAAGAGGCTATTATTGCATATCATAAAGCAATAGCAATTGCTCCTGATTATTATTCTGCATATAATAATCTTGGAGTCATATATTTAGATGGTATCCGTAATTTAAAAGAAGCAAAAAAGCTTTTTGAAACGGCAATATCACTAAAGAACGATTATGTAATGGCTCATTTTAATTTGGGCAGAGTTTTGCAAGAACAAGGCAAAAATATAGATGCTGCAAAGTCATACCAAAAGGCCTTGGAATTAAATGAAATTGATGCTGAACTAGACTCAGAAGAAATAAGAAAAAGATTATTTTCTTTGTTCGAAGTTTAAAATGAAAAATATTAATATCCGTAGTGATCTTTTTTATTAAGATATTCCCTTACGGTATTTAGTGCTGCTTGAATTATTCTTGTAATTCTTGAAGAAGAAAGACCAACTTGCTCCGCAATTTCTTTTACCTGCATATTACGGTAAAATCTGTATTCAATTATAATTCTTTCTTTTTGTGGCAGTTTTGCAATTGCTTCTCTTATTACTCTTCCAAGTTCTGAAATTTCAGCCTTTTCGTCAGGAAGAGCTGAAGGATCTTTTATAAAATCAAACGGAGAGTCATTATCAGAGGCAGCAGCTGCCAAGCTGTCAATAGACAAAATTGTTTCATAAATAGCTTCTCTAACCTTACCGGGAGTAATTGCCGATTCTTCATTCTCCTCATTTGACTCGAGATTATCTTGTGAATCAACATTTGTATGTTTTAAAGAATACCATTTATATCTGTTTCTGAGTTCATTTCTTATTGCCCATCTGACAGCAGTTGCTATGTAAGCATTATTATATCTCGCCAGTTGTTCATCGGTTTTATCTTTTATTAGTACCTGAATTGCAATAATACCAATGCTGACAAGCTCATCATAATCCACCATATGCGATGGAATACGCTTATGCTCTACCTTAGCTACCTTCTCGATTATTTCAATGTAATCTTTAATCTTTGTATGCATTTTTTAATCTGTTAGTCTTTTAATTTATATATTACTACCTTTTTTAGTATTTCGCAAATTATATACAAAAATCAATATTTCTGCGACGGCTTTATAAAGTTCAGGAGGAATAGACGCATTAATTTCTACCATCCGAAAAAGAGCTCTCGCGACAGGTGGATTTTCTATAACGGGTATTGAATGTTCTCTTGCTATTTCTATAATTTTCTTTGCAAATAATTCTGTACCTTTTGCTAACATTTTGGGAGATTCCATTTGCTCTGCATCATATTTTAATGCACAGGCAATATGTGTCGGATTTGTTACTACAAAATCTGCATCCGGAACAGAATCCATCATTTTCTTTTGTAACATTTGTTGCCTGCGCTGTCTTAATGCTGCTTTTACGTGGGGATCGCCTTCTGAGTTTTTATATTCATCTTTTACTTCTTTGAAAGACATTTTTTGATCTTGTAAAAATTTCCAGCGAACCATTCCATAGTCTGCTGCTGCAATTATTAAAAATGCAAGACCAGCTTTCATAACAAAATCTATTATAAGTGAACCAAATTCATTCATAATAGCGAAACTGTTATCAATGGTTGCTAGTGCCAATATTGCTTCCAAGTGAGAATTGTATACCATCCAGCCAATAATGCCTAAAAGTGCAACTTTTACAATGTTCTTTACCAACTCAAATGCAGTTTTAGGTGACATTAAATTTTTAAAATATTTTGATGGATTAAGTTTATCCAGTTTTGGTTCTAAAGGTTTTGTTGTTACTAAAGGACCAACTTGTATAAAGTCTCCGAGAATAGCTATGAATGCTGACATTATAAGAATTGGACCAATTATTAATAAAGAAGGAATGGCAATTGCAGTAAATAAGTGAACATAACCTATATCTTCCAAATGTTTCTCTGGAATTTTATCATATATATAAACAAATAATATAGATATTTGATCCCATATAAATGGAGACAATTTTAATATAACAATAAACATAACAAGCAAAGCAATTGCCATGGAAAAATCTTTCGACTTTACAACTTGACCCTCTTTTCTTGCTTTTTGAAGCTTTTGTTGGCTCGCTTCAAATTGTTTATTCTCATCACCCATTAATTTTTACCGGTATTTTAATAAGTAACCATTGAAACAACCTCTATATCTTGAGGTAAGTTTTTTCTTCCGTTTAAATCTGCAAGTTCAATTACAAAAGCAGCTGCTTTTACATTTGCTCCTGCTTTTTTCAATAGCTTACATGCTGCAGCTACTGTTCCGCCTGTAGCTAATAAATCGTCTATAACAATTACGCTTTTACCATCTTCTATAGCATCTTTATGGATTTCCAGTTTATCTGTTCCATATTCAAGAGCGTATTCTTCACTTATTGTTTCTGCTGGAAGTTTTCCGGGTTTTCTTATTAATATACAGCCTGCGTTTATATTATATGCAAGTGCAGAACCGAAAATAAAACCTCTCGATTCAATAACTGCAACATAATCTATACCTTTATTTATAAATTTTTCAGTTAAGAAGTTTATCATTTCTCTTAATGCTTCTTTGTCTTTTATTGCAGTTGTAATGTCTCTAAAAATAATTCCTTCTATAGGAAAATCTTTTATACTTCTTATTCTATCTTTTACAAGCTGCACACTATTCATATTTATCTCCTTCTTAACTCCTCTATTTATATTTTACATTAAACTTGTACATTATTGATTTCCGAAAGCATATTTATTAATAATTTTGTAGGTAATCCTACAATATTGTCATATTCTCCTTTTATTTCTTTGATAAAACTTTCGGGAAGTTCTTGAATACCGTATGAGCCTGCTTTATCATATGGTTTAAAATCATATATATAGTTTTTAATATCATTTTCTGAAATTTTATTGAATGTGACTTCGCTTGTTTCTGATTTAATGATTTTTTTATCAATTTCATTATCAATTATACAAACCGACGTTACAACTTTATGGGTTTTTTCGTTTAACATTGAAAGCATTTTAAATGCATCATCAAAATCTTTAGGTTTTCCTAAAATTACATTATTGTTTATAACAACTGTGTCAGCACTGATTACTATTGCAGGAAATTTGATTTGTTTTATAACAGATAGCCCTTTATTATCAGCAACAGATTCAACTAACTTATAATCAAAAGCTTTATTTAATATATCTTCATTGTAGTCAGGTTCTACAATTTTAAATAAAATTCCTAAATTTTCCAATAATTCTTGCCTACGTGGTGAAGTTGAGGCTAATATAATTTGTTTCATATTTACCCATACTATAATGATTAACTTTCATATTACATTGTAATTAAAAGTTAATCATTTTGATATATACCAAGACTTTATTTTCAAATTATTTACAATTTATTGTTTTCTTGCTCTTGGCGGATTGAAATTAAGTTTTAAGTAAACAACAGATTTTGATGTTACATTTGAACAAATGTCTTTTAATTTTGAATTCATATCAAGCATATTTCTCTGCATTGCAGCATAGTCATTCATTGCTGATAACATTTTCTGTGAATCTACCAACTTAGTTGTTTCGGGATTATCCATTTTTAATTTTGCATATTTTTTAACTAATTCCCTGTCAATTTTATCTTTTGCTCCGACAGCCATAAGCTTCATCCCCTGTGTCTTAACTATTTTTCCTTATATTTATATAAAAATTTTCTATCTGTCAAAATTGCGCTTTTATTTTTTGTAAGTTAAATTTTGTTAACAAGAAAATTTTTATGTATTATATGATAGGAGGCAATAATTACTTTTATGGATTACAGTTTTTTGTTTGATTTTATTAGGCAATTGTATGCTATATATGCATATTCTGATAAAACAGGGAAAGTGCTATTACCAATGCGTTATATATTGGAATTAACCTATAATTGTAATCTGAAATGTCCATTCTGTTATATTACTGAAGATAGACATAAAAATGAGTTAAATACTCAAGAGTGGTTATCTGTTATTAATCAAATTCCTCCTTTTTCTTTGCTTTCTTTTGTTGCAGGAGAAGTTATTTTAAAAAAAGATTTTCTGAAAATTTATGAAAAAGCTTCTCAGAAATTTAGAAAAATTTCTTTGATTTCGAACGGTTTGGCTTTGAATGAAGAAATAATAGATTCTTTTATAAAAAATAAATTATTACTTCTTTCTGTTTCATTAGATGGTTATGGCAAAAATCATGATGTAAATAGAAATTTTGATGGTTTGTGGGATAAAGTTATAAATAATATTGAGTTTTTTAATTCTAAACGTCAAGATAAATCAAAACCTATGTTGGATATTAAAACTTGTATTCTGGAAAATAATCTTGATGATTTACCTCTATTGTATAAAGAAGCTATACGTTTGAATGCACAATTTTTTTCTTTAACATTTTTGAGAAAACAGCCACTGCGTCAAAACTCAAAATTATGGGATGAATTCACTGAAGAATTTTATTTGAAAGAATATCCGGTTGAACTTTATTTTAACTTGGAGCATTTTATTGAAATATATAAAGAACTTGAAACTTTGGCAAAAAATTCAAAAACTATATTAAGGTATGCTCCGAGATTTAAGGCGATCGGTGATGAAGATAAAATAAAAAAATTTTTTTGTTATAGAAATGAGAATATTACAGAATTATATTACCCTTGTAAAATACCGATGACAAGTATTTATATTAATCCGGAGGGTGATATATATCCTTGCTTATCTTACAGAGTTGCCAGTTTAAAAGAGATGAAACTTAAAGAGGCAATTAACACGGTAAAATTTAAGTGCTTTAGAAAAAATTTATATAGAGCAAAAGTTTTTAATGCTTGTCAAATGTGTTGTGATTTGATTCCTAAAAACCTATAAGACTGGGCAACTCTGTAAATTCTAAGTTCAATGCTTCAGCAACACCTTTATTTGTTAGTTTCCCATTAAAAGTATTAACACCTTTTGCTAAAGCTTTATCTTTTTTTAATGCTTCAATCATACCATCAGTAGCCAATTCTCTTACATATTTTATATTTTCATTTGTCAGAGCTATTGTTGATGTTCTAGCTACACTTCCAGGAATATTGGCAACGCTGTAATGAAGAACCCCGTATTTCTCAAATACCGGATTGTCATGTGTCGTAATCCTATCCATTGTTTCCACAATTCCACCTTGGTCAATAGATACATCGACTATTACAGATCCTTTATGCATGCTTTTTACCATTTCTTCAGTAATTATGCATGGTGCCTTATATCCGGGTATTAGAACTGCACCAATTAGTACATCGGTATCTTTTACTAGTTCTTTTAAATTTGCTTCGGTAGATACATATGTTTTTACTTTTGAGCCAAACATATCATCAATAATTCTAAGTTTATCTATATCAATATCAACAATACTTACGTTCGCCCCCATTCCTGTTGCTATTTTTGCGGCATTAATACCAACATTTCCAGCTCCTACAATAAGAACTTTTCCTGCCGGTACCCCCGCTATACCACCAAGAAGAATACCCGCACCATTATTTCTGTTTTCTAATAAATTTGCAGCTATTTGTATTGACATTTTACCTGCAACTTCGCTCATTGGTATTAATAGGGGCAATCTTCCGTCAGCTGTTTGAATGGTTTCATATGCAATACTTGTAATTTTTTTATTTATTAACTCCCTTGTCAGAGCTTTTTCAACAGCAAGATGAAGATAAGTAAACAAAACTTGGTTTTTCTTTAATAATTTATATTCCGATGGCTGTGGTTCTTTCACTTTTAATATGATGTCTGATTTAGAATAAACATCTTCAGGCGAATCACAAATTAATGCACCTTCTTTTATATATTCCTCATCCAAAAATCCGCTGCTAATACCGGCTGATTTCTCTATTAATACCTTGTGTCCATCTTTACATAAAAATTTAACACCTTGTGGAGCTATGGCAACTCTATCTTCTCTAACTTTTATTTCTTTGGGTACACCAATAATCATATATTTATTCCTTTTTATTTAAGTGCTTCTTCAATTTCTGCGATGACAAGTTTTGCTGCAGCAGTCGGATCTGCTGCTTTTGTTATCGGTCTGCCTATGATTATGTAATCTGCTCCGGCTTTTATTGCATCTGTAGGAGAGACAATTCTTATTTGATCGTTTACTATTGCCCAAGTTGGTCTAACTGCTGGACATACAACTATAAAATCTTCACCTAATTCTTTCTTTATTTGGGCAGCATCTGTATCTGGGGCTACAACACCAGATAATCCAGCTTCTTTTGCAATTTGTGAAAGTTTTAAGACATAAGATGAAATATTCATCTCTATTCCCAGTTCATTAGTCAGTGTTTTTTGTCCAAAACTCGAAAGAAGTGTTACTGCTAATATAGTTGGAGGTTCCATATTGTTCCTTTTTGCATAGTTATTGCACTCTATAATTGTGCTTGTTAACATCTTTGAACCGCCGGTTGAACTTATGTTAAAAAAATCAATTCCTTTTTTCATTAAATTTATACTTGCTTTTGCAGTTGTATTTGGTATGTCTTGAAATTTGCCGTCAAAATATACTTTGCCGCCATGCTCTTTTATTACATCTATTGCTTCAAAACCGCAAGATATAAATAAAGGCAAACCAACTTTGAAATAGCCTACATACTCTTTCAATAAATCAACATATTTTATGACATCTTCAATGGTGTCAACATCAAGTGCAAGAATTATTCTATCCCTTGCCTCAACGGGTCTGATTCGTTTCATATGACTCTTTCAAAAAATGGAACAATGCTAATATGTTAGCACTATTAGACTAACTAATCAAGATTTTTAGCTAATTGAGCTTTACCTATCTCAACGAATTCTTCCATTGCCATAGAAGCTTTTGTATATGCTTCTGCAGGCTCCATCCCATCTGCTATGAATTGTTCATATAAAACATCAAAAAAATCATCGCCGCATTCTGCTATTTGTGGATATTTTTCACATAATGTAATTGCTTCATCGACGCTTCTTGTTACATCAGCTCCTTTGGGATTTTTTATTTGAGAACGTCCAAGTACTCCTGTATCAGGCACATATGATTGTTCTTCAAATCCTGCTTGTGCTTCAGATTGAATTATATCAGGTGTTTTATTTTTATTACTATCTATTTTTTCTATGTTATATCCAAATTTTGGAATATTATTATTTATTTCAGCCATTTTTATCTCCGTGTTCATTCGCAATTTATTTTAAACCGTGTTATTAAAATTTTTTGCTAGTTAATTTAAAAATATATATTTTTTTTATAAAAAATCAATTCTATATATGTCTCAAATGCTTGTGAAACAAGAAAAATAATAAAAAATATCTATATTTACAAAACTTAATATATTATATACGTTTTAGGTATATTTTATTGATTTCTTACTTTTATTATTCAAATACTTTTTTCTATTAAAGTCAAATATTCTTTATTTAGTCGATTGAACAAAAATTTTTTTTAATTCAGAATTATATTATGAATAAGATATTGCTTGGAATAATTATATTTAGTTTTATTATAAGTCCGGTTTTTGCTAAAGAAAATGAAAAACTTGATATTAAATCACAGAGCTTTATTGAGCTGGGACGATATGTTGAAACTTTAGAAATAAATGATAAAACAGAAGATGCAGCCAAAGAAAAAGTAATACAAGAAGATAGTTTTGAAGATGAAGCAATAATAGATATTGCAAAAAGATATGAAGAAAATTCTGTTGAATTAAAGCTGGACGATATCGATGATACAGCTTTAGATGAAGTTAATAGTGATAGAATTTTTAAGTTAAAAGTGAATGAAACTCAATATAGGCTGGAACAAGAAATAAAAGCAGAAAATATGATTTGGGATAGTTCAAAATCATTTTCACAAGCTTTTTTAAATGATGCAAGACATATGGCTCCAATACCGGGTGTTGTTAACTCATCTAAAATATCTGCAAATGTTGGGAACTCAATTTCTGCACAATTGGGACAAACATTTTTATTTGATGCCAATGGTCCTTCTGTTTTATTTGTTAGGGCTAACGAATCAACTTATAATACTGGTTCAATAATATCTTATAAAGGTGATTCTCTAAATTTGTCTGTAGGTTCTTTCTCTTCTTCTTATAATCATGCAGCTTCAGGTGGAGCTATTTTATCTTCAAATTCTATATTTCTTCCTAAAAATATAGGAAGCATTGTTATTGGTGGTGCTTATTATTCAAATGAAGCTCAAGCTGATAATAAAAATACAGGCGGTGGGTTTATTGAATACACCTTTAAACGTCTAAAGTTAAATGCTCAAGTTGGTCAGAGCAGATTCTCTAATGCTCAGAATTGTGATACAAGCCTGTATTTTATTCCTGAATTTAAAATCTCAGATTCATTGTATTTAAAAACAAGATTTATTAGAAATGTTTCTCAAAATACTATGCAGGATGAAATAGTACTAACATATAAACCAATAAAAAGTAAAAATAATTTGGAAATTGAGATTTATGCTACTAATCAATATACGAATAATTCATCAATTAAACAAAGATTAAAATTATCTACTTCTTTTAGAATCTAGAAAATTTTAACAAAATAAGCAAAAAAAAACTCTTAATTACGACAATTAAGAGTTTTTTTCTTTCTTTTATCTATTACATAGCACCTTTAACAATTTGAGCAAAACTGTCTGCAGTTAAACTTGCACCGCCAACTAAAGCTCCATCGATATCTGATTGAGCCATTTGTTCTTTGATTGTAGCTGGTTTAACACTACCGCCATATAAAATTCTTATAGCATTTGCAGTATTTGCATCATATAAACCTTTTACAACATTTCTAATCATCGCAATAACTCTGTTTGCTTCTGTTGAATCACAAGTTTTACCTGTTCCTATAGCCCATATAGGTTCATATGCAATAATTGATTTTGCAACTTCTTCTGCAGTTAAATCTCTTAATGCTTTTGTGATTTGAGATGCGATATGGTAGTCTGTAACACCAGCTTCTCTTTGTTCTAAAGATTCACCGCAACATATAATCGGAATTAAACCGTTAGCTAAAATTGCTTTTGCTTTTTTATTTACCATTTCATCTGTTTCACCAAAGTATTCTCTTCTTTCAGAGTGTCCTATGATAATATATTCACATCCTGCATCTTTTAACATTTCTACAGAACATTCTCCTGTGAATGCACCTTTTGTTTCATAGTAACAGTTTTGTGCTGCTAATTTTACTTTTCCGCAACCACAGTCTGTTAAAGCTTTGTTTGCAGCATATAATGCTGTGAATGTAGGAGCAATAATAACTTCAGGAAGTGCAGCTTTGTCTTCTGCTTTTAGTTCTTGCATTATTCCGTTAGTTAAGTCTGCCGCTTCTTTTTGTAAATTGTGCATTTTCCAGTTACCGGCAATTACAGGTCTTCTTGACATAATTCTACCTTCTTTCCTTTGTAATTTAACATGTAGATATTAGTTAAAACACATTTTTTTATCAAGTTATATGCTGTAACCTTGGTCTAAAATGTGTTGAGTGTACGGAAATACTTTGTATCCTAAATCATTTTCTTTACAATAATTTTCTGCAATTTTGAATAATTCATAATAGTGTTTTGGTACTTCAAACTTTATTCCTTTTGAAAGAAGAGTATTGTTGTAATCAATTTCCAAATGTACAGGCTGGATATTTCCTATTTCTTTGGCAATATTTAGAAACTTTTCTAATTCTTCTTTATTATCATTTACACCGTTTATTATTATATATTTTAATGAAATTTGAGCGCTTGATTTCTGTTTAAGTTTTTTTACGTTATCAATAACTTGATCAAATGCATCTATATTCTTTATTTTTTTGAAGGTTTCTCTCGTACCTGCATCTAAAGAAATACAAATATGACTTTTCCAATTATTTCCGATTTTTTCAAGTATTGGAATATATTTGATTGCATTCATTAAAATAACAAAGTCATCACAGTTATGAGCATAAAATTCTCTCATTAACAGTTCAAATTCTTTAAGTTCTGATATATTCCCACCCTGAAATTCTACTTTCAGGTTCTCTAAGTCAATCATTTTTTGTTCATATAACTCTTGAATAATTGGTAATAATTCATAATTTTGAGTTCTTGATGGAAAAAATTTTTTCTGTGAACAATAAGAACAGTTACAATCGCATTGTTTAAAGTGATCGACTATTATATGTGAAACTTTTGTTTCAACAGGTTTTTCAAAAAATTCTTTTATTCTTTGTTTAATGCTTCTTTTTTTATATTCTATGCATCCGCTACATTCTTTTGGAAGTTGTCCTTTTTTTAGAAATTCTATATATTTTTTCTTTGCTTTAATAATATCTTCTTTGTTGAATTTTGAAAAATCACTTATTTTGATTCCGGCTCCTTCTGCGCAGCTGCAACAAAATTTTACTCCATCAGGCAAAAAATGTAGAGTTTTTTCCAATTTCTCACAATAGTATGATTCAAACATTGTTCTTTCCTCGCTTTCTTTAATTAAAATAATATCAATTAAAAGAAAATTAATAAATTTATTAAATTTCTGTAAATGAAATTTGTTAAATTTATATTATTAAGTGGAATGAGGTTATTATGAAGATGAGCTGGAAAAGAATCTTTTTATCAATAATAATAGGCTGTTATATTATTTTATTTTTATGTACAAATAATATTTATTTCCCTTCGAAAGAAGTTTATGAAACAAAATACCCACATGAAAATGTTTATTTTGAAACAATTGATGGTAAAAAACTAAATGCGTGGTATATTCCTCCTAAAAATAAAGAATATCCAACAATACTGTTTTCACACGGAAATGGTGGAAATATAAGCTATTTCTTCGATATGCTTATACCTGTTACTAATATGGGTTATGGTGCTTTTATATACGATTATAGAGGCTATGGTAAAAGTGAAGGTTTTCCTTTTGAAAAAGGATTATATAAAGATGCAAGATCTGCTCTTAATTTTTTAAACAATGAAAAGAATATAAAATCAGAGAATATAATTTTATGGGGATTGTCTATAGGTGGTGGTGTTACATCACAAATAGCAACAGAAAATGATTTTAAGGCTGTAATATTACAATCCACTTTTACCAATACTAAAGATATGGGTAAAGCAACATTAAAAAGAGTAACTAAAAAGGATTGGTTGCAAAACATTGTTTATTTTGTTCCATTTATACAAAAATTTGATAATTACTCAAGAATAGATAAAATTACAGAACCATTATTGATTGTACATTCAATTGATGATTCTATGATTCCTTATGAACAAGCAATCAAAAATAATAAAAAATCAAATGATGCAGAATTCTTTTTAGTAAAAGGAGATGATCATAATGATTATGAAAATTCTCTCCCTATTATAATTAATTTTCTTGAAAAAATAAGAAATATGTAAATCTTCTCTATAAAAAAGATAACCGATATTGGTTATCTTTTTGATTACTTATTATAAATGAAGTTCTTTTAGCATCATTTGGTATTCTTTTGTAGTTCTGCTAAAGCCAGCTCCCGGCAGTACTTCTTCATATGTTTGTAATGATTCTAGCGGGTCTTCTTCTTTATCCAAATCCACACCTAATATATCTGCAATCCAATCTGCAGCTTTCGCAACTATTCCAAGGTCTGTACTTGGTTCTTTTATTTTTTTACTAGTGCGAGCTTTACTTTCTTCTTTTAATGATTGTGCATTTTGAAAAAATGTCGATGCATATTCATCACAGTTATTGCCCGGATTGAATGTTGACATTGTATTTTTGTATAATTCCAAGCTTCTATTATATTCTTGTATATTTTGTTGGTCTTGTGCTTGGACATTTGTTTCTACATTAATTTGTTCTATATTCTGTTTGCTTGAAAGATTTACACTCATCTTAATATCCCTCTTATAGCTTATACTATATTAAAAAAATTACAGTATATAAAATTGTTATATATAATATATGTAAAATTTGTATATCGATTTAAAAACTCATAAATACAAAGAAAACGGCCCTGAAACCAACTTAATAAAAATTAATATTTGTCTATATCTATATAAATTTTTAAAAAATGTAAAGAATAGACTAGCCAAAATTTTAAATTGGAGTTAGAATATTACAACAATCCATGGTAGGAAAGGGAAGTTAATAATGAATAGAAGTTCACTTTATAGTTTCTTAGTTATTTTTACAGAATTTCTTTCTAATTGGTTTTCTTTAAGTGAAAAAAGAATGGGTTGGTGTCACGTTAAGGTTGACAATCGTTTTGACAGGTATTAATCTCGTCTTTTGATTTCGATTTGTCGACAGGGTTTGTTGTTTTTTGCTTTTAGCGAAAAACAGTTTTGTTGTGCTATATATAAAATAGTAGTAATACTTGTATAGCATATAGTAGAGTTTTATTAATTATATAAGGAAATAAAAATGACAAAAACCAGATTTGGAAAATTCGGCGGACAGTATGTTCCTGAAGTTTTAATGCCGGAGATAAAAAGAATAGAAGAGGCATATGAATTTTATAAAAATGATAAGAAGTTTAATGATGAATTAAATTCTTTACTTCTCAATTATGCAGGGCGTCCTTCTTTATTGTATTTCGCGAAGAATATGACAGAGGATTTAAATGGTGCAAAAATATATTTAAAAAGAGAGGATTTAAATCACACAGGTTCACACAAAATTAATAACGTATTAGGTCAGGCTTTACTTGCAAAATATATGGGTAAAAAGCGAGTTATAGCTGAAACTGGTGCAGGGCAGCATGGTGTTGCAACGGCGACAGCGGCAGCGCTTTTGGGTTTAGAATGCGAAATTTATATGGGGCTTGAAGATACTATTCGACAATCTTTAAATGTTTATAGAATGGAATTATTAGGCGCTAAAGTTCATGCTGTAACATTTGGAACTCAGACATTAAAAGATGCGGTTAATGAGGCTATGAAGGAATGGTCAAAAAGAAGTGATGATACAATGTATCTTCTTGGTTCTGTTATGGGCCCTCATCCTTATCCTACTATTGTAAGAGATTTTCAAAGTGTAATAAGTAAAGAAGCACGTGAACAAATACTTTATATTGAAGGTAAACTTCCAAATGTAGTTATGGCTTGTGTCGGTGGTGGCAGTAATGCAATGGGAATGTTCCAAAATTTTATAAATGATAAAGAGGTAAAACTTATAGGTTGCGAAGCTGCAGGGCTTGGAGTTGATACAGATAAACATGCTGCGACAATGACAAAGGGAAGTATTGGAATATTTCATGGTATGAAGTCGATATTTTGTCAGGATAAGCATGGGCAAATTGCTCCTGTGTATTCAATATCTGCAGGATTGGATTATCCGGGTGTTGGGCCTGAACATGCTTATTTAAAGGATACAGGTAGAGCTGAATATGTTGCAATCACAGATGAAGAAGCTGTTGAAGCATTTGAATATTTATCAAAAGTTGAGGGAATAATTCCTGCAATAGAAAGTTCTCATGCTGTTGCATATGCAAAGAAGCTTGCACCAACAATGAAAAAAGATGAAATAATCATAGTTTGTCTGTCAGGCCGCGGTGATAAAGATGTGGCAGCTATCGCAAAATATAGAGGAAGGATTATAAATGAATAACATAAAAAATGCGTTTCAAAGTAAAGCTTTAATAGGGTTTTTAATGGCCGGAGACCCAGATTTAAGTACAACAAAAGAAGTTATTGTTTCTATGGCAAAAGCGGGGTGTAATATGGTAGAACTCGGAGTCCCTTTTTCTGACCCTATTGCAGAAAGCAGTGTTGTACAAAGTGCAAATTTACGCGCATTAAAATCAGAAACATATCTTAAAGGTATTTTTGATATGATAAAAGAAGTTCGAAATACAACTCAAATTTCGATTATTCTTCACACATATATAAATCCCGTTTTTAATTACGGATATGAAGAATTCTTTATGAAATGTTCTGAGGTTAATGTCTGTGGTATTGTTGTTCCGGATTTACCATATGAAGAAAAGTCTGAAATAAAAGAATATGCAGACAAATATGGTGTTGATATTATTTCTTTTGTAGTTCCTGAAAATATTGACAGAGTAAAAATGATAGCAAAAGAAGCTACAGGCTTTATATATTTTGTTCCGTCAATAGGTTCTACTTCTTCTATGGAAGGTCATTTTAAAGAAATAACAAATATAATTGATATTTTGAAAGAAAATACAAATATACCTATTGCATTAGGTTTTGGAATAAATACCGTGCAACAGGCTGAATTTTTCTCTGAAATAGCTGACGGGATTATTGTTGGTAATGCAATTGTTAAAATAGTCGAAAAGTATGGAAAGGATTCGCCTTCTCAAGTTTTTGACTATGTTAAAAAAATGAAATCAGCGATAAAAATCAAATAGTAATTTAAGTAATCAAAGTTTGAATCTAAGACTTTAAAACTGATAATAATTTTTAAATTAAAGCGGATATCTTATATAGTCCGCTTTAAGTTTTTTGGGAAAATCGGGCATGGATTTTTATTTGTAATTTAACTATCTTTGGAGTACCATTTTCATATGTAGTACTAGGTATTTAAACAGCATAATATAGAGAGAATGGAGGTTGTAAAACAAATGCCAAAGAAAACAATTACGGTTGATGGTAACTATGCTGCAGCCCATGTGGCTTATGCATTAAGCGAAGTATCAGCAATCTACCCAATTACTCCATCATCTACAATGGGTGAATGGATTGATGAATGGGCATCACAACACAAACAAAATATCTGGGGTAAAGAAGTAAAAGTAGCAGAAATGCAATCAGAAGCCGGTGCAGCAGGTGCTGTTCACGGTTCATTAGCTGCAGGTGCTTTAACTTCAACCTATACAGCATCACAAGGTTTATTATTAATGATTCCTGTTATGCACAAAGTTGCAGGGGAAATGCTTCCTTCTGTAATCCATGTTGCTGCAAGAGCTTTAGCTGCTCAATCATTATCAATATTTGGTGACCATAGTGACGTTATGGCTTGCCGTAATACAGGTTATGCAATGTTATCTGCTAACTCTGTACAAGAAGAAATGGATTTAGCTTTGGTTGCTCACTTATCTACATATAAAGCTAAAGTTCCTTTCTTACAATTCTTTGATGGTTTCAGAACTTCTCACGAAGTACATAAAATTGAAGAAATATCTTATGAAGATATTGCTAAATTAGTAGAACCAAAATACATTGAAGAATTCAGAAAACGTGCATTAAGACCGGAAGCTCCTGTATGTAAAGTTGGTGCTCAAAATACAGATGTATATTTCCAAGGTCGTGAAACAGTTAATAAATACTACAATGCTGTTCCTGATATTGTTCAAGAATATATGGATAAAGTTGCAGCTGTTACAGGAAGACAATATCATCCGTTTGATTACGTTGGTGCTCCTGATGCAACTGATGTAATTGTTGCAATGGGTTCAGGTTGTGAAACAATTGAAGAAACAATCGAATATTTAAATGCAAAACGCGGTACTAAGTATGGTTTAGTTAAAGTTAGATTATACAGACCATTTGATGTTAAACGCTTTAATGCTGTATTACCAAAAACAGTTAAACGTATTAACGTATTAGACAGAACAAAAGAACCCGGTTCAATTGGCGAACCATTGTATTTGGATGTAGTTGCAGCATTAGAAAATAAAGATATCAGAGTTATTGGCGGACGTTATGGTTTATCTTCTAAAGAATTTACTCCTTCAATGGTACTTGCAGTTTATAAACACGGTGAAACCAACGGATTCCATAACTTTACAGTAGGTATTGAAGATGATGTTACTAACTTATCATTAAAAGTAACAGAACATATTGTTACTGAGCCAGAAGGCACTACAAATTGTATGTTCTGGGGCTTGGGTTCAGATGGTACTGTTGGTGCAAATAAAAACTCAATTAAAATTATCGGTCAATATACAAATAAAGATGCTCAAGCATACTTTGCGTATGACTCTAAAAAATCATTTGGTGTAACAGTATCTCACTTGAGATTTGGTGATAAGCCAATCAAATCAACATATTTAATTACTGCACCTGATTTCGTATCTTGTTCAGCTCACGCATATGTTGGCAGATATGATTTATTAAAGGGGATAAAAGAAGGCGGTACTTTCTTATTGAATTCTCCATACACAAAAGAAGAAGCATTCGCTCACTTAACTCGTGATATGCAAGAAACAATAATAAAGAAGAAAATTAAATTCTACAATGTAGATGCAGAAAAATTAATCGAACAACAACCCGGATTAAGAGGTAAAGGTGCAAACACAGTTATGATGGTTGCATACTTTAAAGTTTCAGGAATTATTCCGTTTGAACAAGCTTATGAAGGTATGAGAGAAATGACAATCAAAACCTTTAAGAAAAAAGGTGATGATGTTGTAAATATGAACTTAGCATTAATCGATGCTGCGGTAGATGCTTGTCAAGAAGTTGAAATACCTGTTTCTTTAGACGGTGTATGTGCAGCTGAAGATGTAAAATTAATTCCAGATGATGCATCTGAATTTGCTAAGAAGATTATTGAACCTTCTATGAGACAAAAAGGAGATGATATTCCAGTAAGTGCGATGAGTGTTGACGGTGTTATACCTACAGGTACTGCTTGCCTTGAAAAACGTGGAATTGCTCCAAGAGTTCCAAAATGGAATTCAGCTGATTGTATTCAATGCGGTATATGTGCAAGTGCTTGTCCACATGCTGCAATCAGAACAAAATTGGTTGAAAAAGAAAACTTGGCAAATGCTCCTGAATCATTTAAAACTGTTGAAGCAAAACCAAATGCAAACGGTGAACACTTCAAAGTTCAAGTTTATTGTAATGATTGTACAGGTTGCGGTGTTTGTATTGATCAATGTCCTGCAAACAAATTGCCTGGAAAACAAGCTTTATCTTGGTCAACAATTGAAAAAGAAGTTGAAGCTTGTGAAGTTGTTAACGAAAAATTCTTTGATTCATTGCCTGATAATGTAATGGGTAAAAATACAACCAAAACAATTAAAGGTGCAATGTTAAGAAAACCTTTATTTGAATTCTCAGGTGCTTGTGCTGGTTGCGGTGAAACACCTTATGTTAAATTGGTTTCTCAATTATTTGGTGAAAATGCAATCGTAGCAAACGCAACAGGTTGTTCTTCAATATATTCAGGTACATTCCCAACAATTCCTTATACAACAAATAAAGATGGAAGAGGACCAGCTTGGGCAAACTCATTATTTGAAGACAATGCTGAATTCGGTTTTGGTATGAGATTGGCTGTAGATCAAAACAGAGATACTTTGAAAACATACGTTGAAAAAGTACTTGCATCAGGTAAAGCTCCTGCTGATTTAGTAGAAGCATTAGAAGGTGCAATGGCTCATTTTGATAATTCTAAAACAGAAGAAGCAGTTGCTGCTCAAACAAAAGCAAAAGAAGTATTAGCAAAATATGCTGATGTTGATTGTCCTGATTTAGCTAAAGTAAGAGAATTACAAGATTACTTTACTGATAAATCAATATGGATTATTGGTGGTGACGGTTGGGCAAACGATATCGGTTACGGTGGTATTGACCATGTTCTTGCTCAAAATAAGAATGTTAATGTTCTTGTTTTGGATACTGAAGTATATTCAAATACAGGCGGTCAAGCTTCTAAATCTACACCAACCGGTGCTGTTGCTAAATTTGCTACAGGTGGTAAGAAAACATATAAGAAGAATATGGGCTTGATGAGTATGTCATATGGATATGTATATGTTGCTTCTGTTGCACTTGGTGCAGACAGACAACAAACATTGAAAGCATTCCAAGAAGCTGAAGCATATGATGGACCATCAATTATATTTGCTTATGCACCTTGTATTGCTCACGGTATAGATATGAGTAAAACTCAAACAGAACAAAAACGTGCTGTTGAAGCAGGTTATTTCCCATTATACAGATATAATCCTGCTAACGAACAACCGTTTACTTGGGATGCTAAAGATCCTAAGGAAAGCTTCCAAGACTTTATTAAGTCTGAAGGTAGATACAAGTCATTAGCAAAAACAAATCCTGAAGAAGCTCAAGCTTTATATGAACAAGCTGAAAAGGATGCTGCCCAACGTATGGCTGTATTTAAAGCAGTTGGTGAATTGATTAAATAGTTAATTCACTGTTATGAAGAGAAGGGGACACTTTATTGTGTTCCCTTCTCTTTATGTATTTTTAAAATAAAAATATTATTTAATCTCTGTTTTTTTTAATATTTGAAAAGAAATTACATCAAAAAACATATTTTTATGTTTAATGTATGTGAGTTTGTTGAATTTAAACAATTCAATAAGTTCTTCAGGTTCTAAAAAATTTCTTTTAGATAATATTAAATATTTATATGGTTTTGTGTTCTTAGTAAAAAATTTAACTAAGAATAATATAGTACTATCGTAGATTTTACTATATATATTATGCTTGCCGAAATCAAGGTGAAGAAATTGACCTTCCGTTTTAAGAGTTCTATATATTTCTTCAAGTGCTTTGTTTTTATGAGGAATATTTCTTAAACCAAATCCCATTACTATATAATCGAAAGAATTTTTTTCAAAAGCAAGAGAAGTTACGTCCATTTGTCTGTATGTTATATTCGGATTTTTTTTGCTTGCTAATTCAATCATGTTCTGCGAAAAATCAACCCCTATTACATCACAAGATGGCTGTAACTTTTTTATAATTTTACCTAAATCTCCGCTGCCGCAACATAAATCTAATACTTTTGAATTCGGTTTTATGTTTAGTACTTTTATTGCTTGTGTTTTTACATATTCATTTAATCCAAAAGATATGATATTATTCATAAAATCATACTTTTCAGATATTTTATCGAACATGTTTCTTATTTCTAAATTTGTTTTGTTTTTCATATAAATCTATTTTAATATTTTAAATATAGCCTTTTTTACTTTTAATGGTTTATCAACTGCTAAAGCAGGCATATGAGCGTCTTCAGGATAGAAAATTAAAAAGTTTTTATTTGTTGCAAGAAGTTTATCAACATTTCCTTTTAAAAACATAACATCTTTCTCTGTATCATATTCTTCAGTTAAAGAAGTATTTTCTATGTTTGTATATCCCATAAATTCTTCTCCGACTGCAACAACTTGAATATCAATATATTTTTTGTGTGCTTCTAATTTTTGAGTAGGTTTTGTTTCATATTCTTGTAAATTGAAGAAAACTTCTTCACCTCTTAATTGATGTTTTCCGCATTCCAGCTTACTTAAATCATTATTTTCAAGAAAATCAAATACAAGTTTAAAGTCTTTATGCAAACTATAATATTTTTCAGCATTAGATAAATTATCAATGATCATATATAAAACTCCATTTCCCAAACTTTTGATTATTAATTTAACATAAAATTTTACATTTGTTAAATAAAAAGGCAATTATTACAATCCAAAAAACTTTATTAAAGTATAGAGAAAGTTAGACTTTATATCTTACAGGGGAAATCAATGAACGAAGAACAATTGAACGGAGTTTTAGGAACAATAAGTGAACCGGTAAAAAATGCTTATATTCTTTCTTCAAGAAAACAAATTGAAGAAATTCAGCGAATTGTAAGAATTTTTAATATTAATGAAGAACAAAAAAATAAACACAAAATGTTGTCTATTAAGAATCTGGCAACAATGAAGGTTGTATTCAGTAATAATTAATTGTTTATAACATTTAAAAAGCTGTCTAACTGACAGCTTTTTGATAATATGCTTGGGGATATGTATATTCTTCTGAAAATCCGACAGAAGTATACATTTTTACTGCTGCTAAATTATCGGAATCACAGCTTGCATTTAATTCTTTTAAAGCCCATCCTCCCGTAATGGCAGAAGTTAAAAGATTATCAACTAATTGTTTAAGCATAATTTTGCCAAAACCGTAATGCCTGTGCTTTTTTAGAATCGCAACAAGAGGAATATTTGCAATTTTTTCGTTTGTTAAATTGGCGAAACAAAAGCCTACAGGATGTTTTTTATATAGTAATACTTTGGTAATTCCCGGTAAGAATTGACCGTATACATTTTCAGTAATTTTTTCCAGAATATCCTTACAACCTTTTACAGATGTGAAACGACTATCAAATAATGCATCAGATGAATCTTTAAATGCTTGGTGAATAACTTCAGCGGCATCTTTAAAATAGATTGTTTTCCAATTTGAAATAGAATAGTCATGAGGTAGTTTTGGAATATATATTTCTTTTGTTTTATTTATTGCGTTTGCATCAGTAAGATTGAAACCCATTACAGATGTATTTACAAACCTGAAACCAAAACCTTCAATATCGCTTGCAAAGCTTGCTTGTTTCCCAAGCATAGGATATGTTACAACTTTTTCTCTCATTAAGTGTTTATTTACTTCAATAAACTTTTCAAGGAGAAGTTTTCTTTTTACGTTCAAGTTTTCATTTCCTATACAATGAATTATATTTAATTCTAAGGATTCCGAAATTAAAGTAGTATAAACCAAAAAGCCTGTAGGAATATCATCTTCAAAAAGTATAAGGCAATTTAAAAGACCATCTTCAATGCTTTTTATAAAATTAGGATAAGCAAGCGGTTCTAATTCAAAATTATAGTCAGTAGCGGCGTTTGTTTTAAAGTCATTATAAACACCTGAAAAAATTCTGAAATATTTTGCATTATATGATTCTACTTTGTATATAGTTATATTAGCCATTATTATTCTCTTTATAAATCGATTAAATGTTCCATCTTATCAACTTTGGTGTGAATATATCTTTCATTGTATTTGTTAAGTGGAGTCTTAAGTGCAACCCTTTCAACAATTTCAAGACCATAACCATTTAGTGCGATAATTTTTGTCGGATTATTTGTTATTAATTTAAACTTAGTGTATCCTAAATCTCTAAGAATTTGTGCTCCAATACCATAATTCCGTAAATCAGGTTGAAACCCTAAAGAAATATTTGCTTGAACAGTATCTTGACCCTTTTCCTGAAGGGCATATGCTTTAATTTTATTTACAAGACCTATACCTCTTCCTTCGTGTCCTCTAATATATACCAAAGCACCTTTACCATAGTTTTCAATTAACCTTAAAGCAGCTTCAAGTTGATTTTGACAATCACATCTTTTTGAATGAAAAATGTCTCCTGTTAAACATTCAGAGTGGACTCTAACCATAGGAATTTTATCTGAACCATCATCTTTAACTATCGCAACTTGATCAACACCTCCGAGTTCATTTGTATATCCGTATATTTTAAAATCTCCGAAGTCAGATGGAAGATTAGCTACGGCATCTCTTTTCATAAACATTTCTTTTTGTAATCGATATTCTATTAACTGCGCGACAGTTATGAATTTTAAATTATGTTTTTTTGAAAATTCAACAAGATTATCTCTTCTTGCCATTGTACCGTCTTCATTAACAATTTCGCATATTACGGCAGCCGGAGTTAAACCTGCTAAACGAGCTAGATCAACAGAAGCTTCAGTATGACCAACACGCTCTAAAACACCACCTTTTCTGGCAATTAAAGGAAATACGTGCCCGGGACGTGATAAATCGGAAGCAATAGCATCATTTGCGACAGCAACTTCTATTGTTTTTGCTCTGTCATAAGCGCTTACACCCGTAGTTACTCCATATTTTTTAACTGCATCTATACTTTGAGTAAAAGCAGTTCCCTTTGGATCTGTACTATGACTTACCATTTCTGATAATCCGAGTTTTTCTGCTTTTTCCCTTGTTAATGCAAGACATAAAACGCCTCTGCATTGTGAAATAAGAAAATTAACAATCTGCGGCGAAGCAAACTGCGCAGGAACGATAACATCGCCTTCATTTTCTCTGTCTTCATCATCTGCAACTATAATGGGCTTCCCATTCTTAAAGTCTTCAATGGCTTCTTCTATTGTATTAAATTTAATTTCGCTCATTTATATAAATCCGTTCTCGGCTAAAAAGCCATAATCAATCTTACTTGTATTATCTTTTGAAGTTAAAATTTTTTCAACATATTTGGCAAATAAATCTGTTTCAATGTTTACAAAATCACCTTCTTTTAGCTTTGAAAGATTTACTTCTTCTAACGTTGTAGGGATTAGTTCAACAGAAAAAATTTCATTATTAATTGAAGCGATTGTTAAACTGACTCCGTTTATTGCAATTGAGCCTTTATATATTATATATTTTGAAAAATCTTTTTGAATTTTGAAAAAGAATTCTTTTGAAAATCCATCCTGTTTTGCATATAAAAATTCAGCCAGGCAATCAATATGTCCTGAAACAATATGCCCGTCTATTCTTTTGCTTAGTGTTAAAGCTCTTTCTAAATTTACGGAATCATTAACTTTTAGATCTTTGTAATTAGTAACTTTTAGCGTTTCATTGGAAGCTTGTACGGTTATATAATCTTTTCCATATTTCACAACTGTTTGGCAGGCACCATTTATTGCAATACTTGCACCTTCTTTTATATCAGAAAGTATTTTATTACAATAAACAGTAATTTCCATTCCTTTTGATGAAATACTACAGCTTTTTATTTTTCCTTGTTCTTCAATTAATCCGGTAAACATAAGGAAAGTTTATCATAAAAGAATGTTGTAAAAAATTATAACTATAATTATTATTACAATTTTTAATTATAAATTTAATATTGTTGTAAAGTTGAAAAAAACATAATACAATATTGCTATAGGTGCTTGAAAAACAGCTAAAACAAGGAGTTCTAATGGCGATAGCATATTTGTGTTTGGGTTCTAATATAGGTGATAAAGTAGGCTATGTTCAACAAGCTGTTAAGATGCTTACTTCAACAGGGATGGTTACTGTAGTGAGATCATCAGCATTATATGAAACTGAACCGTGGGGAAATAAAGATTTGGATTGGTTTGTAAATGCAGTTATTGAAGTTAAAACAAAACTATCTCCAAGAGAATTGCTTGATTTATGTAAAAATACAGAAATCCAAATGGGAAGAAAAAATGTTAAATCTGATAAATATGAAGCAAGAATTATCGATATTGATATTTTGTTTTATGGAGATTTAATTGTCGATGAGCCAGATTTGAAAATTCCCCATGAACATCTGCACGAAAGAGCATTTGCACTTGTTCCTTTGTTAGAATTAATTCCTGATTATGAGCATCCAAAGTATAAAAAATCTCTTTTGCAATTGCATGAAGAATTAGAAACATTGGATGACGTATTTCTTTATGGTACAAGAGTCGACATATAAAAATATAGCTGTAATAGGTTGTGGTGCAGCAGGTGGGTTTTTATCAGTTTTGTTGTGTAAAAATCCTTATAATAAAGTAACCGCGTTTGATATAAAGGAGCCTTTTTCAACTCTTTTACCTACAGGCGGTGGAAGATGCAATTTGTCATACGATGAAGATGATTTAAAAGAGTTTGTAAAAAACTATCCTCGAGGCGAAAAATTTTTAATGTCTGTTTTCTCAAAAATGGACCAGAGAAAAACTAGAAAATTATTCTATGATTTAGGAATTAAAACATATGTTCAAAGTGACAAAAGAGTTTTTCCCGATTCTGACAGTTCTGCAAAAATAATATCGGATTTAAAAAAACACCTTTATACTGATAATTTTAAACATATTAAAGAAAAAGTTATAAATGTATCTGATAATATAAATGAATTTGTTATTCAAACAGAAAGAAACTCATATAATTTTGATTATGTTGTTATAGCGACAGGTGGTAGCGGTAATGGGTTTTTGCTGGCAAGGAATTTAGGGCATAAAATAATAGATCCAAAACCATCCTTAACAGCACTCGATATTGAAGAAAAAGATTTTTATAGATTATCGGGAATGAGTTTAAAAAATGTTGATGCTTCATTTAAAATAGGTAAGAAGAAATATAATTGCTGTGGCGATATTCTCTTTACTCATAAATCCATATCAGGACCATGTATATTTAAAATATCTTCTCTAGCTGCATATGAAGAGATATCTTTAAATAATCCATTGGAAATAGAGTTAAGGTTATCAGATTTAAAATATGAAGAAATAGAAAATATAATTAAAGAAAATTCTAAAAAGACAGTAAAAAATGTATTCTCGTCATTTGTACCTGAGAATTTTGTATCGTTGTTATTAGAAAAAAATAAGATAGATTCCAATAAACAAGCAGCACAATTGAAAAAAACAGAAAAAGAAATATTGATACATTCCATAACCTCATTAAAATTGCATATTATAGGACGAATAAAAGATTCAGAAATAGTTACCGCCGGCGGCGTCGATTTAGATGAGGTTAATTCTAAAACAATGGAGTCAAAAATATTGAACGGTTTGTACTTTATAGGTGAAGTATTAAATATAGATGGATTTACAGGCGGATTTAATCTTCAAAACTGCTGGTCAACAGCATATGTATGCAGTATGAATTTTAATTAAAAAGGGAGAAGTTAATCTCCCTTTTTTATTATATTATATTTTAATTTTCCCTTTCTGGTTCAGATTCAGGTTCAGTTCCAGTTTCAGTTTCTATTTGTTCACTTTCAGATTTTAAATCTACTTCTTTTATATATTGAGCGGTTAAATCAATTGTATATATGTTACAAATTCCTATAATAACAGAGATTATTAAAGCACTAATAGAGGCTGCTGTTATTTGTAATGTTTCTCCTGAAATAGAAGAAAAGACGGATTGTACCCCAATAATAACAGCAATCGGAATTATAAATACTAGAGCAATAATGATAGAAGCTAAATTTATAAGGATATATTTAGATATGTAGATTCCCATAAGTTTGCCGCCGGATTTTTTAATAAATTCGTGAGCTTTTTTAATGTTAAACCAATCTTCAAAATGTAAAGACTTAATAAAATTAAAATAAAAACCTAAGAAATATATACCAAAAACAAAAACTAAAGGGATAGTAAGGAGCCCAAGAAGAGGATTAATCATAAGTAAAATCATAAAAGGTATAGCGACAAGGATGGTCATAATTAAGAAAACAGCAAAACACCCAACAAAATATAAAAATCCTTTTGATAAAATTTGTTTTATATCAGTAAACAAATTAGGAATAACCCCCTCTTTATTGTTGATTGAGTTATTAATGCTCAACATATATAAACTGCCGCAGAAAAAACAAGTTAAACAGTATATAACAATCGCAATTATACTAAGTTTACTTATAACTATGGTATTTTCAGAAGGAAAGAAAGTACCACAAATGCCAGAGATGAAAATCAAAAGAATATAATAAAATAGATTTGTTTTGTTATATGCTTCGGAAGCTACATTTTTCACAGCTGCTCTAATACTAATAGACATGAAAATCTCCTTATATTGTATAACTATAATAATTATAAGGTTTCTAAACTTAATCTTGAATAGTTTGAACGTAGTATTGTTTGCCGTTTAAGATAATAATTTTGAGTTTTGTAAATATATGTTTGAAAAAAAATATGTTTAAGATATTATATTATCAGTGATTTACACAAAAGAAGTAGAATATAAGGGAAAAAGCTGTATTCTATAATTTTCTATTGTAAATAATAATATAATTTGATAAGAAAAGGTGACACAATGGGAATCAAAGGAAAAAACGATAGAATGGTAGTTCTTGCTTGTGAAGAATGCAAAAGAAGAAACTATACTACTGTTAAAAATAAGAAAAACATAAAAGAAAGAATGGAATTAAATAAATATTGTCCGTTCTGCCAAAAACATACATTACATAAAGAAACAAAATAAGGAAATATAATAAGCGTCCTTAGTTCAGTTGGTAGAACGTCGGTCTCCAAAACCGGATGTCGAGGGTTCGAGTCCTTCAGGGCGCGAGTTATAAAAAGGAAATAAATGGAAAAAATCGTAACATATTTCAAAGGAGTTAAAGCCGAGTGGGGCAAGATTACTTGGCCGGAAAAGAAACAAGTAATTACAATGACAATTACAGTGCTTGTCATTGTTATAGCTTTCACTGTTTATACATATGGGCTTGATTTGCTATTCCAATTCATTGTACCTGGCTTGGGAGATTTTATTAAGAATCTCTTCAGAGTTTAATGATGTAGAATATATGCGAGTGATAACAAAGGATAGGAATTTACACGTAATGACAAAAGATAAAAATGAAATTGTAGAACATTTATCAGATATGGAACTTGGACAAGATGGCATTGTTTCCAAAGAGGAAGTTCTTTCTCAGAAAGATTCTGAATTTAAAGAAGCAGTTAAGGAACCAAAAGCTCCTCAAAAGAAATGGTATATAGTTCATACATACTCAGGTCATGAAAATAAGGTTAAAGTAAACCTTGAAAAACGTATTGAATATATGAATATGGGTGACAAAATTTTTAGAGTTGAAGTTCCTCAAAAAACTGTTACCAAAATGAAAGATGGCAAGAAGATGGATAGGGATGAAAAAATATTCCCGGGATATGTTCTTGTTGAAATGATAATGGATGATGATTCTTGGTATGTTGTAAGACATACAGCAGGTGTTACAAAGTTTGTAGGCTCAAGTAAAAAACCAATACCTGCAAAGGATAGTGAAATTAAAAAAATTATCCATAAAACACAAAATCAGGTTACAAAGGTTGAACTTGATGTTAAAGCCGGCGATAAAGTCAGAATTATATCAGGTCCGTTCTCTGAATTTATTGGTGATATTACAGAAGTATATCCTGATAAGTCAAAACTTAGAGCAATGGTTTCAATCTTTGGTCGAGAAACACCTGTAGAGTTAGAATATAAACAAATTCAAAAAATATAATAATACATAAAAATAGTGGAAGGAACGAAAGTTCCGCTACTACCACGAAAGGAGAAACAAAATGGCAAAGAAAGTTGTAGGGAAAATTAAACTACAAATTCAAGCAGGAAAAGCTAATCCGTCACCACCGGTTGGTCCGGCATTAGGTCAACATGGTGTAAACATCATGGATTTCTGCAAACAGTTCAATGCAAGAACTGAATCACAAGCTGGATACATCATTCCGGTAGTAATTGATGTATATGAAGACAGATCGTTTTCATTTGTTACAAAATCACCACCAGCTGCAGTATTAATTAAAAAAGCAATCAATCTACCAAAAGGAAGCGCTGCTCCAAATAAAACAAAGGTTGGTCAAATAACAGTTGCTCAACTGGAAGAAATTGCAAAGATTAAAATGGAAGACCTTAATGCTACAACACTTGAAGCTGCTGTAGAAATGATAAAAGGTTCTTGCAGAGCAATGGGTGTTACCGTTGTAGAATAATTGCAACGTAGATTGTTTACTAAAAATGTGGAAGCTGAAATTGCGTTATGACCACAAAAGGAGAAAGAAATGTCTAAATTAACAAAAAAACAAAAGAAAATAGCAGAAATGATGGAAGGTTTTACCCAACCATGTGCTAATGCTATGGATGCTATAAAAAAATTACAAGAAGTAGCAAAAGAAACATGCAAATTCAATGAAACAGTTGAATGCCATATGGCTTTAGGTATTGATGTAAAACATGCTGATCAACAAGTACGTTCTACAACAGTATTACCGGCAGGACTTGGTAAAACTGTTAGAGTTTGTGTTATCGCAAAAGGTGTAAAAGCAACTGAAGCAAAAGAAGCAGGTGCTGATGAAGCAGGTGCAGAAGAAATCATTGATAAAATCGCAGGTGGCTGGTTTGAATTTGATACTTTGATTGCTACACCTGATTGTATGGGTATGTTAGGTAAATTAGGACGTGTTTTAGGTCCTAAAGGTTTAATGCCAAACCCAAAAACAGGTACTGTAACATTAGATGTTGCAAAAGCAGTTAAAGATGCTAAAGCCGGTAAAGTTGAATTCAGAGCTGATAAACAAGGTATGATTCACGTGCCAATCGGTAAAATTCAATTTACATCTGATGATTTAATGAAAAACTATATTACTTTAGCAGATGCAGTTTTAAGAGCTAAACCTTCTACTTCAAAAGGTATTTATTTAAAATCTGTATATCTTACAACAACAATGGGTCCAAGCATTAAATTGGACAGCAAAAATGTTGCTGCTGAAGTTAAGGAAAATGTACAATAGTGCAGTTTTTATTTATTGAGTACGGTAGCAATACTGCCGTACTCTTTTTTAATATCAGGGGGAAAATAAGTGGCACAAAACAGACCATTAAAAGAAAGAATAAAACTTGGCATTTTAATTAGGCTTTTAAAATTATTTTTTTTGACAGAACAACATTTGCTGAAAATAAAAAGTATTAATTATCCCAAAGAACAGTTTATTATTTCTATGTGGCATTGTCATCAGTGTTTAGTATACGGTATAAAAGATAAGTCAAAGTTTTATGCATTAATAAGTGCTTCTAATGATGGGGAAATAATAGCCAAAGCAGCTGAATGTTTAAATATTAAATCTGTAAGAGGCTCTACAAAACGCCGTGGTGTAGCAGCTTCATTAGAATTAATTGAGAAATTAAAAGAAGGTAATTCCGCTGCTATAATGGTTGATGGTCCTAGGGGACCTAAGGGTAAAGTTAAAGATGGAATAATAAATATAGCTAAAATCTCAGGAGTTCCTATTATTCCAGTTGCTTGGAAATCAAAAGATAAAACCTTCTTTACTTTTAATACATGGGATAAATTCCAAGTTCCATTCGGACCTTGTAAGACTGTAGCATTGTATGGTAATCCTATTCATATTCCATCTGATTTATCAAAAGAAGAGACAAAAAAATGGTGTGAAAAATTAGAAAATGAAATGTCCAAATTAGAAGAAGATTTGGAAAATAATTATGAAAAATATTTAAAAATGTAATAAATTAATAAATAAAAAAGAGGGGATGATTTGTTCCCCTCTTTTTATTGAACTTTGCATCAATTAAGAAATTCTTTGAAACATATAACCTATGCCGCGAGCAGTAAGGATAAGCTCAGGATTAGCAGGGTCTGTCTCAAGTTTCGAACGCAATCTTGAAATATGAACATCAACTACACGAGTGTCAATTCTATGATCCGGCGGATAAGACCATACATGTTGTAAGATTTCGTTTCTGGAATATGCTTGACCTGAGTTATTAACTAATAGTTCAAGCAAGCTGAATTCCATACCGGTAAGTCTTATTCTTTCATTTTTTCTAAATACTTGTCTTCTTGCAGTATCAATTCTTATGTTGCCTGTAGTAATAACATTTTTTGCAATTTTACTTGTTGGTGCGGCTACTTCTTTTGTGTTTGTTCTTCTTAAAACAGCTTTGACTCTTGCTTCAAGTTCTTTTGGGCTGAACGGTTTTATAACATAATCATCAGCACCAAGTTCAAGACCTGTAATTCTTTCAGATACATCACCTAAAGCTGTAAGAATAATAATAGGAACATCCGATGTTCTTCTTATTTCTCTAGTAACACCATAACCGTCAATTTTAGGCATCATAACATCTAAAACTATTAAGTCCGGATTATATTTATTAAACGCAGCAATTGCTTCTTCTCCGTCAGTTGCTGTTACAATATCGTATCCAATCATACTTAAACGAGCTTCTAAGATTCTTCTTATACTTGCTTCATCATCAGCTACAAGTATTTTTTGATGCGAATCTTGTTCGGCTTGTAATTCACTATTCTCAGTCATTTTTTAGACCCCTTAACATTAAAAAATATTACCTTTGTTTACATTATATTACAAAATATAAAAAAATCAAAATATTTCTTAAAAAAACATAAAAATATTTAATATATTTTTGTTAATTAATTAATTATTAATGTTTGATTTTTGATTGATTTTATTTAATTATTTTACTATTGTCTAAGTCGGAATTGAGGAATCTATATGAAATGAAAGATTTTTTGTCGAAATATAAAAATCAGAATGAGCTTTTTGCTTATTTATCTATTTCAATCGCTGTTTTGTTGTATGGAACGACTCTTACCGCAACGAAGATTTGTTTAAATTATTATTCAACTCCTCAATTAATGTCTTTTAGAATGTTAATTTCTGCATTGTTCTTTTTACCGTTCATATATACTGTTTATAAAAATATAAAAATTGATTTTAAAGATATAAAATTAATTTTATTGATGATTCTTTGTGAACCATGTTTATACTTTATTTTCGAAACAAATGCTTTAAAATATACCACATCAGGTCAAGCAGGTATAGTAAGTTCTCTTGAACCCGTTTTACTTGTAATCGCAGCTAGAATAATATTAAAGGAACGTTTTGTAAAAATAGTATATTTGGGGTTATTTATATCTATTATTGGTTCTGTTCTTTTAAGTGTTTCATCAGATGTTTCAGAGTTAGCACCAAATCCTTTGCTTGGAAATTTTTTAGAACTTATTGCAATAATTCTTACTGATACCTGCGTAATTACGACGAAGTATTTAATGGATAAATATCCGCCATTTTTCCTCGCCGGATTATCTGTAATAGGTGGATTGTTGTTCTTTACTTTTTTGAATATATTTACGGGTGGAAATTTCAATATAGTTATGAATGCTAGTTTATTTCTTGTTATATATTTGGGATTACTTACTGTTATTGCATATGCTTTGTATAATTTTGCAATTTGTACTTTGCCTGCAAGTAAATTCTCTCCATTCTTATTTATGCTCCCTGTAGCTGCTGTATTTTTTGGTTGGTTCTTTTTAGGTGAGACATTCAATATAAAACAATTTGCAGCTTGTATATTAGTCTTTTTAGGTATATATATTTGCCAAATTAATACAAAGAAAAAGCTTGTTAAGATGACAAAGCAGATACCTCTTTTTCAATTTCTATTGACAATCCGCAAAAAATAGTTTGTTCATGTTATAATCCAATAGACACTAGATTTTATAAAAGGGATGTAAATGAAAATAGGAATACCCAGAGCTTTATCATATTATGATTTTTTTCCTTTTTGGTATGGCTTTTTTTCTGATTTGGGAATAGAAATTGTTTTATCAGATCCAACTACAAAGCAAACAATGTCTGTTGGTTCATCATTGGTTGTGCCTGAGACTTGT
>CALUUJ010000002.1 GCA_944323935.1 Candidatus Gastranaerophilales bacterium | reverse complement strand
TTTTTAATTACCATTTTGTTTCTTATTGGTTCAACAACAGACATATTTAAGCTCCTTTCAATACAACAAAATATACAATTTGTTGTATAAAATGTAAAAAAAAGTGTAAATATTATATTTGAATACGTTTTAGAATGGTAATTTATAATGAATAATCAAGTAAAAATTTTTGTCAGTTATAAAAATAAGCATAAATTAATAAGTTCAAATGTTGTTATTCCCATTCAGACAGGTAGAGCTATTTCAGACGAAGTTTTTCAAGACATGATTGGCGATAATACAGGAGATAATATTTCCTCTGAAAATGATACTTATTGTGAACTAACTGCACAATATTGGGTATGGAAAAATTACAATGAAATTGGAGCTCCTAATTATGTTGGATTCATGCATTATAGACGGTTATTTGATTTTAATCGTAAAAAATCTGTAGATTTTAGTGAACTCAATTTTTCAAAAAAGCATATATTTAGTATTATTAAAAATTTTGATATTATCGTCTCTAAAAAAATTTGTGCTTATTCAAATCAAGAGAAAAAGTATAAAAATAGTATTATCGATCATTGGACTGTTGAACATAATATTGTCGATATTAATTATATATACAAAAGAGTAATAGATCTTTATCCTGAATATAAAAATGCATTTGATACAGTATTAAAAACAGATAAAATACATTGGTACAATATATTTATAATGAAAAAAGAACAATTTTTTGATTATTCTAATTGGTTATTTAGTATTCTAAATTTTAATATCAATGATTGTATTGAACAAAAAAGAATAAAAGGGTTCTTTGGTGAAATTTTGTTAAATGTATATGTATTTAAACACCAAAATGAACTAAAAATAAAAGAAATCTCTTTGTATAGATATAATGAATTACAGAAAATCCCGGTTGTTTTATCCTCAAGTAATGAATACTTGCCTTATTGTGCTACGACTATGTTGTCGATGTTAAATAATGTAGATAAAAATTTTTACTTATGTTTTTATATTTTAACAAATAAGAAAATATCTCAAAAATTAAAGAAAAAAATAACTAATTTAAAGAAAGGTAATAATTATAAAATTAGTTTTATTGATGTTTCTAATAAACAAATTGATATTTTTCAACATATAAAAGTGCCTAAACATATAAATAATATTACTTTTTTGAGATTATTATTACCACATCTTCTTCCTAATGAAGATAAGGTTATATATATTGATTCGGATACTCTTGTTTTAGATGATATTTCAAAACTTTATTCAATAGATATGGATGAATGCCCTATTGCTGGCTGTGAAGATGTAAATGGTATTGTGTTAGGTAAAAGTTTGGGACATAATATGCTTACATCTAAATATATTAATGCGGGTGTTTTATTACTTGATTTACAGAAATTGCGTAATACAAACTATATTCAGAAATTAAATGATTACATTTGTAACTTTATTGATAAATATCAATTAGGGGATCAAGATTTAATAAATGATATTTTTAGAGGAAATATAAAAGTATTATCAACAAGATGGAATGTTCATCATTGGTTCCACAGTAAAAGAGAAAGATTTATTCCTGATGATATTAGAGATTATAATTATGCTCAAAAACATCCTTCAATTATACATTTTGTTGGAAATATAAAACCTTGGAATAAAGATTATGTCGGTCCATATAAAGATTTATATTTTAATTATTACAAACAAACCCCCTTTTATAATAATTTTATAAATAATTTTAAAAATAATATTATTCGTATAAAAAAGAAAATATTTCATAAATCTGCTTCAGATGGACATTCTATATATTTTATTTTAGGTTTTCAAGTAAAAAAATGTAGGACATCTGAACGTTTAAGAATGGCAGAAGCTAGATTCATTTATTTAAATAAAAAAATTGAAATTCTTCAAAATCGATTACAAATTCAGACTTTTTGTAGTGTGCAAAATGGCCAATATATTTTTGCAACATCATTATTAGACGCATTTATTAAACATATAAACTCTAAAGAAATGCTAATAATTTGTAAGAAATATATACAAAATACTAAACTAAAAGATTTGTCAAATGATGATTTATTGATATACATTGCAACTCTAATTGAGAATGAAGATTATGTTACAGCTAAAGCTGTACTATTAGAATATATTAAACGTTGGGGATTGGTTAATATTAATAAATATTTCATTGTATCTAAATTTGCAGTTGAAAACGGATATAATAATGTAGATATTGAAAAAGCTACTATTGTATATGAACAGTTGTTGAGAAATATTATTACATTCAAAAATCTAGTAAAAGATAAATCCGTTGCTGTTGTCGGAAATGGACCATCTGAAATTGGAAAAAGAAAAGGAAATGAAATTGATTCTCATGATTTAGTAATCAGAGTTAATAACTATGATACACAAAATTATATAGAAGATTATGGACAAAAGACTGATATTTGGGTTAGGGGTATGGGCTCAGTAGATGTAAAGGATATGACTAAAGATAATTTTTATCAAGCTTGTGTTTGGGCTACAGACTATTCACAATTTCCTATTTTATATAATTTCCTTGATATAATGCATAGGGATATTAATGTGAATAAAATACTTTCTCTGTCCTTAGATAAAAACTTTATGAGAAATTTAAAGATGGAAAGTGGTGTATTTTTTCCAACTACGGGATTTAATATTTTAAACTTTTTGTTAAAAGAATGTTCTTGTAAGAAAATTAGTGCTTATGGTTTTTCATTTCTGCAAGAAAGTGTAGATGATTATTCTTCTCATTATTTTAATGATAGAACAATAGAAGAGGCAAAGCAAAAAAGTTTTTGTCATAATTTTGATTTGGAGTCAAGGTATTTATTATCAGTTATGAAAAATAACAATATATTATATAAATATTGAGCTTTATTTACACATATTAAATAAGTATTCTAGTATTTTTTATAGTTTTATCTGTTTAATTTAATAGCTAGTAATTTCAGTGTAAACTTATAATATCTTCTAGTTAAGTTCATCATGTACAACAGAAAGTTCTTGTTAAATAACCTTTCTTGAAAATACTTTTTCTATAAAATATTTAAATGAAGCAATAAATAATTACATAGATATAATTAATATAACTTGCTTTTTATTTTTCCTCATTTTTAACAGTATCCATACCGCTTTTAAAAGCCTGATGTGTCCAATAATATTCCCATTTCCCAAATCTGCCAATTGTTTCTATATTTTGATTTTTCAAATAATCCAATACTACTTTTCTATTTGTATAAATATTTTTATCGAAAGTGATATTTGCATATTTTTCAAAACGAATATCTTTTACTATAATTTCATCTTCTTTAAATAATCCCATTGATACTAATTTTTCAATAGTATTTTTCATTACAACCTCTTTACTTGGAATTTCAGATTTACAATCGAAGAATATTTCAGCTTGTAAAGAACTGCATCCATTTGGCACATTATCTAAAGATTTCATACTTGGAGAATATACCCTTGAAGAAAGAATATCTTCATCATAAATATAAAACCATAAATGCTTTGGGACATCAGGTCTTTTGAAACCTAATGAAACCATATATCCGCAGGTATTATGTAATTTATCTGCGCAATTTATAACTTCCTCTGGACAACTTTTTATCATCTTGACAATCTCAGGCAAAGGCAAGCTTGAAATTAATCTTTTATAGTTCTCTTTTGTTCCATCACTAAATTTTATATATTTTTCTAAAGGATTAATTTCAACAACTTCTTTATTAAATCGAATATCTAAACCTTCTCGGCATTTATTTAAAATACTTCTAAATCCGCCTTTTTTAGGATATTTCATATGCGAAGTATAATAGAATATTTTTTCTTGAGTTTCATATGAACCTTTTAAAACTTCATCTATATCAGGGGTGTGCATTCTATTTCCAACCCACTTTGTTTCTAGCTCTTTGGGTTCTAATCCCCAATATTTACGAGTGTATTTAAATGGAAAGTTTTCTGCAAAATAATCGCCATATTGAACCCTTAACCATTCATCATAATCTTTTATTTCATCAAAAGATTTAGTTTTTCTGTTTATAAAACCTTTTATAATGTCAACTTTTTCATCTACTGTTAATGGTGCAATATTATTTTGCGCAGGATGTTTAAGCCAATACCCCTTATAGTAATTACTTGATATACTCGGATGTGCATAAGTAGGAGAAGATTCTTCAAATAAATTTCTAATATATTCATCATCAGCAAAAGTGAAATGTACAAACCTATCAAATCTAAAGCCATCTATAGTGAAATTACCGCAAAGACCACCCCAATCATTGTCTTTTTCGTATATTACAATCTTTTCTCCTCTTTTTTGGAGGTGATAGCCTGCTGAAATACCGGATATCCCGCTACCTATAATTACTGTATCCATTTGATTTTTTCCTCATAATCACTTATTTGCTTCATTGTATAATCATAAATATTAACATCTTTTTCATAAAAATGTTTATACCAATCAACAGTTGCTTTTATTGATTCTTCTGCTTTATTTGTAGGTATCCAACCAAGAATATTTCTTGCCTTTTCAATATTCAACATTAATAAACCTGCCTCATGCAACGGGCTTGCTTCTCCGACAATAACTTTTCCTTTGGAATAAAATTCTGTTACTTTCTTTGCTACTTCTGCAACTGTTAACACACTATCTTCATTTGGTCCAAAATTAAATCCATCCGCATATTTAGAACCTTCTTCCAATAATCTTTGACCTAGTAACAAATACCCAGACAATGGTTCTAATACATGTTGCCATGGTCTCACTGCAATCGGATTTCTAATTTCTATATCTTTATTCGAATTAATTGCACGAATACAATCAGGCACCAACCTGTCTAAGGCCCAATCTCCTCCGCCTATAACATTACCGGCTCTTGCTGTTGCCATTGCCATAGCACCTTCTGTTTGAAGAAAAGAACGGCGGAATGATGAAGATAATATTTCAACACAACCTTTTGAGGAAGAATACATATCGTAACCACCCATCGGTTCATCTTCTTTATAACCTCTGTTTACTTCTTTATTTTCGTAACATTTATCTGTAGTAACATTTACAAATGCTTTTACAGATTTGCAATGTCTCGCTGCTTCAAGAACATTCAAAGAGCCAATAACATTTGTTTTATATGTTAAAACAGGCTCATGATATGACAATCTGACTAATGGTTGCGCCGCAAGATGAAATATTATATCAGGTTGAAAATCATTAATTGAATTATTTAATAAATTTTCGTCTAAAATATCACCAATTATCGATTTTGTAATTTTTTCATCAATGTTTAACTCTTTATACATTGAAGGTGTTGTATTTGGAGACAATGAATATCCGCATACTTCAGCCCCCAATTTAGTTAACCATAAACAAAGCCAACTTCCTTTGAAACCTGTATGACCCGTTAAAAATATTTTTTTCCCTTTATATATATTGTTAAACATTAATTTTTACTCTCTTCCTGTTTATATTTAATCTTATTGTTTGTTTTTCCACCAGTTTATTGTATTTATTAAACCTTCTTCTAATGTATATTTAGGAATAAATTTAACCTCATTTTTCAATCTGGAATTATTTCCTACAACAAGTGGTTCATCAAAATAAGTAGGAACAGCACCCCATAATATTTCTCCTGTGAAGTTTGTATATTCAGCAATCTTTTCTACTATTGTCCTTAATTTTATCGGTTCGCCGGAACATATATTAACGGCATTTTGAACCTTACTTTCAAAAAGAGCTACGATGCCACCAGCCATATCTTCTACATGTAAATAATCTTGGTATTTTGTGCAAGTAGATACTTTTACACTTTCTCCATTTAACATTGATTTTATTACCGATGGAACTAATCTTGCATCTCTTTCGTTTGGACCATATACATTGAATAACCTTGCCCATTTAAAATCTATATTATTTCTTGAACAAAATTCTTTTGCTACATTGTACAAAGCTGCTTTTGATTTTCCATATAAATATTCATTATTTAATGGTGTTAAATCTTCTGTCATATAACCATATCTGTAATCATATTCGGATACTGAACCTGTAAATAGAACCCGTTTGCCGCCATTAGCAACAAAGTTTTGCAATAAATTAAGAGAAACTCTAACCCAATCCATATTAACTTCCGAAGTTTGACAACCTTTACCAACATACCATGCAAGATGAATTAAATTTTCAAAATTATTTTCTTTTAAGAAAGCTGATACAACTTTTTCATCCATTAAATTCATTTCATACTGAACTAAGTTTTTTTGTTCCGGTGCAAAAGGCGGAAATACCAATGAATGTACTTCATATCCTTTCTTTAAAAGTTCATTAACAACATTTCTTCCTATAAACCCGGTCGCTCCGGTAATCAAAACTTTCTTACTCATTTATACTCTTCCTGCTGTGCTTACATATGCATTTTGTTTATCCCAAACTTTCCAAGGCGCACTATTTGTTTCCCACATACTTTCTAAATCTAATTTATCTCTTAATGTATCCATTGGCCTCCAGAATCCTGAATGTTTATATGCATTTAATTGACCTTGCGTTGCTATACTTTCAAGTGGTTTACGTTCAAATATTTCATCCGGATTATTTGCTTCAATAAAGTCAAATACTTCAGGTTCACAAACAAAGAAACCGCCATTTATCCATGCACCATCACCTTGCGGTTTTTCTTTAAAGGATGTAATCATATTATGCTCATTTATATTCAAAGCACCAAATCTTCCCGAGGGTTGAACTGCCGTCATTGTCATAAACTTCCCTGATTTTTTATGAACTTCTAATAAGTCAATAATATTCACATCACTTACACCATCGCCATATGTTAACATAAATGGTTCTTTGCCAACATAATCTTGAGCTTTCTTTATTCGGCCTCCAGTCATTGTATTTTGTCCGGTATATAACATTGTAACTTTCCAAGGTTCGGTTCGCATTTTGTGAAGTTCAACGGTATTTGTTCGTAAATCAACGGTTATATCCGAATATCTTTGATAATAATGAACAAAATAATCTTTTATCATATGTGATTTATAGCCAGTTAAAATTACAAAGTCATTAAAACCATAATGAGAATATATTTTCATTATATGCCATAAAATAGGATATCCACCAATTTCAACCATTGGTTTCGGCTTAGAGACAGTTTCTTCTCCAAGTCTTGTACCTAAACCACCTGCCAAAATCAAAACTTTCATATTATTTCCTTCCTAGTGCTACCAGCCATCTGTTACCAAATAAACAAAAATCTAGACCATTATACCTAATTTTTATACAAAATAATCTTTTTATAAAGCTTTTTATGTCCCTTTTTAACAATACATAATATATTGATTTCTTATATGTTCTTTTTTTGAATTTTATAAATTTTTTATTACAATCTAATGAGTTTCCAATCAAATCAAAAAGCTTATTAATTATATCTTCTGAAATATTTATATCTGAATAAGAACTTATGTTGATAACATCTTTTATATAAGCCCATTCTCGTATTGCCAAATTTTTATATATTTCTTTATCTTCTATACCTTGTTCATTTAAAAACTTATGGACCTGCAATGAAGCTTTATATGGTATATCAAGACCGTCTCTTAACGATGAGCTTGAATTTTGTTGTTCCACTCTATAATGGTAAAATGCATCTTTTATATATTGAATCTTTTTTGCTAAAACCAAAGATTTTACGGAAAAGTGATTGTCTACCCATCCGGTACCTTGTTCCTCAATAAAAAATATATCATTTTCTATTAAGAAACTGCGTTTATACAAACAAGACCATATACTTGGATGTTTTGATAATAACACCGGATAATCATTTATATTAAATATTCTATCTTCGGGAATATTCAAATTATTCAAATAGGATTTTTCTGAAAAATTATCGAAAGCTTTATACGCTGATTTTATTATATCAACATCATTTTCTTTTGCTTTATTATAAAGAACTTCCAACATATTTTTATCAATATAATCATCACTCTCCAATATTGAAATATATTCACCTTGTGCAGATTTTATACCTTCATTAACAGCCTTTCCATAACCTTGATTATTCTCAAAATTGATAATTTTTATTTTAGAATTTTTATTTGCGCATTTTTTTAATATGTTTTGTTCTATATCAGAGGCTCCATTATTTATACAAATAATTTCAATATCATTTAAAGATTGATTTATAGCACTAAGCAAGCACTGTTCTAAATAGGCTTCAACATTATATATGGGAATTATTATTGATACTTTATACATTAAATTTCTTTCTTCAAAATAAATCTCTATACATAAAACATTTGAATTCAGACTTCAACAACCTGTCTTCCAAAAAGGACTATGCTTATTCTTGATGGATTTATTCTTATTGAAAACAGTTTTCTTCTTTTTAATTTTGCTGTTTCTTTATCAAGCTTTGACTGTATTCTTGAAATATAATTTTTTTTATTTTTTATCAAACTATTGAATTCTTTTTTGCTTATTTTTTTATAAAAGTTTTCATCTATTTCACCATTCATATAGTACTCTTTAAAAGTATCTGAAAATTTATCTATAAATTCGTTTCTAAATGAAGAATCGATTCTCTTTAAATTCCAAAAATAAGTTTGGTATTGTTTTATAAGTTTTATAGTATTTGTGTATTCTTTTAATGTTTTATTAGCATTTAAAAAATCTGTTATCTCTTCAAATTCTCTGCAAATAGCAAAAACTTTTGAATGGGAATTAACAGATGAATTCTCATTATCCAGACGATAATATAGATAGGCATTTGTTGTTAAATACAATCTTTCTGCTAAACATAAAGATTTAAAAGCAAAAGAAGTATCTTGATAACTCGCCCCCGGTGTTTCTAAGAATTTTATTTTATATTTTTCTATAAATTCTTTTTTATATATTGCACTCCAAATAGATGGCTGAATCTTTAATATTTCAGGATATTCTTTTACATTTGTTACCTTACTTGCAAGATGACGACTGATTTTTCCGGTTTTTCTGGCCTGATTATTTTCACCAAAATAATAATAGAAATCAGATTTTACAATATCTGCAGAATTTTTTTCAGCTAAATTATATAATTCTTCAAACATATTGTTTTTGATAAAATCATCAGGTTCTACTATCCCAATATACTCGCCTTTTGCCACGGAAAGTCCCATATTCATGGTTGAACCATAACCACTATTTGTTTTATTTATTATTCTTATACGTTTATCTTTTTCAGAAAACGAATTTAAAATATCTAATGATGAATCAGTAGAACCATCATTTATACATATAATTTCTATTTCTGTTAATGTTTGATTAAGAATACTTTCAATGCAAGTTTTTAAATATCTTTCTACGTTATAGATTGGAACTATTATTGAAACTTTTATCATTTTCTTGAATTTCCTCAATTAGACTGATTGCCCTAATAATTGCTTTGTCTATATCGTAATATTTATAATCACCTAACCTACCCAAGAACCAAAGATTTTTTATCTTTTTTGCATCCTCTAAGTACATATTATACAACAAAATATTTTTTTCGTTAACTATCGGATAATATCTCTCGTTTTTTCCCTCTTCAAAAGCTTCAGAATATTCTTTTACTATTACTGTTTTATCAGACTTATCATTTAAATAATACTTATATTCATGTACTCTTGTATATTCCTCACTTGTCGTATAATTAACAACTGCTGTTTTCTGATAAAATTCTTTATTATATTCTTCAAATTCAAATCTTAGACTTCTGTAAGGAAGTTTCCCGTATTTATAATCAAAAAATTCATCAATGGAACCTGTATAAAATAGTCTTTTATATTTTAATTTTATATTCTTATAATCTGTATTTAACATTACAGTTATATTGGGATGAGTAATCATTTTCTTTATTAACTCTGTATACCCATCTATTGGTATTCCTTGATATTTATCTTGGAAATACCTGTTATCATTTCCTATGTATACAGGAACTCTGGCCATAATAGACGGATCAATTTCTTCAGGCAATATTCCCCATTGTTTTTTCGTATATTCTAAAAAAACTTTTTTATAGATAAAATCAGCAAGAAAATTTAAGTCTTTATCTTCATGTTTTTTGAGTTCTAAAATCGGAACTTTAGAATTATAATCATAGTTTTCTAATAAATTTTTTTCTAACTTTAATGCCAGCTCTTTAGAAAAAACCTGATATAAAGAATTAAAATTAAAAGGAATATTTACTTCTAATCCATCAATTAAAGCAAGAACTCTATGTTCATAGCTATTAAATTCAGAGAACTGAGATAAATATTCCCATACAATATCACTATTTGTATGAAAAATATGAGAACCATATTTATGTATACAAATTCCGTTATCATCTCTATAATCAAAACAACTACCAGCAATATGATTCTTTTTCTCGATTATTATGACCTTTTCATTAAATCTTGTCGCAAGCATATTTGCAATAACAGCGCCTGAAATACCACAGCCAACTACAATGTTGCAATTATTTCCCTCTGACTTTTCTACCATAATAACCTCTATTTATACATATTAAATGATATAACAAAATTTCTATTTTTTATTAATCAATATCTTTTCATGTATACAAATAAAACCAAACAAAAACCATTTTTCCGATTCTGTACTCTCTTGTATTACCAAAAGAGGAAAATGATAGAACCCAATTCTTTTCTTTTCAGCTTTAAAATACCAATTCTCTACCGGTATCTTTTTTTCTTTAACAAATGATAAAACAGCTTTTTTTGCATTACATCTGTCTTGGATATGTTTCTTTGTTTTCTTTGAATTCACAGTTGAATCCGGATTCTCCCAGTAATAATAGTGTATATTAGGAACAGTTACTATTTTATTTGCGTAATATACCGATTTTATAGAGAAAAGTTTATCCTCACAATAAACTCCTTCAGGAAAAAATATTCCATTTTGAATTATATATGAAGTCCTATAAATTTTATTTGTAGGACATTCGTTCTTTTTTTGATTACAAGCTTTAAACTTATCAATAATATCAACAAATACTTCTTCTTTTGCAATATTTAAACGAGGTTTATACTTTTTATCACTAACACGCACATTTTCTGCTAATACAACATCTGAATCATATTTTTTAGCAGAATTATATAATTTTTCATAGTATTCATAATCTACATAGTCATCTGCATCACAAAATCCAATATATTCTCCTTGTGCAATTAATATAGCTCTATTTCTTGCCGCACCTTGCAATTTATTTTCTTGCTCAAGAAGTCTAATACGAGAATCCATAGCAGCAATTTTTCTTATAATTGTTGTTGTATTATCAGTAGATCCATCGTTTACAATTATTATTTCTATTTCTTTTATTGTTTGTGCTAATAAATAATACAAACATCTTTCGATATATTTTTCAGCATTATATACAGGCACTATAATAGAAACCTTTGGTTTATCTACTTTACCATTATATTTTAGTTCTTCAATCTTTTCTAATGAATAAATCTGTTTATGCATATTTGATATAACTTCTACTTACTCTGTTATGCCCATATAATTATATTCACCAATTTTATAATTATTAGACAAAAACATTAATAATACAATAAACTATATAACTAATACTAATTGTCTAAATTTTAATTTTTTTTATTTATCTAGCCAGATATCTTTTCTAATTCTTCAAATGCTTTTTTCTGCAATAATTCTTCATTATAATCTTCAGGTTTATCGACAATAGATTTAAAGCTGTATCCGTACTGAAAAGCAGAAGGAACTTGTGCAACAATATGTTCATATTCACCTAATACTGAATTAACACAATGTGCAACACCGGGGCCTACTACAGCTAATTCTCCTTCTTTTAAAATTTTAACACAACTTTTACCATCTTTAACGACATTAAGTGCAGCAGCACCACTTGTAATAACATATATTTCCGTTTGACGTTTTTCTTCAAGATTTGGATGTGCATGTAACTTTTCTTCTCTTCTTAATTCAGACATTTTAATCGGTCTTTTTTCATCAGTTTGAACCATTGAAACACCTATAAAATGAGATTTTCCTTCACTGGAAGCAATTGAAGTTGAATTTGTTACCCAATTTGTTTTTTCATGGGTCCAATTATTTAACTTGTCATTAAGATTATACACAGCAACATTTTCATTAATAAATTTTAAACCACTGACATCGAAACCAGTGTTATTTGCAGAATGCCAATTTTTGACAACTTGATCTTGTTCCTCAGATGTGAAGCCTTCTTGAGAAAGTCTTTTCCTCAAAGATTCTTCATTTCCGAAACATTCACGCCAATATATCCACTTATCAGAATCTTTTTTATTTGAATATAAAATTCCTTTCTCTTTCATTTTTTCAACAAGGTCAGGACTATAATCTTTAACAGGATTTCTATGTGAAAACTTTGCATCCATACGAACCTGCCTTGCTTGATCATATATTGGTAATAATAATTTTATTTCTTCTTCACAAAAACCATTATCCTCTAAATAAGATTTCATATAATCTACATTATAAAGAGCTACAAATCTTACATAACCATCATCTTTTGGGGATATCATCTGCTTTTGATAAAGTTTATCCATCAAACCCTTTATAAACTCAACAGTTTTTCTATCTTGCTCATCCAATGAATCTTTTTTAGCATATAGTTCATTTACTAAATTATTTCTTACTGCCCATTTATCAATAGAAATAGTTTTTAAAAATTCCTCGTCCCTTAACTTTTCTGGTAATAAAACATTCGGAGTGAATTCACCATTATACAAATGTGAATTATAATATATTAGTTCTAAAAATTTGTTTCTTATATTTATATCTTTAGCATCTTTAGCATAGCGTTCATACCAATCGTAATCTTTTTTAGAGATTATCATCATCGGGAAACCTTTTTTTACTTCAACATTTGCCTTTGTACTTGCATTTATCATAACTGCAGAATTTTCGGGCAATGGAATTTCTTTTCCATTAATATGTAAAACACCTTCTGACTTTTTTGGAAATATTACCTGAGTATCATAATGAAAATCATTTGTATTATCTAAATACTTAATGGCATCTACTCCGTATATTATTTCTGTTTGTGAATCAAAATCAATAACATACGAATCATTCTTTTTCGTTACTAACAATGGAAGGTCTTCTTTTTCACCTGTAATAATATATGCATTTGTAATTCTTGGAGCATTACCTTTAAATGATACTGGCGCATAATTTGCTCTTAGATTTTCTGAGTTATAAGGACTCAACATACTATCTACAGACAATTTATCTGTAGATAAATCAGCCTTTTTGTCTGATGAAATCTGATAAAAACCTATATTTATTTTATATATCGAATTAGTAACATCAATACAATTCATAAATTTTCCTTACTTTACAATAATAATAAATAAAAAAGTAATTATAAATTTGATTCATAGAAGCAAGATGTAAACTTTTGTAAATAATATTAAAGAGTTTAGACAAAAGGACGATATATATTTTGTATATAACCTTATACGAGGAAAAACTATGTCTTCTATTTATTCAATATCAGCAATAGATTCAACAAATAGTTCTATAAATAAAAAAGATGAATTATCTGCCTCAACGAAGAAAAAACTAGAAGCTCTTAATATCGATATATCTAGTGTTTCTTCAGAGACAGAAGCAAAAAGAATAATAAAAGAAGAAGAAGCAAAAAAATCAGAGAAAACAGAAGTAATTATTGTAAGCAGTTCAGGAAGTCAAGAAGAAAAGTTATTTGAAAGAATCAAAAATTTAGCAAGAAAACTCGGAATTAATGTTAGTAAAAATGAGAATATTGAAACAATTTTTGTAAAAATAGAAGAGCGACTAAAAGAGCTTGAAGAAAATAGCAACAATTCAAATATAAATGTTTTAAGATCAGAACTTGAAATATTAAAAAACGAATTTAAAAATATAACTACGGGAGAATCATCAATTCTTAGCGCAATGGACTTACTAGCACAAAGTACCAGAGCAGAACTTGGGATATAGAATTTAATTTAATTTCAAATTTTTTCTTCGTACTATAATAAAAATAGTATGAAGGAAGGATGTTTCAAAATGAACAAACAACAGCTCTTAGACGACGATTTTAAGTATATTTGGCGTCCTTTTACACAAATGAAATCATTAGAAGATGTCAATAATAAACCGATTATCATAAAAAAGGGGAAGGGCATATATTTAGAAGATATTGACGGAAATAAATATATAGATGCTGTTTCATCTTGGTGGGTAAATACACTCGGTCACTCTAATAAAAGAATAAACAAAACAATATATAAACAATCTAAGAAAATAGAACACGTGATTTTTGGCGGATTTTCACATGAACCTGTTATAAAATTCTCAAAAAAACTAATTTCAATGTTAAATAATAAATTGAAACATGTTTTTTTCTCCGATAATGGCTCTACAGCTGTTGAAGTAGCTCTTAAAATGGCATATCAATACCAAGTTTTAAAAGGGCATCCGGAGAAGAAAAAATTTATAGCATTGAAGAATTCATATCACGGTGACACGCTTGGAGCGATTTCTGTTGGCGGTATTGATATGTACCACAAATTATATAAGCCTTTGCTTTTTGAAATAAGACAAGCAGAGAGTCCTTATTGTTACAGATGTCCTATGAATTGCAATAAAGAAACATGCAATTGTGAATGTTTAGGTTCTGTAGAAAATATATTAAAGGAAGAAGCCAATAAAATTGCAGGTATTATAATTGAACCTTTAGTTCAAGCTGCAGGCGGAATGATTATGTATCCGCCCAAATACATTACAAAATTAAGAGATATTTGTGATAAATATAATATTCTTTTAATTGATGACGAAGTAGCAATGGGATTTTATAGAACAGGTAAACTATTTGCGTATGAACACGCCGGAATTGTACCTGACATCATTTGTGCCGCTAAAGGTATAACAGCAGGATATATGCCTTTATCCGTAACAGTTACAACGGACGAAATCTATAATGCCTTTTATGATGATGATTTAGACGGATATAAAACTTTTTATCACGGTCACAGCTATACTGCCTATCCGTTAGCTCTTGCTGTTGCACTTGAAAATCTTAAAATTCTTGAAGAAATGAACATTGAAGAGTATTTGAAACCCAAAATTGCAAAATTTTCAAAAGAACTTGAAAAATTCAAAAATCATCCAAATGTTGGTGATATAAGGCAAACAGGCATGATTTGTGCAGTTGAACTTGTTAAAAACAAAGAAACAAAAGAACCTTTTAAGTATGAAGAAGGCATAGGTAAAAAGATTTATATTGAAGGGCTAAAACTGGGCGCAATCCTTAGACCTATGTGGAACTGCATTTATTTTATAACGCCTTATATTATTACTGAAAAAGAAATAGAAAAGCTAACAGATATTGCCTACAAAGCTTTAAACAAGGTTCTACCTTATAAGGAGTAAAAATGGAATATTTTATAACCGGAATTGACACAGATATAGGAAAAACTTTTATTACAAAAGGTCTAGCATTAGCATTTGAAAACAGCCGTAAAAAAGTCGGAGTTTTCAAGCCTTTGCAATCAGGTGCTATAGAATCAAATAAAGGATTATTAGCTCCCGATTTAGAAGCAATAAAAGTACTTTCACAAAATATAAAAACAAAATGTTCCTATCTGTTAAAAGGAGAAGTATCTCCGGCTTTAGCTGCAAGATTATCGGGCGTTAAAATTGATATAAATAAAATCAAAGAAGATTTTAAATCTTTTTCAAAAGGAAATGATATAACTTTTGTTGAAGGTGCCGGTGGATTATTAGCTCCCGCTACGGATGATTTTCTTTGTGCAGATTTGATAAAAGAATTAAACATACCGATTATTATAGTCACTGTACCATTTTTAGGCAGACTAAATCATACACTATTAACTATACATTATGCAAAAACTAATAACATACCAATTAAAGGTATTATTGTAAATAAAATTCCAAACGAAACTGAAGATTTAGCAACAAAAAATTTCATTGAAGAACTAAAAAGATACACAGATATAAATATAATAGGCTCTATAAAAGAAATAGATAATAAGAAGATTTTAGAAGCATTTAAACCTATAACGGAGTCTTTTTAACCTGTCCGTTTTTTCTCGGATAAATAGGAGAAATATCTTTTTCTTTTTTTATAACAAGTAGAACTCGTTTATTTTCTTCGTTAAGCGGAAGAGAATATTCTAATCTGTCAATAACAACAGAATTTAGTTTTAACAGAGCATTTTTAGCATTATAAATTTCTTCTTCTGCTTTTTGAGATTTATAAGCAATAAAGTAACCGCCTATTTTCAAATAGGGAATAGCATATTCAAGTATAACTCTTAAGTCCGCCATTGCTCTTGAGACTATAACATCAAAGGAACTTTTCATAGATAAAGGCAATTCTTCAACTCTTGAACATATAGGATTTATATTTTTTATTTCTAATTTATCAATAACTGTTTTTATGAAATTAATTTTTTTATTTATTGAATCCAATGCAGTTACATCAATATTTTTGTATAATAAGGCAATCGGAATAGCAGGAAACCCTCCACCAGTACCTATATCCATTATATTTAAAAGCTGTTTAGAACTATATTTTTCATAAAATAAATTAAATGCAAGACTATCATATATATGTTTTTGAAATAAAAATTTTACATCATTCTTACTTATCAAATTAATATTTGAATTATATTCAGTAAATAAATCAGAAAAAGAAGAAAATAATTTTTTCTGTTTTTCATCAATGTTAATTCCTAATTGTTCCAGTTTTTCGTACATTATTTCTTCTTTTTTATTATATCTAACAATATTAAAAACTCTGATTCACCAATAATCATTTTAATTTTATTAATTTTGAAATTAATTTTTGCATACAAATCCTCCGCACCATGTTGAGGAACTAATGATTGAGCCAAGATATAAGACTTTAAAGCTTGTTTATAGTCCACCACATCGAAATAATAATCGCCTATCTCAATATATCCGGAAACAGCATATGTTATATCATCAAGTTTCTTAGCTACAGCTAAAGCATTTACTAGATAATCATACATTTTCTCTTTATTTTCACTCTTATATATTTCTGCCAATTTTGAATATGAATAATAAAGTCCTTCAAAATTATTCTGTTTTTTATCAGCATTTATAGATAATTCATAATACATTTTTGCAGCAGTTAAATTTTTGCTATCTGTTGATATTTCAGCCAAATTAGAATATGCAGAAGCCAAATAAGAATTTACTTCAACATCCGCAGAGGTTTGTACACATCTTAAATAATATTTCAAAGCTAAATCCGTATTATTTGTATCATCAAGTAATAATGCATACTTAAAGTAACATTCACATAACAATGAATTATCATTCATTTTTTCTGCCATAGATAAAGCCTTTTGTGCATATTTTACAGCGGATTCAATATCAGAATTATTATCCTCTAATTCTGATAAATCTAAATAAACCCTAACTACCATATCGGATGATACACCTATTGGCGAATATAAAATCCTTTTATAAATTTCTTTTGCTTTATCAAATTTATATACCTCTGAATATATTTGAGCAATACTTAAAAGAATTTGATTAGCTTTATCCGGTGAGTTTTTCATATATAATTGGTATACTTTTTCATATAATCTTATAGCTTCATCTAAATCTTGTACACGCTTGTAACATATTGCAAGTTTAGTATATATAATTGGTTCTTTTACATTGAACATTTCATCATTTTTATATGTAAGTGCTTTTTTATAATACATAATTGCAGAAGAAAAATTATAAGCTTCCTCATATGTTTGTGCTATATCTACATAATCATCCATACTATCAGGGACTTCATTAATATCTTTTATAACTTGTTTTTTTTCATCTTGATTTAACACTGCATTTGCAATATCTTCAAGTTTTTTTTCAACAATGTCTTTTGGTTTAGTTGTGTTCAGCAACAAAGAATCTTCTTTTGAAAGCTCAAATCTTTTATTTTTCTCAGTTCTTGGTTTTATGTTTTTTATATAGCGTTTAGAAGAAGCTGATTTATCTTCACTATTAGTTTGATGATTATTTGATCTAACATAACTCAAGAAAGTAAATCCTTGCGTTTCAGCTAATTTGGGTTTACCGCTTTTTTCTAATTCTTCTTCTAAAGAGCCTATTCTCTTTTTATGAAAAGCAATTTCTTGTCTCATTGTTATACGAGAAAGGAATAATTCTCTGTCAAAAGGCTTTAAAGGCAATTCTGCTTCATAAACATCAATTAAATATTTGTGGACCTTTATTTTTGTTCTTATATTTACTGATTTTATAAATTCAGCTTTCACATAGTCTTTTAAATAATATTTACCAAACTTTTCGGTGATAATATGTTTTTGAAGCAAGAAATCAATATCTTCAATTGTAGATATATTTTGATTTGTAAGAAAATCAAATGTTACACCATGTCTTATTACAGATAATAGTAATAGTAATTTTATAAACTTATCTGATGATATATATAGAAGTTTTGATATTAAAAATTCCAAAAAGTTCTTTGCGGATTTTTTATATTCTGATGAAAATATAGTCAAAGAAATATCTAAAATCTGCATTATTAATACAGATAATTCTAATAATAAATAATGACCTCGTGTAACTTTGTATAATTCCTCACTTTCATATTTATTACCTTTTATATCGTTTTCTTCTAAGTATAAATACATTTCGTCTTTTGTTAAAGAATTCAAAGAGCATGAGACAGAAGAATCTATTGATATTAAATCATTTTGTTTAAATGTTCTTGAACAAATTATAATTTTTACCTTTGAAAAATGTGAAAGATAATTTATGAAATCCAAAATATCATTCTGAGTGTCTTTACTTCTCATATTTATTTCAAATGAATCAAAAATAAAAAGCATTGGTGCATTACAATATTTTACATAGGCATTAATCTTCTCCGAAAATATATTTGATTCAATTTTTGGAAGTACTACTTTTTTTTCATTATGATATATAGAAAAATCCTTAAACATTGATAATAAAACATCATCAAGATTTATTGCTTCTTGATAAGAATTTCTAAAAATTAAAACATTTTCGTTGATAAAATCAAGGATACAATCTGCAACATATGTTTTGCCTGATCCCATAAAACCATTTAAAATAAATACATTTTCAGAAGAATTTAAAAATTTTAAAATCTGAGAAATGGCTTTAATATTATGTTTTAATATAAAACTATTTTCTCTATCCGCAACAAAATTTTCCAGGATAGAATTATCAACTTTTAACCCGTCTACGATTGACACATATATATCTTTTACGAAATTATAATCCATATTCATTATATTATAATATAATTCCACAACTACAATCTGTTAAACAGTTGATTTATTACCACTTCTTAAAAATAAAAAATACAGCAAGAACTATAAAGGCAAAACCAACTAAATAATTCCACCTAAATTCTTCTTTCAAATATAGAATTGAAAAAATACTAAACACAATCAATGTAATAACTTCTTGTATTGTTTTTAACTGTGCAGCTGAAAAGAACTCATGACCTATTCTGTTTGCAGGCACTTGAAAGCAATATTCTAAAAAAGCAATACCCCAGCTTACAAAAACTACCAACCACAAAGCAGTACTTTTATACTTTAAATGTCCGTACCAAGCAAATGTCATAAATATATTAGATATTGTTAATAGTATTATTGGTAAAAATTGTCTGTACATATTTACTATAATAAAACAAAATATTTTTTTAAAGAATTGTATCAAATAATTTTTATATCTTTACTCTCAAAAAAAAGAAGCTAAAATAAGCTTCTAAAGTATGGTCATATTTAAGTTAAGAGATATGATTGAGAGTTTCACATTATACTTGTTTCTTTTTCATCTGTTGAATATTCAACAAGTTTAATCTAAAAAAATTTTGCTGTCAAGTTACAATTTCAAATTAAAAGTGTTTACCAGATTATCTCCCATTTTAAAAAGTTCCTTTGTAATTTCTACTAGTTTTTCCGCATCGACAATTTGTTTATTTAATAATTCTTTTTTAAAAACCGAATGCATTTCTTTATATAACTTCTCACCGGCTTGAGTAATATAAACAGCCAAAACAACTTGTCTTTTACCCTTAATTTTTTTTTCTCTTATTATCAATCCTAAATCTTCCAGTTTTGTTAAAAGTTTACACAAATATGAACGCTGCATACAAACTTTTTTTGCAATTTCCATCTGTATACAACCGGGATAAAAGAATACCGTATCTAAAATAATATGTTCTTCATAACCAATAGGGAAATTATAATCTTTTATTATTTTTCTAACATATTCTTTACTCGCACGGCTAATATATTCAGCCGCAAAAACTATGGAATTTGTATAAGGAATACGAGGTTCATCATTCATACTTTACATATTAACATAAATTTTACAAAAAAAGACACCTAAAAAGTGTCTTTTATATTTACCAGGAGCCGCCGCCCCCACCGCCGCCGCCACGGCCGGAGAATCCGCCCCCACTAAATCCTCTGCCGCCAGAACCGGAAGAACGACTTATACCGCCATTTTCAACAGATGGTGCCGCTGCTTTTTCCATCGTAGAAACAAACGTAGAAAATGTTCTACCCGACATTCTTCCTTTATACCAATTTGGCTGTGTATATAACGATAAACTTTCTAACACAGGCAAGATTTTGTCAGATATATCAAGAACATAAGCAAATGGAAGTATATCTGATGCGTAATTTCTATTTTCTGCAATTAAAGATTCTAATCTTCTTTTTTCAGCAACCTCTAAAAACTTTTTAAAGCCTTCAATATGACCGAGAAGTATTCTACCCTGTTTGTTTCTTTTTGGCATATTAATCAAACAAAAAATTGAAACAATAATGCACACGAAGGAATATATTAAAATTGGAATATTTTCAATTACGGAATTATATATTTTTGTTAAAATTATTAAAGTAGGAATACCCATAAACATACTGCCCCAAATGGTAATAAAAATTCCTTTTGAAATTTTGGCTGCACCGGACTCATTAGATTTCATCATTCCGTATACAACAGAAAAGACAACAAAGGCTCCAACTATAGGAAATAATAACAGAAATGCATCTGGTGAAAAGAACAATGAAAATGAATAATCACCTAAAACATATAGTATACTTAGTAATATTCCCAATATACATATGAAAAGAAGAACCATTTTTTCAGGACTGTTTGCATTCTTATCAAAAATAAATTTTCTAATATTATTCAAAGATGCAATTATAGATTCACAGTTACGATAGAAACTTCTTGAAAACTGCAAATCTTCTGCTGTAACAATATCAGAAGTTTTGAATAAAACAGACATCAATCTTCTCTCACAGGAATTTTTTCCATCGTAATCTTTAAGTTTATGCAGACTATAACTAACCCCATCATCTTCGATTTCCAAATACCCTTTATTTGCCAAATACATAATTAAAGATACTATTTCTTTCTGTGAAGCAACTCCTTTATATTCAACACCAACTTCGGCACTATTTCTATTCTTTGGCGGATAAAAATTAACTACCGGTATAACTTTTTCATCTCGTCCAAAAATAAACCACATAATGAAAGCAATTAAAGTAAGAACCGATACTAATACATATATAAAATCTTTATCCAAAAACTTTACATCAGGCACAAAATAGTTATTTGGAAGTAAAATACGTACTGTTAGTCCTTCTAAAGGTTCTAAAACTCTATTAACTCTGCCTGTTATTATTTTATTATTTTCTATAAAATAATTTAAATCTTTAATATTATATCCGGATGAATCAAGTCCACCAATGGAAAAACCCGTTGTATTTCGCAAATTTGAATATGGTAAAGGCAGGGTAATTTTGAATTTTATGTTATCAATAGTTGTATCCCATTTCGTACCAATAATATTGAAATAAAAATCATCACCTGCTCTTAATAAATCTTTACCCATTGAATATTTATACTTTATTTGATATTGTTTTGGACCTGATACTAATTTTGAAGCATCTCCAATTTTAAATACCGTAGAGGAAATATCTTTCTGAATTAAAAAAGGCTCATTAATTTGAACATTTGATATTCTTGCGTTCAAAAAGCTTCTACCGCCTTCTCCATAATGTAAATTAACTTTTGTTGGAATATTTCTATAAATTCCATGAGATGGTCTGGTAAAATATACACCTACATTTTCTATAACATCGACGTCTTTATTTTTATGTACAGTTAAATCTACATCATAACTCGTTATATAAAAATTCTCTGCAAATGCACATAATGAAAATAAAGTATTTATAAAAAATACAATAAAAAGTAATGCTATTTTTTTCATAAAAAATCCTTCAACCTAGCAACAATAGAAACATTATAACAGATTTTTGATTTATTTATAAATTTAATCCATTGTTAAATAAAATTATTATATTATCCATTATAACTTTTTAGTGTAGAATAATAAAAAAGAGGTAATAGCCGTGTTAAACATTGCAAAAATTTATGATGCTTCAAAAATACTAAGTGAAGTAGCCAGAAAAACAGATTTAATTCTTTCTAAAACATTATTAGAGGGGCATGAAATTTATTTAAAATCTGAAAATTTACAACTTACAGGTTCTTTCAAATTAAGAGGCGCATATTATAAAATATCAAAATTAACAGAAGAACAGAAACAAAAAGGCATTATTGCTTGCAGTGCAGGTAATCATGCACAGGGTGTTGCACTGGCAGCACAAAAAAATAAAATTAAAGCAACTATTTTTATTCCGGCTACAGCTCCAATTTCAAAAGTAGAAGCAACAAGAAAATACGGCGCAGAAATAAAGCTAATTGACGGTGTTTATGATGATGCCTATAATGCAGCTTGTAAATTTCAACAAGAAACAGGCGGAGAGTTCATTCATCCGTTTAATGATGAAGATGTTATAGCAGGGCAAGGAACTATTGCGCTTGAACTTATTGACCAACTTCCTGATATTGATGCAGTTATTGTTCCTATTGGCGGAGGCGGATTAATTTCAGGAATTGCATACACAATGAAACAATTAAAACCAAATTGCAAAGTATATGGCGTTCAAGCTCAAGGTGCTGGAAGCATGTATCAATCATATATAAACAAAAAAATTCTTGAATTACCTGTAGTGCATACTTTTGCAGATGGTACAGCAGTAAAAAAACCCGGAGAATTAACCTTTGATTGTTGCATGAAATATGTTGACGATATAGTTACTGTTACAGATGATGAGGTTGCTTCTGCTATACTTGCGCTCATGGAAAAGCAAAAACTTGTAGCTGAAGGAGCAGGAGCATTAAGCGTGGCAGCAGCTATGTTCAACAAGCTTCCTTTAAACAACAAAAAGACTGCATGTATTGTTTCCGGAGGTAATATTGATGTTAATATTCTTTCAAGAGTCATAAACAGAGGTCTTTTAACGACAGGAAGATTATGCCATTTAACAATTGAATTACTTGATAAACCGGGACAACTTAGAGAAGTCTCCACTATTATTGCGGAATATGGTGCTAACGTTATTAGAGTAAGACACAATCAAGGCGGGGAAAATACAGATATTAACGATTGTTTCCTAAAAATTTCAATGGAAACAAGAAATGCTCAGCACTTTGAAGAAATTCAAAAAGCATTAATTGCAAAAGGTTACAAGATTACTTCTTTTGAACAATAATTATTCAATTACCCATCTTTCTAATACATCTTGATTTATTCCGTCTAAAAATCTGGAAGGTTTAGAAAGTACCATATTTGTTGAATAATCAAACATATCAATCGGATATGTTATTGCGAGGTGAGTTTTGGCTCTAGTTACAGCGACATACATAAGCCTTAGTTCTTCATCTAAATCTTCTGATGAATTAAATGAATATAAAGAAGGAAAACGTCCATCCACTGCACCTATAATAAATACGGCTTTGTATTCCAAACCTTTTGCACTATGTATAGTAGAAAGTGTCAAAAATTCATCTTTTTGTGTACCGGAATTTATATCTGCAACAGATGTATCCGGCGGTTCCAAGGCTAAATCACTGAGAAAATCTTCTAAACTTGTATATTTTTCACTCAGAGCAAGAAAGTGTTCCAAATCTTTTTCTCTTTTGGCATAGTCATCATATTTATCTCTAAGTATATTTTCATAATATTTCAAAACATTTTGAACAACTTTTTTGGGATTAAAAATATCCTTTTGATTATTATTAATCAAATCTGTAAGTTTTATTACTGCTTCAGGATTTTTTACCGGAAGATTTTTATTTTTTATTTCACTATCTTTAACTAAAATAGGCAATAGTTTATTTGCACTTTGATTACCTATTCCATCAAGCAAAAGAAGAATTCTTGTATAGCTTATAATATCTGACGGATTTAAAATAACTCTTAAATGAGCAATTATATCTTTAATATGAGCAGCTTCAATAAATTTCATTCCACCAAATTTTTTGTACGGAATATTTCTTTTTGCGAGCTCTATTTCTAAGTTATATGTCATTCTTGCACTTCTTGCTAGAACACAAATATCATTTAAAGAAAGATTTTCTTCTTCTGCCAATTCTAATACTCTTTGGGATATAAACTCAGCTTCCATTTTCATATCATTTGCACTTATTAATGCAGGTTTTATTGGAGATACAATATCAGAGAATAATGTCTTAGTATATTTTTCTTTAGCTTTTAACAAAATCTCATTTGCTAAAGCAAGTATATTTTGGGAACTGCGATAATTTTGCTCTAACTTAATAATTTTAGTATTTGGAAATATCTCCGGAAATTCAAGAATATTTTTGAAATTTGCACCTCTAAATGAATATATACTTTGAGAATCATCACCAACTGCCATTACATTATTATGTTCACTAGCCAAAAGTTTGACAATTTGTGCTTGAATAGTATTTGTATCCTGATATTCATCTACCATTATATATTTATATTGATTTGATAACTTTTTTCTTACGTCCGGATTACATTCTAGAAGAGTTTTCAAATATAACAATAAATCATCATAATCTAAAATAGAATTTTTATGTTTATAGTTATTATATTCACATATAATTTCATTTATCTTTTCAATGCAGTGTTCAAACTGTTTATATTCATAAAGAATAATATCCTCTGACGGAATATTTTTATTAACAGCTTTAGAATATATATCTAAAATAGTTCCTTTCTTTGGGAAACGTTTTTCTTGTTTCCCAATAATACTCGATCTTATATGATTTATAATATCTTCACTGTCTGCTCTATCGGTAATTGTAAAATTATTATTTAATTCTAATAGTGAAGAATATTTCCTTAAAATAACATTCGCAAAAGAGTGAAATGTTCCGCCTGCTACTTGTTCACAACGAGAATCTAAAACTATAGCAGCACGGGACAACATTTCTTGTGCCGCTTTTTTTGTGAAAGTCAACAATAAAATATTTTTTGGATTTATCCCATCTTCAATTAATCTTGCGACTCGATAAGTAAGTGTTTTTGTCTTACCGCTGCCGGCACCGGCTATAACCAAAACTGAACCTTCCCTTTGTTTAACAGCTTCTAATTGAGGCGGATTTAATTCTTTTTCATAGTCTACCTTATATGTAACATCAGAAGAAACTTTTTTTAAAGTATATTTTTTTACGGTTAAATTTTCCATATGAACATTATACGATTTAAATTATCAACTGAAAAGAAAATATAAGGAAAATATTTATATTAAAACTTAAACCTTAGGCAATACAATTTCAAACTCGGTAATCTTTTCGTCAGAATTAACCAAATTTATATCAGCTCCTACTAGTTTCATCTGCTCTTTACAAATAGCAAGACCAAGCCCATTACCTTTTTCCTTTGTTGTATAGTCCTTTTCAAAAATTTTTGACCAATTTTCAGGTAAAATCATATCACCATTATTTTTAACACTTATTTTTATTGTATCATTTTGTATTTTACAACTTATATTTACTATACAAGACTCCTTACACGCCTCTATAGCGTTATAAATCAAATTAATTAAAGCACATTGAAGTTTTGTTTTATCTGTAGTTGTTATACAATCTTCAAAATCATCAACAGTAATATTGACACCTGCATTATTTGCCTTTTCTTGGCACATTGAAATTGTATTCAAAATGATTTTCTTAACACTTATTTCTGTTTTATATGGAGAAGATAAACATCTTAAATCAGAAATCAATGATGAAACATTTTCTGATGCTGTTGTTATATTCCTAATTGCATTATTTAAAGACTGCATTATTTCTTCTGATTCTTTCATATTCTCAATTCTTTTTTCTAAAATTTTGGAATACAAATTAATAATAGAAAGATTATTTTTTATTTCATGGGAAATAAATCTTGCATTATTGGAAACTATTTCGGCAGTTTTAATTGTTTCATCTGCTTGAATAAAATTTTCTTTTTCTTTCTCTCCAAAAACAATATCTTCATTTTTTTCATTTAAAAGAGATACAATCATACCTATTGATTGATTAAGAACAATATTTTCACGTCTATCAGGTGAATATTTAAGCAATAAATTTTTATAATCATATTTAGAATTTTCAAGAATCTTTTTTGATATATCAGTAATAATTTTAGAATTGTATAATACACACACTGGAGAATAAGATTGAACTTCAGAAAGAGTATAATCCCAAATCAAAGCAGCAGAATACCTTTGAGATAATACAATAAGAAATTCTGTTTTACCCCATATTTCTTCAATTTCTTGATTTGTATAATTTAAGTCTTTTAAATTATCTCCATAATATAATATATTTGCCCCTGAAAAATTTAACCTTTTTATAATTGCAGTTTTATCATCAAAATCATTTAACCGCATTAATATACAAGATTCTATTTTTTGATTTGAAATCAACGGTTGTAAAATCGAACGAAAGAGACCATTAATGGTCTCTTTTCTATATTCTTTTACAGAATGTTCATATATGTATTTGTGAAGTGTGTTAAATTTATTTTTCATAAGCTAATTATATAGCAATTTTTAATTTTTTTCTATTCAAAAATCCATTATTTATCGCATATAAAACAGCTTGTGTTCTATCATTAACCTGTAATTTTTGGAATATATTATTTACGTGAGTTTTAACTGTTGTTTCACTAATAAACAATTGTTGCGCAACACCTTTATATGTAACACCTTGAGTCAATAATTCCAAAACTTCTTCTTCTCTTTGAGTTAAATATTGAAGCAAGTTTTCTTCATTAACAGAATTATTAGATTCTTCTCTGAATGTTTTTTGGAAATATTCAAAAAATCTTGAAGATAGGCCTGAAGGCAAATAAATTTTTCCTTGCATTACCTCTTCTATAGCATAAATCAATTGAGCTGAAGCCATAGTTTTTAGAATATAACCTTTAGCGCCTATCTTCATTGCTCTAAAAATCAAATCAGGATCATCATATCCTGTTAATGCGATGATTTTTACCCCTAATCCCAATCTTTCAATCTCACTTATTGCCGTTAAGCCATCTTTTTCCGGCATATTGATATCCATTAAAACAACATCCGGTTGATATTTCTTCACCAAATTAATTGCTATATTAGCATTTGTGGCTGTTGCGATAACTTCAAAGTTTGTTTCAAGATTAATTAATTCTCTTATACCTAATAAATGGTCAAAGTTGTCATCTAGCAAAATAATTTTTGTCTTTTTACCAAAATCCATTGTTCTTCTCATATACACACCTGAACTCCCTGTAAATACGCTGTTTATACTATTAATATACATGTATAAGCATGGCGCCTCATCCACAAAACGATGAATTTTTCTATACAAAAAGATCTATATAAAATCTAAATCTTTAGATCAATAACAAAGTAAATACCAAATATAACAATTGTTTCAGCAAGCAACTAAAAAAATATATAAACCATCCTTTTCTTTTATTTTCTAAATTTTTTATATGATTTATATTAAAAATATCATTTATTTCGTTTGTTTTTAATTTTTTCTTTTAATAATCTATACTTATTTACTTTAATTATAGGTTTTTCTTCGACATTATCTGTAGAGTCTATTAAATTTTCTTCGTTTTTTTCTTCATTGATATCAATTGCTATTTGCTCTTTTTGAATAACGGAATCAGCATCTTCAGATTCAATAAAATCAGTTTCTTGGTATTGAATATCATTATTTAATATGTTTTTTTCAGTTTCGATATATGAATTATCTTCTTCCGAATTTTCCGGTTTAGCTTCTTCCACAAATTTTTGTTCGACATTCTTATCTGCATTTTTATAATCATATATAACATCCAATGAGATAATATTTTCAATATAATTTATTTTTTGAACTTTAGAAACTAAAAATAAGCCGTCTTCATCTTTTTCAATCGAAACAAAAAAAGAATCAGAACATCCTATCAAAGTATTAATATTTTCTTCTGTTAAATTTCTGAAATTGACAGCAATAACTGTTTTCAATTTATTTATTATATTTTCATCATTTGCCAAATTAAATAAAGAAATAAAAGAACTATATCCATATATAATATATTCAAATATTTTTACAATTTGTATTATAGACGAATCAGAAATAAACTTTATCTTTGTGCATAAATTATAAATATTTTCATCTATAGAATTTAATATTTCAATATCATAACTTCCTAATACAGACTGCATTAATGAAACAATAATATTTTTATCAACAGAATTATCAGATATAAAAATAATATTTTTCTTTTGATTAATAATAGAAAAAAGAATACCACTTATTTTATCATAATTAACAAAAATATTATTAATATCAAAATATGTGTCTGTAACTATCTCTTCTTTAATAGAAATTTGATTAGTATTTTTAATATTATCAAGTCTGTCTTTTAAATTCATTTTTAATCTCTGCTTATTATCCTTTGAGCCAATTGAACATATGCTTGAACAATATCTAAGTTCGGAGATACTTCTTTTAATGTCTTAGAATTATTTAATGCTGTACCCGTTGCCATAAAGTTTTTTGGAATCACCCAATAAATTTCTTTTCCTAAGAAAGTTTGTATTTCTTCTAATTTTTCGACATTCTTTGCCTCATATTTATTTAGTATAAGTTTTACATTTTTACTTTTGTACATAATTTCCAGAAAATTCTTTAATTTTTCCAACGAACTTATCATTGAATTCATCATAACAAAAACATAATCCGACAATCTGACTAACTCACGTTCTACAGCATCATCAGTTGGATCTATATCCAAAAATATGTACTTATAATGTCTTTTTAATATATTCAGAACATCATCAATTTTTCTTACATTTATTTTCTCTCCGCCTTTTCGAAGAAAACCGTTTGCCATAACAAAAAGAGATGAATTTTTATATGAAGGTACTTTCGATAATAGTTGATCTACATTTTCTTCTGTCAAATTATTCATATAATGAATAGTATTGTAAAAAATATCAATATTTAATAAAAAAGAAAGGTCATTGATGTCATTATTAAAATCAATCAAAAGAACTTTTTCCCCACTTGCATCTGCTATTTCTTTTGCCAAATTAATCAGAAACGTAGTTTTGCCCATTCCTTTTTCTACCGATACAGCGGTGTAAACTTTACCATTCAAATTTTTATTGAATTCCATAATTTCCTTCTTATATATTTTTTGTAATACATAAACAAAATCTGCCTTTACCAAAGGCTTTAACAAAAACTCCTTAGCTCCGGCCCTCAATGATTTAACATGTAAATCCGTTGAATTATCATAAGATACAATAATAAACTTATTTTTTTTATCTTTTGATAATTCCTCAATTGATTTTAATATAGAAATATTATACTTATTAATGTTAACTATTATAATTTTATGTTCACTAACATTTTTTATAAAATCTTCTTCATAAGAATTATACTTTTCAAGCTTAAAAGGAAAAGTTAATTCTTTTAAATAACTTTCAATAAGAGTTTTTGTAAGTTCTTCTTCATCAAAGATTAAGATTCTTATCTCTTCCATTCCTTAATATTACAACATTTTATATATAATGGCTATATTTTTATGAGATAATCATACAAAATGAGGAAGATAAATGAAAGAAGTGATTATAATCGGAGCAGGACTGGCAGGAAGTGAGGCTGCTCTTCAGTTAGCAAAAAGAGGAATAGAAGTAGATTTATATGAAATGAGACCATATAAGCAGACAGGTGCCCATAAAACAGATAAATTTGCAGAATTTGTATGTTCAAATAGCCTTGGTTCTTATGACACTACAAATGCATCAGGTCTGTTAAAACACGAAATGGAAGAACTTGGAAGCGAATTAATGCCTGTTATATTTGAATCACAAGTGCCTGCAGGTGGAGCTTTAGCCATAGACCGAGAACTTTTTTCAGAAAAAGTAACAGAAAAAATCAACAATAATAAAAATATTAACGTTATAAGAGAAGAATTAAAAAAAATACCCCCCAATATACCCGTAATTATAGCATCTGGTCCATTAACATCAGAAGCACTTTCAAATAATATAAAGCAATTTTTAGGTGAAGAATACCTGCACTTTTTTGATGCAATAGCACCAATAGTGGAAAAAGATTCAATTAACTTTGAAAAAGCATTCTATTTAAACAGATATAATAAAGGTGATGCTGATTATATAAATTGTCCGATGAATAAAGAAGAATATGAAAAATTTTATAATATTTTAATTAATGCACCAAAAATTGAACTAAAATCATTTGAAAAGAATGCCAAATTCTTTGAATCTTGCCTTCCAATTGAAGTTTTAGCATCAAGAGGCACTGATACTCTAAGATATGGGCCATTAAAACCTGTTGGTTTAGTTGATGAAAGAACAGGATTAGAAAATTATGCTGTTGTACAATTAAGACAAGACAATAAATCTGCAAGTTTATATAATTTAGTAGGATTTCAGACAAATTTAAGATGGGGAAGCCAAAAAGAACTTATACAATCAATCCCAGGTCTTGAGAATGCAAATATCGTAAGATACGGGGTAATGCACAGAAACACTTTTATAAACAGTCCAAAGGTATTAAATCCGACACTTCAATCAAGAAAAAATTCAAATATCTTTTTTGCCGGACAAATAACAGGTACAGAAGGATATACAGAATCAATAGCTTCAGGACTTCTGGCCGGTATAAATATGTATAAATATTTAAATGGTGAAAAACTATTAGAACTTCCTCAAGAAACAGTTTTAGGTGCACTCACACACTACATTTCTTTTGAAGGTCATACTTCATTTCAACCAATAAACTCAAATTGGGGTATTCTAGCTGAAATGGAGATGGATAGGAAAACTCGCAAAAATAAGAAACTAAAGAATGAACTGTTAGCAAAACGTTCACTTGAGACAATAAAAAAAATATCAGCTAAGTTTATTTAAGTCTATTGAGGAAATATGATTTAAAGCTTTTATTAGTTTCAAAATAATATCCGCAACCATCTAATGGTTTTCCTCCATTAATCAAAAATTTTGTATCCTTTTTAGGATACATTCTACAGCCCCAACCTCTAAAAAAATACACTTTGCATTTATTATTATCATCTATTTCTTTACAGGTAAATAATAAAGCACCATTTTCAGATCTGCCTGAAACATAGAAATTGTTATAATGTTTTTCCCATTCCTTTACTTTTTCAAATTGTTCTTCTGTTTTGATTGGTTCATCTTCAACATACAGTAATATATTTCTGCAACATTTACCGCATCTGTTACACTTTCCTTTTCTTATATATTTAGATGAACTTAACTGATTAAAATAAAATTCTATATATTTATACAAATTAAACATTTATTGAACCCAAAATTCCGAACGGGCAAAAGGATAATCTTTATTACTAAGATAAAAAAATTGTATATAATATCGTCCGGGTCTTTGAATATAGATATAATCTCGATAAGCTTTTTGAGATAAATCCAAATAAAAATCACGAGTTTGTATAATAGAAAAGCCCCAATTAGAAGTTTTATCATCCTGTTTAGATATTTGAAGACGGACTCCCGGCTTTTTAAACCCGTCAGGTGCAACCAGTGCATAATTTATTCTTTGCCCAGCAACAAAAACTCGCTCCATTCTCTTTGTCGCATCCGTAGAAATTGTACCCGAAGATAAAAGTACGTATGGCTTTGCTTTTATTTTAAATGAACATAAAAACAATAAAGGCAATATAGATAATATTATAATTATTTTCTTCATTCATTAGCCGCATTTTCAGGTAAAACTTTTTTCAATTTGTTTACCTTATTTTGTATATTATTTTTTAGATTGTTATCCTGTGTATATTCAATAAAATATTCGTAGTTCTTAACTGCTTCTATAATATTATCTTCTTTTTCATAAGCAAGACCTAATGCATAATAGGCATATGCATAATCAGATTTCAGTTCTATAACTTTAGAAAATTTTTCTTTTGCTGCAGTCAAATTATTTAATTCTGCAAGACATAATCCACTGTTAAAATATGAATCAGGATTATTGGGATTAATTTCTATCGCCTTGTTATAATAATCAATTGCACTGCTTAAATTTGACATACCCTTATATGTATTACCTAATTTTATATTTAGATATTCATCTTTTGGTTTTATTTCTAAAGCTTTTTTATATTCAGCCAATGCCATCGGATAGTTTTTATTTTTGTAATATGTATCAGCAATATCTATATAATAATTATATTTATCATCAGAAGTGGCACTATTAACAGACAGTGCCTTTTCATAAACAAGCTTGGCATCTTCCGTTTTATCCATCTTCGTTAAAGATTTTGCATATGAAGACAAAACTTCACTATTTTCCGGTGCTATTTCCATTGCTTTTTCATAATATTCTATAACTTTAGATTTAGAACCAATTTTTTCATATGCATCAGCTACACTTAAATATAAAGCGGGATTATTTGAATCCATTTGAATAGCATACTCATAACTATTAATAGCTTTTTTATAATTCCCCTCTGAACATAACGAGTCACCTTGCGCTATATATGCTTTTAGCAAATAATCTTTAGCTGTTTTATCTTCTGCATCTTTCAATAATACAGATTTATATAATGCAATTGCTTCAGAATATTTCTTTTGAGCATGATATGCAATACCTTTATTCAAAATCAATTCTGTATTTTCAGCATCTTGTTCCAGTAAAGAATCATACATCGCAATAGCTTGATCATACTGTTTTGCCAAATGATAAGATTTTGCTAGTTCTTTTTTAAGTTCAACATCCTTAGGAGCTGCAATAATACCCTCTTCTAAAGTTTTTATTGCATTTTCATAATCACCTTTTTTTTCATATAGAATTCCAGCATTTCTGTATGCAACAGGATTATCTTTATTTTCTTTTATGTATTCTTTATATTGAATAATAGCTTCATCATATTTTTCTTTATCTGCAAGCAAGTTCGCATAATCAAAACGAATTGAAGTCATCTCCGGCTGTAATTCCAATGCCTTTGCAAATTCATTTATTGCCAAATCATCTTTATTTTGAGCCAAATAAACATAAGCCAAATTTGCTCTTGCCACATAATCATTATTATCTTTTTTTATTGCTTTTAAAAGAATATTTTGGGCATTGTCATAATCTGAAATTCTATATAATGCAAGACCGTAATTAGAAAAATCCTTAAAAGTAGCAGGATCTTTCAAATAAATATCATTGTATATTTCAACAGCATCTTGAGGTTTGTTCATTCTTAGGTATATAGATGCCATATTTTCCCTTGCATCCAAAGCATCGGGATAATAAGAAAGAAACATTTGATAATATTTAATTGCTTCATCATCCTCTTTTAAATGAGTTTTTACACTTGCAAGATTTAGATAATTATATTTATATTCAGGAAAAATTTTCATAGCATGATTATATGCAGTATAAGCATTCTTATAATCTTGCATTTGTTCAAATATATTGCCTAAACTAATATAAATAAAAGCATCATTAGGTCTTAACTTTAAAGCTTTTTTATAAGCTTCAACAGCATTATCCCAATCAGAAAGTTCGGAATACATGCCTGCAAGTTTTGTATACAACAAAGCATCATCAGGTGACATTTGAATGGCAATATTCAATTGTTCAACAGCTTCTTCATATTTTGATTCATCAGATAAAGAACAAGCCTTATGATAATACTGATTAGCTTCAGGAGTCATTGCAAAAGCATAAGATGTTAACCCTGAAACAATTATAATTCCCGATATTATAGACTTAATGTTAATGGCACTATCCTCCCTTTTGATAATATTAATTATCTTATTTAATCAATGAAAAATCAATTAATAATTTCTAAACATTAACACTATCAGACTCATACCATTTAACCAACTCAGTTCTCTTTACTTTTTTTGTAGATGTTTTGGGGAGCTCATCTTTATGAATAACAACTACTGTTGGTATTTTGTATGGTGCAAGATTCTTTTGAGCAAGATTTTTTATTTCTTCTTCTATAATTTGAACAACATTTTCATCATTCAGAATATTATCAGCTGGAACTACAATCGCCCCTACTTCTTCTGTTCCTGCTTTATTTCCGGATTTTATCTTTAATGAAAGCACACATATCTCTTTTATTTTATCAGATTGTTCTAATACTGCTTCGACTTCTTCCGGGAATATTTTTTTACCTCCGCCCAATACTATCATATTTTTAATTCTGCCTGTAATTTTTATATAACCTTCTTTATCCAGTTCAGCAATATCTCCAGTGTGGAACCAACCATCTTCATCTATAACTTCAGCAGTCATTTCAGGCTTTCCGTAATAGCCCTGCATAACATTCTGACCGGTTACAAGAAGTTCTCCATTATCAGCTATTTTGACTCTTACAGAAGGAAGCGGCTTTCCTACTGTACCTATTTTATTATTATCATAATAATTTGTAGAAACGGTAGGACTTGTTTCTGTCAAACCATATCCTTGAAATACAGGAATACCAATCCTGTCAAAGAATTCAGCAATACCTGGTTCTAAAGGAGCACCGCCTGAAATAAAACATTCAAATTTTCCGCCAAGTTCATCTATTATGGACTTAAACATAATTCTTCTTATTTGTAGGGGCATATATTTGGCAACTTTATACATAAAATTGAACAAAGACTGAACTCTTTGACTCTGCTTCTTTAATTGCTTATCAATACTATTTTTAAGCATTTTGGCAACTAAAGGAACAACAATCATATTTGTTATACCCTTTTCTTTCATTGTTTCTGTAAGTTCTTTAGGACTCAAACTTTTTATATAAATAATTTGAGCACCCATATAAAGCATAGAGAAAAATCCGTCGGTCAGCTCTAAAAGATGATTTAAAGGTAACAAAGAAAGAAGTCTGTTCTTTGATGATAACTTAAAAATTTTCTCAAAATCTTTGAATTGAGAATAAACATTACCAAAACTTATCATAACACCTTTTGGATTTCCTGTTGTACCTGATGTATAAACAATCAAAGCAGTTTCATCTAAAGAACGGGGACGTCCTAAATCTTTATCAACATCCGCTTCAATATCAAAAACATTCATATATGAAGTTTCTTCTTCTTTATCCAAAAGAAAAATTTGTTCTATTGATTTTACATTTTGCTTTACTTCTATTGCATGATTTAGATAATGAGAAGAACAGATTAATATTCTCGGATTACAATCAGACAATATATTTGTATGTTCAGATACAGTCAATTTTACATCCAATGGAACTGTAATCGCCCCTGTTTGAATAGAAGCAAAAATTCCAATAGCAAATTCCGGGCGAGACTCAGACAAAATTGCAATTCTATCGCCCCTATTAACCCCGACCGTTTCAATCAAATAATTAGCAAATTTCTTCGCATTTCTTGAAAGTTCTATATAAGTAATTGCCTCATAACCATCTTTTGTTTTCATTGAAACGGCATTAACAGGTGCAAAAATATCACCTTTATCCCTCATTAAATCTAAGAAATTAGAATAATTTTGCTGAGAAATTTGGTAGAAAGAACGTCTTTCTAATGCTTTTTTCATAAAATTAACTCTTTGTTGGAGTTCATGAGCAATTTCTTTTTCGCTTTTTGTTAAATCTTTAACTGGCTGACCAAATTGAATAACAATAGTATTAAAAAATTTAGGAAGTTTCCTCTGCTTATTCCAAGTTTCAAACCCTCCTTGAATACAAAATGGGACTATAGGGCAATCGGCATGTTTTGCCATTATGCCAACACCTCTATTGAATTTACAAAGTTCACCATTCGGTGTAAACTTCCCTTCCGGGAATATTATAACAGCCTCGCCTTTTTTTAATTCTGTAACAGCCGAGTCAATTGCTTCAAGTCCCTTCCCAAAATTTAACGGTAAAACATTATAAAATTTTAAAAGATACCTTACTATAGGAACTTTAAATGCAGCAGGTCCGGTTACAAACCACAACGGACGTTTTGTTGCCATCTGCAGAATAAAAGGATCCAAATGTCCGGTATGATTACCGGCAAGTATAACTTTCCCATTTTTTGGCAAGTTTTCTATTCCTTCAACTCTGTATCTAAACAAAAACAAGAATATTTGTCCTAAAGTTGCTTTTAATAAAAAGTATCTGAAAGCTTTATCAAATAAGAGAACAGAAATTGCCAGTATAAAAGAAACTCCTGCAATAATTTTAAATGTATTTAATGGTTGAATATATTCTGTAGAAAGCGCAATAATGAGTGTTCCGAGTAAAAAGCTAAATGTATTTAAAGTTAAATTTAATCCGAATATTTTACCTCTCACTCTATCAGGAGTAACTTTTTGTAATATCGTATCTAAAGTAATAACAACCATAGCATCAGCTATACCGATAGGAATTAACCACTTCCAAGCGATACCAATTGAATTACAGAAATTAGCAGTAAAAAGAGTTATACACAAAATAATAAAACCTAAAGAAAATAAATGTACCACTTTTAACAATCTTGCAAAATATATAGTTAAAAACATACCCAATATTATGCCAAATCCCAAAATTGTTCTGAGATATGTCAAATCAGAAAATGCTAAACCATAATAATCTGTTATAAGTGTATTTAAGTTGTTAGAAAACATAGCCACTATAAATTGAATGCAGAATGAAAGCATAACCAAATATAATGCTTTTTTATGGTTTTTTATGTATTTTATGGCTATATTCATATCATTAACGAGATTGTTTGAAATTTTGAAAAATGATTGTTTAAATTTCAATTTTATAGTCAAACACAAACAAGCAGAAATCAGATAACTTAAAGCAATAATATTTAAAGCAGTAATATAGCTTGTATGGCTAATTATAAAATTAGAAATAAATGCACCAAACAAAACAGCAATAGCACCAATAGATGAATTCATAGCATTTGCAAATTTCAACTGCGAACCTTCAACCAAATTAGGTAAGATAGCCATTTTCGCAGGATAGAAAAATGCACTTCCGCAACCTAAAAGAAAAGAGATTAAATATATATATCGTGGTTCTATTATGCTCTGCTTAAATATTAAATAAGTTGCTAAAAATAATATTAAGGTTCTATAAAACAAACTAAATGCTAATATATTTTTTCTTTTGAACTTATCACAAAATGCACCTGAATATGGACTAAAGAAAAATTGAGGAAGAAGAAATGCAAAAAATGTTATTGCAATGGCTTTTCCTGCATTTGGCAACTTATCCAGCAATATCGCAACCAATGTAAACTGCACAACAGCATCTGCAAAATGCGATAATAATTGACTTAGAAATAATTTATCAAATTCTATATTTGAAAGAGGTCCTATTTTATTAACTATATTTTTCATACTTTCTCCTGTTTTTTTAAGAATATCATTAAAGGATAAAAAAGGTCTATTTTTAATAATTATTCACTTTGTAAAAAATATCAGTATAATATAAATTATGAATAAGTTTCTAACAATAATTTTACTATTTATAATAGTCATAACCACAACAGGAGCTGGATACGTAGGTACACTTCCTAACATTGATGCAGAATTTTCCTATTTAAGAAAACAGCACGATGAAAAAGCAATGGCTCCATTTTCTGTTGAAGAACTGGATAAACAAAACGAAGCAAAACTAAAACCAATTCCGAGAGACAATGACAACTATGTAGATATAATTGTAAAGAAGGATAAAACTACACAATATCTTAAAGATGTTAACAGCGTCATTATTATTCTTGAAAAGTTAAGAAAATGTCTAAATACAAATCAAGATATACAGATGTTTAACGCAATAGTCAGCAATTTAATTGATAACGTTGAATATATAAGAGCAGAATATAAAGATAAACCGGAAAGCAATTACCTATCCTATAACAGATTAATAACCATTTCACAGCAAGCAAGAGAAACTGCAAATTTCAGAACACAAGGTCTGGTTTCACAAAAATATCTACCTTATACATCAACGAATAATATATATACAAAAGAAAATCTTGATTCAAAGTTAGAAAAACTTTTGGTAAATGTAAACGAAACAATTTTTATATTAAAGAATTTGGAATAATTATACTTTATTATAGCTTAGTGTCTGTTTTTAAAATACTATTTTTACCTCTATATATAATAGGGAGATAAATGATGCTTAAAAAATTGTTTATTTTAAAAATAATATTTCTGTTTACAGCAATAATAGGCTTTTGTTTTTCAGAAGAAGAAATTACAAACATAGAGTTATCTAAATATGGGGAAAGCTACGTAAATGAAAGTATAGCAGAAAGACTAAATCGTCTTGAAACAGATTTTTTCGGAATGGCACAATCAGGTGATTTAGATTCAAGAATAGATATGTTAAAACATATCTCAGGAAACTCAAGACAAAGTGCAATTATAAATCCGAGAGAAAATTACTACCCGGGTCAAAAGAGAAGTGCCATAAGAAGATTTTGGGATAATGTAACCTCTACTTTTGATACAACGGGAACAATGACAGGCTTTACACCATCTATGACAACATCAGGCTATGGTTATTCAACAAATACTTATGGAAATGAATTTTTAAATTTTATGAATGGTTATAATAATTACTGCCCATATCATAACAGATACCATAATCATAATCGCTATATTCACAATCCTTTTTACAACAACAATAACTTCATTAATTCAGGATTAAACAACAGATATTTTAACAACGGATATAATCCAAGCAGACATTACTATGGACGACATCCACACAGACCAGGTCATTATCCACATAACAGAATTCAAAGAAGCTCATATTGGTTGCCACCCAATGTATCTACAAGGTCATCCGTTCAAATTATCAGAGACTAAAAAAGAGAGAACTATGTTCTCTCTTTTAAATAAATTATTTTTGATTATAAATTAAGACTCAAAAACATAGCATAATAAAGAGGCTTCTCTTGCTTTTTTAACAGCTTTAGCTAGCATTCTTTGATGTTCAGCACAAGTACCTGTAATTCTTCTTGGAAGAATTTTACCTGCTTCAGTTAAATATTTTCTTAATTTTTGAGCATCTTTGTAATCAATAGATGTAACTTTATCAGCACAAAAGCTGCAGTTTTTACGTTTTTTCTTGTCTAATTGTTCTTTTGCCATTTTTAATTTTTCCTTTACTAGTCTTTCTAAAACGGAATCTCTTCTTCACCGATTAAAACATCATCCATTTCAACTTCCGAGAATTTCACAACCTCATCAGATGAATTTTTTGAAGAAGAAGATGATGATACCGATTGGGAAGAAGAAATGACTTCAAAACTAGATAAATCTATTTCCATAACCTTTTTATCTGTTCCGTCTTCACCTTGAACACTAGAGATTTGAAGTCTGCCTTCTACAACAACCTTATCACCTTTAGAAACCGATTGCTCAATTGTTTCGGCGTTATTGCCACGAGCAACTATTCTAACTAATGATTGTTCCTTTTCGTCAATATTTAAAGTGAAAGTTGTTACAGGAATATTATTCCCGGTAAATCTTTTTTCGGGATTTCTATATACTGTACCTGATATAACTGCTTTTGCTATTGACATTTTATTCTCCGTAATTACGCTTTTACTTCAGAAGTTTCAAGAAGCATAATTCTCAAAACATTTTCATTTAATCTTAATTGTCTGTTGAATTTAGCTACTTGAGCCGGATCCATTTCAAAGTTGTGAACTACAAAATAGCCATCTCTGAAATCTTTAATATCATATGATAATTTTTTTCTGCCCATTTTATCTGTTGATGTAACTCTACCATCAAGAGCAACAATTGCATCTTCAATTTTAGCAACCAACTTATCAAATTCTTCTGAATCAATATTAGGTTTAATTATTGATAATAATTCGTAATTTCTCAATTTATTTCTCCTTGACTTATACAATATATTTCAAGAAACATGTTAACACGAACATTTTTAAATACAAATAGTTAGTGTTTTTATGTTAATATTTCTTAGAAAGAGCACAAAGAAGAATATATTATGAGTGAAAAATTTATACTTGTAGGCAAATCGCTTAAAGAAATTGAAGAATTTATGCTCAATAACGAGCAATCAAAGTTCCGAGCCAAACAAATATATAATTGGTTATATTTAAAATCGGTAAAAGATATCGATTTTATGACAGATTTATCTTTATCTACAAGAGAACTTCTTAAACAAAAAACAGAGCTTTGTTCTATTTCAATCAAAGAAAAACAAATAAGCAAAGATGGAACAATGAAGTTTTTGTTTGAATTAAAAGATGGGAATTTTGCAGAAGCAGTCTTAATGCGATTTGATAACCGTGCAAATTTAACAGCTTGTATAAGCACACAAGTAGGATGTCCTATGGGATGCAGTTTTTGTGCTACAGCAAAACTTGGGTTTATAAGAAATTTAGAGACAGATGAAATAATACAACAAATATTCTTAATACAAGCCGATACTGGGCTAAAAGTCACAAATATTGTATATATGGGACAAGGAGAACCCTTATTAAATTTTAATAATTTAATAAATTCAATAAAGATATTCAGGGAACAATTCCAAGTTGGCGCAAGAAGGATAACAGTATCCACCTGCGGAATCATTCCTCAAATAAATAAATTAGCAGAATTAGATTTTCAATCAACATTAGCCATTTCTCTCCATGCACCAAACCAAGAAAAAAGAGCCGAAATCATGCCTGTCGCAAAAAAATACAAATTCGATGAACTTATTTCAACATTAAAAAGATATACTGAAAAAACAGGAAGAAGAGTAACTGTTGAATATGTTTTAATGAAAGATATAAATGACTCTATTAACGATGCGAAAGAACTTGCTCTTTCAATTCTTAAATTAAAAAGTAATGTAAACTTAATAGTATATAATCAAAATGAGAAAAGCCCATATAAGAAACCGACAAAAGAGGCAATACAAAAGTTCAAATACATACTTGAAGCTTCAGGGAAAAAAGTAACAATAAGGCTTGAAAGAGGAGCAGATATTGATGCTGCTTGCGGTCAATTAAGTTCAAAAATGAAAAAATAATGTAAAACTCTTGTCATATTATATTTTTATGGTTAAAATAGTAATTGAGATTTATACATGCTTTTATTTTGTGATAAATCATTTTCGTTCATTACAAATTAATTAGGTACGGTAATTTTCTAATCAACATGAGTATTTAAGACAAGCAAGAAACATCCTTATACTGGGAGAGAGATAAAGTAATTGCTTAAAATAAAGGGGCATATTCAATGTATGTAAATAAGTGTATTAAGTGCGGCGCAGAGTTTGAGACAAAAAACCCAAAGAGAGTTATTTGTCCTAATTGTTTATATTCTGATAAAAAATATACGGAAGAACTTTCACAAGAAGCAGCTAACGCATCAACAACTCCTAAAGATGCTCCTCAAATGAATTCCTACTCATTTGGAAATGACAATCAGGGAGAAGAAAAATCTTTCAGACCATATGACAGAAACTCTCGCCCGGACCGCCAACCATATAATAGGAACAACAATTCAAGATATAATGACCGCCAAAGAGATAACAGAAATCAAAATGGCGGCAACTATCAAAGAAATTATAATAAATTTAGAAATGACGGACAGCAAAGAAATCAGAGACCACAACGCAATAATTTTAATAACAACAGACCGGGTGGTTTTTCAAGACCTCGTCCAAATTCAGGAAGACCAAAACAGCAAAGACAAAAGCAACTATTAGTTAGCAAGGAACAAATCGAACAAATTGAAATTCTATATAAGAAAGCTCTTCCATTACCAAATCCTGATGTACATGAAGTTATAGGTCAAGCTATAGGTTTGGAACCAAGAAAAGTCTTCTTTGGTATTAATTTGGTAAGACAAAAATTAATGTTGCCGAAATTGCCTTTCCCAAAAAGGAAGCTTGCAGTATCTCCTGATCAATTGTTTGCAATAAAGAATTTATATGAACCATTATTACCTTTGCCGCCTATTGGTTGCCATAAAATCATAGCAGCACAATTAAGAATGGATGAATGGAGAGTCCACGTAGGTATTGGTTTAATAAGAAAACAAATGGGACTTGACAGGTGGAATCAAGAAAGAGAAGATGCACCTGAAGAATATAAAAAGACTAAATAACTATGAGTAACGATTTAATATCCATAGCAAAAGTTCTTAATTTCCACGGTATTAAAGGTGAAGCAAAAATCGGTTTTTCTAAAGGAAGGGAAAAACAGATTGAAGCTTTAAAAAAGGTATATATAAAAAAAGAAAATAACTTTTCTGAATTAAATGTTGTTTCTGTAAGATTCCATAAACAATTCGCAATTATAAAATTCAAAGAATTCAAAACAGTTAATGATGTTGAAGCATTCAAAGGCTGTGATATTTATCTTACAAAAGAAGAAGTTGAAAATAACCTTGATGATGATGAATATCTTATAAGCGATTTAATCGGAATGGATGTTTACGATGAAGATGGAAGTTGCATAGGAACAATCACAGCAATTGGTGAAAATCTAGCAAATAATTTACTTTCGGTAAAAGATGGAAACGGGAAAGAACATCTTGTTCCTTTTGTAAAAGAACTTGTTCCGATAGTTGATTTAAAAGGAAGAAAAGTTGTTTTAAACAACATAGAAGGTTTGATAAATTGAAGTTTGATGTACTCACTTTATTTCCTGAAACCATTAATAATGCTTGTGATTTCAGCATTATAAAAAGAGCTTTAACAGAAAAAAGAATAGAAATAAATACAATTAATCCGCGTGATTTTTCAAAAGATAAACATAAAAAAGTTGATGATACACCATATGGCGGCGGTGCAGGTATGTTATTATCATGCCAACCATATTTAGATGCACTTAGTTCAATAAAAAAAGAGAATAAAACAAAAACAATAATAATGTCTCCGCAAGGTGAAATTTTTAATCAAGAGATGGCAAAAAATTTTTCAAACGAAGAACAACTAATCATAATTTGCGGACATTATGAAGGTTTTGATGAAAGAATTATAGAAAAATCAAACGCACAGGAAATATCAATAGGTGATTTTGTATTAACAGGTGGTGAATTTCCTGCTCTATGCATTATAGATAGTGTAACAAGATTATTAAAAGGTGTTCTTGGTGACGACGAATCAGCAGAATATGATTCACACTATGATGGACTCTTAGAACATCCGCATTATACAAAACCAAGAGAATATGAAGGCTTAAATGTTCCTGAAATATTACTAAGCGGAAATCACGAAAAAATAAGAGAATGGCGAAGGTTGCAACAATTTATAGTAACAAAAAATAAAAGACCTGATTTATTCTCTAAATTTTTAAATTCAAATATGTCAGAATATGATAAAAAAATACTTAAGAAAAACAATTTATTTTAATTTTATTTTATTTAAACTATAATAGCAGTGATATTAAGGATTTTTTATGAAAGCTGCGGTTTTAAAAAACAATAGATTTATTATTACAGATATACCCAAACCAATACTTGATGAATATGGAGAAGGAGCAATAGTAAAAGTATCAGGATGCGGATTATGCGGATCTGATATAGTAAAGATGAGAACAGGTAAAGTTAAAAATGGAGCTGTTCTTGGTCATGAAGTTGTGGGTGAAATTGTTGAAATTAATTCAAAGACAAATTTTGAAGTCGGAGATAAAATCGCATTAGGACACCACGTACCTTGTTTTAACTGCCAATATTGCTGGGGCGGAAATTATTCAATGTGCAAACATTTTAAAGCTACAAACATTTTCCCCGGAGGATTTGCCGAATATATTTTCGTATCAGAAGAGCATCTAAACAATACAGTTTTTCATGTGAACTTAAATTTATCAGATATTGAAGCCTCTTTTTTAGAACCACTAGGATGTTGTATTCGAGCAGTTAAAAGAGCAAAAATAAAAGACAATACAAAGAGCCTTATTATAGGTTTAGGTTCAATAGGTATACTTATGGGAGAAGCGGTCAAAGCATTTGGCAACCCCATATACGGATGTGATTTATTATATGAAAGAATTTGCCTTTCTGAAAAATTCGGATTTGATAAATCCTTCTTATTAAAAGATGAAGAATCTACATTAAAGGAAATGAAAAAAGTCTCACCAAACGGCTTTGATACAATATTTTTAACAGCAGGAGCTTCACTATCATTGGATTTTGCAGTCAAAGCAGCAAGAGATGGTGCTACAATTGTTGTTTTCTCAAGCATTAAAGATAATAACGGATTTAAAAATAACGATATTTATTATAGAGAATTAACAATACTAGGAAGTTACTCACCTTCACCAATGGATTTAGAAGATTCTATGAGATTAATTGAAGAAGGAAGAGTAAAAGTTGCAGGTTTATCTTCAGTATATCCTATTGAAGGTATTAATGATGCACTTGACGACACTCTTTCAAATAAAATTATGAAAGCATATATTCAACTATGAAAATGAAAGCAATACAATTCTACGAACCATTAAATATAAAATATGAAGAAGTGGAAATAAAAGAACCCAAAGATGGTGAAGTCCAGGTTAAAATAATGGCAGCTTTAACCTGCGGAACAGATGTAAAAACATACAGAAGAGGTCATCCTGTTCTTATAAAAAAGATTCCATCAGGATTCGGGCACGAATTTTCAGGCGTTATTACAAAAGTAGGTAAAAATGTTGTAGGTTTCAATGTTGGTGATAGAGTTGTTGCAGCAAATTCAGCACCTTGCGGAGAATGCTTTTTCTGTAAAAGAGGAGAATACAATCTTTGTGAAAAACTTGAATTTTTAAATGGAGCATATGCAGAATATATAAATGTTCCTAAAGCGATTGTAAAAAGAAATTTATTACATTTGCCTGATGATTTATCTTTTGAAAGAGCAGCCTTTGCTGAACCTCTTGCAAATGTAGTGCATGGAGTTGAGAAAACAGGAATAAAAGCAGGTCAAACTGTTGGTGTTGTTGGACTTGGCCCAATAGGTTTAATGTTTGTAAAACTGGCAAAGTTAAAAGGTGCAAAAGTAATTGCAGCAGGAAGAAATCCATTAAAACTAAAAATGGCAAAAGAATTCGGCGATGCTGATGAAATTGTTGATTTAAATAAATACAAGAATCCGGAAAAAATATTTTTAAACTTTTCAGAAGGGAAAAAGGGACTTGATGTTGCTGTTGAGTGTGTAGGGCTCCCTGAAATATGGGAAAGTATGTTTACATATGTCAGAAGAGGTGGAACTGTACATTTGTTTGGCGGATGCAAACAAGGGACATCAATTTCTATTGATACAAGAAGACTGCATTATGATGAAATAAAGGTTTTAAGTATATTTCATCATACTCCGTTATATTTCAGAGAAGCATTAAGACTAATATATGAAGAAAAACTGCCTGTTGAAAAACTAATAACAGAAACAGTTCCGCTTGAACTTGCAGAAGAAGGACTTATCAAGCACATGAATGGCAGAGCACTAAAAGTTCTTATTAAGCCATAAATTATATATAAAACATATTAAAGAACTTTGTTTATAATAGCTTTGGACCATTCATTATATAAATCTTCCAAATTGTATCTTGCATTAGCGGGACTTGTAGAGGGTAATTTATAACATTCATAGTGCGTTAATAATTCAGGAAATATCTTTTAAATGCAGAATATGCTTTATTGCCGTTAAGACAAATTTTTTCTATTTTATAGTTATCTAATAATTTTAAAATATTATTCGGTTTTTCGTTTTGTATATTAGAATCTAAACTTCCTATTCTATTACAGGATGCTATAACATCCCAAAGTGCTAATTTATTATCTAACAATATCTCCAATTTATTGGAATAATCTAAATCACTTAAATTTTTACAGTTACAAAACATTCCCATTAATTTCCAGAATCTGTTTTGCGGATGTGCATAATATTGTTTTTTTTCCAATGACAATATCCCCGGCATAGAACCAAGTATTAATACTTTTGAATTATTATCAATGTTTGGCAGAAAACTTTTACACATTATCATTTAAACATTCTAACATGAAGATAGAATAACTATTTTCTTTATAAAAATTAATATTTTCCTGAATTCTGTTAATATTAATATTTATGGTTTTTATTAAGTAGTAATTCATAACTTTGGAGAGAAACCAATGAAAACAGAACCCGTATTATTTAACAAACTTATAACAAGAACAACACAAACCAATGGTATAAAAAATATGAAAAATATTGGTTTAGATCAAAAAGATTCAATAATAGAATTAATTTCTAGAAATAATAATATATCAAATCCCGAATTTGCAAAAGCAATTGATGATATGTTTATTGAAATGGCAAATGGAAATTTTGCAGAAGGAATCAGTAAAATAAAAAAATTTATGCCTAATCAAGCTGCTTTAAAAGAAACGAAGTTAGGTCTTGCATTAATGGCTGAAGGATGGTCGAAACCTGTTATTTTCCCCAATGTTAACGGTTTCAAAATGTTAGAGTGGGCAGATAAACCATCTGTTTTAACCACAGAAGAATTATGGTCTGCGGCATATGGAAAAAAACCGGCATTGACAATGGGTGCTGTCGGAAATTCTAATATTAAACCGGAACAAGTTTCTGGTGGCTGTTCATTATCTAAAAAGGAACTGTCTGAACTTTACGAAAAAGGAATTGTTGATTTCTATCAGCCAATAATTGCATATTTAAAGGATTGTGGAGCAAGTTCTGCTGATATTGGTTTTGCATTTGCACATAGTGACAGCGGTGTTGACAAAGCAGTAAGAAAAGTTGTTGAGCAAAATAAACTAAAAGGATTTGCTGTAACACCTACACAGTATACGAAATATGTAAGAGGTAAAGAAATGCCTCCTTGTGATGAATTCCCAAATGGTTTTATTCTTGCTGATTTTCCTTTTCCAAGCGTTTTAACAAGAAATATATCCCAGATAGAAGATTATGCTACTGTATACAGCAAAATGGTAGGTAAAGACATGCCGTTGGGTATATTTGGCGGAGGAGAGCACGCATTTGTAAGAGATTCTAAAGAAGCTTTGATTGGAAAAGATGGCTCTGTTGCTATTCCTGTAGATATTATGAAAGATAAATTTGGTATTGTTATTCCTGCAACGGATAAAGACGGTAATGTTACAAATGCAGCCAGAGATATATTGGAAAGAGTTAATGCTTTCCCTTATGAACAATATAAATATGCATTCAAAAATTACCTTCCTTATAATAAACACAAATCAGATTTATCACAATATGAACCGCAAGCTTCAATTGCAACAATTGCCTATACAAAATTAGCCCAAGCAGGAAAAATTGGTGATAAAAAATAAAAATTTATTTTTACAATAACAAGAGAGTGTTTTTACACTCTCTTGTTATTTGGGTTATATACATACAGAACTAGATTCGTACGTAATTTTGCTCTCTTGAAATTACTTCTCGCTCGCTTTTGTCGTTACCTTCACTTCGTTGTCGGTAACTTCACACTCGCTTACCGAATTTCATTCGTCCGTAATTTCGCTACATCATGCCGCCCATTCCACCCATACCACTCATATCAGGCATAGCTGGAGCTGCAGTTTTAGCAGGAATATCAACTACAGCGGCTTCTGTTGTTAATAGCATTCCAGCTACAGATACGGCATTTTGCAGAGCACTTCTTGTTACTTTCGCAGGATCCACGATACCGGCTTTTATCATATCTACATACTTATTAGTCATAGCATCATAACCTTCATTAACAGGAAGTTTCTTAACTGTTTCAACAACAACTTCACCTTTAACACCAGCGTTGTCTGCAATTTGCTTCAATGGAATATATAATGAATCAAGCAAAATCCTAAAACCAACTTTTTCATCATCTGTTGTATATGATACTGTATTTATAGATTTTTCTAAGTCTTGCATTACTCTGATTAATGCAACACCACCACCTGGAACAATACCTTCTTCTTTAGCAGCTCTTGTTGCGTTTAGAGCGTCTTCAATTCTTAATTTTCTTTCTTTTAATTCAACTTCACTTGCTGCACCAACTTCGATAACTGCAACACCACCAGAAAGTTTTGCTAACCTTTCTTGAAGTTTTTCTTTATCATATTCACTGTCAGAGGTTTCAATTTGACGTTTAATCAATTTTACTCTGTCTTCAATTTGACGTTTTGTTTCATCTCCAACAACAATTGTAGTATCATCCTTTGTTACTGTAACACGTTTTGCTTGACCTAACATTTGAACTGTTACATTTTCAAGTTTGATACCCAATTCTTCAGTAAACAATTGACCGCCTGTTAAAATAGCAATATCTTCTAACATTGCTTTTCTTCTGTCGCCAAAGCCGGGTGCTTTTACTGCTACTGCTCTTAAAACTTTTCTCATTGTATTAACAACTAAAGTGGCTAAAGCTTCACCTTCAACATCTTCAGCAATTATTAATAAAGAACGTCCGTCACGTGCAACTTGTTCCAAAACAGGAACTAAATCTGCTATTAGATTGATTTTCTTATTTACACAAAGAACATATGCATCTTCTAAAACTGCTTCCATTCTTTCAGGGTCTGTTACAAAGTATGGTGAAATATAACCTTTATCAAATTGCATACCTTCTACAACTTTTAAGTTTGTACCGGTTGATTTTGATTCTTCAACTGTAATAACACCATCATGACCAACTTTTTCCATAGCTTCCGCTACAAGTTTACCGATTTCTTCATTATTACCTGCTGAAATTGCTGCAACTTGTGCTAATTTTTCTTGAGAATCTACTGGTTGTGCCATCTTCTTTATTGTTTCAAGAGCTATGTTAACTGCTTTATCCATACCTCTTTTCATACACATCGGATTTGCGCCTGCAGTTAAATTTCTAACACCTTCTCTTACTATAGCTTGTGCTAAAACAGAAGCAGTTGTTGTACCATCACCAGCAACATCATTCGTTTTTGATGATACTTCTTTTAATAATTGTGCACCTGAATTTTCTAACGGATCTTCAAGTTCAATTTCTTTTGCGATTGTTACACCATCATTAACAATTTGAGGTGAACCAAATTTCTTTTCTAATATAACATTACGACCTTTTGGTCCTAATGTAACTTTTACAGCATCAGCAACAGCATCAATACCTCTTAAAAGACCTTTGCGTGCTTCTTCATCAAATATAATCTTTTTAGCCATTTTATTTACCTCTCAATAAAATTTATTACTCAATCACACCTAGAACATCAGAAACTGACATTATTTTTAATGTTTCATCTGAAACCTTTACATCAGTACCTGCATACTTTGCAAAAAGAACAATTTCACCAACTTTTACATCCATTGGTTCACGCTCACCTTTTTCTGTAATTTTACCAGTTCCTACTGCAATTACTTCTCCTTTTTGAGATTTTTCTTTTGCACTGTCAGGTATAAAGATACCTCCTGATGTTTGTTCCGCATCTTCAATAACTTTAATAACAATTTTGTCACCTAATGGTCTTATTGTCATAATTATTTCCTCCTTTTAACTCCCTTATCACTATTTATTTATACAACTGATTTCCATTTTTCTTTAAAATATTAATGAAAAATTAATTATTTAAAACAACCAATCAATACAAGTTTTTATAAATCTTTCTCTGTTTTGTAGAAATAAATCCTCAGCGTGGCAGCATTTTTCAAACAACTCATATTTTTTTGGACAAATTGCCTTATTATATAGAGCTTCAGTATGCCAAGCACATACTGTAGGATCTTTTTCTCCTGCCATAAATAATGTTGGACATTTTACCTTATCTATAATATCTATCGGATTTATTTTCTTCCTGTTTATAATACTAGGGCGTATAGATACCCACCTTTTTAACTCACATTTTTGAAGTGTTGGAATCCATGCTTCTTTTTTCCATACTTTATTTTCAATTTTACTAAAACAAGTAGGCGCACTAATTGCAATTATTTTATCTATATAATCAAACTTCGAACCTGCAATTAAGACTAATGCAGCACCAAGCGAAAATCCCATTAAGTATATTTTTCTATAATGTTGTTTTGCATATTCTATTACTGTTGAAATATCATTTATTTCTTTAGTTGTAAATGTATAAAAGCCCTTACTTCTGCCGTGTCCTCTAAAATCCATAGCCAAAACATCAGAATATTCTTTGAAAATATCACTGATTTCCCTAAAGGATTTACTATCTTTAGTCATAAACCAACCGGGGGCAATAATAACAACACTATCAAAACCATTTTTGTAACAATTTACAGCAATCTCTATTTGATCAATTGTTTTTAATTTTATCTCGTTCATTGCTTTTCCTTAAATATTCATTAATTTCATATTATAAACAAAAAAATCAGAAAATATTCCAATCTTGTTGAAAAGAGTTGAATCATTTTTTCATTAATTATTACAAATTTTAACATTTTGAATCAAAAACTAAAGTAAATATAAATAATGTCGAATATCAATTTATCAGAGAAAATTAGGAAAACAAAATGAACAAAAAAATCATCATTCCTACAAGTAATATTTCCGAAGGTGTAGAATTTTTTTTAAGAGGTGCAAAAAAACGCCGTTCTATGGCAATTGCAAGCATCAGGCAGGTAAACACGGATATTGGTGTAAACTTAAGACTTGTTTCAGTCAAATAGTTTATTGAGAGATTTAAAGACCGTCTTTATTGACGGTCTTTTCGTATAATTATTTATCCTTTTTCTTTTTTATACTATCATCTACCTGTATTTCTTTTTTTGGTTTATTTATAATTAAAAGAATTTCATTTTCTTCTGCCATTTTTAAGTTATTTCTGGCTATTGATTCAAGCGTAGTCTCCGAATTAAAGTTTTCTATTTCTGATTTTAACTGCTTGTTTTTATTTAATTCTTCGTTTCTTTTTTCTTCTAAACCACGAATTTTAGATGCAAAATTTATATTCTTATTTATATTGTTTACAGCACTAACTGCTAATTCAACAATACAAATCAACAAAACAAAAGTAAGAAGTGAATAATGAATCTTCTTTTTATGTTTTTGTTCAACTTTATTATTATTGTTACCTATATTTTTTCTATAATCAGACATACGAAAATTATACTCTATAAAATGAACTTATACAATTTATTCAATTAATTTGTTAAATCTGCTAATGATATTGTATAATTAAAAAGATACACAAAAAGGAGTTTTATATGGCTAAAGATTGCAGCTTTGATATCGTATCTGAGTTTGACAAACAAGAACTTGTTAATGCTATCGACCAGGTAAAAAGAGAACTAACTACAAGATTCGATTTAAAAGGTTCTAATTCGGATGTCATTTTAGATGCTGATAAATCGATAACTATTACAACAAATGATGAAATGAAATTAAAGAACATTCTTGATATTCTTCAATCTAAAATGATAAAAAGAGGATTAAGTATCAAAATTCTTGATGCACAACAAGTAGAAAATGCTCTCGGCGGAAATGTCAGACAAGTTTTTAATTTAAAAAAAGGATTAACACAAGAACTCGCAAAAAAAATTGTGGCTGATATAAAAAATACAAAACTTAAAGTCCAAGCTTCAATTCAAGGTGAACAAGTCAGGGTTTCAGGCAAAGATAAAGATGATCTTCAAGCTGTAATTAAAATGTTAAGAGAAAAAGAAGATAATTACGAAATTCCACTTCAATTCCAAAATTATAGATAATGAACTTTTTCGGAAATTATACAGTTATATTAAATTATAAGGTTATATATAAAATAATAAAGAAAGGTAAAAGTGAATAGTCCTTTTTATAAAATTATTTTGTCCATAGTCATAATATTGAGTACAGTGCCTTTCTCCTTCGCTTTCTATGAAGGGATGTATACTCAATCTTTAAGTGTTGGAGAAGATAATCCTAATGCTGAAAAAAATGAATCCAGTCAAAATTTTTCTTATGAAAAACTACCGGGTCAAAAAGTAAAAAAAACGACCGAAACAAAAGATGATAGTCAAAATCAAGACATGACATATTCACCATACTATTATATTAATAATTATAATTATAATAATATTTATAGGATTGGACCATATTATAGAAACGGAATATATTCTACGGGAGGCTTTAATTATTCTACAGGAGGATATAATTATAAAGGTTTTTCATATAACTACAGTATTGGTAAAAAACCAATATATATAAATGGTCCTATTACGCCAATACCCCCTAATGGAGGTCCAAAACCCCCACCGAAACCACCAAAACCAAATGATAATGGGGGACATCATAATAAACCGCCACAAAAACAACCTAAATAATACAAAAAATAGGACTCTTTTGAGTCCTATTTTTCTATAAAATACAAAACTAATATCTATAATGAGCAAATGCTTTGTTTGCTTCAGCCATTTTGTGCGTATCTTCACGTTTTTTACAAGCTGCACCAACTCCATTTGAAGCATCCATTAATTCATTAGTTAATTTCTCAACCATAGATTTTCCGCTACGTTTTTTAGCAGATTCTATAATCCAAGTTGAACCTAAAACCATACCTCTATCTGCTTTAACTTCCAATGGAACTTGGTATGTAGAACCACCGATTCTTCTTGCTTTAACTTCTAATAAAGGAGTAGCATTTGTTAATGCTTTTTTAAATACTTCCAATGGTTCATCTTTAGTTTTTGTTTTTATGTTTTCTAATGTTGAATAAAAAATTCTTTCTGCAACTGATTTTTTACCACGTCTCATTAATCTGTTAATAAAACTAGCGATATCAACGCTATTATATACAGCATCAGGAGCAGGTATTCTTCTTGCAGGTTTACTACGTCTTGACATTATAAATCACCTTTCCTATTTTTTCTTAGCTCTCTTAGCGCCGTATTTAGATCTTGATTTCATTCTATTTGCAACGCCTGCTGTATCTAATGTACCTCTAACAATGTGATACCTTACACCTGGTAAATCCTTTACCCTTCCGCCTCTGATTAATACAACAGAGTGTTCTTGTAAATTGTGTCCGATACCTGGAATATATGAAGTAACTTCAAATCCGTTTGTTAATCTTACCCTTGCTACTTTTCTTAGTGCAGAATTTGGCTTTTTGGGAGTTGTAGTATAAACTCTTGTACAAACACCTCTTCTTTGAGGGCAATTTGTTAACGCCGGTGATTTAGTCTTATCAGTTGTTTTCTTACGTTCTTTACGTACTAACTGTGCTATTGTTGGCATGTTTTCTCCTTGTTTTTATTATTTTTAGTGATTAATTTTCAGCACAAACTTAACCACTCTTTTTACTTTCTGTTATATTGATACTACAAGCAAAAATCAATGTCAACAATATAGACTGCAATATCTAAAGATAATTTAATATTATATATAACTTTAATCTTTCTTCTTTAATGCATTTTCAAGAGCAATTTCTAATGTAGCAATTTTTCTTTGAAGTGCTTCCTTATCATCAGTATCTATTTCATTTTGCTGTGATAATTTTTCATTTTTCCTTGCATAGAATTCAATTTGATCTTTATATCTTTGTCCTAATACAAACGAATATACAAAACCTGAAAAAATTCCAAAGAGATAAATTCCAATTATTACAAAAAATGTATTTAATATAACAATCGTACCATCTAATGAAATACTCATTTGCGAAGTTGTATTTGTTTTGTAATTTATATATGCTAAAAACAAAATTATACAAAATAAAATTGATTCAATTAAAGACAAAAATATTCTTTTTTTCATTTTTTATTACTCCTCAAATATTTTAATACCTTTTCAATATCATTGTCCGGATTTATTTCAAGACTAATTATATCATCATTATTCAAAGTCGCAAATCGGAGACTATATGATTGAAGAACTTGCTCTGTTGTTTTTACTTTAAATGGAATTTTATTATATAAAGTATCATTGACAATCGGATGTCCTATATATGACATGTGAACTCTAATTTGGTGTGTACGACCTGTTTCCAGTTCTAATTCTATAAATGAATATCCTTTAAATTGCTCTAAAACTTTATAATGAGTGACTGAGGGTTTTCCATTTTCAACAACTGCCATTTTTTCCGGTTTTGAAGGATGTCTTGATATTGGTGCATTAATTATACCTGTATTTTGTTCAAAATTACCATGTACAATTGCTAAATATTTTCTTTTTGCTGCTTTTGTCTTTATCTGTTCAGTTAAAAAAGTATGTGCTTTATTGTTTTTTGCTATCATTATCAGACCTGATGTATTTCTATCCAGCCTATGAACAATTCCTGGTCTCATAATTCCATTAACATCTGACAATCCTTCAGCACCATATTTATACAAAATTGCATTGACTAAAGTTCCGGATGTTTCTTTTACTGTAGGATGAGTTATCATATTCTTTGGTTTGTTTATTACAGCAATATTTTCATCCTCATAAACTATATCCAATGGAATATTTTCAGGAAGAATAATAACATTAAATTCTTCACTTAGTTCAACTGCAATTTCATCATCATTTTTTACTTTATATGATGGTTTTACGATTTGAGAATTTACATAAACTTGTTTTTTATTAATTAAATTCTGTACTTGAGCACGTGAAGAAAACTCTTGTTGCATAGACAAAAAAGCATCCAACCTCATTGGTTCATTTAAAGATTGGACACTAAAAATATATTTTTTTGTCATTATTAAAACCTATCTTTTTGTTAATAAAGAAAGCATTAAGCCTATTGCACCCACAACAATCATAATATCAGGAACATTGAATACAGGGAAATTTTCAAGAAAATTACAATGAATATAATCAATAACATAGCCTTGATTAATTCTTTCAAGCATATTCATTGTTATACCGGCACTTAAAGCAGCCATAGCAGAAACTGCGGTCTGTGTTATTTTACCTGATGCAACTAAAACTATAAAAGTAATTAATGCAACAGCAACAAAAGAAGCTGTAATTATCATTTCAGGTTGATTTGAAAATAAATTGAAAGCAGCACCTGTGTTATACACTTCATATAGTGTTAGAATACCATTACCAACTTGTTTTGTAGGAGAAGCACTTAAAGCCATCATAACAACAACCTTAACACCATATGCAACTAATGCAAATAAAATCCATAGAATAAAATATTTTACAATTGTGAAAATATCAATTAAAGGTTCCTTAGTTTTTTGTTGTCTGGACATCACTTATCTCCTTATCAATTTTTACATTATCATTTAGAGAAAAAACATTAACTCTTCTCATAACGAAGGCCATTCCTGTCATGTTCAAAATAACAGACGGTGGTTCAATTTGTGCTCTTGTTATTGCAATAGAAATTGTTGCATATTCATTATTATTATCTTTATTGGCAGTTAAGAGTCTTGATAATGTTTCTGCTTTTATGCTTCTGAATACATCTTTTGTTTGTACTTGCGGATATACAATGGGTTCATTAACAATAGAACCAACCATAAATACTCCATCCGGTGTTTTCGTATTTATTGAGACTTCATACACAGAGCCTTCCGGAACAGTTTTCGGAGCAACTACATCAACTGTCATATTTTTTGCTTCACCGTATTTTAATTCAACTTTTTCCGAATTAATTTCAGTTGCTACTATTTTCCACTTATTACCTTCTTTTTTTAGATAATCAGTATAATATATTTCAGATAAAATAGAACCTGTATCTTGTAGCTTTTCAATAACTTTTATTGTTTCTCCTTTTGCAATTTCATATGCCTTCACTACTGCATAATTTCCTTCTACTTTTATACTTTCTATTTCTGTAATATAAGAGACATCTTTATATGCTCCTGACGCCATTTCCATCATTTTGAAAATCGTCTCTTTATTAAAGCCATCATTATTTATATAGTCTTCTGAATATAATTCTTTTAATTTTTCTATATTATTTTTAGATGAATATCTGTTGTATTTTTTAAAGAAACTCTGTATTTGAGCTTCCGGTGAGCGTTTAAACTTATCTCTAAAACTCACTTTCTTTATTATATCTGTTTCTTCAAAATCTTCATCATCAGCTTCTACAGTAATGTTTATATTTGCATCTTTTTGAGGAATTGCAGAAACAGCAAAAGCATCACTGCCACAATAAAACATTATACTCAGGATAAAGATTATATATAAAATACCAGCTTTTCTCATTTTTATTTTTGTTCCTCTCTGTTTCTGTATATTAAACAAAATGCAAAATCAGTACCTACCAATAATAAGTTTATTATATATAACCAAAAAACAATATCCACAGAATTAAGTATTTTATTAATAATACCACATATATAACCAAGAATTATCAAAGTCAGAAATAAACGACTCTTTCCTTTTACATTTTTTGATTTATATGTTTTCATAACGGCAAAAGGCCAGCTTGCACCAAAACATATTAACATACCTGCTTCAAAGAAGCTCATTGACTTAAATTGAAAACTTTGTATTAAAAAATCCAACATTAAAAAGCTCCAACCAAACTATATCTAAAAAAATTTTAGCATAAAATAGAGTTATAAATACATATATTTCTGATAAAATACAATTAATAAAGTTAAAGGTAAAATCAATGTTATTAGCAGCTGATATTGGAAACACAAATATAACTCTCGGAGTTTTTGATGGAAACAAAATTATTCATTCTTGGAGATTATCAACTGAAATTACAAGAACTGAAGACGAATATGGGGTTTTTCTTAAGAATTTGCTAAGAGAAACAAATCTGGAGACTAAAGTAACAAATGCAGTTATATCAAGTGTAGTTGTCCAATTAACAGAAAGATTGTCGACAGCATTAAAAAAATATATGGGAATAGATTCATTAATTATTTCACACAAAATAAAAACAAATGTAATATTAAAAACAGATAATCTTTCACAAATTGGTGCCGACAGAATAGCAAATGCTTGCGCCGCATCTTTATTATATAACGCACCTGCTATTGTAGTAGATTTTGGAACTGCAACTTCTTTCGATATTGTGAATCAGAAAAATGAATTTATTGGGGGTATCATAACAGCAGGAATGAAAATCCAAGCGGAAGCATTAAGTTCAAAAACATCAAAATTACCCAAACTAAATATAGAAGCACCTGAACACGCTATTGGAAGAAATACTATTGATGCAATGTTATCAGGTATTGTTAGAGGACATGCAGCAATGATTGATGGGCTTATTGAAGAATGCGAAAAAGAGCTGGGGTATAAAACAACAATTATCGCAACCGGAGGATATTCCTCCGTTATAAGCAAATATTTGAAAAGAAAATTTGATTATATAAATCCTAATTTAACATTAATAGGAATGAAACTTCTTTATGATATGAACAAATAGTAAAAATCAAAAAATTATCAAATCCAAATTAAGTATCAATTTATTTGTGTTTTATAAATTAAATCAGTCAATTCCCTAACAGCACCTCGACCGCCTCGTCTGGAAGATACAAAGTGGCAAACATTTTTTACTTCTTGAACAGCATCATTAGGACAACAAGCAAGTCCAACTTCCTTTAACACACATAAATCAGGTAAATCATCACCCATATAAGCTACTTCTGAATAATCCAAGTTAAACTCTGTCAACATTTCTTTTAATGCATTCAATTTGTTTTTTTGTCCCATATAAAGTTTCGTCATTCCCAAATTTTCAAAACGATGTTTAACCGTATTATTTTCTCTGGCTGTAATTATTGCGGTTTTTATACCGGCTTTTGTTATATTAACTATTCCTTGACCATCTTTTGCATTAAAAGTTTTATATTCAATCCCTTTTTCATCATAAGTGATGCTACCATCAGTCATAACCCCATCAACATCAAATACAACCAATTTTATCTTCAATGCTTTACTTCTCAAATCAATATTAAACATTATGCAACTCCAGCTCTTAATAAATCATGAATATGAATAATACCAATAGGTTTTGAATTTTCATCACATACTGCAAGAGCAGTAATAGAATATTTTTCCATATATGCTAGTGCTTTTGTAGCCATATCATTATATGAAATAGTCTTAGGATTCACTGTCATAACCATTTTATTTGTCAAAACGGACACATCAGGATATCTTAACAAAATTCTTCTAATATCACCATCAGTTAAAAGTCCTGTTAATTTACCTTCTTCATTAACTATTAATGCACAACCAAGTCTTTTCTTTGAAATCAAATCAACAGTTTCTAAGAATGTATCATTCTCATGAGCAATAGGAAGTAATGTCTTATCTTTTAACATTAAATCTCCAACAACATAGAGAACGCCTTTACCCAAAGCACCTGACGGATGATACAAAAGAAAATCTTCGGTTGAAAAGCCTCTTTTCTTTAAAAGACAAACAGCAAGTGCATCTCCCATTGCCAAAGTGGCTGTGGTGCTGGCAGTAGGAGCTTTACCCAAAGGGCATGCTTCTTTTTCAACGGAAATATCAAAATATATATCAGCACATTTCCCCAAAGTTGAATTTTGGTTTCCTGCAAAAACAATTAAAGGCACTTCAAATCTTTTAATTAGAGGCAGCAAATTTAGTAATTCCGTTGTTTCACCACTATTAGAAATAGCAATAACAACATCTTCTCTTGTTATAATACCGGAATCACCGTGCGTACTTTCCGCAGGATGAAGATAATATGCGGGAGTTCCTGTTGAAGAAAGTGTTGCGGCAATTTTTCTCCCAATATGCCCTGATTTTCCCATTCCTGTTACAATAACACGTCCTTTTGAATTTATAATAACAGATATAGCTCGTTCTAAGTTTGTACCAACTCTTTCTTGCAGTTTTAATATTGAATCTGCTTCAATTTTAAAGACTTCTTTTGCAAGTTCTATCATTGTTGACTTTTGTATAATTTCCACATTAAAACCTTCCTTAGATAACTATAATAATTATACAATAATAATACGAAATAAAAAAATAAAAAGTTTAGTATAATATACTGGTAACGGTAGAAATAAAAACACGAGAATAATATGAAAAAAAATAATATACAAAAACCAAAAGAACTTTTAAAAATCAATATTATCACAACAATATTGGTTATAATATCAAACTTATTAATATTTTTCTTTTTTGAATCTTCAAAGGATAAATTTACAATTCTAAGTACATATGCAAACGGTATTATCTTCTTTATTTATTTACTATTATTTTCATCAAAGGTAAAAAGAAATATATTGGATTTAAAGAAAGAGGCATTATACATAAATTATCCGCTTAATATTTGGGTCTTTTTTATATTTTTGTTTCTTATCCTTATAGCAAGTACGATTTGTCTTATTTCCGTAAATAAAGATGCTGCAAATATAACATTTATATTTACTTTCTTTATGAGCACTATATCAATGTTGTTCCCTTCAATCATATTACTCGTATTCATATATTTTGCAATTCCTGCCATTATAATTCCAAGTATAAGTATTCAAAAAAGAAAAAAAGATGAAACTAATTTTTTTATAATGTTCCTTTTCGTTTGTTTTCTTATTTTTTGCATATACAACGGAACTAACACGTTTATAAAAGAACGCAACTTTGAGTTGCAAAACAAATATAAAAGCGCAAGATTAACAATTAGTTATTCTACAGATTTTCTAAAAATATCAAACGACATTAACTCATACTCACAAAAGAAAATGTCTATAAATACAGCGGAAGTTCCGTTTGATTATACGGCAGAAGCATTTCCCTATAATGACCTTCAATCAGCAAAGATATTTTGTAATGCAATTGACGCAAGAGTACCGAACTATCTGGAAACTTATTTTATTGTGTTTAATAAATTTGATACTTTTGGTGATAAATATTATTGGACTAATCATAAAGACGGGAAACATGACCTTGTTCTTCATTTTAAAAATATGTCATATGAAATTGTAAGAAAACCCGCAAATGTAACGCCTCTACTATATTGTATTGCAAGAAGCAATGATAACTATGGTTTTAAAAATAAAAGTTATTTTTACAGAAATGTAAAAAGAGAGACAAAAGATACAATAAAATCTCTGGTAGATAAACCTTTTGATTTTGATAAATTAAAAAATGTTGTAGGTATAGATAAAAAAGAACAAAAAGTTATACCGCCTATTCAAGAAGAATTACCTGCTATTACAGAAAAGAAACACATCAATTTTAGCGTAAAGGAAGTTTCTAATGAAGTTTTCAGAGAACTTTTACAAAAAGGTTATAATTATGACCCTAATATTTCTATAAAAAGAGAATACGAAGCTAATGATTTTACGTTCACTGCCATCATACAAAATAACACGGACAATATAAGATTATGTTACTATCCTTTTACTGATTATGATAATCTGACACTCTACCAAGAAAAACAAATATGGCAACAGAGTTTCTGTTCTCCTGCATTTGATTTGGTTAGTAAAACTCCGGTTCTGAAATCAAAATATGAAAAAGACTCTTATTGCTATGCAAATGGAGGAAGGCTACCTAATATACCGGAGTTAAACGGAATTTTAAAAACACTTGGAAATATAAAACCAAATATTAAATACTGGACAAATAACAAAGTAACAGATACTTCAACAAACGGTCAAAGTTCTGTTTTGGTATATTACAAAGATTCAAGATTTTTAAATGTAAAAGCCATATCACCGTCAGAAACAGACAATGCCTATGTATATTGCATAAAAAATCCAAAACAAAGTTCAAGCATAATAGCTAATTATAAATCGAGATTTGCAAATATAGAAGGCTATTATTACGCAAAACAAAAATGTCCAAGATGTCAGTATTATGAAGTACCGGATGTGATTCTTCAACAATAATAGTATATATAGATTATTGTTAGTAATGATAAAATAAAATATACTAAATTTCATAGGGAGATAATAATTATGAAATTTGAGTTTAATTTGTCATTGGAAGAACTAGAAAAAAGAACAAATAAAGAATATCTAATTAAAAAACCAATGTTGGCAAAAGATGCAGATGAATATGGAAAACTGAGTGAAGGTGATAAAAAAGCACTTAAACATTTAGTTAAAGCAGCAAATGCGGCAAATATAATTTATATGAAACAAGATAATGAATTAAATCTCCCGTTTCTTGAATATTTAAAAGAAGAAATAAAAAAAGGAAACAAATCTGCAGAATTAACAAAAATATTATTTGATGCACAACTCGGTATAATTGGAATAGATTCCGAATCTAAAAAAGTTATTCTTTTAAAAGGAGAAAAAGAGCTCGATGGAAAAGCTTTCTACCCATCTGACTTAACAAAAGAAGAATTTCATAATATATTAAAAACAATGCTAAAAAATGGAGAAAAAGAAGAAGTTGAAAAAATACTTAATCAAAGAACAATAGTAAAAAGAGATGGAGCAAAACTTAAAGCACTTGATTATACAGAAGCATTCAAAGAAGAATTTAATTTAATAGCAAATGAACTTGAAAAAGCAGCAAAATATTCTACTAATAAAGACTTTAATGAATATTTAATATTACAAGCAAAAGCACTAAGAGAAAATAATCCCATGCTGGATGCACAAGCAGACAAAAAATGGGCAACTCTTCAAGAAACTCCGCTTGAATTTACAATTTCCAGAGAACAATATGCAGATATGTTAACAGGAAGTGTAATAGAAGATGAAGAATTAAAAAAACTCTTAGAAAAAAATAATATTACAGCAATAAGTAAAGATTCAATAGGGATAAGAGTCGGCATAGTCAATAAAAAAGGAACTGAAGACTTATTAAAAGTAAAAAAATACTTACCATTAATGGCAGAAAATATGCCGCTTAAAGAGAATTATGAACAAAATATATCATCAGAAGAAGATAATTTACAAACAATGGTTGATGTTGATATAGTTTCTTTAAGAGGAGATGAAGGGTCATACAGAGGCGGGATTACTATTGCACAAAATTTGCCTAATAATGACAAATTATCTTTAAAAATAGGCGGCGGAAGAAGAAATGTATATCACAGACAAGTAAGAACAAGTAATTCCCCTGAAGCAATAGAAAGAAGAAAGAAAAGACTTAATGCAACATTAAATAAAGACTTACATAAATATTACAATCCTGAAGCTGATCACTGGTTTACTATAGGGCACGAAAATGTACATTCACTTGGACCAAAAGAAGGAACTGAAGCCCTTGGTAAATATAAGAATATTATTGAAGAAAACAAAGCTGATATGGGATCACTTGCATTATTAGATTGTCTAACGAAAGCAGGTGTTTATACGGAAGAAGAGAAGAAACAAATTTTAGTTACTTTTGGTGCAAATTGTTTTTTAAAAGCAAAACCGGAATTATCACAAGCTCACAGAGTAAGAACTGTTATGCAAGCATATTTCTTTATAAAAGAAGGAGCAATGTCTGTTAATGATGAAGGCATTATAGATATAAATATTAATAAAATGATTCCTACAGCAAGAAAAATGTTAACTGAAATTATTGAGGTACAACTATCTAAGGATTTTTTCAGAGGAGAAAAATTTATAAATGATTATTTCCAATGGAGCGAAGACATTGATAAAGTATCAAAAAAATTAAAAGAAATTGATAAAGCACTAAATGGAATAATTGAAACTCCTCTAGCTGACTTTTTAGCAGAGTCTGTTATATAAAAATATTACCTGATATAACAGTTGCAAATAAAAATTGATTGTGATAATATTTTGGCATGTTATATTTATAAAAGGGGGATGTCATGGAAATTCAAGCAATTACATCAGCAATGTCTGCATATTGTTGTCAGCCTGTTAGCAAAGTTGAATTTGCAAGACATAAGTCTCCTCAAGTTGAAAATACAACTCCTGTAAATGAAGCTGATTCTTTTGTTCAAGATGATATGTCAACTATGGAACAAAAATATGATATGGCTTGTCGTATAGCTGCTTATTATAAAACTCAATATGAAAGTTTATTAAAAAACGGAAGTTGCATAGCTTAATTTTTATTTATAATTGGACTTGATAAAGTTTATATGATATTTGTTATTTATGGATAATAAAGAGAAATATTGGTATAGTTTCGCGCGGTTAACAAAAATTTCATCTGCTTTTGTTAACAAATTGTATAATTATTTTGGCTCTATTGAACTAGCCTGGAACTCTCAAGCGTATGATTTGTGGAAAATAGACGGTCTACAACAAAGACAAATTGAGGCATTTATTGAAGAACGGAAAAATATAAATCCTCAAGAATGTATGGATTATATAAAAGAAAAAAATATCGATTTTATACACCCAGAGGATAATAGATATCCATATCTTTTGAAACATATAGATAATCCGCCAACAGGTTTATTCTTACTTGGGAATATAGATATATGCAACATGGAGAGAACACTCGCTGTTGTCGGTTCAAGAAAAGCGAGTGAAAATTCAAAAAATACATTAAGGAATATATTATCAGGATTTGCGAATACAGATATATGTATAGTATCTGGACTGGCAGAAGGAATAGATACTGTAGCACATAAAACAGCAATAGAAAATAATATAAAGACAATAGCCGTAATTGGCGGTGGATTTGATAAATTATATCCAAAATCTAATATTGAACTATTTAACAAAATAATAGACGGGAATGGTGCAGTAATAACAGAATATTGGCCTGATATCGATGCAATAAGCTGGCACTTCCCTGTTAGAAACAGAATTGTATCTGGGCTTTCAAAAGGAGTACTTATTGCTGAAGCAGCAATAAAATCAGGTGCAATGATTACTGGAAAGCTTGCACTGGAACAGGGTAAAGAACTTATGTGTATCCCTGGATTAATATCAAACCCAAACACTGAAGGTATATATTCTTTATTAAAAACGGGAGCAACATTAGTTACAAACACTCAGGATATTCTTGATGCACTAAATTGGGAACTTAAAACTAATATTCAAAAAAAGAATGAAAATAATTACAACTTTTCTGAAGAAGAAAAACTAATATATGATATCTTAAGAAAAGATTCCTTAACAATGGATGAAATAGTAACAAAAACAAACTTGAATATTAATGATTTAATGGTAATATTAACAAAGTTAGAATTGGATGGAGTAATTTCTCAAACACACGGAGAGAAATATATAATAATAAATTAGAGGCACATGGCGAAGAAATCTGAAAAAACACTTGTAATAGTTGAGTCACCTGCAAAATCAAAAACAATAAAAAAAATACTTGGTGATAATTATCAAATAGAAGCGAGCTACGGACATATTCGAAATTTACCGACTAAAGATCCTAAGACTGATAATTTAGGTTTTGATGTAAATAATAATTTTGAACCAAAATTTGAGATTATACCTAATAAGAAAGAGGTAGTAAAAAAATTAAATGATTTATCAAAAAAGTTTGATAACATATTGATAGCATCCGACCCTGACCGCGAAGGAGAAGCAATAGCCTGGCACGTAAGACAAATTTTAACAGTTCCGGATGAAAAAATAAAAAGAATAGAATTTAACGAAATAACACCAAAGGCTGTTAAATACTCTGTTGAGCACCCTCGTGAAATAAATATGGATATGGTGCAAGCCCAGCAAACAAGACAAATCCTTGATAAACTGGTGGGTTATAAATTGAGCCCTGTTTTATGGAAACAAATGGGCAGTTACAATCTATCCGCAGGCAGAGTTCAATCTGTTGCACTCAGAATGATATGCGAAAGAGAAGATGAAATAGAAGCATTTATTCCTCAAGAATATTGGTCAATACACGCTGAACTATCAAAAGAGGGTAAAATATTTGAAGCTGAACTTTCTAAATACAAAAATAAATCAATAGAGAAAACAATTAAAAACGAAGAGCAAGCTCAAAAGATTGTGGAAGAATTAAAGTCTTCTGAATTTAGTGTTTCTAAAATAACAAACAAAACTACAAAAAGAAAACCTACTGCACCTTTTATAACATCAACATTGCAAAGAGCAGCAAGTTCTAAATTAGGCTTCGGCGTACAAAAAACAATGCAAGTTGCGCAAAAATTATATGAAGGTATTGAACTTGAATCAGGAGCAGTTGGTTTAATTACATATATGAGAACGGACAGCGTCAGAGTATCAGATGATGCAATGGCAATGGCAAAAGATTTTATTCTTAATAACTACGGAGAAAAATATTATCCTGAAAAAGCTAATATATATGTAAAGGGCAAACAAAATGTACAAGATGCTCACGAAGCTATCCGCCCTTCATATCCGGATAAAACACCTGAAAGTATTAAACAGTATTTAGATAACGACCAATACAAATTATATAAATTAATTTGGGAAAAGTTTATGTCTTCCCAAATGGCGAATGCAGAAATAGCAAATAAGACAATTGATATTTCTGCAGGTGACTACACCTTAAAGGCAGGAACAAGTAAAACAATATTTGACGGATTTTTAAAATTATATAATGACAGTGAAGATGAACAAGAAGCAGAAAAAGAAGCTAAAATTCCTGATTTAAATGAAGGAGATAAAGTTGATTGTAATAAAATAAATCCAAAACAACATTTTACACAACCACCTCCAAGATATAATGAAGCTTCACTCGTAAAAGCACTCGAGGAATATGGAATAGGTCGACCATCAACTTATGCCACAATTATAACAGTAATTCAAACAAGAAAATATGTAGAAAAGAAAGATAAAGCTTTACATCCTACAATTTTAGGCAGGGCTGTATCTAAACAATTAGTAGAACAGTTTTCTGATATTATGGATTATAAATTTACAGCAGGAATGGAAGAAAAACTTGATAAAATTGCAGAAAAAAAAGCTGTATGGAATAAGGTTTTAAAAGAATTTTATGATCCATTTATGGAAGAAGTTCAATCCGTAATGAGAACAGCACATAAAATAAATATTGAAACAAACATAAAATGTCCAAAATGCGGAAAACCAATGCTTGTTAAAAATGGCAAAAATGGTTCTCAATTTTTAGGCTGTTCAGGATTTCCAGAATGTAAAAGTATAATGCCAATAAATGTTTTGAAAGAACAAGTTGACCAAGATGAACAAGAACAAGAATCTGAAGTTTCACAAGAAAAATGTGAAAAATGCGGTTCTGACATGATATTTAAAAATGGACCTTACGGCAAATATCTTCAATGTACAAATGAAGAATGTAAGCACAGAAAACCATATCATAAATCAACAGGAGTAACTTGTCCAAAATGCGGACAAGGTGAAATTGTATTTAAAAAATCAAAAAAAGGAACCGTCTTTTTTGGTTGCAACAGATATCCTGATTGTGATTATGTTTCTTGGTATGAACCGGTTAAAGAAAAATGTCCGAATTGCGGAAGTATGCTTGTAAAGAAAATAACTAAAAATGCAAAAAAACTAGAGTGTACAAATAAAGAATGTGCATTCACAAAAGAAATGGAAGAAGAATAGTTATGTATAAATTTGGTATAATAGGTTATCCTTTGTCACATTCAATGTCAAAAGTAATTCAAGAAGCAGCATTCAAATCTGTCGGTTTAGAAGGCACTTATGAAGTACTTGAAACAGAGCAAGAAGATTTGGTAACAAGAATAAAATATCTTCGTTCAAATGGATTTCAAGGATTTAATGTAACTATTCCCCTAAAAGTACCTATTACTTTATTCTTATCAGGTGTCGACAATGTTGCAAATGTAGCAGGCAGTGCAAATACAATAAAAATACAACCTGATATGTCTATGGTAGGATATAATACTGATGTATATGGTTTTGTTGAAGCTATACCTGAGGATTTCAGAGAAGAAATACAAGGAAAAGAAGTCGCAATTTTAGGTAATGGCGGAGCAGCAAGAGCGGTTGGAGTAGGTCTATCTATTCTAAAAGCATCTAAAATAGATTTTTATGCAAGGAATATTCTGAATGCAAGAGAAATGGTAGATGCATTAAGAGTTAATTTCCCAAATACTGAAATGAATTGTAAACAAATTGAAGGATTAAAAGATATTTCAAAATATAAGATTCTGGTTAATACAACACCTATAGGAATGAGAAGCAAAGCTATGGGAATATCCCCAATAGATGAAGAAGTTGTTAAGACTATGAATAAAGATTCTATAATATATGATATTGTTTATAATCCTTTAAATACAGAATTGATTAAACTGGCAAAAAAACATGATATTCAGACAATACAAGGTCTCGATATGCTAATATATCAAGGTGCAAAAGCTTTTGAGATTTGGACAGGTAAAAAACCTGATACTTTAAAAATGAAAATTGCTGCGCTTGAAGCAATGGTTGATTAGACTTAAATATCAACATCCTTCATCATTGAAATTAAGGTAGATATTGTTGATTCCATTGTTACACTATCAGATACTCTTTGCTGTAAAAAAGCATTTATCTGAGGCATTAATTCTATAGCTATATCCAATTTGGGGTTAGAGCCTGCATTATACATACCAACATCAATTAAATCCTTATTTTCTCTATATAAAGCCATTAATTTACGCATTTTATATGCAGCTTGTTTATGTTCTTCTGTAACTATTTCAGTAAATAAACGGCTAATACTTCCCAAAACATCAATAGCAGGATAATGATTCATCTCCGCAACTTTTCTGGATAAGAAAATATGCCCATCCACAATACCACGAACAGTATCAACAACAGGGTCATTAATATCATCACCTTCCATTAATACTGTATATAACGCAGTAATAGACCCTCTTGGACTATTACCGCTTCTTTCTAAAATACGCTGAAGCCAAGAGAAAATAGAAGGTGGATACCCTTTTATTGTTGGAGGTTCTCCGATAGAAAGACCTACTTCTCTTCCTGCCATAGCACAACGAGTAACTGTATCCGTCATTAAGAAAACTTTTTTACCTTTGTCTCTAAAATATTCACAAACCGCAGTTGCTGTCATTAAACATTTTTGACGAATCAATGGAGGTTGGTCGCCTGTAGAACATACAATAACCGACTTTTTCATGCCTGCTTCACCGAGTGAATTTTCAATAAATTCTTTAACTTCTCTACCACGTTCACCAATCAATGCAACAACGTTAACATCAGCATCAGAGTTTCGTGCAATCATACCAAGCATTGTACTTTTACCAACACCTGAACCTGCAAATAAGCCCATACGTTGACCTGCTCCGAGCGTTAACATTGAATCTATTGCCCTAACACCTGTAGAAAACATCGTTTTAATTATAGGTCTTTCAAATGGGCCAGGAGGCGGATTTTCTATATTTACCCAAGGAGCACCTCTTGTATCTAAAGGTTTTCCATCTATTGGTTCACCTAAAGGACTTATCAATCTGCCAAGCAAAAAATCTCCCATTGGTATACTTATTGCTTTTCCTGTTGTAGTAACTAGACTGCCTTGTCCAATTCCTGCACCATCGTACAAAAGTAATAACTGAGCATTTTCGCCTTTAAAAGCAACTACTTCTGCCGGTTTTTTTTCACCTTCTGCTGTTTCTATAAAACATAAATCACCAATTTTTAGTCCCGGTAATTTTACTTCTACAGTCAAGCCCAAAAGCTTCGAAACAGAACCTTTATATGAATATAATTTAGTTGAATTAATTATATCAAACGCCTGTTTTTTCACAAATTCTATGGATTTTTCTCTACTTTGATTTAACATTTACTTACTCGAAATTATAATTTACCGATTCACCTATAGTATCAACTGCTTCTACTCTTATATCAGTTATCAATTCAGAATATGAAATAACAACGATAGTCGGAATATGTCTTTCTAATAATTGATATAACGGAAGTCTTATTCTTGGAGAACATAATATTACAGGTTGAACATTAATGCTTTGATGTGCTCTGATTAATGTTGATGCTGCAGATTCAATAAGTTCTTGAACCTGTAAAGGATTCAACAAGAACATTGTACCCAATTCTGTTCTTTGACAACTGTCATCCAAAGTTTTTTCCCACTCAGGAGAAAGAGTTAAAGCATATAATATTTTGTCTTTTGTACAATTTGCAAGACAAATTTGTCTGCCTAATGCAGCTCTTAAACGTTCTGACAATATATCAGGTTCTTTTGAAAATCTTGCATAGTCACATAATCTTTCAAAAATATAAATAATATCTTTAATGGAAACTTTTTCTCGAATAAGATTAACAAATATTTTACGTAAATCACTTGTAGAAATAATTGTCGGAACAAGGTCATTAACCAATGTTGGGTCTTGGCTCTTAACCAATTCCATAAGTTTAAGAACATCTGTCTTGGTCATAATTTCATCAACATATTTTCTTACACAGTCTTGTAAGTGCGTAATTATTACATCAACAGAATCAACAGCAGTAACATCTTTCTGCTCTTTTAAGAAATTTGTATCCATCCAATATGCCTGAGTTTGATATGTAGGATCTACTCCAATAATAGCATCTTTAGGAACTTCTTTACCTAAAGCATCCCACTGGTCCGCAATAACCATACTTTTTTTCGGATAAACAGTACCAACAGCCACAGTATTTCCGCGGACAGAAATCATATATTCATTTGCACCAATTGCAGAAGAGTCCATAATTCTGATATTTGGAATAATATATCCGAGTTCATCGGTAACTCGTTGTCTTAATGCTGCAATTTTAGGAAGAAGCATACCATCTTGCTCAGGATCTGCAATTTCTAATAAACCAGTACCAACTTGCAAGTTTAATACATCAACACCCAATCTTTCGTACATTCTGTTAGGATTTGTCAAATCACTCATACTCTTTTTAACGGCATCTAATTGTCCTAACTGCGATTGAACATCTTTATTAACAGAAACAATTAAGTAAGCAGCCATAATTACTAAAGCATATATAGTAAATGTATACCAAGGTAGACCTGTATAAAAACTTGTCAATGCAATAAAAACAAGGAATACAACAGTAAAAATTAAACTTGACGGTTTGCTCATTATTTGACCTGAAAGGTCTCCACCTAAAGAGCCGCCTGAAGCAGTAGAACGAGTCATTACGATACCGGCTGAAATTGCCATTAATAAAGATGGTAACTGAGCAGCCAAACCATCGCCGACAGTTAGTACTGTATATTTTTGAACCGCTTCACCTGCTTGCATACCATTCATTAATATACCAACACATAAACCGCCTACAATGTTTATTACAACGATGATGATACCTGCCATAGTATCACCTTTTACAAATTTCATAGCACCATCCATAGAACCGTATAAGTTAGATTCACGCTGTAAGTCTTCTCTTCTTTTTACGGCTTCTTCCGGTGATATTAATCCTGCGTTAAAGTCAGCATCAATTGTCATTTGTTTACCGGGCATCGCATCTAATGCGAATCTTGCTGCAACTTCGGCTATACGTTCAGAACCTTTTGTAATTACCATAAATTGGACTATTGTAATAATGATAAATATTACAAAACCAACAACCAAATTTCCGCCGGTTACGAAATTACCAAATGCATCAATAACCTCACCAGCTTCACCTTTTGCAAGAATTAATCTCGTTGATGCAATTGAAAGAACCAGTCTAAACATTGTTCCAATTAATATAATAGATGGGAATGAAGCAAGTTCTAACGGTCTTTGAATATATAATGATATCATCAACAATAATATGCCAAGAGTAATATTAAAACTTATAGCAAAGTTAACCACAATTGGAGGAAGCTCAACAATAAGTAAAACAATCAGCAATATTACAAATATTGCTAATCCAATTTCACTTATCATTGATGGTTTTGCACCTTGTGATTGTGCCATTATAAATTAACTCTCTTCCTGTTTTTTAAATGCTTTTTCTATTATTGAAATCTGGGTTTCAAGTGTTGCATCAATTATTCCATTTGATGTTTCAACTATCACACCGCCTTCTTTTATTTCATTGTCTGGAATTACTGATATCTTTGCTTCAAAATATTCTCCCGAAAATATTTCTGAAACTTTATCTCTAACTATTTCTACATCCTTAGGCATTACTTTTAATGTAATTTTATTTTCTGTTTTATGTATTTCTTCTACTACCCCTTTTATCATAGAAATAATATACTCTTTATCGGTTTCTACTTGTTTATTAATTATTTTTCGCGCAATTTCCATAGAAACTTCATATATACAATCCGAAACCTTTTCATAAACCTCTGTCTTATAATTAAAGAACTCTGTAAATTTACTCTTTAAATCTTCTATATCATTCTTAGCTGAGGCTAAACCTTCTTCGTATCCTTCTTTTTTTGCTTCTTCTTTTATTGCCAAAGCATCCTTTTGAGCTCGAGATACTATATTTCTGTCTTCAGTTCTTCTGTAGCCTCTTCTTCTTGTTCCTTCACGTCTTTCTTCTCTTTGTTCGAACTTTATATTTTCCAGAGAAAGGTCCAAGTCCTCAATATTCTTACTTTTCTTTTCTTTTGATTGTTCTGCATCTTTATCAAGTTTTAGTCTTTGATTTATTTTTTCGTTTTCTACAACATTATCTTGCACAATTTGAGAAGCAGCACTACTAATTATTGATTCATCAATAATTGAAGTTTCGTCACTTATTTTCTTTATATTTGTATATTTTTTTTTAATTATCATTGATTTTTTCTTCTATGGTAGTAACTAAAGCTTTAAATACAAGTGGAGTAAAAACATCAGCAGCAGGAAAAGTTATATCTAATATAAAATCCCTTACTGATTTTCTCTCGCTGATTGCGATTTTACTCAATATTTCAGGAGATGTAGCTTTTATAAGCTTGTGGTAATTTTTAGTCAACTTTGCAACATTTACTACATCTTGAACCGGTAATATCTTTTTTATTTCTTCTATGGATTTAATTATAACTTTATGATCAATTTTATCTTCTAAGTTACTCATTTTCATGTAATTGATAACATGTTGCACATCTTGTTTATCCAAGCTATTCAATATTTCATTAGCTTTTTGCTCCGGGAGTTTCTTCAAAATAATAGCTAATGCAGCAAGTTTTAAAACCTTTTTATCATTAGCAGATGACACATTCTCCTCTGCTTGAATATTTGCTTTGCTTAATTTTGCTTCATCCTCCGTTTTTTGAACCATATCATTCAGATTAGAAGTATTAACTGCAATTTCATATTGTTTTGGAGACAACACTCCTTTTTTTACCAATTTCTGAAGTTCTTCATTATAAACCTGTTTAACCTTATCTTCTACAAGATTAATAAGTGCATCTTGTGGCATATTTTTTATTATTGCAAGTTTTGCGGTATTAAAAATATTGGCTGCTATAATCTGTAAAATAGCCTCACGGTTCTGAGCTGGAATCTTTCCTTTGATTAAATCTATTGATTTATGGAAAGTCCATTCACCTATAAATTGAGTAACTAAGCTTGCTTGTTCGGCATTAAATTTCAACTGAGCATCATTACTTAATGCTTCACCTGCCATATAGCAAAATTTTCGAACTGTTTCTACAATATTTTTTTTATCGGCATCTGCTAATATATCCGGAGCAGCATTTGAACCAGGCTGTTGTAGTACCTCCAACGCCTGTTTCGCTAAATCTGTTGCAAAAGCTTTATAATCAAAACCGTTAATCGGCATTCCCTACTCCACTATGATTTTTCAATCCAACTCTTTAATTCTTTTAATGTTTTTTCACTATCTGATTGAGCTAAATCAGCAGATACTTCTTCTAAAACTTCATCTAAAGAAGTTTCTGCTTCTTTTTTCTTCTCTATTTGTAATTGTTTTTGATGTTCTAATAATTCTTGAGTTAAAATCGTTTGTTTCTCAATCAACTCAGCAGCTTTTAAATTTACATCAACTATTTGCTTTTCTTGCTCTGTCGTTTTTTGTTTTAATTTTTTTAATTCTTCTTCTTGTTCAATAGATGAATCTTTCAATTTTTTATGAACAAATACAAATCCAACAACCAACCCTGCAAGTAATAATGCTATAGCAAGCCACCAAGGATTACCAGAAGCATCAGGGACCGGTAAGTTTACAGGTCTGTCTGAGGCTAAATACGGATCAATAGTTTCCGCAAAAGCAATCGAAACATTATCCGGACTTACCTTTGGAGATGCAGCTCTGGCAATTTGAGCCTTTAATTCTTCAACTGTCATATTTGGAGGCATGGCATCTGCATTCATTGTTACTGCTATAGATATGTTTTCTATTATCCCTGATTTATAATATTCACTTACATGTTTCTTATCAACACCATATGTTTTCTCTGTTGCTTCTCTGGAATAATTTTTATTTTGAGAAGATGTTGAAGATGAATTTTGAAGCCCATTTGGCAAATATACACTAACTGCATCTGAACCTTTATTGGTATCTTGAGAAGTATCACCTAATCCTTCTCTAAAAGTTTGTTCCGTTAATGAAGTTTTTCCGTCCGGATTATATTGTATGCTAGTTATTTCTTTGGGAACTTGATTTAAAGAAGTACTAACAGTCACAACATAATTACCATGACCTAACAGCATATCCAACTGTGCTGATACCTTATTTTGCATATAAGAATCATTCTCTTGAATTTTTGCGATTTGGTCATCTATGGATTTAACCAAACTGTTATATACGTTTCCGTTAGTATCTGTAATAGAAATATTTTCAGCTGTCAATCCGCTTACACTTCCTAAAAGCAGACTCTTTATTGCTCTAATGACAGATTCATCAATCCTTACAGGATATTTTTCATTTTGTTCAACTGTCAATACTACCGTAGCACTAAGCGGTTTTTTATCTGCCTTAAACATTGTATTTTCCGGAATACTTACAAGAACAGATGCATTTTCGACTCTAGGCATTTTTCTTATTAATCTTGAGAGTTCTCCATTTACAGCTCTCGCCAATTTTATTCTTTTATCTTCTCTAGTTGAAGTAAAATCATTTTTATCAAATATCTCTAATCCAACATTTTGATCAACTAAACCACTTTTTACAATTTCAATTAAAGCTCTATCACGCTGGACATTAGTATATTTACCTCCTTCCAGAAACACTGTTGTTTTGGAACCGGAAGTAGTACTCTTTGTTTCTATATTACTACGTGCTAATAAAGTTTGTATTTCTAAAGCTTTACCGGGATTATCCGTTGTAATTATATTAAATGACTCTTTTTGTATTTTTTCCAGTGGTTTTCCCGGTATTTGTGAAGACTTGTTGCTTGCTGAAATTACAGCAAATATAATAATAAGAAGAAATAGCAACGCGGCTCCACCTATAACGGAGTACAAAATAGTCTTATTCTGTAATAATTCTTTTATATTCATAAATCCCTAATCTTTATATAATCAACTACTTGATATTATACTATTATTTCAAATATTGGGTAACTACTTTACACTTATTTATTATAGTTTACAAGATTTTTAAATTGAAATATTCATAACTGTATTATATGCTGTTACGACTTTTGAAGTCATTTGTGTTGCAAGACTTACACCAAGTTCTGCCTTTGCAACAGCAGTCATAACATCGTGTATATCGACATCAGAATTACCCATCATTTGCTGGTTTAACAATTGATCAGGTTTTTCTATTTCAGAATTTAAATTACTTACCATGCCGGAAAGTACACTTTTAAAACTTACACCTTCTTTTTGATTAAGATTACTAATTCCAAAACCTTTTTGAGAAAATTCATCAATAGGCATCGAAGATGAAACATTGGAAAAAATATTTATATTTGGTACTAATCTGTTTTCTAACATTTTTATGCCTTTCTATTATAGATAATTTGCAAGTACATTTTTTACATAGTTCTGAGTTTCACGAAAAGGAGGAACTCCGTCGTACTTATCAACATTGCCTGGTCCTGCATTATATGCTGCAAGTGCGAGCACAACATTACCATTATATCTTTCCATCATACTTTTCAAATATCTTACTCCGCCATCTACATTTTGGACAGGATTATATGGGTCACTGACTCCTAAAGACTTTGCTGTAGCGGGCATCAATTGCATTAAACCTTGAGCACCTGCAGATGATTTTGCTTTTGGATTATAACCTGATTCTTGCTTTATAACTGCATTTACAAGTTTTTCATCTACACCGTGTTTTTTTGAGATTTTAGATATCATGTCTTTTATTTGAGATTTTTCAGTAGGTCTGCTAACTTCAACATATGGTACTTCAAAGATATTTTGGGATTCGTTAACAACTCCGGATTCATACTGAGAAATTTTTTGTGCATTAACATTCTTTGAAGTTAACGAACCAAACTTTACATTATTTGCAGGCTTATTTACATTAAATCTGGTATGAACATTTAAAGAAGATTTCATTACATCTTCAAAAGTTTTGAATTCAATACCTTCTGATAATTCTGCTGTCCTGTTTTGTGATTGGACATAATTACTAATCTGCTGTGCTCTTTGAACTGCAGCAGCTTGTCCTGAAGAATTCAATAAATTTTGTATCATACCCGTAAACATTACACACTACCCTTTTATATCATTAACTTCCTATTGTTGCCGCCTTATCCGCCATTGATTTTGACATTGTTATAATTGCTAAACTTGCCTCATAAGCTCTTTGTGCCATTATTGCATCGGTTATTTCAACTAAAGGATCAACATTTGAGGATCTTATATATCCGTTTTCATCAGCATCTGGGTGACCTGGCTTATATATTTTATCTCCTAATGTTGGATCTTCGACAACACCAGCCATTGCAACACTTCCAGATGCATAAGGAAGAGTTCCCGCTCCAAATGTTGATTCTTTCATCTGGTTCATTACACTTAAAAATGAACTTCTGTCGGTTGAAACTACCAAAGGTATTTTTCTGACATAATTCGGCGTATCCAAGTTCGCTATGTTCTTGGAAGATATGTCTAATCTCATGCCGTGAACTTTTAATCCGTCACAGCCAACATTCATTGCACTTAATATTCCCATTAGCCGTTACCCATATTTATAACTGTTTTCATTTCTGTAATTATTGAAGTCATTCTTCTTGCTGCAACCGTATATAATAAAGAATTTTTTTGCATTTCTGATAGTTCGGTTGCCGGATTTACTTTTTCATCAGAAGTTTCTATTGTAACAGGAGAAGGCCCCATTTTTGCGGCTAAAGCAGTTTCTAACGGATTTGCCGTTCCTCCTAAATATTGTGAGAATGATATATCCTTTCTTTTATAGTTTGGAGTATCCATATTCGCAAGATTACAAGAAAGAGCCTTTTGTCTTTCTGCTATTAAATCTAATGCGTGAAGAGTACTTCTCATTGGATTGTTTTCTATTATCATTTACTCACCTTCTATTGATTTAATTGTAATGTTTTTGAATACATATCATTTACTGTTTGCATTACTTTAAAACTTGCAAGCATAGACGCATTCAGTCTTAAAATAGAATTAACTTCATTTAAGATATCTATATTAGTAACCTCAAGACTACCTTGTTTCAATTTATTATGATTTTTTACTAAAATTGGTTCACCAGATTCTGCCGTAAGGTAATATTTGTTATTGTCTGACTTTTTTAGACCTTCCGGGTTTTGGAAATTAACAATCGGTATTATTCCGAGAGTTTCTCTCTGTGTTCCGTCATTTGAATATACTTCAACTTCACCATTTGGTTTTATCGCAATATTTTCATAATTAACGGGTATTTGAATTCCATCACCAACCAAATAACCGTCGTTAGTAATAAGGTAACCATCTTGATTAACCCTGAATGAACCTTCTCTTGTATATGTAACATCCCCATTAGGAGACGTTACAGGTATAAATCCCATACCATCAATTGCGACATCAAAATCTCTTGAAGTTCTTTGAATTGCCCCCTGAGAAAAATCAGTTCTTTCAATTCCGGTAAGATAACCGTTCTCATCCAACATCTGTTCAAAACGAACAGATTTATATCCGTTCGTATTATAGTTAGAAACATTAGTAGATATATAACCCATTTTTTCAAATTGGAACTCTGCGTTAAATATACCTCTGTTAATTATGCCATGTATTGTTGTCATTTATTACCTTTCTAACTGCCAAGAGATGAAATTACTCTTTGTAAATTTGAATTTTGAATTTGATATAACTGTCTGTTTGCCTCAAACGTTCGAGGATACATCATTGCTTGCATAAATTCTGTTTGCAAGCTTACATTTGAATACTCATTGTAACCTTGTCTTACATTCGGTGATAAAACAGCAACACCATCTTGGCTCACAACAGACAATGTTCCTGCCGTTTCAAATTTTCTTGTTTTATTATCTAAAACTCTTACTACACCATTTAAATCAATAGAAATATCTTCAAGTTTTTCCGGAACAAATGGCAAAACCAAAGGTGTACCCATATTTGTCAAAACTTTATTACCATCAAGTGAGAATATTTCACCATTCTTATTCATTTTAAATCTGCCATCTCTTGTCAACTTTATACCTTCATCCGTAAGAACTTGAAAATACCCCTTTTCTGCTAATGCAACATCTAAAGGATTCTCGGTCAATCCAAGTCTCCCTACTGTATCATCTGTAGCTGTTGATATTGCATCTTCACCTATAAATTCAGCGAAAGAAGATACAACCGGTATTTTTCTTTGATACCCTATTTTATCAAAACCCATAACATTTTCATTGGTAATTGCCATAAGCGCTGTTTGCATTCTCATAGCACGAATGTTTTGAATTATTCCTCTTTCAGTATAATTTATACCACCATTTATCATACAATACCCTTTTTACCTCTACTTAATGATATAATATTGAAAGTCAAAAGTACCCGTATTTATGGTTGATATATACGATTTTATTTGACACTTTCTACTCCGTATGTATGATTTTTTGGAAGTCATAATTTTTATGTGATATTATGTTCTTGACTGGAATTATCAATGGTTTAGGGATTATGATTCTTAGAAAGATTATTCTGACAATTATAGTAATATTACTTATCAATATACAAAAAGCTGATGCTATAAAAATAGGTCTTGAAACTGAAGTAAAAGAAGTAAAAATCGCTTCATCTGTTTATGGGGAGATTTATGACGCATTTCAAAATAAGTTATTATATGAAATTAAACCAATGAAAGTTTACCAATTTAAATCCAAAGGAAAAGAAATTTCTATAATTTCAAATAGACAAGAAGTTGGACTAGGTACAAATCAAATATTAATAAAAAATAAAACTCCCGGTTTTTTATGTTCGAAAAAGGCTTGGTATAGGGGAAATTTTCTTATTACTAATTGGGGAAATGGATTAACTTTAATTAATGATGTACCACTTGAGGATTATCTAAAAGGGGTTGTTCCGGCTGAAATGCCATCTAAATGGAATATAGAAGCACTTAAAGCACAAGCCATAGCAGCAAGAAGCTATGCTGTTGCTACTAAAACAGCGGGAAAACATGCTTCTAAAGGCTTTGACCTCGTTGATACTACTGCGGATCAAGCCTATGGTGGAGCAAGTGTTGAAAAAGCAAGAACAACACAAGCTGTTGAAGATACAAAAGGTATTGTTCTTGTTCAAGATAAAAGGGTATTGCCAACATATTATCACGCAAGTTCCGGAGGACAGACAAAAGTATGGAATTCCGGAAGTTCTTTTTTACAATCGGTTCCTTCTTTTGATTACGGAACAAAGAAAAACGGGCACGGAGTAGGCATGAGTCAACACGGTGCAAATAACCTTGCAGCTCAAGGCTATAACGCATATCAAATTTTAAACTATTTCTATAAGGATTTTAAGTTTGCTAAATTAAGTGAAAATTGGGATATATAACTTAAATATTTTTTAACTCATCAGGAATATATTTTGTCCAGTCCTTTTCTAATTTGTCAATAAAATGATGCGCATCTAAAACATCATCATAGCTTATTGGTAATGGGCAGTCTTGAATTTCAAGTGCATCATCTTCTTTTTCTTCTTTTATTGACAAAGCACCTGTTCCCAATAATGCAAGTCCAAAACTTTTCCCGCATTCAGGACAAATAATCTGTAATACTAATAAGTTTTTCTCTTCTCTTTTTATGAAAATTGCTTCTTCATCAAAATCATGTTTACAAACACTGCAGCATAACCCTGAAAATAATTTTTTTAATTTTGATTTATCCATATTACCTCACATTATATAATAGTCTCATTTTTATCTACAAATATTGAATGATTTTTTATTAATTATGTTTAAGAAAAAGTCTTTTTGGGTACTGTATAAATGTATAGTTATTTAATAAAAAGGAAATGTGTTATGGATGGTCTCTACTTATTATTGTTCGGTGCACTAATGTATTTTCTGTTGATTGCTTTACCTTCTATGTTTGAAAGACACAGTAATGCACATTAAAAAATTGTTATAAAAAACACGGCAAGAACGCCGTGTTTTTTATTTACATACCTCCACGTACTCCCTACTCAATTTGTTAGACAATTTATTGAGCAGAAAGTTCCGTGCTTATTTTTCTTCCCAAATTGTTGAATCTTTTGTATCCTTTATTACAATTGAAATTGAATCTAATAAATTTCTTACTTTATCTGCTATAGCCCAATTCTTTTCTTTACGGGCAATATTTCTATATTCAATTATTTTATTCATTAAATCATAGCCTGTAAGCTTTTTATCATCTTCAGATAAAAATTCCATTTCATTGACTACTTGTTGTAGTCTATTATTTAATTCTTGCTCAGACATTTTTTCTTTTTCAATATTGAAGCCCATAACATCTGTAAGTTTTAATAAAATTGCAGCATATTTTTTTGCACTATTAATATCTTTTTCTGCCACTGCTTTATTTGCTTTTGTTGCAGAATCAAATATAACTGCAAGTGCTTTTGATGTATTTAAGTCATTATCCATTGCCTCTTTAAAACTATTAACTTCATCAGAATCGGAAACATCAGGAAGTTCTTTGGAGTTAACAAATCTTACAACTTCATTAACTGCTGTTTGAATTCTTTTCCATCCTGACTTTGCACCATCCAATGCAACATCCGAAAACTCCACAGGCATTCTGTAATGATTTGTCAATATAAATAACCTGATTGTATTTGCATCATAATTATTAAGTAATGCATCAATTGAGACAAAGTTTTTTAATGATTTTGACATTTTTTCTTTGTTTATTGTTACAAAACCATTGTGAAGCCAGTAATTTACGAATTTACATCCATTCGCACATTCACTTTGTGCTATTTCATTTTCATGATGAGGAAAAATCAAATCAGCACCGCCAGCGTGAATATCTATAGTTTTTCCTAAATGTTTTCTTGACATAGCACTACACTCAATATGCCAACCCGGACGTCCTTTACCCCAAGGACTTGGATAACCGAATTCTTCATCTTTTTTCCATAGGGCAAAATCCAATACATCCTCTTTTATAGATGAAGCTTCCACTCTTGCACCTGCAACTAAATCCTCTATCGGTTGTTTACTTAATTTACCGTAATCTTTAAACTTTTTTACTCTAAAATAAACATCACCATCTGATTCATATGCATAATCATTTTTAATTAAATCTTTTATTATAGATATCATTTCACCGATTGTTTTTGTTGCAAAAGGCTCAATATCGGGTTTTAAAACATTTAATTTTTTCATTGATTCCGAAAATATTTCATAATATCTTCTTGATATTACTTCTGCTGTCGTATTTTCATCTTTTGCTTTCTTTAATATTTTGTCATCTACGTCAGTAATATTTCTGCAATATGTTACTTCATAACCTAAAAACTTGAGATATCTATACAACATATCCCATGTAATATAACATCTTGCATGTCCCAAGTGCGGATAGTCATATACCGTAGGACCGCAAACATACATACTGACTTTATTTCCTTCGATTGGTTTAAATTCTTCAATTGTATTTGAATAAGTATTATGTAATCTCATAGTAAAAATCCTTTTTCTTTATATTACTACAAAGAAAAAGGATTTTATTAACTGATTATTATTACTAAATTTTATAAAGAATTAAAGTATTATAATCTTCCGGTTTAATAGTAATTGGAATTTCTCGACCTTGTGAATCTTCTCTTTTTAAATAATAGTAATCTTTTCCATCTTTACTCATTTTAGCAATTTTGTATGTAGAATTGTCACCGCTACGTTCATTTTTAAACTTAGTGCCAACTTCAAGACCATGTTTAAGACCTTGTTTTGCGTTGTTTTTTTCAGCATCAAGAACAATTCTATTATATATAGAACCTTCTGTTATATCGGTTTTAGTTTCACTTCTGCGCATTTTTTGCGACAAAGGAGTATCTGCTCCAGACAAATCATGAAGTGCTAAAACAACAGAACCTTTATCATTGTACCTAAGAATTGCTTGAAGTTTTTCGCTTGTTTTTAATTCAGATTTACCATCCTTTTGCTTCTCTGACAATGCTACAGGTAATGTAACCGTTGATCCATCATTCAATGCACTTAATTCTTTCTTTGATCTTAAATTTGCAAACTCATTTACTTTATCATAAAACTCTTTTACAAATCTGTATTTATTTTCAGAACTATCATCAAGCCATTCCCAATGAATAACATTTCTGTTTTGTTGACGATAGTTTTTAGCTTTTGTTTCATGACCTGAAGCACCAACTCTGTCACCTGCGAAATCAGTAGGACTACCAGGCAATGTGATTAAAAGTTTATACATTGAATAGAATCTGTCAAAAGCAGGAACTAAAATTGATTGTAATATTTTAGCTTCTATTTCTTCTCTATTTTGTATTGCTGAACCTGTCTTATATTCGACTTGATCAAGTACTGATTTTATTGCAACTTCAAAAGGTCTAGTACCAAATGCTGTTGCATCAAATGTTTTACCCAAATATGAACCTTGCGCTAAATCACTTACTGCATTTTTAATTTCAGTTTTCAAAACAGAATCACAAGAAATATCATCTAAAGCTTCGTTTAAACGTGCACCCATTGCAACTGCCATTGGATTAACTTTATCAAAATCAATATCTTGTTCATTTTTCTGTAATACATCTGCAGCAATAGATCTATGTGTTTTTTCTTCACCATTGCTATCTTTTATGTACAAAGATTTTTTATCAGGCGCAAAGTTAGAATTGAATAATCCCATATCTAATGCTAAACAATGCAATGCACGAGGCTTATCATGATTTCCGAAGAATGTATATGAATTTACGACACCATCCTCTGGACTTTGGAATAGAAATCCGGGGTTTGTACCAGACCATCCTGCGTCCATTTTATTTCTTAATTCATGATTCTTTCCTTCTCTGGACATCCAGCTTCTATCACCTTTCTCAAAAGAGTAATTTGAAAATAAATCAGGTATCAACGAGAAGAAGTAATTATAATTTGCAACTGAAGTAATACCTGTTTCTTGTATAAACTTCCTTTCTGCATCTCCATCACTTGTAAATACTGATTTATCTTCATCCTTAAATAAATCATACAAGTCTGTAATTTCAGCTGTTGTATATGCGTGAGGATTAATTTCAAGCACTGACTGATTATATAACTTCCAAAAATCAATAACATTTTTCCAAGCAGAAGTCATATTATCAGCATCAGATCTAACAGAATCAATCGAAGAAATATCTTTAGCAGCATCTATTCTCCAACCAAGACCTGATTCTGTTCTATCTATAATCATTTCAGCTACTTTAAAATCATTTAAAGAACGATTCTTAAATCTATTGTTAATTTTGTCTTTTATCACTGAAAAATCAGACAACTCCATATTGTTAATTCCTTTTTGGAGTATATTTACAACCGTAGCAGCCTCTTGTTCGGATGTCATAGAATTAAACGGAATACCTAGTGATTGCATTGTTATTCTTTCGGAATTAACATCAGAGAAATCAATATCCCCATTATTGCTTACCTTTATTTCCGCCTTTGGAGCTAAAGCCTTTGTTATAATATACTTAGTCAATTCAGGAGTAATTTCGGAAATTACATACTTACCATAATCTGTCACCATTCCATTTTCAGAAATACCCGGAATATCTTTTAATATAGCAGAAATTATAGGAACAATTGCTTTCTCATATATTGCATCCATTTTAGAATAAACTTCACTATATTTTTCAGGAAGATTTGGGTTACCTGCTCTTGTTAAATCATATCTGGAAACACCTAATTCTTCTTCTATATTAGGTCTTTTGGTAATATATGGTGATGTTATTATTCCCAAAAGATTTGTTGCAAAAGGAAGAGTTTCTAACGGAACATCCATTGATTGTCTTAATATATAATCAGAAACAGTATAATCATTTCCGATTCCTTCTGGATTAATATCGTCTCTCATATCTGCATCATCTAATCTTCTTAAATGATAATTATCGTTAAGGACATTTTCCATTACTTCTAAATCAATATTTTCTAATGCAGAAGATGGAAGAGCGCCTTCATCAATCAGTTTCACTATTGCAGCCATGTATTCTTCTGCAGTATTTGCTTTCCCTGACAATATATTTGATACATATTTAAATTGAGTATCAGCTGTTAATTTAGTCCAGTACTTTCCTGAATTAACAGCATAATCTCTAACTGCTAATGCACCTCTATCAAAATCAGCAATTGCTTCTTCCCTTTCTTCAACAGGTACTTTTAAAAATCTTGAATCATCTTTGTCACATCTATAGAAATTTAATTTTGCGATATCTACATTTCCGTCCCATACTTCTAATCCTGCTGCAGCACTTTTATTTACAACATTAAAATACGTAAAATCAGAAACCTTTTTAATTGTCTCTATGTTTGATAAATCTAATGAACCTTCTTCCTTTATAACATTTTTAATATTTCTTTCTAATTCACTCGGATTTACTTCAATAGGGAAAGGATATACTGCATCATCATGTCTTGTAATATCATATATATTATCAGTATTTTTATTATCATATGTTGTCATTCTGCTTGGAGAATCAGAAGTTTTTTGCTCTTCACTTGCCAATCTGTCATCATAAAATTGTATGTATGTTGGCATTGATGGGTTATATTTTCTATTTCCTTTCTCGTATTTACCTTCCGGTGTAATCGTAAACGGCGCATTTATTATTTTCATCCTCGTATAATCACATTTGTCAGGTAATATTCCGAGTGAAATCTTTTCATCTGATCTAAACATGTTTTTGCAAACAGAGTTCGGACCTTTTCTTAATAGTTCAGATAAATGAATTCCGCCAAATCCTTCATTTACCAAGGCTGCATCTGCAATCCAATTAATTCCGTTCTTAAATAGTTCTTTTTGTAAAGTACAAAAATCTTTTTCTGTACCCAAATTTGGGGAAACCTGGTAAGCATTTTCTGTCCAATATAAGTGGGAAGATATCATATCTTTCGTAAAAGGAGTACCAACTATTCTCTTTATTCCTTCTTTTTTTAATTGAGGCAATCTTGCTATAATTCCGTATAAATTACCGCCTAGCTTATTTGCATGGTTCCTTACACTTGATAATGCTTTTGCTCTTAAACTTTCATTTAAGCTTGGTTTTCCGTCTTTATTTTCTATACCTGGATAATAACCATCTGGCATTATCAATTGCATAGGACCATTTTTGTTTATTATTGCACGATTATTTAAAACAACATTATACTTATTATCTGTATTTGCTGTATCAAAAATACCTATTACACTTCCATTGTCATATGCGTATGAATTTTTTCCGGAACTTTTATCTGTTAATTTAAATCTATATGCAAAGCCTTCTTTTGAATTTAATTCTGGAATATCAGAAATATATGCACTAATACCTCCATCAATCATCGGCAAGGACGCTACAGGTTTTTGATTTTCGTCAATAGAAATATTGCCGTTTACATCTTTTACAATATTAAATAATTCAACTTCGCACTTGTATTTATTCGGATCAAATAAATAAAAGAAAACTTGCTTTTCATATCCCATTTTATCTAATGATTTTTTATGTCCTGTAAATGCAGGTTGTTGTGCATTTAAATTATTTTTTTGTATATTCACATTTAGCTCCTTTTCATGCAGAAAATCACATTATATTAATTCACCTAAAAGGTTTTTCTTGCTTTAATTATATATGGGAATTAACAAAAGTTTACATCTTTCTTTGTTAAATATTGTAAAAATTTTTATAATAAAATTTAATATTTTATCAATTCCTAATATTTTTATACATTAAAAATTTATTGGAGAACATATGTCTAATTTATTAATTACCCAAAATGCAAATACAGATAACCAAATAGCAGCGAGCAAAATAGGCTCCAATACTCAAAAAGGCAGATATATTGAAGCCCCCCAATATTTGCCTAAATATTCTATTGATAAAGTATTACGGGAAAAAGATGAATTCAGACGAAATATTACACAACAACAAAATGAAAAACTTTATAAGAAAAAAAATAATTTTCTTTTAAAATTAGGTGTTATATTAGCTGCAGTTGGAGGTTTCTTCTTGTTAAAGGGTAAAAAATAAATTAACAAAAAATGAAAATTAGAATTTTATAACAAGTTTTAATTTTATACAATTTATTCTCCAACATAAATCTACATCTCAATCGGAGCAAAAATGGACATCAGAGTTTCTCAAACATTTCCTAAAAATAATTACACAATAAATAATTTAAATAAAACATCAGTAATAAAAAATGATGATACTTTTGATATGTTTACAAACTCTGTAAAAAAAGATACTAAACAAATTTCTTTTACAGGATTTTTCTCAAAACTTTTTAGCAGAAAATCTGAATTCCCGGAATCAAAATTTTCTTTAAATGATATTCCCAGCGAATTTGCAGCAGAAATTTCTTCGGGAATAAAAAATGTCATGGATTGCAATATTCCTGTACAAAATTTTAAATGTATTATGCCGCCTGATGAGCTTAGAGAAATTCTACCTTATTTAACACAAGAAAATTTCTTAGCAACAGACGAAAATCAAAACAACGGCATATACTGCATTGATTTAGACTACCAAACAAGCTTTTCAAGCGGAAATGAGAATATTTTTGATATTTTAGATAATGTTGCTCAATATGCAAATAGATATTATGAAAAGAATGGTAAGGATTTTATTTTCGCTCTTACTGACAGAGATTCCATTGAAGGGTTACAGCATGCATTAAGAATAATAGGTTCAAACCCTGATAAATTCAAACACGTAAGATTTGTACCAGGAATTAAAATGTCTTTTGCACATGAAGCGCCTAATTCGAACTTGGGTTATGAAAACAGTGATATGCTTATTTATGGAATCAATCCATTTTCAAAGAACGTAATGGACTTTGTAGAAACAACCGTACAAAAAAGAAAAAATATGACTATTAATTTTATAAAACAGGTTAATCAGTTATATCCTGAATTTGCATATAGCGTACTCGAATTTGCACAACAGAACAGAATAAAATACAAAAAAGGTTTTTGCGTGTCAAACCTTTACTGGAGAGCAAGAGAATATGCAGAGACAAAGGGTGATACCGCTATTAAAGGTATTTCAATGGTTCCTGATGAAATTTTATCTGAAGCAGAAGAAATACTAAATGAACTTGACCAAGTTTTCTTAGGTTCTAATCAACGAGGTTATTCTGCTTTGGGGTCTGAAATTATAAAAGATGAAGAAGTAAATAAAAGTATAAAAGAAGTATTCAGCAGATATTCAACTCATTATGATGATGAATCAGGCAAAGTTGTTTCAGAAGCTGAAAATTTATATGATGATATGATTGAATGCTTGAGCAGAGAACCTCAAAAACCAATTCTTGCACTCGCATCACCATATTATTTTTCCCACTACTATGAAGCTAAAGATCCTGATACATTTGATAAAGTTGTAAAATTTATAGAAAATTTACGTAGTAGGTCAAATGATATGCTTATCGCATTTGAGTCTGTCGCTCCGAGTTATGATATAGACTCGAATTTATCAACACGAAGCGGAAAGTTGCTTGATAAATATAGAAATCGACATAAAATCAACTTGTTTAACGAATATATAAGAAGAAATACAAACCTTTACGAAGTTGGCGGAAGTTTTGCCAACAGAAACATTAAACTACCTTCTTAAAGAAAGATTATACTTTAGAACTACATCATTTCCCTGCTCTGAAATATAAAGAATATCATCTTTTATATATAAAAAATATGGTTTTGAAACATTTTCCATAAATACACTGACGTTACCACCTTTTGTAATTTTTAAAATGTTGTTTGCTTCAAAATTTGCAACATATATATTATCGTATGTATCTATTGCAAGCCCTACAGGACCATCAAGTAAATAATCCTTTACAAAATCGGTTTTATTTTTATTTTTATCAACTTTTACTATAGCATTATCCGAATAACAGGCCACAAACATATTCCCCTCAGAATCAACAGCTATTCCTGCTGGTGAATCAAATTTATCTATTAAAACTCTTTTGTTATTATTTGCTGTAGTTACCTTTGAACGCTCTATTGTATTTCTTTGATTATTAAATTGTTCCATTGAATCATCATATAATTGTTGAACCGTACCATAATATTCATAATCATCAGGAATATACTTCAAATATTTCATTGCTAAAGAATAGTTTTTGCGGTTATAAGAAATTTTTGCAGCTTGCAGAATTGAATCATAATCATAAGGATTTAATGCAATAATTTTTACATAAGTATTATAAGCTTCATCGTACTTTTTTTGCGTAACATATATTGATGCAATATTATAATAAGCATCGGTCATTTGCGGATAATATTCTAATGCTTTTTTAAAAGAAGCAATTGCACTGTCATAAGCTTTAGTTCTAACCAAATCAACTCCATGTTTATAGGCAGATATCGCATTTTGCATATCTTCTTCCGAAATTTCTTCACTCTCAGCAAATGCTAATAAACTACTACTGATAGCCATTAACATCACCAATATTGCTACTAAAAAAATTTTTTTCTTTTTCATTATACCAACGTCATTGAAGGAATACTATAATTAAATTGTACAGCTTCTTCCAGTTTAAAGGCAACATTTAACAATTTTGTTTCTTCTAAACAATTTGACTGAAGCTGCAAACCAATTGGCATTCCGGATTTATCAAGTCCAACAGGCACATTCATAGCCGGAATTCCTGCCAAGTTGGCTGTAATAGTTGCAATATCTGTCAAGTACATACTTAACGGATCTTCAACTTTTGAACCAATATCAAATGCTGTATGAGGACATGTTGGTGATAAAAGTACATCTACTTTTTTAAATGCATTATCAAAATCATTCTTAACAAGTCTTCTTAACTGCTGCGCTTTTTTATAGTATGCATCATAGTAACCGGAGCTCAATGCATATGTGCCGAGCATTATTCTTCTTTTTACTTCGTCTCCAAATCCTTGCGCTCTTGTCTTTACATACATATCATATAATGTATCAACATCTTTTGCTCTGTATCCATACTTAACACCGTCAAAACGGGCTAAATTGGAGCTTGCTTCAGCAGTAGCAATTATATAATATACTGCAATAGAATATTTTATTAAAGGAAGCGAAATCTCAATTATCTCTGCCCCCATTGATTTATATATTTCAATCGATTTTTGAACGGCAACGGCAACATCAGAAGCTAATCCATCTGAACATAATTCCTTTATGTAACCAATTTTTATACCATTCAAATCTTTTCTTAAGTCCTTAGTAAAGTCAGGAACGGGTTGATTTAAAGAAGTAGAATCCTTTTCGTCATGACCTGAAATTACATTCAATAATAAAGCTGCATCTTCTACTGTTCTTGTTATTGGTCCTATCTGATCTAAAGACGATGCAAAAGCAATTAAACCATATCTTGAAACTCTTCCGTATGTAGGTTTTAACCCAACTAATCCACAATAACTTCCGGGAAGTCTTATACTGCCACCTGTATCAGACCCCAATGCTACAGTTGCTTCTCCGGCAGCCACTGCTGCTGCACTACCGCCTGAACTTCCGCCGGGTACTTTATTCAAATTCCAAGGATTTCTTACAATCTTAGTTGCAGAGTTTTCATTACTTGACCCCATAGCAAATTCATCCATATTTGCTTTTCCAATTATCGGAATTAAATTAGCTTTCAACTTTTTTGTAACTGTTGCATCATAAGGAGATATAAAATTTGACAAAATTTTACTTGATGCAGTTGTTGGATATGATTTTAAATTAATATTATCTTTTAGAGCGAGCGGTATACCTGCTAATGGAGCTATTTCTTCGCCATTCCTGATTTTTTCATCAACTTGTTCTGCTGTTTGGATTGCAAAATCTTTTGTTAGAGAATTATATGCTCCTATTTTATTATCTATTTCTTCTACTTGTTTATATGTTGCTTCGGTTAATTCAACAGCACTGACTTCTTTATTTAACAATGCTTTTCTTTGTTCTGCGGAAGATTTTGTAATCAATTCTCTAATATTCAATTTTAATACCTCTCATGCTCTTTTGATAATATTATAAATTAAAGATTATTAAAAAGTAACTTTTTACCTTTTCTTTTTATAATGTTATTATATAGATTATTGAAAAAGGAAAACGGCTTTGGCAATTATATCAGATGACGAAAATTTAAACCATAAAAAGAAAAGAAATGACAATACTGTTTCTGAAGAAATTTCTTATGATATGTCTTTTGAAACAAATATCAGACCAAAAGTTTTTAATGACTACATAGGGCAGAGTTCTTTAAAATCCACTCTAAAAATTTCAATAGAAGCTGCAAAAAAAAGAGAATTACCACTTGATCATATATTATTTTATGGTCCTCCGGGATTAGGAAAAACAACCCTAGCGTCTGTAATTGCAAATGAAATGAATACAAATATAAAAATAACATCTGCACCTGCTTTAGAAAGACCTAGAGATATTATTGGTATTTTAATGTCACTAAAGGCTGGCGATATTCTTTTCATAGATGAAATACACAGATTGAATAAAATCTCTGAAGAAATCCTATATCCGGCTATGGAAGACTTTTATCTTGATATGACAACAGGGAAATCTCAAACTCTTAAATCGGTAAGAATCCCCATACCTAAATTCACACTAATCGGTGCAACTACCAAAGCCGGTTCTTTATCAAGCCCATTACGCGACCGTTTTGGAATAATACACAGACTGGAATTTTATACAGATGAAGAACTTACAAAAGTAATCAAAAGGACAGCGGAAATTCTAAATATTGATATTGAGGAAAATGGTGCTATCGCTATTGCAAAACGTTCAAGAGGCACACCAAGAATTGCAAATAGACTTGTAAAGAGGGTTAGAGATTTTGCTATTGTTAAATCAAACGGAATAATAGATGAAAAGACTTCAAATGAAGCACTTGACATCCTTCAAATTGATAAATTCGGGCTTGATAATACAGATAGAGCCTTATTAAATATAATTGCAGAAAAATATGATGGTGGTCCCGTTGGTATAGAAACTCTTGCTACAGCCTTAGGCGAAGATACAAAAACAATTGAAGATGTTTATGAACCATATTTAGTTCAAAAAGGATTCCTTCAACGAACTCCTAGAGGGAGGAAGTTAACATCTTTTGCTTGCAAGTGTTTTAATTTAAAAAATATAGATATTCAAAAGTCATTATTTTAATTATCTATAAAAATGCTATAATTATTAAAATTATAATTTTATTGGAGGTAGAAATGTCTGTAATTATTTTTGTAGCAATTGTTATTCTCCTGATTTTCTATTTAATAGGTACATATAACAAAGGAATAACTCTGCGTAACTATATCAAAGAAGCATTTTCAACAATGGATGTATATTTAAAAAAACGTTGGGATTTAATTCCTAATTTGGTAGAAACAGTAAAAGGTTACGTTAATCATGAACAAGATGTTTTAAAAAAGATAACAGAGCTTAGAAATAAAAATTATTCAAATATGTCAAACGATGAAAAAATGAATATTAATTCCGAACTCGGATTCGGTTTAGCAAAACTTATTGCCGTTGCAGAAAATTATCCTGATTTAAAAGCAAATCAAAATTTTTCAAACTTAATGCAAGAACTTTCTATGATTGAAGAAGATATTGCAAATTCAAGAAAATATTATAACGGAACTGTCAGAGAATTTAATACTTTTATACAATTATTTCCAACAAATATTGTTGCAGCTATATTTGGTTTTAAAGCAGAAAATTTATTTGAAATTGATGATAAGCAAAGAGAAAATGTAAAAGTTTCATTTTAAAATATATATCTAAAAAGAGTTTCTATTTATTAAAAAGAAACTCTTTTTTTAACTATAGCCACATGGCTAATAGACAACTGGATAATAAAAATTGTAATATTTATACAACAAAGAGAAAAATTATATTAAACATTATTTATAAAATAATGTAATACTTCCAACAAATATAACCTTTATGGAGCAATCTATAAAGATTTTTTTTAAATTATTTATAATAAATGAACAATCTGCAGAATCTAAAAATTTAATCTTTTGAAAGCTGTTTTAAAATTTTTATAACCTTTGGATTTTCTACTTTATAACAAATTTGATTCCCGTTGCGATGGCTCACAAGAACTTTTGCACTTTTCAATATTGATAAGTGCTGAGAAACTGTTGGTTGCGGAATACCTAAGCATTCGCTCATCCTATTCACATTACACTCTGTTTTTTTCATCAAATTGTAGGCAATTGTAAGCCTTGTTGGATGTGCCAATGCTTTAAAAATTTCTGTATATTCTTCTATATCAATATTTTCATCGGTTTTCATATTATCAGAATATTACGATATTCGAATATTGTCAAACTAATATATTGTATTGACCAAGTTAAAAATTTTTGATAATATGAATATGCTAATATGCGAATATACTAAAATTGCGAAGGTAAAAATGAGAGTAATAATAATAGGTGGTGGAGCTTGTGGTGCAAGCTGTGCGACTAGATTAAGAAGATTAGATGAAAATTGTGAAATAACAATATTAGAAAGAACAAATGAAGTTTCAATAGCAAATTGCGGTTTACCTTATTATTGCTCCGAAGTTATCAATGACAGAGAAAAAATACTTGTTTCTAACCCTGAAAAATTTAGAAATATGTTTAAAATAAATGTTAAATTAAACACAGAGGTGACAGAAATAAACAGGAAAGATAAATCTGTTTTAACTAAAAACAATGAAAAATATTATTATGACAAATTAGTTTTAGCTCAAGGTGGAAGCCCAATAAAACCAGATATAGAAGGAATAAATAATCAAAATATTTTCACATTAAGATCATTAGCTGATGCGGATAAAATAAAGGATTTTATTCATAAAAATAATGTACAAAAAGCTATAGTGGTAGGTGGCGGATTTATTGGTGTAGAAATGGCAGAAAATTTGGCACACCTTGGCATAGAAACTAAATTAGTTGAATTATCAGAACAAATACTTACACCGGTTGATTATGAAATTGCTTGTTTTGCTCAAAATGAAATGCGATCAAACGGAATTGAATTAATTTTATCAGATGGGGTAAAAAGTTTTTCTGCAAATGAGATTGAATTAGAATCAGGGAAAAAAGTCCCATATGATATTGTTATATTGTCTATTGGAGTAAGACCTGAAATTACACTTGCAAAGAATGCAAATCTTGAAGTCAACAGAGGTATAAAAGTTAATGAATACATGCAGACTTCTGATTCTGACATCTATGCAGGCGGTGACAGTGTTGAAATAAAAAGCTTTATTAATGATGATGATGTCATAATTCCTTTGGCAGGACCGGCAAACAGACAGGGAAGAATTATTGCAGATAATATTTACGGAATAAAATCAACTTATAAGAAATCTCAAGGCACCTCTGTTTTAAAAGTATTTGATTATACAGTTGCTTGCTCTGGTTATAACGAAAAATTATTAAAAAGAATGCAAATTCCATATTGGAAAATTTTAACCTTTGGCAATTCACATGCCGGTTATTACCCTAATTCAACATCAACATTATATAAATTGCTATTTAATAATGACGGCAAAATTCTTGGAGTACAAGCAGTCGGACAAGATGGCGTTGAAAAAAGAATTGATGTTGTTGCTTCTATAATGAGAAATAACGGCGGCATACAAGAATTATTAGATAGCGAATTATGCTATGCACCGCCATATTCTTCGGCGAAGGATCCTGTTAATATACTCGGAATGTGTGCTGATAATGTTTTAAAGGGACTGGTAAAACCGGCATATTATGAAGATATTGAAAATTCTTATATTATAGATGTAAGAATACCAGACAGTTACAGAACTAAAACAATAGATAGTGCAGTAAATATCCCGCTGGCTTCATTGAGAAACAGACTGGAAGAAATACCAAAAGATAAAAAAGTTATTTTAGTATGTGATTCGGGCTACACAAGTTATTTAGCATCAAGAATACTAATACAAAACGGGTTTAACAATGTATATTCTTTAATGGCAGGAATGAAGCTTTATAAAGAAATTCAAAAGGATAAAGAAGCTAAAGTAGTAAGAAAAGAACTATTATTTGCGAGTGTAAAACCAGCAGAAAATATTTTAAAAATAGATGCTTGCGGTTTATCTTGCCCTGGTCCTATTATGAAACTTTCTGATAATATTTCTAAAATAAATAACGGAGAAATTCTTGAAATAACATCTACAGATAAAGGATTTTATTCTGATGTAGAGGCTTGGTGTGATTCTACAAATAATACACTGCTTAATATAGAAAATAAAGATAAAAAAATAATAGCAACAATACAAAAGGGAAAATCAGAGATAAATCAAAAGAATGAAAAAAATGCACAAACAATTGTTGTTTTTTCAAATGATTTAGATAAAGCACTTGCTGCTTTCATTATTGCGAATGGGGCAAAAGCAAGCGGGAAAGATGTAACTTTATTCTTCACTTTTTGGGGATTAAACATTCTAAGAAAGAGTAATGTAAATGCAAAAAAATCCATAATAGATAAAATGTTTGGAATTATGATGCCAAAAGGAGCGGATAAATTAACTCTGTCTAAAATGAATATGGGCGGTCTTGGAACATTCATAATGAAAAAAGTTATGAAATATAAAAATATCTCGACTTTAAATGAGCTGATAAAACAAGCCCAAAATCAAGGAATTAAATTCATTGCATGCAAAATGAGTATGGATGTTATGGGTATAAAAGAAGAAGAATTAATTGACAATGTTGAAATAGCAGGTGTAGCCAAATATATAGCCGAAAGTAATAATTCAAATTCTAATTTATTCATATAAAAATAAGGAAAAGGAGAAAAATTATGAAATCAGTAACAACTTTTGACTTGCAGTATGCACACAGATTTTACGGTTTTAAAGGAGAAGCTCAATATTTACATGGGCATACAGGTACTTTAACCATTGAAGTTGAAGACTCTGTAAATATGGGGGTAAATATGGTATTTCCGTGTAATGAAATTCAAAAAACTGCTTGGGAAGTATTAAAAAACTTTGACCACGCAACTATCTTAAGAGAAGATGACCCATTATTACCAGCAATACTTGAAGTATATGAAAAACAAGGGATAAAGAATGGTGCACCACAAAACACAATGAAAGGCGAAGCATTTAAAACTGAATTAGCAACAGCCTATCCTGATTGCAGGTTAGTTGTAACAAAAGAAACTATGACCGTTGAAGGAATGATAAAAATCGTATACGAATTATTAAAAGATAAACTAAACATTTCTAAAATAACATTTACCAGCGGAGTTAATGCAGCAACAGAGGATTACAAAGTTAATAAAACAATTGACCGTTGTCCTTTATGCGGAATTGCACTAAATAGTAGTGGTGTTTGTCCAAAATGCGGATATAAAAAGAATTAATATAAAAAATAAAAGAAAGACTCGGAATATAAGACCGAGTCTTTTTTATTGGAAACCTCTGGCAATTTTATATCATTTTTAATTTTATATAATTATAATGATTAATAATATTTATGAGTTAGAAAAAAAGAATAAATATAACACTAATTGTGACACCGATAATTGGTGTTTAAGTAGCCCATTTAATTCTTATAAAGAATATACTAAAAATGGACTTTTTGAAAAAATAAATGATTTCTTACGATACGGTATTACAGATGACATTTTTATAGAGAATTATATAAGAAATTTGGATAAATTATTTGAAACACTTCCCCAAAAACTCAGAAATACTGTTCCTTTAGAAGTATATAGAGGCGTAAAATTAAATCCAGAGTTAGAACAATTAATAAATGGGAAGTTAGATTCAGATATATATGTAGACAAAGGATTTGTATCTACCTCTAAAAGTAAATCAATTGCAAAACAATTTATGGGAGAGAAAGGTGTTCTTTTCCATATTATAATACCTAGAAATTCTGTAATTATAGATGATGAAAAATTACCTTCATATGCAAGGTCATTTATGAAAACAGAGCAAGAAGTTTTATTGCCAAGAAACGCTCAATTTAAGATTTTATCATATAATCCCCAAACAAGAATTATAGAAGCAGAATATATAGGACAAAAACAACCTCTTAAAATGCCATCAAAAACAATACTTGCCTCACATCAAGAAATTTTTGGCGAATATAATAAAATTTTACTAAATAAAAAAGTTCCAATTGATGACTTTAAATAAAAGAATTTCAATAAATAAAAACAGGCTGAGTTTTTTTCTCAGCCTATTTTTTATATTTAATCAATTGGTTTAGGAGGGTGAACTCTATCCATTTTTCTATGTTCTATTTTTTTTACATCTTCAGGTTCAAAATGCTTATGGATTTTGTGCATTTCATGATGTCTTGGTTCCCCTTTTAAATGATGTGGCATTGGTCTTCTGCCAAAATGATGCATTTGTTGTTGATGAATTGGAACAAAACGCATTGGCATTGGCGGAATTGGCGGTTTATGTAATGCAGCAAACAAGCACAATGCAAAAAATACACCAACAAAACTTCCAGTCGCAACTATTATGAACTTTTTAAATTCTTCTGATAAATAAGAACTCTTTTTTTCTTCATTTATTTCTTCTATGTTTTTGTTTTCGTCTGTCATAATTATCTCCTTTACTTTGTATTTTGTAATAACATAATTTCTATTTATACAAACGAAATAAAAAATATATGGTTCATTTTTTATTTTAACATTTTTTCAGTATAATAAACATTGCTATGTTGAAAGAGTTAAAAGGTTAAAAGTAAATGGAAGCTATACTATATCCGTTTGTAGCAAAGTTCAATGAATATTTATCTAATTATATCCTTGTATTTATGCTTGTAGGTATTGGTGTTTGGTATAGTTTTAAAACAAAATTTGTACAAATAAGATGTTTTAAAGAAGGTATAAAAAATCTATTTGGAGAAATTAATATTTTTGATAAAAGCCATCCGCACAGTATGACTTCGTTTCAAGCATTATCAACAGCAATAGCTGCACAGGTAGGAACAGGTAATATTGTTGGAGCTTCAGGAGCTATTTTAATTGGAGGGCCTGGGGCTATTTTTTGGATGTGGGTTATAGCTTTCTTTGGAATGGCAACAATATATGCGGAAGCTACTTTAGCACTTAAAACGAGAATAATTGATGATGATGGACGAATAAAAGGCGGACCTGTATATTATATAACAACAGCTTTCAAAGGGAAATTTGGGAAATTTTTAGCCGGTTTCTTTGCCATTGCAATTATTTTAGCACTCGGATTTATGGGATGCATGGTTCAATCAAACTCAATAGCTTGCTGTATGGAAACCGCTTTTGGAGTAAAACCTTTTGTTATAGGTATTTTCTTGGTCATTGTTTGCGGAATTATTTTTATTGGCGGAGTCAAAAGACTTGCATTAGTAGTAGAAAAAATAGTACCATTTATGGCATTATTTTTCATTATTGGCGGACTTATCATTTTAAGTGCAAGACTTAAATATATACCGGAAACTTTTTTTATGATTTTTAAATATGCATTTATGCCTCAAGCAATCTTAGGCGGGAGTTTGGGCTATGCAATTAAACAGGCAATAAGCCAGGGAGCAAAAAGAGGACTTTTTTCGAATGAAGCAGGTATGGGTTCAACTCCTCACGCACACGCACTTGCAAGTGTAAAAGACCCTCATACACAAGGCACAGTCGCTATGATTGGCGTATTTGTTGATACTTTTGTAATCTTAACTTTAAATGCACTCATTGTTATTTCCACCTTATATACAAAGGATGGACCTTTATTTAATGGCTATACAGAAGCAGTAATGAATATATTAAATAAAACCAATTTGGTACAAACTGCATTTGGAACAATTTTTGGAAATTCAATCGGAGCAATATTTGTAGCAATTTGTCTGTTTTTCTTTGCTTTTTCTACAATATTAAGCTGGAATTTATTCGGGAAAGTAAATGTTACATATCTATTTGGCAAAAAACATCCGAAAATCGCAGAATTTATTTATATGATAATCGCGTTATCGTTTATTATGATGGGAAGTCTAATTTCAAGTGACTTTGTTTGGGAATTAACAGATATGTTTAATAATTTAATGGTAATACCTAACGTAATTGCTCTATTTGCGTTAACCGGAGTAGTGGTAAAAATTGCTCACTTAAAAAATATAGAAAAAAAGAATAACTAAACCTAAAGATAAAAATTATTGATTATTGTTATATTCCAAAATATTTAAAAATTCAGTTGTAAAATCTTTACAAGTTAAGTTTTGCACAGAAAAATAAGCATTTTCACACATTCTTTTATAGTCATCTTCAGACAGATTCATTATTTCAATCATTTTATTAAGAAGATTATGCGTTAAATTTTTATCATTTTTTACAATATAACCATTTTCCGCATTTTTTATTAAATCACAAGCACCTGATGTATGAGTCATAATTACAGGTTTATAATTTCCCATAGCTTCTATCGCAACCATTCCGAATGGTTCTATAAGTGATGGCATAAGTAAACAATCAATTTGAGAATAAAATTTATTAATATCTGATTGTAAGTCAATAAAATCGACATTATTCTTAATTCCATATAAATGGACCAAGAAATTTACAAATAAATTCTTTTTATGTTGAGGATATATTATTTTAACAACAAAGTTTTTATTTCTTTTCTTTAACATTTTAATTACTTTTAATGTTACGTACCCACCCTTACGAACAAAACCTGTAGCAGATAGTCCAAAAATAAATTTTTCTTTTTGTTTATAAACATAATCCTTTTTATATAATTCTATTGCAGGCGGAAGTATAAATAGTCTATCAAGCGGAACATCATAATTTCTGTGCATATCCTGCTTTAAGATATTAGAAGAAACTATAATTTTCTTTATATTTTTCAAATTATTTCTAACAGTTTCATCATATTCAATTCTTTTTCTATATTGTTTTCTCTTGAAAATTTTATATAGAAACAACGCCTTTTTTGACAAAAAGGAAGATAACCTATGTACATTACTATGATCGTGGATATACGTTATATCTGCATTTTTTAACCCTTTTTCTGCAAAAACATAATCATAATTTTGGGTTTTATTATCAAATTCTTCCATTTTATAATAATTAGATAAAACATTATTTATATTATAAAATTCAGAGGCATAAACATCCACTTGATACCCCAAGCTAGTCAACTCTTTCATTAAAAGGAAATTAAGTTTTATTCCTCCAGATGGAAAGCTATACTCTGTATGCTGATTTACGATAAATGCAAATTTAATCATTTATATTTTTTCCTTTGATTGAAATATATCCGTTCATATACTCCCAATATTTACATACAGTGCAAAATTTATATAATCCATAAAATAATACACATACTATAAAGCCTTTCAAGCCGTTTTTGTAGCCTTTCTTTATGAAAAATTTTTCAAAGATTTTGAAAAAGCTACTAATTATATCTATAAATATATTTCTTTTCCTTTTATTTTCTACCAATTTTTCAACTTCTAAATCTGTATATTTATTTAGTGAATTTATAATTTTACTTACCGTCCAATCTTGGTAATGAATAATAGCTAAATCTCTTCTTTTAGGATCAACATTATATACTTTTCCATCTATTTGAGGAGTAGCATGTACGAAAGGTGGCCAATCAACAGAATCCTTTTTAAAAAATCTTATAATGGAATCAGGATATAATAATTCTAACGGTTCCCCCCAGCAATAATTTAATCTGGGCATTCTTATTGCATTATAGTCATCAGACTTCAATATAAATTCATATAAATATTTCACCAAATTTTGTGGAATTACTTCATCTGAATCCACAACAAGAACCCACTCATTAGAAGCTTGTTGAATTGCATAATTTCTAGCAGGATCTGCCCAACCAATATTCTCGTAATAAACAATTTTACAGTTGTATTCTTTTGCTATCTCGATAGTCTTATCATTTGAATACATATCACATATAACAATTTCATCAAAATGCCTGACAGATTCCAGACATCTTCGAATTATTTTTTCATTATTATAAGTATGAATAACTACACTAATTGGAGAGTATTCAATATTATTTATAGACTTTGTATTATCCTCTGTTATCATGGACTTCATTATATATTCCTTCGTTTTTTATTTTAAATTAATATCCTTCAACCAATTATCAATTTCTTTATCAGTATTCAAATTACCTTTTCCATATACAATTAATGGTGTTAACACAGTTGCTGTTTTGGCAAGTTCTTTCATATCATCTGCTATATTATAACCTCCACCTCCTCCGTGTGTCACAAAAGGAACAATTATTTTTCCTTCAAAGTTATTATTTTCAAGAAAGGTCATAACAGGCGGGGCCATTGTATACCACCAAGCCGGCGTTCCTACAAAAATTACATCATAATTACTTATGTCACAATTATCTTTTATTTCCGGATGAATATTTTCATCATGCTGTTTTTTTGCTATTCCGTATGCTGTTTCATTATAATCGGTAGGGTATGGTATTTTTGTTTCTATTCTAAAAATATCGCCCCTTACTTTTGTGTTAATTTTCTCTGCTATGTATTTTGTATTACCACTCCAAGAGAAATAGGCAATTAAAACTTTTCTATCAGCAAGGCTCATTTTTTCTCCTTTGTTTGCATATATCATTATTATTCCTGATATTATCAAAATAATAAGTAATATTATTAATAATATTTTTTTCAAATTTAAAATCCTTTATGAATTCTAATTAGCGACAATTGCTTCTTTATCTTTCTTCGTAACTTTATATCTTGATTTATAGTCTTTGTATCTGTTTTTGAATTCCATATCCTCATCTTTATTTCTATGGTTATATTCGTGTTTATTCAATGTAATGTCGTGCAATTGAATTACCCCGGTGGCAATATTTCCGCAGTGGGCGGCTATTCTTCTCAAGTCATTTAACAAATCAGAGAACATAAAGCTTTTTTCAGCACTGCATTGACCGTTTTGTAATCTTTGAATATGATTATTTTTAGCTCTTTTAACACCCTTCTTGATAACAGCCTCTAAAGGTTCAATTTTTTGAGCGAGTTCTAAATCATCTGTTTTATAGCAATCCAATGTCATATCATAAATTTCAGATACTGCACCTACTATTGTTTTTATCTCCTCAACAGCTTCATCAGAAAATTTATTATCTGAATCATTCAGTTTTTCAGCATATTTTAAAATATTTGTAGCATGATCGCCTATTCTTTCAAAATCTCCAATTGCTAACATAACTTGTGAAATTTTATTATTATCTGCTTCTGTTAATTCTCTGCCTGATAATTTAATCAGATATGAATATAAATAATCTTCAAATGTATCAATAGTTGATTCGTTTTCTTGTATTTCATCAACTTTCTTCTTATGGAAACTTTTTAACATCTTTGTTGAAGTTATATAGTTGTATCTTACTATTTCAGCCATTTCTACCGTTTTTACGAAACATTCAGATATAGCAAGAGTTGGTGTATTTAATAATCTTTCGTCTAAGAAAATTTTCTTCTCTGCTTCTTTCTTTGTATCAGGTACAAATTTAATTGCCAGATTTTCTATAGTCTTAATAAAATTGAATAGCATTATAGCTGTTAATATATTGTACGTTGAATGTACAATGGCAATTCCTACAGGATTTATATCCATATCAACAAAAGCGAACTTAAAAATAGCATTTGCGAGATAGAATAAAGGTAATAATATAATAGCGCCAATTGAGTTAAATATTACATGAACGGCAGCAACTCTTTTAGCATTTGTGCTAACACCAATACTTGCAAGAACCGCAGAAATACAAGTTCCCAAGTTTTGACCTAAAATTATTGGAATAGCAGCTCCCCAAGTTACACCTCCAACCATAGACAAGGCTTGCAGAATACCAACCGAAGCAGATGAACTTTGAATAATAACTGTTATAACAAGTCCGACAATAAATCCTAAAAATGGATTTGTAAAAGCAATCATCGCATTTCTAAAGTCCTCATTCTGTGATAACGGAGCCATAGAACTTGACATTAATCCCATCCCGAACATCAATATGGCAAATCCAACCATTACAGAACCTACACTTTTATTTTTATTGCTTTTTGCAGCCATAATCATACATACACCTATAAATGCAAGTAATGGCGTAAATGATTCAGGTTTCATTAGTTTTAGTATAAAAGAAGCACCTTCTTGGATACCACTTAAACTTAATATCCAAGCGGTAATTGTTGTTCCAATGTTAGTACCGATAATAACACTTATTGTCTGAGATAAATCCATCAAACCTGAGTTTACAAGACCAATTAACATAACAGTAGTTGCTGATGATGATTGAATAACCGCCGTTATTCCGGCACCAAGCAATAAACCTTTTATTGGGCTTGAGGTCATCTTTTTTAATAATTTTTCCAGTTTACCTCCGGCTATTTTTTCAAGTCCTGATGACATAATAGATATACCATAGAGGAAAAATGCCAATCCTCCTATTAATGTCAAAATCGAAAATATGTCCATACTAATCTCTTTCTATTTACAGGGATTTACCAACTAGTATTAATATATAAGAAAGAATATTAATTTTATAGTTTTTATAACAATTTTGATACATATAATATATTTAGAAAAATAAAAACAGAAAATTATTATAATTTCCTGTAAAAAAAGTGTTTTATTACGATATAGTCTAAGAATATTATAAAATTTACAACTTGTATATAACCCAGGTGGCTAATAAGATTTATATTTAGTATTATTTTTAATTTTTTGAAAATAATGAAACATGCTATAATTTAATAATATTAATTATAAACAGGTATTTTTATGAATGATATAAAACCGGTTATAAATCCAAATACCAAACAAATTGAATGTATAAATACAATCAACGGTCCGGTAATGGTGCTGGCAGGGCCAGGTACAGGAAAGACTTTTACCATTATTCAAAGAATTAGACATATGTTGCAAATCGGTATCACACCGTCTTCAATATTATGTCTGACATATTCCGAAGCTGCTGCTAATGAAATGAAAGCAAGATTAGTTAAAGAAATTGGGACAATTGCTTCAGCAGTAACTATAAATACATATCATGCATTTTGTAATGATGTTATAAAACAATATCCTAATGAGTTTGAACTTCTTGACGGCGTAAGTTTGATTGATGAAATAACAAAGCAATCAATCATGAAAGAAACAATTGAAGAAGTAAAACCTGAAGTATACAGAACCAAGTGGGGAGATGCATATTATTTTATCCCTGAACTTTTAAAAGCGGTTGATGAAATTAAATCAAATCAAGTAACAAAGGAAGAATATTTTAACACATTGAAAACACATCCTGCTTGGCAAGGGAAAATGGATGAATTGATTGCCGAATATACACAACGTGAGCAAAAGGGTAAGCTTGTAAAAACATTTTTAAATAATTTTGAATCTCACAAAAAGAAAATGGCAAAAGCAAAAGAAGCTTGGGATATATATGAAAAATATGATATAAAATTAAAGCAAAAAAACTTTATTGATTTTAACGATATGATTAATATGGTTTTGGAAGTTTTTGATTCTAATGATGATTTTTTGAAAAAGGTTTCATCAAAATATCAATATTTTTTGGTTGATGAGTATCAGGATACAAATTATTCACAAAATAGTATTGTTTTTAAACTTGCAGAAGGTGCTAATTCTGAAAATATTTTCGTAGTTGGTGACGATGATCAAATAATTTATGAATTTCAAGGCGCTAAAACTGATACTTTAGAAAAATTTCTTATAAAGTTTCCTCAAACAAAAGTTATTTGTTTAAATGAAAATAATAGGTCAACTCAAAATATTTTAGATTTCAGCTACAAAATTATTTCTCAAGATAAAACAAGATTGGAATATAATGAAGATTTTTCAAAATACAATATTTCAAAAGTTCTAACAGCAAAAAATCCACAAATTACACCATTAAATAAAAAGATTCAATTTCACGGCTTTGCAGATATAAAACAAGAAAATAATTTTATAGTAAAAGAAATTGAAAATATTATAAACTCTAATAATATGCATATAAATAAAGAAGGAGAAAAAGATTTATCCAAAATCGCGATTTTAACCCGCGAGAATAGTGAACTTAGTACTTTTGCAAGTTTGCTAGAAGCTAAAAATATTCAATTTCAGATAAAAGAATCTAAAAATATTTTTGATATTAAATCCACGCTTGTAATATATTTCTATTTGAAAGCATTATTAAATTATGAATTTAACGGAGACAAATTATTCGGACTTCTTCTTACGGAGCCGTTTAATTTTGAAAATGCAGATTATTCTTATCTGTTAGAACAAAACAAATTAAATCATAAAGATTTAATATCTAATATTAAGTTGGGAATAGAAAATGGCTATGAATGGAAAAATTCATTAAGAGTAAAATCATTTATTCAAACTTTTGATTCATTAATTAGCATAAAAAGTAATTTAAATATAAAAGATTTAATAATAGAGGTTATAAATAGGACTGGTATTTTAGATTACTTTTTGAATAAAGAAATAAATAGAAGCGAAAACATATATGCAATAAAAAAGATAATTGATGAAGCTCAATCATTTTTGTATATAAAAAAACGTGCTTGGCTTGGTGATTTTCTTGAACATCTTGATACTGCATTTGAAAGTAATATTCCAATAACGATAGATAAAGAAGATTATACTCAAAATGCAATTCAGCTTTTAACTTTGCATGGTTCAAAAGGAAGAGAATTTGAATATGTTTTTATGCCTAATTTAATAGCTAAAAAATGGGAGGGGAAACGAGTAAACAATACAATGTCACTTCCTATTGATAAAGAAAATAAAAAAATAGATGAAGATACCCAAAAGCGTTCAGAACAATTAAGATTGTTATTTGTCGGGATAACAAGAGCTAAACATACTCTTTATTTATCATATTCAAATGCCGTAGATACAAATCCTCAAGAATTAACAACTTATCTGTCTGGAGTAATTCAAGATGATAATCTGATTGAATCACATAATCATGAACTTGAAAAAGATGCGTATTTGCTTGAAGTTGCGCAAATGCTAAAGAAAGAACCGTTTGACTATGCCAAAGCATTTAAAGATGAATTAAAAGCCAGACTGGAAAACTTTATAATAAGTCCAAGTACTTTAAACACCTATCTAAATTGTCCCAGAAACTTTTTATATTCTTATGTACTTAATATAAAGGTATTAGATAAAGAAACATCAAGTGCTAATTATGGACTTGTTATACACAAGACGTTGCAATGGATAGTACAATACGCAAAAGAAAATGGACAATATCCAATAAAAAATGATGTTATTAAATATTATGAAAAAAATCTTTCTAAAGAAAAATTTGAGACTGAGGAAAAAAGAGAAGAATTTAGAATAAGAGGATTAAACTGTATTGACAAATATTATAAACAAATGATTGAAACACCATATAGCAGAATTTATGCAACAGAATACTTGTTTAATTATGTTCCGTTTGAAAGTTATTTCCTAAAAGGGTTTATAGACAGAATTGAAAAAAATAATGATGGCACAATTGAATTATATGACTATAAAACAGGTAGTGCTAAACCGAAATCACAAATTGCAGATGGAAAAGATTATGAGAATTATCTTAATCAATTACGTTTTTATAAATATGCTTACGAAATACAAAATCCGAATATTCAAGTTACCAAAGCGGGGTTGATTTTTGTTGAAGAACCGGATTCAAATTTCTATATTAATCTTACGGAAGAAGATAACAAAATTATAGAAACAAAAATAAAGTACGCTTATGAAAATATATCAAATTTAAATTTTAGACCAGAACTGGAAAACTTAAAAACTTGTGAATATTGCAGTTATAAACATTTATGTAAGCTGGCTGACTTATAGTAATTGAACTGATAAACATTTAGCAATTTTTTAGTTAAAAAATTTTTTATATATATAAGGTAAAGTAAGAAGGTATGATGTAGGACAAGAAAAGTCCTACTTTTTCTTAATTAATTATAATTTCTAAAGTTTAATAAAAAAATGCCGAATGAATTATAATAAAATCGGACTGTAAGGAATTGTATGGAAATATATAATAGAGTTAGCGCTTCTTCTTTTGAAAATATAAAATTACATAATAAAAAAAAGAACCCAAAATCAAATGTCAGCTTTGGAAATAATATCGAGGCCAGTTCTGCTAATGCATTGGAAAGCATTGCAAAAGCAAAAATAGAAATGGATAGAATTTATACTAAGCCAATACCATATGAAGAAAAAATCAAAATATTGAAAGAAAAACAAATACCTGAAGAAAAATTTGAACTATTTTTATCTCAAAGTGATGAAACATTCAAAGAAATGATAGAATATATTAACTTAGGAATAAATACAGATATAATCAGAAGTATATATGAAGATTTTTGGGGAAATGAAACTTATAAGGAAGCTGCGAATTTAGCAAAATATGGAGTTCCTTTTAATTTTGGCAAAGATTTATATTCTTTAAATCTTGTTTCGCAAGATAAAATTGATTTCTTAAAACAAGCAAAATTTGATTTTTCACAAGATAAAAGAAATTTCAGAATTGATAATTCTTTACTAAAAAATGTTTTAAGGAGAGATGATTATTTTGAAAAATTCAATTCCATTTATGAAAAAGGGGTAAATGCTAATGTAGCTCTCGCTTCTGTAAATTTAGGAGAGGAAGAATATCAAGCACTAAAAGAATTACTAGATGGAGAAAAAGAAATAAATAATTCAGCTGCAACTGCATATTTTCTCTCAAATTTTTCGCAAGAGGATGTACAAAAAATTATAGATATATCAAAATCATATTCATTAAATTTTAATGATTACGATTTTTGGATAAATACATATTATAATAGAGGAATTGAAAATGCCGAAGAATTAATTCAGTTTGGACTGCCTGCTGATTATGTTCAGAAAAATATTTCATTAAAAAATAGTCAGATTCAAGAAGCTGTATCTTTTTCAAAAGAAAATGGAATTTCAATTGATGATGCAATAGTTATATATACATATTATCCAAATGATGAACAAAAAAGAAATAAGGCTTGTAGTCTTATAAAAGAAAATAATATAGATTCAAGTTCTGCTTGCAGATTATCTATTTTTGATGAAAACACAATTAATTCTGCTATTTTATATATAAAAAGAGGTATGGATTTTAATAAAGCAATAAGTATCGCACAAATAAAGAAAGATGATGCATATAAAGAAAAAATTATTGAACTCTCTGATATATTAGAAAATATAGGTGAAGCAGAAACCTTGTTAAATATGAATCTGTCAGAGGAAGATTCTGCTAAAGCTTTAGAATTAATAAAAAAAGGAGCTAATATTTATTTTACAGATTTCTGTCTTAAATCACCGGCAACATATAAAAAAGCTATTGAACTTATAGAATCCGGAAAATGTAAATCATTAAACGGTCTATATGGGGGTTTTAATGAAGAAGAAGTATTACAAGAACTTGAATACTTTAGTTATGGCGTTCCGGCAGATTATGTTTCAATGTTTGCTTGTTCTGCAACGCCTGAACAAGTAGATTTATTAAGACAAGGAGTTTTATATAATGCTTTACAACCATTACAAGATATGGAAGCACAAGGACAGAATACAGAATTAATAAAAAAATATTTAAAAAAAGGTATCACTTTTGATACTGCAATAAAACTACAAAAAAGCAATGAGGCAGGAAATATTTCGGAAGAAATTCTATTAGATAGTATTCATCCTTCATTAAATACAGAGAAAATAATAAAACTTGCAAAACTTCAGCAGGATAAAGGGAAATGCTGGAATTCTGAAGAAGAAAAATATACTTTAATTGAATTTCTAAGTATTATGAAGAATACAGAACACATTGAAGATTTTATTGATTCAGGTTTTATTAATAAAAAATCATTAGCTAATTACAAAGAATTTGCAAAGAGAGGAATAAAACCAGAGTTTTCCGACATCGCAATTCTTTTATCCCAGTTAGATTATAAAGATTCAACACAATTTGACAGAGCTTCAGAATTATTAAAAAGAAAAATTCCATTTGAGAAAATATTATTTTCAATAGATGATGATAAATCTTTTATTAATGCTATTGAAAAAAATAGAAACAAAACTTCAGACTACAGTAATCTTACCCTAATTTCTTATATACTAAAGTTCTACTTGGATGGAATTGATTCTGAAGGGCTCGCAACTATCAGCGATCAATGTACTTTCTTCAAAAATAAAGATTTTGAGAATTTAATTAAATATTTAAAGAAGGGGCATCAAGTAAAAGATGCAATTAAAATTTCTCAATATAATCCATTCAATACTAGTATTCTTTCAAGCAATGAGAATGAAGAAAAAGAAAAATATAGAGAAATGCTTTCTTTCTATATGCAAAAAGGTTGTAGTTTCAATGTACTAAACAGAATATTATCGAATAAAAAGAAAACACAGCTTTTAGGCGAATATTTAGCACAAGGAACTGAAGCAAAATTAGCAGAAAAACTTTCTCTGTACGAGATTCGTCCTAATAATAAAGAAAAAATATCAAGAATCCACGATATAGAAAACTCTCAAATGAACAAAGAGTTAAAAAAAATATGTGCAAATCCATTCTTGTATCCCTTCATTGATGAACTTTATCAATTTAATAATTATAATGTTTATCAATTTGGACAACTGGTAAAATCCAATATTTCATTACAAGATATATTCAATAGTGCCCAAATATTAATTAAATCTCCTTTAAAGCAAGCAATGAAAAGACCAAACTTATATTTAAGTGGGATTCCAATTGAGGATACAGAAAAAGTTAATGGACAATATCCTCAATTATCTAACGAAAAAATCCAAACTTATAGAAACAGAATGTTATACTTCTTTAAAAACAATTTAATTGAAATCACAAGAGCTCTTAAATATTTAGATGTAGATACATTCAATCAGCTTATGGATAAAAGAACAAATAATTTTTCAGAGCAACTAGAAATGCTAAACAAAATGGATGATAAACATTATGAACTGGTTTCTAAGATTACAAAATGCCATAAAGAAGATGGAAAATCTTTGAGTTCTAAAGAAAAAATTGATTTGGCAAAAATAATTCTATATCATCAACTTGGATATATAGATACAACTTATATAGAAGAAATCGTTCAATCTGGAACCGTTAACATCTCAGAACTACGAAAACTTTTATTTGACAAATTGACTGATACAATAGGTCTATCACAAGAAGATGCTCAGAAACATTCTGACAAATTAAACTTTGACGAAGAATACGTATTTTTATTATTAAGAACACAAAATAGTGCTGATTTTATGTGGATAAAAGAAGCTCTAGAAGATGAAAAATCAATGGAAACGACAATAAATACTCTAAAAGATTTATTATCTACTCCCGAAGAACTGGCACACAACGGACTTACTGTAGATAAAGCAGAAGCTTTAATTGATTTATTACAACGTTCAAAAGAAATGGATGAAAAAGATGTATACAAAGAATTCATAGAAATATCTCCATTCACGTCTGTTGATATTACAGCTCAAGATATTGCCAAAATTGCAATATTAGAGGATTTCAACAAATATATTGAGGATATATCCAACCCTATTGGACAAACTAATGCTCAAACAAAAATGCAATTTGAAGAACTCGGACTAAATTACAGAAAATGGTTGAATTTTAAACAAGAAGAAAATATCAACCTAAATCAACATTCATATACAATAAAACTTTGGGATAGAAACCCTCAAAAAGATTTATTTATGGGAAATAGAACATCATGTTGTACCGCAGTTATTGATGGCGCAAATGGAAAAGCTACTCCGATATATCTTTCTAATACGGCTTTTAATGTCATTGAACTTACTGACGAAAATGGCAATATTGTTGGAATGTCGAGAATTTTTGTTGGTATAGTTGATGAAAAGCCTTCTATTATAATTGAAAATATAGAATTAAATAATGCTTTTATAAAAGATAAGACACAAGAAGAATTGAAATTCCTAAGAGATAATATTTTTGGTTATATCGCTAATTTTGCTTCGGAAATTTCAGATAATGAGGAAATGAATATTTATTTTTCAAAGAATTATACTCATGTTCCGACTGATGACTTTGAACTTGAAAGAAAAAATATTGATTTTGCAGGTACTCTTTCATCTTCTAATATATATTTGAATTGTAAACCTGGTTGGACTACACCTCAAGAATTAAAAGAACAACCTTGCGAATTATATAAAATATGGTAAATCTTGAATAAATAAAGACATTTTAATCAAAAATATTTTATAATTTTATTATGGATTATAAATTACTAAAATTAAATACAGCCAGAAATTCGTTAAGGTATATTATTAGAGCATTTGGTATAAAAGAAATATATATTCCTTATTATATATGTCCTGTAATTCGTAGTGCCGTTAATAAAGAAAAATGTAAAATTATATACTATCATATAGATAGAAATTTTTATCCTGAGTGTAAATTCCCTAAAAATGCTTTTATTTTGTATCCTGATTATTTTGGAGTATGTTCAAATATTGTAGATGAATTGAGTAAGAAATATGAAAATTTGATAATAGATAATGCACACTCATTTTATTCAAAACCTAAAGGCATTGCATCGTTTAATTCTTTGAGAAAATTTTTCTCTACTGTCAGAAATGGTTCTTTTTTATATACAAAAAAAAGTTTAGATATAGATATTACTAAAGATAATTTTGAATATGAACCCAAAATTCTTAATTTTAAGGACTTTTGTATAATTGAAAATAAATTGGATTTAGAAGATATAAAATATATCTCAGATTCAACAATGGAAATTTTTGAAAATATTAATATAGAGAAAGAAAAACAAGGAAGAATAAATAAATTTAATTATTGGAATAAAAGACTAAACGGTAATTTAATATTAAAAGAAAATGAAGTTCCTTTTTCCTATCCATATTTTGCAAATAATATACAAAAAGCTGATAATTTGGTAAAAGAACTGGAATCCGAAGGAATTTTTGTGTTTAGATACTGGAATAATATGCCTGATAAATTTCCGGAAAAAATTTTGTATACAAACTTAGTTTCTATAAACTTAAAATAAAAAGTTTAATAAAAATCGGCAAATATATCAGGAAGATTTTTGTTAAATTGAAAATTTGAATAATAAATGTCATTTAATTTATTTTCAAAAACTGCAGGGTTTTGTATTTCTTTTATTGCAAGCATTGCTGCAATTTTTTCTGATAATTTTTGCTGTTTTGTGAGTTTTGCTTCAATAATTGCAGCCGGAATAAAAGCTATAATTGCGCCTAGTCCGGTAAATAGACCGGATAGTTTTTTATTTCCGCATTTTTTAGCCATTTTACTTCCTATTGTTCCACCAATAGCGGTTGCGGCAATATCTATAGGTCCCAAAATTGTTTCGGATAGAGTTTCTATCCCTACTGATTGTTCATATAGATGTTCTCTTTGTTTATTAATTACCATAGAAGTATTTTCTTGAAGCGCTTTTGCTTTTTTCATTTGCTCAGGTGTTAATTCTATTTGGCGTTTAGCATCCATTCTTGCTTTTATTTTAGGAAGTTCATTTTGGGCAAAACTATCATAATCTTTCATATCTTTTAATGTTGTTTTTATGAAGCTTAAAAGATTTTCATTATTGTTGTCTTGTTGCTGTTGATATTGTTCCGGATTATCCATAAAATTTTTGAGATGTTTATATTTTGTTGCCAGAATAGCTTTGTTTTCTATATCAGAAATATTTTTATTTAGAATAAAATATGTTAAAAGCGGAACACCGATTTTTATACCTGCACCCAGAAACTTATTCTTTATTCCTAATACATCCACCAATTTATCAGAAATAAGATATTCCAAAAAGCCGCCTGTAAACATTGCAGAGTATGATATATTGGAAATTGTTTCAACTTTTCTTAATGGTTCCAGAACATCGTGTTCAACATTTTTTAGAAGATTTTCAAATAAAATTTGATCTTCTTGTGCTTGATATGAAGGTTTATAATGTTTGGAAGCACTTTCTATATTTTGTTTCTGTTCTTCAAAATATTTCTTTTTTCTCTGAATATAGTTTTCTTTTGTTCTTTTATATTCTCCAACTGACTGAAAAGAAGAATTTATATTAACTTTATCTTTTAATTTGTCAACAAATGCATTCTTATGCTTAATGTCATAGTCAACAATAGAATTAACCTTTGCTTCTTGTTCAGGAGTTAAAACCGCATATAATTTAGGGTCATTGACAATATTTTGAGTAGCATCAAAACTAGCTTTTCTAATTAATCCAAGCTGAGAACTCATAGAATTTTTCATTCCGTTTATAAAAAATGCAGTCCCGCCTAATAATGAAAAGATTGTTGCAATTTTTACAGCAGAGATATTCTTTCCTAGAATATTAACAGATGTTGATTTGTATTTTTCTAAAAATGAAGCGGCTTTTTTTATTATTTTATGTTTGTCTGAATGTTTATTCAAAAAAGGAATTAATTTTGTTATGGCTAATGGAATAGAACAAATGGCGCCTGTTACAGACATTAATTCAATATTTAAAGTTTGGAAAAAGGTTTCAGAGTCTTCTGCTTTTTCATGTTCATAACTGTCTAATAGAATTATAGGCTCTGCAATTGCTTTTGCTTTTTGTTTTAAGGATGTTTGAGAAACAGAACAGTTTGATGCTTTATTATTTTGTGGAATATTATTTGCATCTTTATTCCATTGGTTGTATTCATCAATATGATCTCTATATTTCGTATAATAAGAAAAAATATTGTTCATTTAAACATAAAAAACCTTCCATTAACACTTGAATAAAGTTAAAAATACTTTAAATTTGTTATTTTTTCTATATTTATTTATATATTTTTACAAATTTAATTTTGTTTTTAGTAGAATTGATAATATAAATGTAGAGAGGGATTTATTTAATGTCTTTAAATTCATATTTAGGAATTGATGTCGGTTCAGTTACAACAAAAGCAGCGATAGTAGATGAAAACGGTAAATTTGTAGATGGCTTTATGACCAGAACTGCAGGAAAACCTGTTATAGCAGTTCAAACATCATTGAAAAATCTAATGTTGCAAGCAAAACAAGAATATAATATATTGGGTGTCGGAACAACAGGTTCAGGGAGAAACTTAGCAGGAGCCTTAGTTGGAGCAGATGTTATTAAAAATGAAATTACAGCTCATGCAGTTGCAGCCAGCACATATGTTCCCGGAGTTCAAACAATTTTGGAAATTGGAGGACAAGATAGTAAAATTATAATTCTACGTGACGGTATTGTTACAGACTTTGCTATGAATACGGTTTGTGCAGCTGGTACAGGTTCATTCCTGGATCAACAAGCATCAAGACTAAATGTACCGATTCAAAATTTTGGTTCTCTTGCCCTACAATCTAAGTCACCGGCCAGAATAGCAGGAAGATGCGGTGTATTCGCAGAATCAGACCTTATTCACAAACAACAATTAGGTTACCCGGTTGAAGATTTATTATATGGTTTATGCCAAGCCTTAGTTCGAAACTACTTAAGTAATTTGGCATTAGGTAAAGAAATTCTCCCTATTGTTACGTTCCAGGGTGGGGTAGCAACAAATACAGGCATGGTTAAAGCGTTTGAAGAAGCTTTAAATACAAAAGTAGTTGTACCTGATAACCACCAAACAATGGGCGCAATTGGGGCTGCATTATTAGCGATGGAAAATCACCAATTTAATGAAAAACCAACAACATTTAAAGGCTTTAGTGTTGGTGAAATGTCATTTAATTCATATACAAATCAATGCAACGGTTGTTCTAATAACTGTGAAATTATTACAATTATTGAAGGTGAAGTAACATCTACTGATTTAAATAATAAAACAGATAAAATAATTGCTCGATGGGGTGGTACTTGCGGCAGATGGGATATAGGTTAAACAAGTTGTTACATTATGTAACATTGTAAAATTATAAACTCAAGATAATTGAAAAATTTGTCGACATAGTTAATACAACAATATATATAAAGGAGTATAAACTATGGGACTAGCAGCATCACAAGGACGTTATCTATGTCTTACTGCAAGAAACAGTGATTTGGTTTATGAGGGACAGCAAATTTCTCAGCAGAGATTAGCGCTTACAAATGAAACACAAGAAATTGCGGACAGATATAATGAAGCAATGAATAATAAAATTATGCAAGCAAATACTGCTGATGGTGTTACGCAACAATTAACATATGATATTCTCACAAGCCAAAACCCATATTCTGGTTTAGGAATGCGTCTTGTTGATGTTAACGGAAATGTTGTTATCCCGGGAGAATATATAGAAGTATCATCAAAAGAAAAGCAAGAAGCCACAGATGGGGAAGAAGCTTTATCCAATAATTATAATTCTTCAAAGAAATACTCATCCAAAGAAGAATTTATACAAAAGTATTTTTCTGATGTTACAGGAGATGAATTAACAGAATTAAGCAGCAAGTCTTTAGCAGATTTATGCGATTATTATAATGAACTTTATCCTGAATCAGAATTAAATGTAGTCTACAAAGACAAAAGCAATTCTGAACTGGTAGGCGAAGGTGAACATGTTGTAAAAGATGCAAATTGTATGGATCCTATATATTTACAAGAAATGTTATCAACAGGTCAATGGCTGATACAACAGGCAAATCCAAATGAAGAATCAGGCTGGGATGATATAACTTGGCAAGGTTCAAGCCTTATTTCAGAAGTTTATTATACAGCAGATGATGCAGCCGCAGAAGCAGAATATGAAGCAGCTATGACTAAGATTCAAAAACAAGATAAACTTTTGGAATTAAGATTAGAACAAGTTCAAACTCAGCAAAGTTCCGTAGAAAAAGAAATGGAATCCGTAAAACAAATTATCGATAAAAACATAGAAGATTCTTTCAAAACATTTGCTTAGTTATTATTAATTACTTTGTTTATATATATTGTTTATTCTTGGTCAGATATTAACAAAAATCTGACCTTTATTTTTACATAAAAAATAAAAAGTATTTAATCATTTAGCTATTAAATCCTTTGGGCGTATGATTTGTATAATATTTATAATGTAGTATAATAATTGAACGTGAGTTACGATTGAGATTATCACTTCATAAAAGAAGGTCCGGATGCAACTTTTAGAAGTAAAAAATGATACAGCAAAAATAATATATAATCCTACAGAAAATCATCTTCTGCCATCTGATTTCCTTTTAGTAGAAGATGCAAATCAAAAATTAATTGCACAAATTACAAATATTTCTACAACAGAGGATTCTGAGAATAACTTGGCAGATGCAAGGTTATCTCTTTCCATTGATAAAGATGATAATCTTTCTTATTATAACGGCTATATTCCATCTAAAACTTCCAATGTAGTATATATAAACTCAGATGAAATAATTGAACTTATAAAGGGACCAGGGGAAAGTATTTATTTAGGCAATTTGTCTAATCATTCCGAATGTTTTGTTAAATTATCGGATTCATTTGTAAATGAAAAACTTTATATTCAATCAGACAGAGAAGACAAAACAAAAACACTTATTCAAAATATTATCTCTGAATTATATACCAAACAAAAAAAAGTAATATTATTAGACTTTGATGGACGATATAATTCAATAGTAAATGTTCCCAAATTGAAAATTTCAGAAAGTTTTAAACTTCCTTTAAATATTGAGGCTTTTAATACTATACTGGAAAATGATATTAATGATTGTCCGATTGAAGATAAAGCAGTTATTCAAAGTATAGTTTTGGAACTTAGAGAATATTTAAAAACTTTAGAGAATAAATTTTTACCTTTTACACTATTCAAAAATGTTGTAGACAACGAATTTATGTCAAACCCAGTTTCAGGGTTAATGCTTTTAAGAAATAAATTATGGTTATATGCGCAAGAAAGTATTTTTGCTGAAAGCAAATCTCAATTTGATTTAATCAATGCAATATTAGACAAGCAGAATATTTTAATTATTGATGCCTCGAGTTTAGAAGAAAAATGGTATAAATTTGCAATACAATCCATCTTGGAGTTAATAAACAAGCATTGTTATTTTGTATTATCGCTAAATGATGTTCCATTGGATAAAAAATCCATAATAAGCATATACAACACAAATAAAGCCATCCCAATAGTTTCAACTAATTATGATAATAAATACAGACAAGTTTTAAAATCAGTCTGTAGAAATCAAATATTGTTTAAACCTTCAAATTTTGTAAAAGATGATGAAGCATACAATACATTACTAAATAAAATCAATTCAGGTGAATTCATAATATATGGTGAATCTACATTATACCTTCCTTTAATATTAGATTTGCAAGCATTTGATTCATCAACAACTGAAGAAGTGATACAGAATGAAATAAAAAAAGACGTTGATAAATTATTATCATCTCCACGAAAAATAATTCCAACAGAAGCAGTCATAAATGATGAACATCAATATTCTGTTTCCAAAGAAAAAAATAATAGCTCAAATGAAAATGAAGATATTTTAGATGATGATTTTAATGATTCTGATTTAGATTTTCTTGATGAACAAAATCAAGAACAAATAACTATTGATGATATAAGAAACAAAAAACAGAATCAAGAAGTCAAAACAAATGAATATGATGTTTTTAAACCAATGTCACTTCAAGAATCTTCTATTGAAGATAAGGCGGAAAATAATTTAATAAAAGATATAGAACCAATTGAAATTTCCAATATATCAAAACCTGAGGAAGAGAATACTAATACAAAGGAAGAAGACATAACAAACGAAATAGAAGAGCAACCGGTTATACTTCCTATGGGAGTAGCAAATTCATCTATAGACCTTTCCCCAAAAGATGAAATAGAATCATTACAAAATGAAAACGATATATTAAAAATAAATGAAGTTGAATCGATAGATTTAAGCGAAAATAAAAAAGAATCAATTGATGATGAGATTGTGAATATTGATGATGTAATTAATAATATTTCATCAAATAATGATCAAAAACCGCCTCAACAGGAAAGTGAAAAAGAAGAAAATAAGGATATTATTATAGAAATGGAGAGAGAAGAAACACCTCCACCTATAAATGAAGAAATTAAAGATAAAACAAATCCTGATATACCTGTATATGAGACAGACAATTCATCAGAAATTAAAATTAGTGATATTCCATTTAAAATTGGAGACAAAGTATATCATCCAAAGCATGGATACGGTATAATTGAAGGTTTCGCAAATTACAGTAACAAAATACTGTTTTGCCAAATAGAATTTGAAAACGTAGGACGACGCATTTTGGATCCAAGAATATCAGGTATAGAAAAAGTATCATAAAAAAAGGAAGCTAAATAAGCTTCCTTTTTTTATTTATTATATTTTTATTTTAAAGCATCTGCTGCTTTTGTTGCAGCTTCTTGAACTCTGGAATCTTCATCAGCTTTTGCTAAATCAAAGATAGTTTGCAAATCTGCTTTATATTCAGGTCTGGCAATATGAGATAGAGAAGCGATTGCACTAATTCTTAACATCGGATTTGGATTAGCTTTTGCAGTATCAATAACTTGTTCTATACAAGGTAAATCTTTTAAATCAAGAGCCTTTCCGTTTCTTTTTTCTAATTCATTATTTAAACGTTCCTGCATATAAGCTATTGTATATAAAGCATATTGTTTGTTTATTTCTGCTTCTTCTAATGGTGTAGGTGTTTTAGCTTTTATTTTTTCTTCTTCTGTTAATTGTTCCTGAGGTTTTTTCCTTAATTCAATTACATCAGGACTTGGTGCTTCTAAAGATGATGTATCTTTATTTATAACTTCAACTAGAGCATCAAAAACTTGTGTATCAAGTAAAGCCGGACCTTCAACTGAATCGCCATTTTTAACAGCTTCTGCAATTTCTTCAATTGTTTTCTTTTGTGCATTTAAATCATCCGTTTTTAATCTGCCAGCAAATGCAGCCGGATCTACTGCCGGATTTTGTTGTACTGGTTGTGCGACAACAGGTGTTGTTGCAGGAACATTATTTTGTGTTTGAACACCGGCTTGTTCAGTTTGTTGTTGAGGTGCAACTGTTATTTGTGGAGCCGGTACAGGCTGTTCTAATGTTTGTTGAGGGATTTGCGGTGCTTGAACAACAGCCTGAGAAGTTGGGAATGGAACTGTATATTGTGGATACATTACAGGTTGTTGCACTGGTAAAAATTGTGCTGGTATCTGTGGACAGTTTTGTTGAGGAGAAATGCCCTGACCTTGAGGGTTTACAATTTCTATATTAACACCGTTAAACTGAGATTTATCTGTACCATAAGATGATGAAGGTAAATAACAGCTATTTACAGGATAATTATATATAACACCCGGTGTTTGATTATACTGAACCGGATTATATGCACCTTGTTGATAGTTTGTTTGCATCGGTTGTTGAGCCGGCATATATTTTAATTGTGGTGCTTGTATCATTGTTTACTCCTTATTTACTATCTAAAATACTAATATTTGCTAATGTACACAATCATAAATGCTTGTAATATAAAAAAATTGCTAAATTTTTTTTATAATTTTAGTATTAAGCTTAAAATATTTTTAAATTTCAAGTGTTTCTAGGATAAAACACTTTTACAAAACTTAATAGATATAAAATTAGTCAATAAAAATATGGCTTTTTTTTGACAATTCTTGTACATTTTTTTTTATTTAATGTAGAATATGACATGTAGGGTTTTTTTTATTTCGGATATGAGTGTAGAAAAGAAAAATACATACAAATTTAATATAAAGGACTATCAAGAACTGATAGATACTTTAGCAAAGGTTGAATATAAAAAATTATCTTCTAAGCATCTTATTGATTTTTCCGAACTTATTAATATAGGAACTCAGGTAATTCATAAGTTGTGTGCTAATTCTGAGCCTGATAAATATAATAAATCATATTTATCTACAGCTATAAAATGGGCAATAAGAAATGAAGTAAGACGCAGATACAAATGGTATGTATTAAAAAATCAACAAGAAAATGCTGTTATTGATGAAGAAAATCAATGCAGTATAAGAGAAGCAGTTTATAAAACAATTCTATCTGTTGATGAAATGGCAGAAGGTGATAATCCGACTCAAATAAGAGATAATAAAAGAAATCCTGAAGAAACGATTTTATTTTCGGAACTTAGTGAAAGTATTAAACATGCAATTAAGAATCTTCCTCCTAGGGAAAGAGAACTTATAGAATGTAAATTCTTTAATGATAAAAAGTTAAGAGAAATTTCTGAGGAATTTAATTTATCTCCATCTAGAATTTCAAGAATAATTCAATCAGGTTTAAATAAAATAAGAAAAGAGTTAGTTAAACAAAATTTAGTATAAAACAGTGTATATGGCATTGTTTTTTTGTAAAGGAGAGAGATATGTCGAAATTAGTAAGTGGAATTATGTCATACATATTACCGCCATCAAATGATGTTTTTTATTCATTGTTTGAAGAAGGAACAAAATGTTGTAAACAGGCAGCAATACTCTTCAATGAGATAATGGAAAAAGGTATTACAGAAGAACATATTGCAATGGCAAGACAGTATAAACATGCAAGTGTAAAAAATATAAAAAAGACATTAGAAGTTTTAGATACATCTTTTGTCACACCAATAGATAGAGAAGATATTCAAGAAATAGCTACACTATTAAATAAAATCACAAAAAAGATAACAAAGGCGTGCTTGAATTTAAAGGTTTATAGACTTGATTCATATACAGAAAACTTAAAAAATCAAGCTCAAACATTAATTGCTGCGACTTCTGAATTAGAGCAAATTTTTGCTAATTTTAAAAAACCAACAATTTCAGATATGACAGCAAAAAATTTAAAAATGAAAGAAATTGAAACTCGTGGTGATGAAATATTATATGCTGCTACAGAAGCATTATTCTCTGGAAAATATGATGCCTTGAATGTTATAAAACTTAGAGATATTCATAAGGATTTGGAAAATGCTTTAGATGCTTGTTATAGTGTTTCGGATGCTGTAGTAAGTGTTGTTTTAAAAATGAGTTAACAGAGGTTTATTATGACATTTACTTTATTATTATTAATTGCAGTAATAATTGTAGCTTTGGCTTTTGAGTACATAAACGGATTTCATGATTGTGCAAATTCAATTGCATCAATAGTTTCAACTAAGGTATTATCTCCAAGACAGGCTGTATTGTTTGGTGCTGTCTTAGAATGTATCGGGGCTTTGCTTGGAGTTAATGTAGCAAAAACAATAGGTGCAGGAATTATAGCAAGTGATGCAATAACTCTTCAGGTTATATTTTGTGCTTTACTTGCCGCTGTAATATGGAATTTGATAACATGGTGGTTTGGACTTCCGTCCAGTTCTTCACACGCATTAATAGGCGGGCTGTTAGGCGCAACTTTTATACATGCGGGACTTAATCCTATTCATTTTGTAGTATTAGTTGAAAAAATAATAATTCCAATGTTTGCTTCACCTGTTATTGGTTTTGTTATTGGATTTATGGTTATGTGTGCATTTTTAAGATTGTTCTATAAAATTAAGCCGGATGTTATAAACAGAAGATTTAAGAATATACAATTAATAACATCAGGATTAATGGCATTAAGTCATGGCTTAAATGATGCACAAAAAACAATGGGTGTAATTACAATGGCTCTTGTAACAGGCGGTGTAATTGTAATGGAAACAGGTGAGTTTAATATTCCGATATATGTAAAGCTGGTTTGCGCTTTTACAATGGCAATGGGAACAATGTCCGGTGGTTGGAAAATTATTAAAACAATGGGAAGTAAAATTATAAAGTTGAAGCCGATTAGCGGAGCAGCAGCTGATTTCGCAGCATCCTTAATTGTTTTGGTTGCTTCGCATTTTGGAATTCCATTAAGTACGACTCATGTTGTTTCAACTTCTATTATGGGGGTAGGCTCAGCAATAAGAGGTGGTAATATTAGAACTAATATAATTGGTAATATAGTTACTGCTTGGATTCTAACTATTCCTTGTTGCGTTATACTAGCAATAGTTTTATACTCAACATTAAAGTTAATTCCGCATTAAAGAAGGATAATATATGACAATAAACAAAATACAATTTCAAACACAAGGTACTTGTTGTGCATTAATGAATGTTTTAATAGAAAATGATATAATACAAGATGTTGAATTTCTTGGCGGATGTATGGGAAATTTAGCCGGTATAAGAAATTTAGTAAAAGGTATGCATATTGACTCTGTTATAGAAAAGTTACAAGGAATAAAATGTGGTTCTAAAAACACAAGCTGTCCGGATCAACTTTCAAAATGCTTGTTAGAATATAAAAAACAAATTGCAGATGAATATGTAAAATAGTATAAAAATATATATTTTTATTTTATAGTATATATATTAAGTGAGGAATTATTGTGTCTATAGAATTAGAAAATAAGCAAGGATTAATCGCCGGCGATGGACAGTTGCCTGTTAACTTAGCAAAAAATGCTAAAGAGAATGGATTTGAATTAATAGCTATTGCTCTTTCTCCGGATAACAGAAATGAATTAAAAAAATATTGTTCAAAAGTATATGATTTAGCGCCCGGAGAGCTTCTTAAAATAAAAAAAGTTCTTGAAACAGAGGAAATTAAACAGTTAACTTTTATAGGAAAAGTTTCTAAAAGCTTAGTAGTAAGAAGGCCCAAATTTGACTCTTTAGCAATCGAATTTCTAAAACAAGCAACAAGACTGAATGATGATGCTATAATGTTATTTTTGGTTGCAGAATTAGAAAAACTTGGTATTACAGTTTTAGATCAAACTATATTTATAAAAAATTTGATGGTTCCTCGTGGTATACTTGGTAAAATTCAACCAACTGAAGCGCAACTTTCAGATGTAGAATATGGCTATAAAATAGCAAAAGAAATGGGTGAGCTTGATATAGGTCAATCTGTTGTAATAAAAGATAGAATGATTATGGCAATTGAAGCTATTGAAGGTACAGACAAGTGCATAAAGCGTGGATGTAAGTTGGGCAAAAAGGATTCTATAATTGTAAAAGTTTCAAAACCGAAACAAGATAAACGATTTGACATCCCAGCCTTTGGACTTAACACTTTAAAGACGATGAAAAGATATAATGCAAAATTAATAGCTGTTGAAGCAAATGAAACTATTTTAGTTGATTATGAAAAAACTATAGAATTCGCAGATAAAAATAATATAGTAGTAATGGCCGTATGAAAAAATTATTTATAATCACCGGAGAATATTCAGGCGATAAACATGCCGCAGACGTAGTAAAAGAGATAAAAAAGCTTAATGCCGATATAGAAATAGAAGCCGTTGGCGGGCAAAATCTTGCAAGTACAGGCGTAAAACTTTATTGCGATCACTCTAAAATGTCTGCAATGGGTTTTAATTTAAGTATAATTTTATCGCATATTAATCTAGGGAAGAAAATAGCTTCTTATCTAAAAAATGAATATAAACCTGATATGGTTTTAATGATAGATTATGGAGGATTTAATCTTAATCTTTCAAAAGTATTATCAAAATATGGTTTCAAAATATATTATTATATACCACCACAAATATGGGCATCTAGAAAATGGCGTTTAAATACGGTTAAAAAGACGATTAATAAAGTATTAACCATATTCCCTTTTGAAAAAGAAATGTACGATAAAGTTGGGGTTGATGCTGAATTTGTCGGACATCCTTTGTTAGAAGAACTACCAGATAAAATAAATAAAGAAGAATTTTTCAACCAATATGATTTTGATAAAAGTAAAAAATTAGTTTCAATTTTTCCGGGTTCAAGAAAATTTGAGATAAATAATCTTTTAACAATATTCTTAGACTCTGCAAAAATTCTAAAAGCAAAAAATCCAGATATACAACTGGCACTTGCTCAAGCTCCAAGCATTAAAGATGAACTTATCAATCCTATTCTGGAAAAATATAAAGATTTAAATATAAAAATATTAAAAAACAAGAATTATGAGCTATTGGCTTCGTCAGATGCACTTATTCTTGCGTCGGGAACAGTTGCCCTTGAAGCAGCTTTGTATCATACCCCGATGATTATTAGTTATAGAGGACCAATGTTCTTATTCATTATTTATATGTTGGTCAGATGCATAAAAAGAGTTTGTTTACCTAATATTATTATGGATAAAGACATTGTTCCAGAGCTATTACAATTTAATGCTAAGCCTAAAATCATTGCAGAATCAGTAAATAAAATTTTAAATAATCAACAATATAGGAACAGTATGATAGAAATGTTGAAAAATGTTAAGCAAGTTCTATCAACATCCGGTGCAGCAAACAAAACTGCCGAAATCATTACAAATAATATCTAGAGGATATATTTAAGAAATTTTCTTTTGCAAAAAAAATAAGATATGTTAAGATATTTTTGTAACAGTTTATTACATATTCGCAATTTTTTTGATTTATAGATTTATAATATGACGTATTCAGGATTGGTTAATGCAAAAAGATAATAAAATAGATAATAAATATAAACAAAAGAAAAATCTCTCTCCCTCAAATCAAATAATAACAAATCCCATCGATAGAAGTGGGCTCGTTGCAAAGATTAACATACTCGGGAGTGGGATGAATTCCGTTAATTCTTCTCACGGTATTATAAATCATCATAATGAAAAATCATATGGTGTTGTTGATTATGCCGGTTTTATCAAAGAAACAAACGAAATCATAAAGAATCATCACGACATAAAAATTTCTTTGAATGCATTTCATAATATGTTTACATCAAGACTAAATTGTGCTTATACAGCCTTAGGTCTAATTAACGAATCATCTAATTCTGTTAATATAAAGCTATTAGACAAAAACTCTAATGTATACTCTTTTAAAGTTTTTATGAGTGACAAAGAAAATGAAATAGTTAAAGCAATACAAAGCGGAGAAGTTTCGGTTGTTCAAAATTCTGCTTTTCTAAAACTTCCTTCTTTGGTTAGTTTACCTTGCGTAATTATTCCAATCCAAATATGCGGGAAAAATATATGTGTTGCAATGGCAAGTGATTATAATGTTCAAACCCATATAAATCTATATCAAATGGCTGCTACTAATTTGGGATTGTTAGTCCAAAATTCATCTTTATACGAAAAAGTAGCTCAAAATTCACACTTAGACAGTTTAACTAATTTGTATTCGCACAGAAGATTTCATGAATTATTATCTCAAGAACTGGCATATGCAGAATCAAATAAAACGAAAGTTTCTGTTATCATTTTTGATATTAATAATATGGGTGAAATAAACAGAGACTATGGGCATTCTAAAGGTGATGAAGTAATAAAATTAGTTGCAAATAAAATTAATGAAAATATTAAAAAGCAAGATATTGCAGCAAGATATGGCGGAGATAAAATATCTGTTATATTAAGGAATATTGATGCGGAAGAAGCAAAATATCTTGCGGAATACCTTACTTATTCATTATCTTGTTGTCTTGTTGATGACATTGGACCAATAAATAAAGTTTCTGTCGGAATTGCAACTTATCCGGATGACTCTATGGACAAGGAAAAATTATTAATATTAGCAGAACAAGCTGTTTTAGTCTCAAAAACAAAAGGTTATAACAATGGACGGTCAACAATTGTTTCAACTCAAGATTATGATTTTTGGGATGATGCGGCTTTAAATTCTTTTGCAACAGTTATGGCCAAAAGACATTCTCAATTAGGTATTAATTTTGAAGAAGCATTAGTAGAACAATTCCAAAATGAGAATATAGTATCTCAAAATCATTTAATAGAAGTTGTTACATCACTTGCAAGTGCAATTGACGCAAAAGATGAATATACAAAAGATCACTCTTCATCTGTTTCCAGATATTCTGTTGCTCTTGCAAAAGCAATTAATTTACCGGATAAAGAAGTTGAACGCATTAAACTTGGAGCTTTACTTCACGATATTGGAAAAATAGGTATACCGGAATATGTTTTAACAAAACCGGACAAATTAACTGCGGAAGAATTTAAAATTATTCAACAGCATCCTTCAATTGGTGTTGAAAAAATTTTAGAGCCTAATCCATTACTTCATGATTTAATTCCAATTGTTAAGTATCACCACGAACAATGGAATGGCAAAGGATATCCTTGCGGTTTAAAAGAAGAAGAAATTCCTCTTGCAGCAAGAATAGTTGCAATTGCCGATACATATCACGCATTAATAAGCGACAGACCTTACAGAAGAGGAATGAGTGTTGAAAAAGCATGCTCTATACTTGAAGAAGGCGCAGGTATACAATGGGATAAAGAACTGGTTAGACAGTTCATCTCTATAGCACCGTCATTAGCGACTAAGATTTAACTTCTTGTGTTTTGTGATAGTATGGAAGTTCTGAATTTATATCAAGCTTCTTAGCATCTTTTCTAAAAATCTTTGATTTGTATATTCCTGTATAAGCAAGAAAATATTTTAAACTTACACCTAAAACACCAAATCCGTATTTACAAGAACGGGAAAAATTTATAGAAGAAGCTTCAGGGAAATATTTTGTAGGACAGCTTAACTCTCCTATCTTATATCCATAATATGTTACTAAAGCAAGCATTTCATTATCAAAAATAAAATCATCATCACAAGCCTCTAACGGAAGATTTTCAAGCACATTTTTTTTAAAGCCTCTAAATCCCGTATGATATTCTGATAAATGCTGGCCTAGAAATAAATTTTCAAAAGCAGTTAGAAATTTATTTGCGACATATTTATATAAAGGCATCCCGCCTTCCAAAGCATTAGAGAGCATTCTAGAGGCAATTACAGCATCATATTCTTCAAACGCTAACATTGAAGCTATTGCAGGAATTAATTTAGGTGTATATTGATAATCCGGATGAAGCATTATAACTATATCGGCATTTGACTTTAGAGCAGCAGTATAGCAAGATTTTTGATTACCGCCATAACCTCTGTTTTCTTTATGAACAATTGTTGTTATATTTAAATCTTTAGCTAAATCTTTTGTATTATCACTGGATTTATCATCAGTTAATATAATTTCATCTACTATTTCATGATATATTTCACTATAAGTTTTTTCTAATGTTTTTTCAGCATTATATGCAGGCATAACAACAACAATTTTTTTACCGTTTAACATAATCCCTCTCTCAAAAATCTTCACTAAAATTATATGATATTTATTAATTTTTTGCTTGTTGTTAACTTTTGTAAAAGAATGTTATAATATATTTAAGTTTATACTTTTGATAGTCGATAGTCGAGTTATTGAGTGATATTTTGGTGGTAGTTAATGAGTTCTTGTGAATTAAAAGAAAGTTTAGATGTTGTATTAAATTTTGCAAAGGATGAGAAGCAGACTGTATTAATTGTAGATGATGAAGAAAACAATTTGCAGCTACTTAAAAGAACATTTAGAGGAAAATATAATATACTTACAGCACATAATGGGATTGAAGCCTTAGAAATTGTTAAACAGTATGGCGACAAGATAGCACTTATTGTAAGTGACCAGAAAATGCCTGTTATGGAAGGTACAGAGTTTTTAAAAAAAGTTCGTGAAACAAATCCTCAAATTATAAAAATATTGTTAACAGGACATGTTGATACAGACATTTTAGTTTCTGCCATTAACGATTGTGATTTATTCCAATATATCTTAAAACCTTTTGAACCGGAAGAACTTAAAATTGCAGTTGATAATGGAATTTCAAAATATTCAATGGCAAGTAATAATAAAGTTTTTTATAATGAATTGAGAGAATTATTTTATAAAACAATTCGTGCAATTTCAAATGCACTTGATACAAAAGATTCTTATACTAACGGTCACTCATTGAGGGTTACTTTATATTCAATGATTCTAGCAAAAGAACTTAATTTAGATGATTCCTATATGGAAGATATTGAAATTGCAGGATTATTGCACGATATTGGTAAAATAGCAATGCCTAAAAGTATATTATGTAAAAACGGAAAGCTTACAGATGAAGAATTCTTAATTATGAAATCACATCCGGTCAGAGGTGAAAAGATAGTAATAAATATTAAAAAATTACAAATGATTTCGGAATGGGTGAAATCACATCATGAAAAATGGGATGGCACAGGTTATCCTGACGGATTAAGAGGAACTCAAATTCCTCTTCCTGGTAGAATTATAGCTTTAGCTGATACTTATGATGCAATGACTTCAACAAGACCTTATCGTACTGCTTTGTCTCACGAAGTTGCGATATCTGAAATTAAACGTTGTGCCGGAACTCAATTTGATCCTAATTTAGCAGAAATATTTATAAAACTGGAAGCAAAAATTAATGATGCAAGAATGAATCCGGAAGAAGCTTATCAAAAATATTCTTTCTTGGTTAAAAATATTGACTTTAAAATAGTATCGGAAGCTACTCAAGCGATTTAATTGAGACAGAAATACATTCTCCAAATTTTTTTTCCAATGTCTGCGTCAACTCGTTAGATGCATTTAGCCAAAAATTGGAAGAAGCAAGTACTCTTGTCTCAATACCATTATTGTCAGTTTTAAATACAAGAGGATCACTTCCTCTATAATTAGCGAATGTATCCTTAATTGCTACTAACATTTCAAAAGGTGTTTCTTTTTTAAAACTTATTGTAACTATATTACTATTTTCCACCGGTTTTATACTCTCGACAATTATTTGTGAAGTTCCTTCTTCTCTCTTTTGTAATTTCCCTGACATAATTACTTTTTTTTCTTGTTCAATAAAAGTATTATATTCCTGTAATGTTTTATGGAATGCAACAAAAGCAATTTCTCCTGTTAAATCTTCTATTACACCGGCTTTTAGAAATTTAGCAGGATCTTTTTTGGTAGGAATTTGTCTAACAGAAGTCAATAAACCGCATATAGTGACAAAAGTATCATTTTGAATATTTTCCATATCAGATATATTATGCGTAGTTAAAAAAGGAAGTTTATCTCTGATTGATTCTAACGGGTGGCTTGTTACATAAAATCCGAGTAAATCTTTCTCAAATTCTTGAATTTCTTTATCCGAAAATTCTTCATTACTTCCATATAATTCAAAGGAACTCATTTGGTAGCTGCTCCCGCTGTTTACATCACCAAGTGCAGCAAATAAACTAACTTGACCGGATTCTTTTGCTTCATTTTCTCTTGCTGCAGAATTAAGTATATTTTCTATATTATTAAAAACTTTTTTTCTGCTAGGTTCAAGACAAGTCATTGCACCTGCTTTTGCTAAATTTTCAAGTGTTTTTCTGTTTATTACCCTTGGATTTATCCTTTGAGTAAAATCTGCGATTGATTTAAACTCTCCGTTCTTTTCTCTTTCCTCTTCAATCTCTTTTAGTACTGCTTCACCTATACCTTTAATTGAATTTAAACCAAATCTAATATTATTTCCGTCCGGAGTGAATTCAGAATTTGATTTATTAATATCCGGTGGCAGTACTTTTATTCCTAGTTTTTGGGCTTCTGCAATATATAATTGGGTTTTGGATTGATCATCCTTTGAATTTGTTAACATTGCTGAAATATATTCAACAGGATAATGCGCCTTTAAGTATGCCGTTTGATAAGCTACGAAAGCATAACAAGCAGAGTGAGATCGATTAAAACAGTAACTTGCAAAACTGCCTATTTGATCAAATAGTTCTTTCGCATCTTTTTCACTCATCCCTTTTCCGACAGCCTTTTCAATGAATGGACCTTCCAGTTTTACAAGATCTTCAGGGTGCTTTTTCGCCATTATACGACGTACGCCGTCTGCTCCACCCAATGAATAATCAGCAAGTACTTGGAATATTTGCATAATTTGTTCTTGGTAAACAAGTGTTCCATATGTATCTTTTAAAACAGGCTCCAAAAGAGGATGTGCATACTTTATTTCCTGCCTTCCATGTTTTCTTTCTACGAAGTCTTTTACCATTCCTGAACCTAATGGACCTGGCCTAAACAAAGCAACTAAAGCGCCTAAATCTTCAAAAACAGACGGACGCAAATCCTTTACAAGCTGTTTCATACCGGTAGATTCTAACTGAAATACACCATCTGTACTTCCTGTCATTAACATTTTGTATGTTGCTTCATCATCTAATGGTATGTGGTTTATATCAACTTCTATTCCGTGGCGTTGTTTTATCATTTCTAATGTTTGAATGATGATGGTTAAGTTTTTTAGCCCCAAAAAGTCCATCTTTAAAAGACCGACTTTTTCACAGTCTTCTTTTGGATATTCTGTAATTACATTTCCTTCTTTTGCATATTGTACAGGAACAATTTCATTTAAAGGATAGTGCGAAATAATTACACCAGCTGCATGCATACCTGTGTTTTGTTTTAGGCCTTCAATATTTCGGGCTTCATCAATAATTTGTCTGATGAGAGCATCTTCATCATATACTTTTTTAAAATCAGGAGAAACCTCAAGTGCCTTATCTATAGTCATACCAACTTCGGCAGGTACATATTGACTTACTTTATTTGAAATTTCGAAAGGCAAATTCATAACACGTGCAACGGCTTTTATTGCGGCTTTTGCAGAAAGTGTACCAAATGTAATGATTTGACATACTTTATCTTTTCCGTATTTTTCAGTAACGTAATCTATTACCTTTTCACGTCCGTCACCAAAATCTATATCAACATCCGGCATTGATATACGTTCTGGGTTTAAAAATCTTTCAAAGAATAAATGGTGTTTTATTGGATCTAAGTCTGTTATTCCAAGTGCGTATGCAATTAAACTTCCTGCTGCGGAGCCTCTTCCGGGTCCAACCGGAACTCCGTGAGTTTTTGCATAATTTATAAAATCCCATACTATTAAGAAATATGCATCAAATCCCATTTTGTTAATAATTTCAAGTTCATATTTGCATCGTTCATCAATTTCCGGTGTTATTTCTTCATATCTTTCGTGCAGACCTTTTCTTACCAAAAAACCTAAATATGATGGAATTGTATGACCTTTAGGAACAGGGAATGAAGGTAAAATACTTTTTCCAAGTTCTATTATTACATGACATTTATCGGCTATTCTTGCAGTATTTTCTATTGCTTCTTCAAAAGTTTCAGAGTCTAGCCATTTAAAAGCTTCTCTTAATTCTTCAGGCGTTTTTACATAAAATTCATTATTTTGAAACTTGAATCTATTTACATCTTCTTTCAAAGCATTTGTTTGTATACACAAAAGAGTATCATGCCAAGATGCATCTTCTTTTCTTAAGTAATGACTATCATTTGTTATAACTAATGGGATTTCCAATTCTTTCGCTATTTTTATAAGTTCGGGGTTTGTTCTTTTTTGTTCATCTATACCGTGGTCTTGTAGTTCAATATAATAGTCATCCTTAAACAGATTTTTATACCATTTTGCAGTTTCTCTTGCTTCTTCTTTATTCCCATTTAAAATATTTTGAGCAAGTTCACCCGCAATGCAAGCCGATAAGCATATTAATCCTTCTGAGTGTTTTTCTAGAATTTCTCTGTTTATACGCGGTTTATAATAGAATCCGTCTATATGGGCTATACTTACAAGTTTTACTAAATTTTTATATCCTGTATTATTTTTTGCTAATAATACTAAATGATATAATTCACGGTTATTTGTATCTTTTTGAGTAATATCCCCATGTAAGACATAAAACTCACAGCCTATAATTGTTTTAAACTGCATATCTTTTCCAAGTCTGTAGAACTCTAATGCACCATACATAACTCCGTGGTCCGTAACCGCTACAGCTTCAAAGTTATTTTCTTTCGCAAATTTTATATAGTCTTTATTTCTTATTGCACCATCAAGTAAGCTATATTCAGTATGTACATGCAAAGGTACATAGCGCATTTATTTTTCCCTTTTCTCGACCCTTGTTCATAAATATGGTAACACATTGCAGCTTTTCATGTAAATTAAAGATTTTATTATGTTACAATTTGTGCAATCATTTTCTCATTATATTCTGATAATTTCGTAAGTTTTATCTTTACAAGTTTGTCTTTATAGTAATCTTTATCATCAATTAGAACACTTATGTAATTATTTGTTATTCCTTTCAGAAACCCTGTTTTTTTATCTCGTTGTTTCTCGATAATAACTTCATTATAACTTTCGATATTTTTATTAAAAAATGCATTTAGCTTTTTATCAGATATTTCTTGGACAAGTTTGACTCTTCGTCTTTTTTCTGTTGTTTCTATTTGATTATCCATTTTGTCTGCTATTGTTCCTTTTCTTCTGGAGTAAGGAAATACATGTATACGAGTTAATTCAAGTTCTTTTAAATTATTTAATGTTATTTCAAAGTCTTCTATAGTTTCATTTGGGAAACCTACAATAATATCACTGCCAATAAATGCTTTATCAAATTTTAAATTAATATAATTTACTAAGTTTTTTATTTCTTCAACGTTATAGTTTCTGTTCATTGCTTTTAATGTTTTATTGCAGACAGATTGCAGTGAAAGATGGAAATGAGGACAAAATTTTTCTGATTTTGATAAAAAATTGATAAAATCTTCTGTCAGTTCTGTTGGATTTAAGGAACCTAGTCTATATCTTTTGATATTTGTTTTTTCGATTTCTTCTAACAAATTCTGAAGTTTTAATTGAGGATTTAAATCATCCCCCCATTGTCCAATATGGATACCAGTTAAAACTGTTTCAAAGTAACCTTCATCAGCAAATAAATTAATTTGTTCAATTATATTTTTAATTGAATTTGAACGGTTTTTCCCTCTTGCAAACGGAATTGTACAGTATGAACACCTATTGTTGCAACCATCTTGTATTTTTACTGAAGCTCTGGTTCTATGAGTTTGATGCAATTTCTCATATCTAAAATAATCGTGACTAAAAATATCTGAAACTTTTAAATTTTCACCTTTTTTTATAATATCTGCAATATCGTTCTTTTCATGATTCCCTATTACATAGTCTGCAAAATTTTGTTTCAAGAGATTTTCTTTTTCCAATTGGGCCATACAGCCTGTGATTATTATTTTAATATTTGGATTTTCTCTTTTTGCTCTTCTTATATAAGATAGATTTTTTGCATCTGCAACTTGGGTTACGGAACAAGAATTTAATATATAATATTCGGCATTATTTATATCGTTTGTTTCCGTATAGCCATTGTTTGTCATAATCTCTGCAATTAATGCCGATTCAACTTGATTTGTTTTGCAACCTAATGTCTTTATTATAAATTTTTTCATCATTCTATTATTATAAATTAAAAAAATTATTCTTCTTCAAGCAAGCTTTCCTTTGATGTCTTACCTAACATATTTGCTGTTATTGCTATTGTTTTAGGAAAGTATTTTACCAGAAACTGTGATCTCGTCTTCAGTTTATCATAGTTCGTGCCATAAGTTGTTAAAATAATGTTTGTTTCAGCTACAAATTCATTTGTACCTGTTGCACCATTAAGCATTGCTCTTGGAGTAAAATATTGTACAAATTCTTGTTCATTAAATGGTGTCGAATTTAAAAAAATTTGCATTTCTTCATTATAAGTTTTTAAAAAATTTTCATCTCTAATACTAAATTCTGATTCATAATCTTTAAAATGTCCTGCTTCATGATTTATAACTCCATGAATTTTACCTGTAGAAATTGTATGCGAATATCCATCAGCAGCAGAATCTTCTTCTCTACAATAATTCCATTGTTTTGCATTCTTATCTATTATTAACAAAGTATCAACAGGAAGTGTCTTTATTATTTCCCATAGTACATCTTGGGAATATAAAGCTAATTTTTCCTTAAATGAAATTTTTTTAATTATTTTTCCATCTGATATTGTTATCTCTTTCTTTGCATCATCATACTTTAATTTATATTCTATTCCATTAATAACGTACACTGCATAATTATCATCGTATTTTTTATATTCTCTTTTTATATCCATCAACACTGATGAATCTTTATCATTTTTAATATTGTATGAATAATAATTATAAATTACTTGGCCTTCCTCATTTTTTCTTTCTTTATAAACTCTACTTGTTAATAAGCCATTCCTTTTAAATTTCTCTTTATATACAATTGTGCCATCTTCTTCTTGAACTACTGTAGAAACCGGTGTACCATTTGTCTTAACTGATTTTTCAATATCATAATCAACTTCATTAGCATCATTTGAATTACTTGTAATAAATTCCGAAATATCGTAATAAACAGACTCATAAACTCCTGGAAGCACCGAAGAAGCCTTACTGTGAAGAACACCAATTACCGAATGAGTTATCTGGTCTTGGATAAATTGTAACAGTTCTTTTATCTCACCGTATTTATCATACTTTGCTTTGTAAACATCAGATGCCCCGGACAGAATAGAAGAAGTTGCATGATTCGAATATTCTTCCACCCTGCTTCTCGTTGAGTTTCCGTTTTTATCAAATGTCTGTACTAAAGTTATTTTTGTGCCATTGTCACACCTGATTTCCCGGCTAAAAATTACTTCTATTCCATTTATATTTTGTAATTCAATTATATTTATATCGTACTCTTGCATTAGAAGGTCTTTTATCTGAGGGCTTTTCTTAATTATTTTTGACAATGCTTTTATTTCTTCTGAATCTAATAAAGATAGAGAGTATGAAACACTCCTACTATACCCCCTTTTTCTATATTCTTCATATTCTTTATTCTCAATTAAACCTTCTTCTATTCCAATTATTGATGAAATATATTCGGGCAAAACTCCTTCTTTGAACAATGATAAGGCTTTTTGATAGTGTTCATCTGAAAATTTAGCAAAATCGATAATATTTTCATCTCCTACATTCATAGAAATTATTTCGTCAAGTCTTTTTTTATGTTGCTCCTCTAAATTTGCTATTGGTTCAGCTTCCTCGGGAATTATACCTCGTTCTATAAGTTTTATACAAAGATCTCTTTTTTTAGGTTCCATCTTCGCAATTTCTGATGCTATTTCTATTGAAGAATTTAAATTTAACAAAGATAAAACAATTTCTTTTTGTTCTTCTGAAAGTCCGGCAAGGCAAGCTGCTTCTACTGGTGTATAGCCTTTTTTCATTAATTCTTTTGATTCAATATATTCATCTTCATTAAGATTTACAAATAAACCAACTTGTTCAGTATCAATTCCGCTATCTTTTAGTTCAATAACTCTTTTATAAGATTCTCCTTCAAGTTTTGCAAGTGAAGCTAAATCTTCATTTATAACATTATGTTTTACCAGTTCAATAGCTTGCTTATATTTAGTATCATCAAGCTCTATAGCACTTTCAACACCTTCTTCAAATACCCCAATTGAAATCAGCTCAATAGCTTTTTTATATTTTTCTCTTTCTAATCTTGCAATTCTTTGTGCATAAAAATCTGATAATCCAAGTTTCTTTAATTTTCTCACTCTAACTTGAATCATAAAATTGGGTATTTCCAACCCAAGTCCTAATGCACCAAAGCTCGTTATATTAGTACGATTTATATTTATTGGTAATTGACTATATTCATTTCCACAATGAATATAACTCTTTTGATTATTCAAAGACAAATAGTTTTTATTATTAATATTAGAATATCCTAAAATTTTCATAATATTTTAAAACTTATAAGATATTTTTTTGCTATTTTTTTTTTGGTATAATAGATATAGAAATAGAAGGTTTTAATGTTAGTAGTATTAATAAGACCAAACTATGATGCACCAAGTGTAACACCTTATCTTGGATTAGCATATTTGTCTTCTTCCTTAAAAGCAAATGGAATTGATTCTATTGTTATAGATAATTTACTACATAAATACAGTAATAAAAAATTAATAAAAAAAATAAAAGAACTAAAACCTGATTGTGTAGGAATTAGTTGTCTTTCTGCTTTTTATAATGAAGTTAAAGAACTATCATTACAATTAAAAAAACTATCTTTTCGAGTTATTATCGGAGGAGTACACCCTTCTTTTTTACCATATACTACATTAAAAGAAACTAATTGCGACTTTGTTATTTGTGGCGAAGGAGAAATAGCATTACCATTACTACTAAAAAACAATTTTAATAATACGGGAATTAAAGGTATATATAAAATTACAGACATAAATTCTGATAAAAAAGTTGAATTTGCAGATGTAGTAGAAAATATGGATGATCTTCCTTTTCCTGATTGGGAGCAATTTAACCCAATAAAATATCCTGTATTGCCAATGGGCGGATCTTGCAAAAATACTCCTATCGGAATTATTATGACAACAAGAGGATGCTTGGGGCATTGTGCATTCTGTGCCAGCCCTGTTTTTTATAAGAATAAAGTTCGATTCCGTTCACCTGAGAATGTTGTTGCTGAAATTGAATTATTAAAAGAAAAATACTGTATTAAAGAAATACATTTTCTGGATGATAATCCAATAATTGATGAATCTTATGCATATAAATTATTTAACTTGATGATTGAAAAGAAAATTGATTTGCCTTGGCATTGTGTTAATGGAATAAGGGCAGATTCAATAACAAAAGAACTTGCAATTTTAATGAAAAAGGCAGGTTGTTATCAAGTTGCAATTGGTATAGAATCTGCAAATAATGAGATTCTAAAAAATATAGGAAAAGGGGAAACAATACAACAAATTAGTAAATCTATAGAAATTTTACATGAAGCAGGTATTGAAGTTCGAGGTAATTTTATTCTTGGTTTACCGGGAGAAACAAAAGAGACTATAGAGGAAACTATTAACTATTCTATAAAATCAAAATTAGATAAAGCAGCTTTCTATGTACTAGATATAGTTCCAGGATCTCCTTTATGGCGTACAGGTAAATATAAAAGTAATTTAAGTAATTCACATACATCTTATATTAAACCAAATTGGATTGCTGATGGACTTAATTCAAAATATATAGAGAAATCTTTATCCAAAGCATACAGAAAATTTTATTTAAGACCAACTCAATTATATAAAATTCTAAAAGATATTAAACCAACTCAATATATATGTATATTGCACAGACTTTATAAAATTTTTTCATAATAAACAATAATATATTTTTATAAAGTTATTTTATATATTCTGATTTTTAAATTATAAATAGGCTAGAAGGAATATATATCTTAGATGCAAATTAATATAAATAAGCAAAAAAAATGTTTGCAGAGTGTGCAAACATCAAATAAACACGAGGATATTAAGAGAGAGAGTAAAAAAATTGTTTTTTAATCATTTTGCCTAAAATGGCTGATTTTAATTTATTTTGTTTCTCTTAGCATTGCCTCTTTGTGTTTTTTTGAGACTAAGACTATTTTCTCCTTTTGTTTAACTGTCTACTCTTATATAAAGTATTTTTAAATAATAAAATTGCCTTTTATTATTATTTATAAATAATTTTGTAAATTTTTGTTATTAATTTGTAAATAATCTTGTAATGCAACTTAAGATTTTTAAATTTTCCCCGATATTTAGTATGTTATATAGAAAAGGATTCTTGAATGACTGAAAAAATTGCGAATCTTAATCAAGGTCTGGATTTTATAAACAAATACCTTAATGATTTAGGTATAAATAAAAAAGTAACCAGTAGTGAAGTAGCTTCAATCTTCAAAAATTTAGAGAAGAATGAAGACGGAACTATTGATACCTCTGAATTCGCATTAGCAATAGCTAATAATTACAGTGATGAAGAGATAACCTCAATTGAAGATGAATATTTAGAAGCTTGGGAAGCAATATCTGGTATAGACGGTATGGATGACTCAATCTCATTTGAAGATATTGCAGGGTTAGACACATTTTTCTCAAATTCAAATGATGAAACAGAAAATTCCACAATATCTAGAACATCGGGTGGTGGAGGAGTTCAAGGAAGTGCATCAGGCGGTGGTTCATCGTCAGGTGGTTCTGTAGCTTCCGGAAGTTCACCTATAGCTCAAATCGGGAATCAAAATATTCAAGATGGTTTAACATCTGAAATTACTCCTGCAAGTATAACAGGAAAAGAATCTGTTTCTACCTTGGAAAAAGCAAAGGGAGAAGCACAAGCACAACTTGAAGAAATGCAGTCAAAAAAAGAAAATAATCCTGAGGTTATAGCTGCTCAAGAAGCTGTAGCAGATGCAAAGACAACATATGATGAAGCAATGGAATCATTTGAAGAAAATTCTGCAGAGCTGTATGCACAAGTTGAAGAAGCTAAACAAACAAAAGAAGCTTGCGATAATACAGTAAATGAAAAAAAATCAGCAGTAGATGTTGCTAATAATGAAGTAGCAAAAAGCCAAGGCGCATTGGATGGATTAGTAGAACCTCCGCAAACAATAACTGAAGAAGATCCTGAAACAGGTGAAAAAATAGAAAAAGAAAATCCTGCGTATGCTCAATATTTAGAAAAGAAAGCAGAATTAGAAGCTGCATTGGAAGAAGCAGAAGCAAACTTAGCAACAGCGGAAGATGAATTGGCAACAGCTGAAGAAGCTGCAGTGGCTGCAAATGAAGCATTAACAAATATTATGCAGTCAGAGGAAATGCAAGAAAGCCAATATGCGAAATTGGCTGCTGACGCTTTAAATTCGTATATAGAAGCACAATCTAATTTTACGATGGTTGAAACGGAACAAAATGCACAAATCAATGCAGATATAGCTTTATTGAATAAAAATATTGGTGCATATGATTCAGCTATAGAACAAGCAAAAATCAGAGAAACTCAAGAAGGTGAAAAATCTGATAATAAGCAATCTGATATGACTTTAGAGGAATTCCTTGATAGTATTGAAGATCCACAAACAAGAGATTTTTACGAACGACTTTATGAACTTTACGATTTTGATTCTTTTAATAGTCGATCTGACATTCCTCAATATTTCCAAACAGTATACACAGATGCATTTGCGACAGGTACAATAAGAAGTGCAGGATGTGGTATTACAAGTTTGGCAATGGTTGCATCATATTTAACCGGAGAAACTATTACTCCTGACATGTTAACAAATGGTTATAGGGGCGATAATCCTGCATCAGCAATGCATGCCGGAATCAGGAACTTAGGATTAAATGTAACCACATATGAAGGATGGGGAAATGCTTGTGCAGATATGAACGGCGATGGCACAAATAATCTTGATGCTGCATTAGATGCTGGTAAACCTGTAATTGCAAGAGTTCTACAATCCTCTATTTTTACTGATGCGGGACATTTTATAGTAATAGCAGGCAAAACTGATGATGGTAAATATATAGTAAATGATCCTAATTTGGAAAACTATTATAATCAATCAATGGTTGATGGGTTTACAAACGGATTTACAAGAGATCAAATTACAAATGGTTTGGCCGGTATATATATTGTAGAAACTAAATAGTTTAAAGCAAAAAAAATGTTTGCAGAGTGTGCAAACATCAAATAAACACGAGGATATTAAGAGAGAGAGTAAAAAATTTTTTTATAATCATTTTGCCTAAGATGGCTGATTTTTTGATATTTTCCCTTAACATTGCCTCTTTGTGTTTTTTTGAAACTAAGACTATTTTCTCCTTTCGTTGAACCGTCTACTCTTATATAAAGTATTTTTGAAAAATAAAATTGCCTTTTTTTGAAAAAATTTTTAACATTTTTTCTGAGAATGTTGACATACCAGTCTATACGGGAATAAAATATCACTGCAATGTGTAGAATAGGCGCTATAAAATCAAAGAAATATTTACACCCGTCGATAGCCTTAAAATTAATGCGTTCACAACAAAAAGGACATGATAATTCAGGTTTTGCTTTTGTTATGCAAGATTTAGGCGGTATATTTTCTGCATATAAAAATCTTCCGATTCTTTCTATGGCAGCTACTGTAGAAGGAACAAGAAAAGCAGAAGATATTTTACACGATTTGGGTTTTACTCGTGTATTACAATGGGCTCCTGATATAAATAACAAAAAAGGTTTAAAGATTGAACCAATGCCAAATTACATTTTTGAGGCATTTCAATATCCGAAAAGCCATAAATATGCTACTCAAGAAGAGAAGGAAGAACTTTTAGTAGATACGGCTTTGCAATTGCGAAAAGAACTTGAAAAAAATAATTTAGGCTTTGTTTATTCTTTTTGGCCGGATGTATTAACACTGAAAGAGATAGGAAGCCCAAATGACATAGGAACATACTTCAACTTGTGGGATGAAAATGAGGAATTGTGTGCAAAAGTTATTACTGCACAATGTCGTCAAAATACAAATTATGATATTGTTCGCTATGCCGCACATCCATTCTTCTTAGATGGTTATACTTTGCTTGCAAACGGTGAAAATACTTTTTTTGAGAAGAACAGAGATTATCAACAATCTTTGTATAAGGGATACATTGGTTTTGAATCTGATTCACAATGTTTTTTATACACACTTCATTACATAAATAAAATTTTAAAATGGCCCATCCAGTATTATAAACACACAATAACACCTCTAACTTATGAAGAGATAGAGAATAGACAAGATAAAGATATTTTATTGAGAATAAAAGCATCACTTTCTCATTTGGAAATAAATGGACCAAATACTATATTAGGCGTCTTACCAAATAGTGAAATGCTTTGTGTCTGCGACTCAAAGAAATTAAGACCTGTTGTTATCGGTATGGATGACGATACTGTAATAATGACCTCTGAAGTTAACGGTATTAATGATGTTCTTCCAAATAGAGATATTACAAAGGATATATATCCAAATGAAAAAGAAACTATAATTATAAAAAATGATTTAACGGTGGAAAGATGGCAACAATAAGTATAAATGAATTACATCAGGATGATTTACCTTGGATTATAGAATATGATGAGTCTAAGTGTATTCAATGCGGTAAATGTAGTGCTGTATGTTCTTTTGGTGCTATTAAGCCAGTATTAGAAAAAAGAAGAAAATTATCAGGAGGTCTGCAAAAGCCATCTTTTGAAAAGATTTTGGTTATTAAACAAAATATTTCTTTTGAAAATCACTGCCGAGGATGTGGTATGTGTTCAAGAGTATGCCCAAATGGTGCAATAAAAGCAATCAGGAATACAAATGACAGATATTCAGTGAGATATAGAGCTGCAAAAGCTGATTCATTAAAAAAGGGCGGACGCTCAAATTTGAATACTGAAGGTCGTACACTTGATAAAATAAAAATAGGCAGAATATCACAAATGACAGACCCGTCTTTGGATGCCGCGCGTCACAAATTTGAATTGAGAACGCCTTTTGGAAGAGTACTTTCTGCTGATAAGCTTGATTTACATATGGAACAGGGTAAGATGCAAGTTTCACAACAATTGCCCCCTAACAGATGGATTTATCCTATTCTTATGGGAGATATGTCTATTGGTGCAATATCTTGGAGAATGTGGGAAGCAATGGCGATCGCTACAGCATATCTTAATGAAGTATTGGGACTTCCTGTCAGAATGTGTACAGGCGAAGGCGGAATTCCTGTAAGATTGTTAAAGTCAAAATATGTAAAATATATGATTTTGCAAATTGCTTCAGGGCATTTTGGTTGGAATCGAATTATTCAGGCGATGCCGGATATGACAGAAGATCCTGCGGGGATTTTGATTAAGATAGGTCAGGGTGCAAAGCCTGGCGATGGCGGTCTATTGATGGCAAGTAAAGTCGCAAGATATGTTCAAGAAATACGTGGTGTTCCACGTGCTGATTTATTGAGTCCGCCAACTCATCAGGGATTATATTCTATAGAAGAATCCGTACAAAAAATGTTTTTATCAATGAATGCAGCATTTAATTTTAGAGTTCCAGTAGCAATAAAAGTTGCTGCTTCAGTTACAAGTGTTTCTGTATATAATAATTTGCTTAGAGATCCATATAATATTGTCGGTGGATTTTTCTTAGATGGACTTGCAGGTGGAACAGGTGCAGCTCATGAAATTTCCCTAAATCATACAGGACACCCAATTACTTCAAAACTCAGAGATTGCTATTTGGCAGCAGTTCATCAAGGCAGACAAGGTGAAATTCCTTTGTTTGCAGGCGGTGGTCTTGGACAAACCGGAAGTTTTGCTGCAGATGCATTTAAACTTATATGTCTAGGCGCAAATGGTGTCTTTACGGGCAGACTACTATTAGAAATAGCCGGTTGCATTGGTAATGATGAAGGAAAATGTAATGCTTGTAATACAGGTTTATGCCCTGCAGGATTAGCTACTCAAGATGTATGTTTAACTAAAAGGCTTGATATTGATGTAGCCGCGCAAAATATAGTCAATTATTTCATAGCGACAGATATGGAATTAAAAAAATTGATGGGACCTATTGGAAATTCTACGTTGCCGATTGGTCGTTCAGATGCTTTAATTACCGTTGATAAAAATGTTGCAGATAGGCTTGATATACAATATGTTTGTTAATTAATGGAAGAAGAAAATGAAAAAAGAAATCTGTAAAATTGAAACATTAAAAGATAATAAGAGAATGTCTACTCAGGATCTTCTTCTGTTAATTACAGCAAAAATTGATGAAGGTTATACTAATTTTGAAATTGATGCTTGCGGTCAACATAATATAGGCGGTTCATCTTGGGCTAAAAATAGAGATGAAGAATTAGTTTTTAATGTGAAAAATCCGGGACAAAGAGTTGGTGCAATGGCACTTCCCGGAACAAAAATTGTAGTTGATGGTTCTGCCCCCGCTGATGTAGGCTGGCTTAATTCCGGTGCTAAAATAATAGTGAATGGTGATTGTGGTGATACTGCAGCACATTGTGCAGCCGGCGGTAAGATATTTGTTTCCGGTCGAGTTGGAACCAGAAGTGGTGCATTGATGAAACATGACCCCAAATTTGAACTTCCGGAATTTTGGGTATTGAAAAATGCCGGATCTTTTGGTTTTGAATTTATGGGAGGCGGTATTGCCGTAATTTGCGGTTATGAATGTGACGGATTGCAATCTGTATTAGGAAGTCGTTCTTGTGTCGGAATGGTAGGCGGAACAATATATATTAGAGGACCTGTCTCTGAAATTTCAGATTGTGTCTGCATAAATTCTTTAAATGATGAAGATATACAGTTTTTATCTTCTGGCATGGTTGAATTTTTAAAAGATATTAAAAAAGATGCTTTATATTCAGAATTAACAAAATGGTCTGATTGGAAAAAAATTATTCCAATTAATCCTGTTCAAAGAAAAAATAAAATTTCTGTCTCTGATTTCAGGAAAGAACATTGGATTAACGGTGGTATTTTTGGTGATTTTATTCAGGATGATTTTGTCGTTTATGATTTGCCTGCGGTAGGAAATGGACGAGTCAGAATTCCAAAATGGAACGGGGAAAATTGTGTAAATTGCAAAATTTGCTTAAATAACTGTCCGCAATCAGCTATTACGATTGAAGATAAGATATACAAATCTGATGAAAATAACTGTATTGGCTGTAGTATTTGTTCTGCCGTTTGTCCGAAAAATTGTTGGGAAATGATTTCCAATCGTAAAGAAATTACTTAAGTTTGTAAATTTTTGTAAATAAACATACTATATTTGTTCCATTTTCTAAAGAAAAATAAAAAAAAACCGACAAATCAATTATATGTATGGAAAAAGGAGCAAATAATGACTGGTAATAATGTTAATCTCAACCAAGGTATAGATTTTATAAATAAATATCTTAAGGATTTGGGAATTAATAAAACTGTTACAAGCAGTGAAGTTGCTTCTATTTTCAAAGATTTAGAAAAAAATGAAGATGGTACTGTAGATACATCAGTATTTGCTTTAGCTGTTGCAAATGCTTATAGTGATGTACAAATGACAACAATAGAAGATGAATATTTAGAAGCTTGGGAAGCAATATCTGGTTTTGATGGCGATGATGAAACAATATCATTAGATGATATTGAAGGTTTGGAAGCTAAAACAGGGACAGAAGGGACTAATTCAGGAGAAGAACCCGGATCAGCAGGAGGCTCTGGTTCAGCAGGCGGTTCTGGTTCAGGTGGTGCTCCTATAGGACAGACTGGAGACTTAACAGGACTAGAAGAACCTGTTTCAACTATTCCGGCTGCAAATATAACAGGTAATGAATCTGTAGAGGAATTGGAAGCAGGAAGAAGTGAGGCTTTAGCTCAATTAAGTGAAAAGCAAGCACAAAAATACAATAACGAAGCTGTAATTCAAGCCGAACAAGCTGTTACAGATGCGCAAACAGCGTATACAGAGTCTATGGAAGCATTTGAAGAAAACGCTGAAGAGTTGTATGAAAAAGTGGCTGATGTACAAGAACAAAAAGAACAAAATGACCAAGCAATAAGTGATCAAAAAACTGTTGTAGATGATGTAAAAACTAATATATCAGCAAAAGAAGGAGAAATAAATTCATTAACTGTCCCTCCTGAAACAATAACTGAAACAGACCCTGAAACCGGAGAAACTGTATCAATACCGAATCCTGATTATCAAGAATATTTAAATACAAAAGCAGCTTTAGAAGCAGAACTTGCTGATTTACAAGCCAATTTAGCTGAAGAAGAAACAAATTTGGCAACTTTAGAAGAAACAGGACTACAAATAGACTCTCAGTTAGCCGAAATTTTGAATTCTCAAGAAATGCAAGAAAATGAATATTCTAAAGCTGCAAAAGAAGCATTTGCGGCATATATAGATGCTCAAACAAATCTTGACAATGTTAAAGCTGAACAAACTGCACAAATAGATGCTGATATTGCTCAACTAAGAGAAAATGTTGCGGCATATGATACTGCCATAGAACAAGCAGAAGCTCAAGAAGCTCAAGAAACTCAAGAAGAACAAGAAGCAGAAGAAGCTGAAGAAGCTGAAGAAGTAGTGTTACAACCTGAAGAAGAAGAATGTGTAGGAGATCCTATTGGGTTTGAATTTAAAGATGAAAATGGAAATCCTGTAGATTTAAAACTTATACATGATGATGGTGACTTTGATAGTGTATCAGACTTCTTAGGTTCATCAACTGCCGGTATTTCTGAACTTACCGATTTAGCAAATGAAGATGGGATTGTAGATGCCGAAGCCTTAAAAAAAGGTGACATAAAATTTGCTACAGTTGTTAATGGAGAACTTAAAACATATACTTTTGATGAATTACAAGAAACATACGGAATATCTGATATTCAAATAGACGTAAGCAAACTTGATCCGAATTACAAGGAAGAGCAAGAATTTGGTGTTACAGTCAATTTTGCTGAACAAAGTTCACAAGAAGTAACAGGCTATTCTGATTTCAAAACAGCTGAAGAAATTAAAGCAATGGAAGGCTATAGTGATTTAATTGGCGATTATAGTGATACATATAGAGACGAAAATGGTGTTTTGAAAGATCTTCCCGAACAATTTAGAGGAAGTGAATATGCAAAATATATTCATGTAGATGAAAATGGCAATTATTATATAAATATAGATGTCGATAATACATGGAATATAAATGGAGAAAATGAACAAGACAGTAATGGTGAATCACTTGATGAAATTATTACTGAACTTTATTCTTTAGATCCACAATCTGCTGATTATGAAACAACATTAGCGAGTATAAAAGCTGCTATAAAAGTTGCAAATTCTGCAGAACAAAAATCAGCAGCAAGTTCATCTGCTGAAGGCGATATATATATATATGGTGCAAAAGGAACAATTAGCTCAAATCTAACAGAAGATGGTGCAAAATTAATATTAGTAGATAAAGATGCTGCGTTAGAACTCATTACAAGTGAATCTGAATGGTATCAAAAATCAGAAGGCTCACCTAACTACAGAGGTTGGGCTGGAGATGCTGCTACTCAGACAGAATTAATAGAAAAATTAACTGCTAATCAAGGCTTTACAAGAGATTCAGAAGGCAGAAAAGTTCTTGATGAAGGAGGCGAAGAATTTTCAAATTTATTGCAGTCTTTAACAAGTGATGTTGTAGATGAAAATGGTAACGTGATATCAACACCTGAAGAAGTATGGGCAAATGCCGATTTTTCTCAATATTCACCAGAAACGATTTTAAAATTGGCTCAAGCTTTTGAAAATAATGTTGAAGCTGATGGAAGAACATTCTTAGAAGCAGCTAAATATTATTGTGGTAATGGTCAAGCAGAAGATGAACTAATCGCTGTAACAGATGCAATTATGTCAAAAGCAGGCAATGAACAAGCCGCATTAGATATGATTACAAAAGAGATTGAATCTGCTTTGGATAATGGTGATGTTGATTCAATAAAAAGATTATTAGATGCAGCTGAAAATAATCAATCTGATATGCAGGTTGTATTACAACAATATAAGATTAACAATAATGGCCTCTCTCTTTCTTATGCTCTTGAAAAATTAGATTTGAGTGACAAAGATTTGGCTGATTATAATGATATTATTACTAAATGTGAAAACGCTGTAAGTAATGATATGTTAGATATAATCAATAAATTAGGCAGTTCTGTTGATGAAGACAGAACAACATTATCTGGTGTGGCTGAAAAAGCATGGGAAGAATTAGATGTTAGTAACATGACTCCATCTGAACTTTTAAAATTACAACAAGGTTATGATTCTATTTATGGCGAAGGTTCATTCTTAGAAAGAGCTGAACAATTATATCAAGGGTCAACATTTGACAGAATAATGAATGCTGTAGATACAATAGAAGTTGATTCCAATGTAACCGGTTATACAAAAGTCAATGTAAATGGTACAGAACAATCAATTAATGATTTTATCAAAAGCTTAGATTATGCAAGTGGTGTAAATAATCTGGAATCATTAAGCGATGAAGATATTGCAGCTGTCGCATATGTTTACGACAGTATATACGGTGAAGATGCCTTTAAATCCTTTATGGAGAATGAGCAAACTGAATATGAACCATCAAAATCATACGAAATAAAACAAAAATTACAAGAAGCAAAATTGGAAGCAGATAAAAAACCAGATGCAGCCAGTATTACTTTGACCGAAGAAGAAGTTACACAAGTAGTAGAAGAATTACTTAATAAAGGTGCTAAAGAATGGCAAGAGTTTGATTTTAGCATTTATTCTCAAGATTCAATTATATCAATTGCAACAGCATATCAAAATCAAATTTCAGAAAATGAAAATGGTTTCTATGAACAAGCTTTATATTACTTAGGTTCAGGAAACGAAGATATGAATGCCATCACAAATGCTTTATTATCTGAATCCGCTGACAATACAGAAATAAAGGAAATATTTGCTGATGCTATATCTGGGAAATATGCAGCAAATGTCATTGAAGAATTAGTAAAAGCAGTAGAGGCAGATAAATTCTTAGCTTATAATACAAAAGAAATTTTTGAAGAATTTGAAACAGCAAGTGGGGAAAGTATTGCAAAATATGCAAAAGAACTTGATCCTGATTTGGATAGATATACCCAATCAATTAATGATATTATGCAATCATTTGAAATTAGTGAAGAAACAAAGGCTCACTTAGAAGCATTAACAAGTGAAGATATTAATATTCAAAAAGAAACTTGGATGGCATACCTTGATAACAATCTAACAGATGAAGAACTTCTTAACCTTGTAAATACATTTGAATATATTTACGGTGAAGGTTCTTTCTTAGAAACCGCAAGGATAGTATCTAACTCAATATATGCAGAAAACGGTGAAACTCCAATCTTTGATTCAATCATTAATAATATATATGATAATCAAGAAAAAGCAAATGTATATGCTGATATTAACTACACTCATAATGGTACAACATATGCTACGGCTCAGGATTTAGCTAATGCATTGGAGCAAGATAGCAGTTTATGGTCAGAAATTGCATTTGAGGAAATGGATCCTCAAGTACTTGCATCTGTTGCTAAAGCATACGGAGTCGAATTATTCACTAAAGAATTTATAAGAAATAATTACGATAGCGCTGAAATAACATTATATTCAGAACTAAAGGTTCAAGTTGAAAATGCATATGCAAATAAAGAAATATCTGCTGATGAATGTGTTGATTACGCTGATTTAGCTAAAACTGAAACTGCTGAAATTCTTTTTGCTAATATTGACAGCCTCATCGCAGAATATAATGCCATAGATGACGTTATTGACCTTACTCCGCAAGAAAAAGAAATGAAAAAAAGAGATATACAAGATTACATCGCTTCTGCATTTTGTGAGGCTTTAATCCAAGATGAGATTACAATTAATGAGAAGATGAACCTGTTCAAAAAACTTACAGATGAATATCCATCCGTAGTAGAAACGTTTATTTCTAATTCTGAATATATTATAAGCGGAGACACTGACGAAGGTGATGAAGTTGTAAAAGTGGTTGATGTAATAAATAATATGATAGAAGATATAAACACTCCAGAACAAGCAATTGAATTTGCCCAATTGTTTGATCAAATGTCTTTAGCTGGGTATGGTTCAGGTGAGTTGTTAAATTATTTATATAACAATACAAGTAATAAAAAAACTTATATAGATTCTATAACCAGAATATATTCTCTTGCTACTCCGGAGCAAATAGCTCAATTAAATGAATTATTCCCATCTAAAAAGCTATTCCAAGATCCATATTTTATGGGTACAGAAGATGAAATTATAAAAGAATTATTTGCTACAATGATTGAAAAATTACCTGAAGTAGAAACAGTTTCAGATGCAGAAAATAAATATAATATAGATGAAGATTTTGATCGTTCTATTTATCTAAAAGATAGTGCTGGACTTACGATTTCAGAAATTCTCAAAAATTATAGTAATAATAATTTATCTGCAAATGAAGCATTATATCTTATTGTAACCTCCGGATACAATATTGAAGAAATAGCATCAGGCTTCCGTTCTTTATCTTCTGGTGAAGAAGAAACATATTTACCAATATTCTTAGACCTTTTTGCTAATGTAAATATTTAATATTACAAATTGTAACAAGATACATACTTCTTATTTTGAACATTAAAGAAATAAAAAAAAAAATCGATATAAGAAGTATGTATAAGTTTAGGAGTCTTGTATGGATATAAATTCATTAATTGCAAATTATCTGAAAAACACAAACAATACAGAAATAAATGCATCTGAAATTAGAGATACATTCCAAAATTTAGCAAATGAAGATTTGCAATTTTGTGATTCTATTTTCTTATATGGAGAAGATGCAACAAAAGATGAATTAATTGAATATATGAGTAAAGCTTGTGGGAAGGATGATGATCAATTTAAAGAAGATGTTGGTCTTTTATTTGATGTTTTAAATTCAAATAGCAATGATGATGTTCTTACTTCAGAAGAACTTGAAGGTCTTAACAGAAAAATGGGAGATAATAGAGGCAAGATTGATGGATTTAGTATATGGAACCAACTCCTGAATACAAATATTTCAGAAATCGAATCAGAATTAGCTGAAATAGAAATATCTGATTTCGCAGAAAATATTATAAATAGCGGAGATATAGAAGGTCAACTCGCAATTTATGCTGCAAGATATGGTGAAGATAGTGAAAAATATCAAGCAATAGAAGAACAAGTGAGACTTGCTCAAAGTGAATCTATTGATTCAGATTCTGAAGAAGTTTCTGCTGAAGATATAAATAGAATGGCACAACATATCGTAGAAGGTAAAATCACATTAGAAAATTTAAAGAAGAGCGGTCTTCTTACTGATGAAGAATATAAACAGGTTGAAGAAGCTGTTAAAATTTTAGAAAAAAATGGTGAGTTACCTTCTACAGAAGAAGCAACAACTCCTGAAGCGACAACTCCAGAAGCAACAACTCCAGAAGCGACAACTCCTGAAGCAACAACTCCTGAAGCAACAACGCCAGAAGCGACAACTCCTGAAGCAACAACCCCTGAAGGCGTTTCTACCGAAGCCAAAATTCCGGATGATGCTGCTCAAAATTATGCACAAGAATTACTAAATGGTATTGTAGCTTCTTCTCCAGAAAAAATAAGAGAATATCTTGACCTTGATTCTGCTGACTTAGTTAAAGTTTTATCGGTTTATAGTAATGAAAAAAATTACGGAAGTATAACAAAGGCATTAGAAAGTGGTATTGCTGAATATTTGACACAAGAAGAAAAAGAAGAATTTATAAATACTATTATGTCTGCTTGTATAGAACAAGCAAAAAATGGCAATGAGGAAGCTATTGGAATTCTTTGTAATGAACTATATTCAGCGACTGCCCAAACTTGGGGATACACAGGATATACCGTTCTTGATTCATTCTTCAATAATGCGGACAATGATGTCATTACGTTAGTTAAAGATAATTATTCAAAATATATTGAAGGTCACGAATTAAGGGATGATATTAATGGTGAAGCAATGTGGTTCCATCAGGGAAATAAAACATCTTATATTGCTAAAATTGATAAAGCTTGGCAAGAAGAGACTTAAATGTCTCTTCTTTTGTATTTAATATCTGTATTGAATTTTGTTTTATTATAGTAATTATCTTCATTTGATGGATATATATATTTCTCTCTTAAATTATTAGATGGCACAAAAACTCCTGATAAATTATTTTCGAAAACCAGGCTCCAATCAGAATGATTCATAATTTTATTGTAGACAGGATATTTTTTTTCGATAACCATAACGTCAGTCTTATAATCTTTTATTATTTTGTACCAATCACCTTTAAGCATATGAAAGTTTTTTAATTCCATTAAAAGGTTCGGATCATATACTTCTTCATATCTTCCGTCCATTACTATTAAATTATGTGGATACAACTTATATGCTGCATAACTTCCCCAGTCGAAATTTATAAATAAATTTCCGGTTATATTATTTATTTTTATAAATTCAATAGCATATCTTGGATATTCTGTTTCTGTAATTCTAATTTCCTTATTATGTGATATTAAGTTTGGAATTGAAATGATTAAAAGCAAAAAATATACAGCTATTTCTTTAACTAATGAGAAATTATATATAAATTCTTTATTCTCTATTTTTAATTTTGTTTTTATAAACTCAATAATCGAATTAAATATAGAGTAAAATTCATCATATAAAAGTGTTCCGACCGTAAATATGAAGAATGTTTGATGCCGTATATGTGTAACTGATAAATAAGTCATTAAAATTACTAATAATATCTTTGTTTTATCAAGTTTTTCATAATTGATTTTATTTTTTATTAAATAAATTATTTGAGTAAGAATCATTATTACAAGATAGATTTTATATCTTAGATATTCTGAGATATATCTTGGATGAAAAGGACTTGTCCATTCTGTTATGTATTCTCTATTCATTGTTGCAGCAAAAAATAAAAATTTTACATATTCAAATCCGTAAGGGTTTATGAATAGTACTGCAGTACAGGCAATAGCTGAATATATGTATTCTTTAAATGGTTTCTTATTTAAAAATTCGCCAATAGTATAAATACCTAATATACCAAGCCCGCTCATACAACCACCGTGTATATTACCCCAAAATAGCATAATTATTGGCAGCAGAATAAGATATCTTTTGTTGTTGTCAGCTCTTGATTTTTCCAATAAATATATAAACAAGGAAAAGAACAGACAAGTAAATAATAAACATCTTGTTGTCGGTCCAATGGATTTAAGTGCTACTAAAAACATTACTGCAAAGTACAAAATATTATAAGCGTTCGTTGATTGAGGCTTTCTTATTTCAACTGTTTTAAAGCAGATGAAGACTGTTAAAGCCGCAAGCAGTCCTCTTAATATAATTAATCCACTATCTCCAAAGTATTTTAGTGCCAGATAGAAAAATATACTTGCGCCCCATTCGTGATCATACCATGTATGAGTAGAGGTATATGATAAAAAATCATTCTTTAATACAGCAAAATTCTCAACAATATAACCTCCTGCAATTAGCCTTGCCCATAAATCATTATCAGGATAATTATATTGGCAACACATTCCTATACAAAAAATAAATATTGTTATTATAAATAGTATCTTTTTCATTTATTATCACCATTATCTCTGATTCTTAATTTTATAACAACAATACCATCTTCTTCTACCTCAAAATGTTTCCCCTTCTCTGCATATGTCAACGGAGTACTTTCATATAAGTTTTCCCCGGCTGTTTTTAGTCTGGATTTATCTTCATCAGGATTTATTAATCCTTTGGAAACAGCTATTGCTTGTGAAAAACCCGGGAATTTTAATACATGACCAACGATACTTACTCCTGTTTTTTCTATAATATCTTTGAAATCTTTTGGAGTTGAAACTTTCATTTTTCCAGGAATATTTATTCCTTCATATTCGTACTCTATTTTATAATATCCGTCTCTTTTCCCTCTTTTAGGCTCTATATATTCTATTATTTTTATTTTTATTTCTTCATGATTTTTAATCCCTATATCTTGATGAGCATATGCATCATCCCCAATTGCATATAAACTTATATGTTGATTTTCCGCCAATGTTTTGTATGTTAAATCTATCGGTGTTATCGCATATATTGTTCTTGGAATAATTTCAGCCATTGCATAAATTGGCATTAAAAGTATAATTAAAAATATATAAAAATATCTCATTTACATTTCTCCCCTTAATATTATGATTATATCATTATTTTTTTACATAAAAAAAGAAGCATTTTAATCTGCTTCTTTTTAACTTAATTTATTTTATAAAATTTATTTAATCTGCTCATTAATAATATTTATTTTTCTGAGATTTCCGCTTTCTTTAAAAATTTTCAAAGGAGATTCTTTTCCGAAATTTTTTCGCCACTCTTTCATAAATAATCTATTCTTCATCAAACTTTTTACATAATTTAAATTATTTTCAAAAACAACGGCTTTACTTAAAACATCAGAAATGAAACCTTCATCTTTTTCTTCTTTTGCTTTTAAATAAAAGCCATACAAACTTTCTTGATATTTGCCGCTCCTTAAAGATAATCCTCTCTTTGTTTTACCTATAATTTTATAGAATTTCTCTTCATTCATAATTGTTGAATATGGAGCTATAGAATTCATATCTAGAGAAATAAACTCTATGTTTCCGTTTTCTGAGTTAATTTTAAACTTTGATAAAAAAGAATTTTCTTTAATTTGTAAACTTTTTCGATTTTGAATATTATTTAATTTATTGAAATTTTCTTCAAACAATATTTGTGATATATATCCCTCAACAGTGTTTATTTCTGCAAGATTAATATCAGTATTTTCTTTTTGATTAACTTTGACTGATTTCTTTTCTGTCATTATTTACTCCTTTTGAAAATATATAAATCTATATATTCTCTATATCGACATATCTTAGTTCTTCTTTAGTTGTTTTTACTTGCTATATTAGTTTTTTAATATAAGTTTACAAAGATATAAAAAAAGACAATAAAAAACTTGATATATACTTTATATATATAAGAGGTATAAAATGAAACAATTTTTTTATTTTTTAAATAAACGCAAAAAATTTTCTACTTTTATATTACTAAACTTATAATTGATAGGGATAAGCAATAAAGAAAAGAATTGAAATAACAAACATAATCCAAGTAATTATGTTTGTTTTTCTTTTTTGACCGCATAATAATTTAACAACAGGATAAATAATAAATCCTGCAATTATTCCTGCTCCTATATTATAGGTAAAAATCATTATACAAATTGTCAATATTGCAGGTGCATATTCAGAAAGATCAGAGAAGTCAATTTTAGTAATAACCGTTGTCATTAATATTCCAACATACAAAAGAGCAGGAGCATAAGCGTAAGAAGGTATTATTTTTATTAAAGGAGTAAAAATCAAACCAAATAGAAATAAACAACCTACTATAATCGCAGTTAAACCGGTTCTCCCTCCAGCACTTATTCCGGTCATTGAGTCTAAGTATGCTCCTGGAGTTGTTGTTCCCATTATTGGTGCCAAAATAACGGAGATAGAATCTGCAATCATTGCCTTTTTATTACCATTATCAGGATTTATTGTTTCTTTATCTTTTGTTTTATATGACAATCCTATTATCGCACCGGCTGTATCAATATTTACCAAAAGAAAAATTACAAACAACATCGGGATAAAATTTTTATTTAAAAGTCCGGAAAAATCAATTTGAAATAAAGAAGAAGAAATACTTGCCGGTACTGATATTATTTTTGTCGGCAGTTCAACATCACCAATAATAATACCCAATAAGGTTGTTATTGCTATTGAAATAATAATTGCAGCTTTATTTCCTCTATTAATTAATACTATTTGTAAAATAAAACAGAAAATTCCCAAAATAACAGGCATTGTAGTAAAATCACCTATCTCTAAAGGAATGTTATTTGGGGTAAAATTTACTATTCCAATATCCCTTAATGCTATAAATATAAAAAACAGACCTAAACCTGTACAAAATGAAATTTTTATATTCTCAGGAATTTGTTGCACTATATAATTTCTTATATTAGTTAAAGTCATTATTAAAAGAATAATCCCGCTAATTAGAATTGCTGCAAATGCTGTTTTTATAGAAAACCCTAGTGAACTCACTACAGTTAAAGAAATAAAAGCAGTCTCTCCAAGAAATGGAGCAACAGCATATGGTCTATTTGCAACAAATGCCATAATGATACTACAAATGAAAACAAGCAGAGCTGTTACTGTTAGAGTTGAAGAAAAGTCTAAGCCTGTGTATTCTAGTAATTTGGGACTCAATATAAGCAAATATGACATAGTGAAAAAAGTTGTCAATCCTGCTAATAATTCAGTTTTAACAGTTGTTCCATTTTCTTCTAATTTAAAAATTTTTTCAAGAAATTCCATTACAGCATACTTTCAAGTTTTCTAATTGTTTTGGCATCAAAAATGTCTTCAGCTCTTTTTTCGCCGAAAAAAAGACTTTGAGTTTTTTCTTTTAGTATATCATTAATATTATTATAATTTTCATTTACTGGAGTCGGCTTTGAATACTTTAGCATTTCGATAAAAGCAATTGCATTTTTAGGTGGTTTATTGGAATCTAAAAAGATTTCACTTTGAGCAGAATCCTTTCTTGCCGGTATAATCAAACCAATTTCTGCAAATTTGTCAATAGTTTGTTTTGAAGACATATATTCTATAAGCTTAATTGCATCGGCTTTGTTTTTTGATTTTCTTGAAACAGCCCAACCAGAAGCATCTATATACAATTTATTTTTCGTATTTGATGGAAATTCTAATATATCCCAATCAAAAGATATTGTTTCACGAAACTTCGGAACCATCCATCTGCCCCCTAAATACATTGCAAGCTTTCCATTTATAAACATTTGGGCTGTTGTCATACTGCCAATTTGTGCTTTGGATGGAGCTATATGGTATTTATTTACAAGATCAGCATAGAAATTTAGAGCATCTAGACTTTGTTTTGAATTTATAATTACGGATTTCTTATCATCTGATAGTATACCTCCTCCATTAGCAGCTAGATAATATTGCCAATATAACATATCTTCTTCAAAATTTATTCCATAAACATCATTTGTAGTTAATCTTTTTGAAAGTATTTTCAATTCATCCAGAGACTTTATTTTGGAAGGAATTTTAACTCCCCGTTCCTTAAACAAATCCTTGTTGTAATAAATTACGAGATTAGAAATATCTCTCGGTATAGCATATAACTTATCATTTTTTCTAAAACAGTCTAATGAAGATTCATAAAAAATTTCATCAGCATTAGGAAAATATTTTGAAAGATCCTCTAAAAGCCCGGCATTTATATATAAATTTATATTTTGACTATTTATAAAAATAATGTCAGGTTCTAAATTTGAAGCAAAGAGCATATGAATTTTCTGAAAATAGTTTTGAGGAAAATGCATAAAATCAATCTTTAAGTTTTTATTTTGTTTTTCGAATTCTAAAATCAAGGAATTTACAATATTAATTTCACTTTGAGAACCCCAAGATGAAAATTTTATAATTCTTTTATTTTCTTCATTTTGACTTACAAAGATAAACATAAAAGAACAACATAATATTATAGAAATAAAAAAGATAAACAATATTATTCTTTTCATAAATTAAAGAACAGCCAATTCTTTCATTCCTTTATCGGAAATTTCTACCATAGCCTTATAAGAATCAAGTCTTACAATATACAAATCACTATTTGCATTTCTGTCATAAAATCTTGCTTGTAAATTAATTTGAGTTAAATCATTGAATTTCTTTAATAGAAATACTTTATCTCCAACATAACCAAATAAGGCAAAAGCATCATCCATTGTTGTCAAATAAAATCCCTTTGTCGGAGTGATATGTAATTCCGATAAAAGTTCGGGCGCCTGTTCTTTTATTTCAGTTTCATCTTTTGTTTTTTTAATATCTTCAACAACAGGAAGATCAAGTTCTAATGAATCTTCCACGTTATTTCTCGAAATCGGGTTAGTATGCTTGGATTTTGCAGCTTTTTCTTTTAGAATACTAGATGTTTGTTTAAGCGTACTTTTAAACTCTTCCTGTGATTGCCTGTTGTCATCAACAAGAGGAATATCAAAACAACTAAATGAATTACTATCAGTATTTCTCAATGTCTTCTTTATATTTAATTTTGGAAGAATAGTCTGTTTCTCTGGCATAATAATTTCCGAACTATTTTTATAGTCTTCTTTATTAGATAAATAGCTGGATGGAAATGATGTATAACTGTTTTTTACTGTTGATTTAGTCATTTTCATCATCGAAAATATCAAATATATACCTAAAGCAAACATTATAAGAAATAGCAAAGAAGTAAAATTAAAAGATAAAAGTGGTAAAGCTTTCTTATCATGTTCTATAGTTTGAGCCATGAGACTTATGGAATAATCTTTATTTAAATTAACAGAAACTCTAACATAATTAGATTGTACATTTTCTTTTATAAAAGGCTTTTCTTCTATATTTATTTTGATGTTTTTTCTGTCTTTTTTATCCTTATATGCAATTTTTATTTTATTTGATTTTACAACTGTTTCAGGGATATATATAAAATAAGTACCATCTTCTCCTTTTTGGATAAATGCATTACCGGTAAATTTCTTATCAAAGATTAGATTAATCTTATAAGTATTATTGTCTGATTGTTCAATCATTAACTTAGAAAGAACGTTAGCATCGGTTATCTCGGCAAATACAGGACAAATAAAAATAAAGCTAATAAAAATATATGTAAATAATTTAAAAAATATATCGCATTTCATATTAAACATTTCTCTCAACGGGCACTATAATCTTAAAACAAAACTGCTTTACTAACATTAAAACATTAAAATATATTTTTTGTCACTTAATCATTAAAAAAAAAATTTAAAAACGTAACAATATGTGATTTTGACCGTAATTCTATTGATACATATATTATATTCTTGAAAATATTGTTAAAATTTGTTATGATAGCTAGCAAGAAATGGCGGGAATAATGAATATTTCGGATGAACAACTTAATAAAATATTTGAATTAGCATCTATGGAACAAAAGCTTCAAAAAGGAGATATTACCCCAAGCGATATTTCAGAAGCTTTAATAGAAATAGAAAGAAAAATATATTCTTTCTCCTCGGAAATAAAAATAAATTCTCTTGAAGATAAAAAAATTCTTATTGCTGATGATCTAGAATTATCCATATACCAGTTAAGTACAGTATTAAAAAGAATAGGAATAACACCAAGAGTTGCCCGCCATAAGGATGAAGCAATTTCTGAGCTTCAGAAAGTTCAATTTGATTGTGTAATTATTGATTTATTTATTCCTGATAGTTCAGATGGCCTTGATTTAATAAAAGTAGCTGTTAACAGAAGGGCAGAGACCGGTTTATATAGTAAAATTGTAGTAATTTCCGGAACTGATGATACTTCATTAATTGATACTTGTTATGAATTAGGTATCGATTTTTATATTCAAAAAGACAAAGATTGGCATGCCAAACTTCTTAAGTATATAAGTACTTCTTTTCAATCTGATAAAAATATAGCATTTACCAGATATGTTATAAACAACAATATAGTTTCATACATAGTTAAAAGATTTAATGAACAAAAAGTCTTTGACTCAATCATTAAAAACATAAATTCTTCTATGTATACAGGAATGAATAATGTATTATTTGATTTAAGAGAAATAAATACATTTGATATTGATAATGCCTATGTATTTGCAGACATATACAAAACTTGCGCAAAAAACGGCGGTAAATTTGTTTTAGTAAATCCATCTTCTACAGTAAAAGATGCTTTATCCTTTGCTTATTTAGAGGACGTCATTCCTTATGCTAATTCAGTTGAAGAGGCTGTATCTATCATTGTAAATTCTCAATAAGATTAATTCTTCTTTGATGTCTTTCTGCTTCAAATTCGGTTTCTAACCATATTGTACAAATATCTTTTGCCAAATATTCACCAACTATTCGTTCTCCAAAACATAGAATATTTGTATTGTTATGTTGCCTTGAAAATTTTGCAGAAGTTGTATCAGAACATACAACAGCTCTTATTCCATTTATTTTGTTTGCAGCAATACACATTCCAATTCCGGTACCACAAATTAATATACCTTTTTCATACTCATTAGAAGCAATTTTTTCCGCTACTTCCTTTGCAATAATAGGATAATCAACAGAGTCTGTAGAAAATGTTCCAACATCTACAACATTATATTTAGACTCAATTAGAAATTCCTTGATTTTTTCTTTCAAACTAAATCCGGCATGATCCGAACCAATTATTATATTATTATTTTCCATAAAAGCCCCTGTATAATTTTATCATTAATATTCAGAAGTTTTTATATGTTACAAAATTTAAACTTTTTAGGTTTAAAATAGCATGTTTTTTTTGTTTTAGTTGTTTATGAATATAGTTGAAGGTAAGGATTATTATGTCAGAAATTCAATCAAATATACCGATGTATAATTGTCAAACGGGAACCCCGCTTTATAACTATTCATATCCTTCTGTTACGCAAACACAACAGCCACAGCAGCAAACCGTTAGTGTTTCATCCCCTTCAACTTCTCAAGTTTATCAATATCCGCAAACATCATTATATAATAATCCTACAAAGCAGCCAGCTTCAGGTGTTAATATATATATATATAACCCTTCAGCAATTGGCGGACCAAGTTCAAATTCTACAGCTAACGCTAATTATACGTTACCTCAAAATCAACAAACTCCTGTTGCTTCACAACCTGTTTCACAAAATTATACTCCGCAACAGAACGTATCAATAGCAAATTCACCGATTATGGATGATACAAAAACAGAAAATGTACAAAATGAAAAACAAAAAACAAAAAGGGTTGTTGAATTAACTGATAACTACATAAAAACATTGGAAAGCTATTTAAGAAGTCCTGATGAAAATGTTAGAAAAACAGGTATAAAAGACTTAATAAAAAGATACGAAGAAGATAATTCAAGATATGAAGACCCAGCTTTAACTGCATTATTAAATATAGCACTTCAAGATCCTAATCCCAATAATAGATTACTTGCAATGAGTCCAATAGCAGCGGGTAGTGCTCATGGTGATGAAAATACAGTAGAGATACTAAAGCCGCTGTTGTCTTCTGATAAATTATATGGACAAGAAGCAGTAATGGCGAATAATGCATTAATAAAAACATCTCATACTATAACGAATATCCCGGATGATTCACCGGAAAAAACAGAAAAGGAAAGTAAAAAATAAAGTAAGGTAAAAAATTATGGCAGTAATTCCTGCAATAATATCGGGTGCAAAAAAGTTTGCAGGCAAACCTATGGGGATTGCCTCAAAAGCGCTTGCTATTGCGACTACAGCTTCGGTTATTTATGATGCACATATAAATGGAAGAGAAAGATCCTATTCACTGGATGAAATTTCAACAGCAGATAGATATTATAACCAATATAAACAATATATGACAATGGAAAAAGAAAGCGCTACTATTGCGAAAATGAAAAAATGGTGGTTTAACTTACAACAAAGTTTTTCATACTATCATATAATTTCAAGAACAAAAGGTTATTTATCCGGATTTGGTGAAACAATAATAAATAGTTTACCACTAATTGGATTATCTGCCGTTGCATTAAAATTTAAGACAGCTGGCAAGATTGCCGGTACTTTACTTGCGGCAGATGGTCTTAAAACATTATTATATGATGTAATAGGAATTGGCACAAAGAAAGCAGAAAGAAAATATTAACAATATAAATTTATTATATAGTAGAAATATAACAAAAATCCTTCTCTTATCTAATCTTTTCAGCTAAAGAAATTCACCAAAAATAATACAAATGGCTAATTATAAATTAGACAATAGGTTAATTACGAAATAATTAATCTTCGTCTAATATAAAATAGTTATAACAATGTTTAACAACACTTTTGTAATCAGAGAGGACAACTGAGTTATGGTAGATACATTAACTGGTAATGGTGTAATTAGTGTCATAATAGTAGAAGATTATAAACTCACAAGAGTAGGTTTAAAATCAACATTAAACGAATATGAACACATAAATGTTGTAGGAGAAGCAGAAGATGCCACAGAAGGAATAGCTTTAATTGAGAAATTAAAACCAGATGTAGTCTTAATGGATCTTGGATTACCTGGTATGAATGGACTAGAAGCAACAATAAAAATTAAAGAAAAAGGATTAAATTCAAAAGTAATAATTCTTACATCACACGAAAGAGGAGAAGAAGTCATTGCTGCTTTAGGTTCAGGCGCAAATGCATACTGTTTAAAAGATATCTCTCCAGAAACACTATCATCTGTAATAAAAAATGTTGCACAAGGTGCTTGTTGGGTTGATCCGGGCGTTTCATCAGTAGCATTAAACTTTTTCCCGAAGCCGGAGAATGTTTCATTGATACAAACAAACGATGTACCTGATGCCAGGGCACAATTAACAGAAAGAGAACTTGAAGTATTGAAACATCTGGTAAAAGGGAAAAGCAATACAGAAATTGCAAAAGAATTAATTGTAAGTGTACATACAGCAAAAGCACATGTATGCAGTATTTTACAAAAACTATGTGTAGATGACAGAGTCCAAGCAGCAGTAAAAGCAATTAAAGAAAATATAATATAAGTTTAAAGGAAGTGCCGAACTTCCTTTTTTAATTAAAACAATGTAAATATATAATAATGTGTTAAACTGATATAGTAGAGTCTATGGTGAATTATGTTTCCTTTAATATCAGTTGTAATGAGTACTTATAACAGAGCTAAGATTGTATCTGACGCTATAGAGTCAATTCTCGCTCAAACATATGAAAATTTTGAATTTATAATAATAAATGATAATTCAAACGATAATACAAAAGATATCATTCAAAAATACTCAGATAAAAGAATCAGACTTTTTAATAATAAAAAAAATTGCGGATGTACATTTAACTATCATACTGCCCAAAATATTGCAAAAGGTAAGTACATTGCACATATAGATGATGATGATATATCATATCCTAAACGTTTCGAAAAACAAATTAAATATATGGAAGAAAATACGCAAATTGCGCTTCTAGGTACATTTATTGAGACATTTGGAGAAAATAAGCGTCCATCTTGGGTATTTTATAAAGAACCTAAAGAAATATACTTTGCAATGCATTTATATAATCCAATTTGCCATTCTTCAATAATGTATAGAAAATCCTTTCTAGAAAAACATGCAATAAATTATGATATTACAAAAAGATGTTCGCAAGATTATGATCTGTATAAACAAATAATTTTACAAGGCGGTATAATTGCCAATTTAGATGAAATTTTAGTAAAATATCGGATGCACAAAAATAGACTCACTGATATAAAAGAGACTCAAGATATACAAATATTAAATGCAGAACAAGTAAAAAAAGAATTATTGACAAGATTTATAGATACAGCTGAACTGGAAAACTATAATAATTTAATAAAGGATTTTCCTTTTAATGACTATAATAAAGAGCAGGTAGTAAAAGCAATAAGGATTCTCTCAACGACAATGAAATCAAGAGGATATGACTATACAAAAATAAGTGAAAAAATAATAACAGATATTCAAAATAATTTATTTAAATTTTAGTACTTTACAATTAAAAATTTTTTTATTAATATAATTGTACGCGATGGAGGAGTGCCAGAGCGGTTGATTGGAGCGGTCTTGAAAACCGTCGTACGTGCGAGCGTACCGTGGGTTCGAATCCCACCTCCTCCTAATTTTAAAGAGCTTGAAAGAGCTCTTTTTTTGTTGATAAAAATTTTTTGTATACTTATATATTATGATACACATAATAAAGAATTTTCAGAGATTCATGGCAAATTGTAAATTTGCCATTTCCCTTATGAATTATTATAATAACTAAAGAAAATAAGGATAAATAATATGTACGAAAAAACACCACAGAATATTTTTGGTCATACACTTGTAGAAACCGGGCGAATGATTAAAATGTATAATCTTAAAATTTTTGCATTGAAGAAATTTGATATTACTCCCGAACAATTTGTTATTTTAAGTATTCTTGATGATAATTCTAATCTTCATCAGATGCAATTATGCAAACTTCTATATAAAGACCGTTCAAATATGGCAAGATTAATTGGTGTTCTTGAAAAGAAGGGACTTGTAAAAAAGGTTCCGGGTGTTGATAAAAGATTAGTTAATAAAATACAGATAACACCTGAAGGCAAAAAGCTCAAAGATATTATTGTTCCTATTATAAAAAAATCTAGAAAAAAACTATTAAACAATATATCGGATGAAGAATTAAATTTGTGTATAAAAGTTTTTTCAAAAATTCAAGAAAATTCAAAATCATAGATTAATTAATCAAATTGATATTCTACTAATTCAGGATTTCTACTTATACTGGTACATTGTTTTGTAAAATGACAAGGATATCGATTAAATATAACAAAAACATTTTTGTTATAAGACCATTCTTTTATTTTAGTCAACAATATTTTAGCACTTTGATTAAACTTTTCTTCTATACCCCAAGCTGGAATAATTATTTCAGAATGTTTTATAACATATTCTAATATTTTTTCATTAAGTTTATCTATTGGTTTTTGAATAACTTTTAACATTTCCGTACTTTTTATCGGATATATGTTCACTATTTCATATGATGAGATTTTAACTTCCTTTCCGGAAATTTTTACTGATATATTCGTTAAAATATTATGTATATTATTTATTGTACTATCAGGTATATTAGTTTTAGAATATGAATTTTTTTCACTTGGATTTATCATAATAATAGTAACTTTTACTCCTGAGCAGTTACAAATCTTGTTGTAATAATAATACCGTTTATTTCCTGTTTTAGAATATAAACGACACTTATCCTCTGATAAAGATAATTCATTATATTTTTTTATTAATTTATCACATAAATTCATATACACCTCACAATCATAATATAGTTATAAGAAACTTATTATAATTAATACTTAAACCCAATATGAAATACAACTAAGGTTTAATGAGACATTTGAGTTGTAGAATAATAGCCTCAATTAGGCAGTATGTTTGAATATTAGCGGTATTTTTTAAATTGACTGTAATTACTCAAATTGGTCTTTTGCTACTCTTTTTGTCTCTCAAAATCCAACAAAAATTCAAATAAGCTACCTGAAATTTAAGCACTGATAAGGTTATAGCGATTTTAAATAAAGGACAAAAATGTCCCATTTGAAATACTAGTTTTCTACTCGGAAATAAGTCGGAAGCTTAAATGTATTTTGATTTTTTGTTTGTTATGCCAAAATCAACATAACATTTTGTTAACCAATTACGGAAAAAACTAACAGTTTCAGTCAACTATTCTATAATATCAAATCCCAATTGTTGCATTTTTGTTTTAAATTCATTATAAAAACTGTCAATCTTAGAACGTTCAACAATTACCTTTAATATTTCCTTTGCTCTAGAACAGCCTACATAAAATAATTTATATGCAATTAAAGTCCCAAAAATATTATTTATTTTAACTGCATTATTAAATTTTGTTACTCCGGGGCGCAATAAATATGATGCATATGCATCTGAAAAGAAAAAATTATAATAAATATTGTTATTATATTTTTGATTTAGATTTTGCAAGAGCTTATTTAGTGAATTTACATATTGATTGTATGTATCCTTTTTTAATTCAGAAAGTTTTATATTATTCAAATATTCAAAATTTCTAATATCTTTCACATATTCATAATAAAATTTTTCAAATTCATTATAGCGAACTTCATTTTTAGCGAGTAATTCAAAAAAATCATACATTCTTACATATGGGTTTCTCGTTGAATCTTCAGCAATAAATACAACCTCATCATGTCCTTCACCTTTTACGCCATGTTGTGTTGAAATTTTTGGGTTTTCTATATATTCACAAAGTTTTCTAAACTCTTCAATGCTTTGTTCTAAAACTGTTAAGTATTCATTTTCTTCAGAATCTTCAAAATAATTTTCAGTTACAGAATTTAATAAAAATTGCTTGTCATTTAGAAATTTTAAAAAATCTATAATTAAAATATCCTCATTATACTTGCTATAAATACTTTCTATTAAATTTTGAAAATTTTTCTTGTCTTCATGTTTGTTAATTTTTAATAGCTCTTTGTTATATATTTTGGATTTTTTATTGTTAATTTTTTGAACAAGCAGTCCATATTGTTTTAATTTATATTTTTTTAAAAAATCATTTATTTCAAAAAGAAGTCTAAATAATGGGTCAGGATTATCAATATCATTTGTTAATAAAACATCAACCGGACTATTCTTGCTACCAAATGAGTACTTTTCCATATCTGAAACTTTTTCATACAAATTTTTAGCACCTATTTTTTCAAAGCGATCTTTATTGTATATAAAAAGCTTAAGTATTTTGGGAGTTATATCTTCTATAGCATTTAAAGTTAAATTAACATCTTCGGCAATATAAATTTGCGGTTTATTTCCTTGTTTTTGAATATTTGAAACCTCTTGAACAAAAGAAGGATCATTATATATATTATTTAATACTGTAACAATACTTTGTGATGAACGATAGTTTGTTCTTAGTAGAAAATCTGAATTATTAAATGTAGATAATTCATTTTCAAAAGTACCATCATAGTTTTTATATATCTGTTGCATTTTATCACCGCATAAAAATAATGTTGTTTGTGAATCTTTTACAGCATTATAGAAAAATCTTAAAATATTAGCTGAAGTGTCTTGATATTCATCAATAAAAATATACTTATATAACGAGGATAATCTTTTTTTGATTATTGGATATTTGTCCAGTAATATTTCCGCAAAAGAAAGTAGTGCATCATGAGATAATCCGCCATAATATAATGAATTGAAGGGTAATTCGTTATATGAGATTGATTTAGTATTGTTTTTTAAATATTCAAAACTTAAATTTCCCTCATGTTCTTCTTTATATTTCTGATTTGCTATTTCATTTCGTTCATCATTTGATATATTGTTAATTCTATCGAGAATATCCCCTTTATATGTTTCAAAATAAAGTTCTATAATATCTTTGTTAGAAAAATAAATTTTAAAAAATTCGGATATAAAAGAGTGAATAGTTGATATTTTTACATTTTTTGAATTAATTTTTGATATTAATTCATCAGCTGCTCTATTTGTATATGTAATACACAGTATTTTGCAATCTTTGTCATTGCTGACAATTTCATTAATTTTATCTTTTATAAAAGTCGTTTTTCCGCTTCCGGCAGGAGCATTTACTAAAAACATATTATTGTTTATTGCATTAGCCAATTTAATCCCTCCTTAATATAGTCTGGAATAAAATCGACTATTTTATCATCATTTTGCAAAATAATTGAATACATGAAATCCGTCTTGTTATCACTTGTCGCCCTAACTATATCTCTTGATGTTATTTCATTGTCAATATTTTGACCTTCCGCATTCTTATTTGGTATGCTAAAAATTAAATTGTTATTTTCTTTATTTGTTTTCCAGTAGTTTTTATCGTTTACATCCTCAACATTAATATCCAATTTTTTATTTAATATGGCTTCTTCTAACGTTCTTCCGTAACCATCTCTTTCTGTTTGATAAAACAGCCTGATATTAGGGTTATTCTGCTGCCATTCGTATAAATCTTTAACTTTTAATGCCTCTTTAGAGCCGTCATAATATGATTTCAAACCCTCGTTTGTTGTCTCAGAATTCAATATATCTGAAGTTATTATACATGATTTTTCATAATCAATATCAGTAAATATCAAAGTCTTTATTTCTAAAAAGTCTAATAATGGTTTATATTTATGCGAATATGCACCTCCAACTTGAACAAAAGAAAGGTATTGTTCTCTTAGATTTTTATAACTATCAAGATTTAATATTCTTTCCAAAAACATTTTCTCAGTATCACCTTCATACATAATAATTTTGTTTGCAAAAATAAGGTCAGAATAATTTATTCTAAATAATAGAGAATAAAACTGAACGGTATCCTTATTTGATAAATTATTTATGAATTGATTTAAATCAAAAATTTTATTTGATAATAGTGTTTCACTAGAACGAATAACTCTTACCTTTTGCATTTCACTAACTTTTATTATTTCATTTGAGTGTGTTGTTATTAACCCTTGAATTTTCTGATTACCAAAATAATCATTTAAGTATTTAATTAACACCCTCTGCATTTGTGGATGCATGTGTGCTTCCGGTTCTTCGATAACAAAAAAATTTATTACTTTATTATTAAATTTATTTTTGAATTTTTCTAGTTGTATATGCATATATATTAAATTGCTGATACCAAGACCTTGTACTTGTTCTTCGAAGGCATAATTATCATATTTATATTTTGCGATAGTTGAATTTTTTATAAATTTAATTATATTTTCGTCTGTTAAGCTCAATTCGAGATGTGGCAATCCAATAATACAATCTTTTGTGTGCTCTAGTTCTGCCATTATTGGATTTAAAGAGTCTGTTGATTTTTTTATTATTTCACTCTCAATATTTGTCGCTTTAAATAAACTTAGCATATCATTTGGAACTGTTTTAATTAAATTTTGCCAGTTTTCATCATTTGAAATTATGTCTAAAAGATTTTGGCTAATTAAATAATTATTATTTGACTTTTCATCCGATAAATTTCTATCTGCATTTATTCTTATAAAATGAAATAGGCTTTTAAACTCAGAGCTGTCCATTTTAATCTCATTTTTATATTCTTTATCGCAGAAATAAAATTTATTTTCAAAACTTTCATTAAAATATCTATCTATTATACAATTTTTTGCAGACTGTTGTTTTTCTTCAATTTTATTTTTTTCTTCCTCTTTTGTTGAAGAATTGTATAGAGATGTTAATTCATTATAATGAAGGATATCTTTTGAGAATTTTTCAAAATTTTCTACTATTTGTTTTATAAAAATTTTTTTATTAAATTCATACCTGTATATAAAATAAAAACTATTATTTGTAATATCAAGTTCCATCATATAATTTGCAAAATTTACAATATCATCCTGCTCATTATAATCAATTTGAATTTGCACCTCAATTGAATTTACAACATATTCTAAGAATATTTTTTCCAAATTATCAGAAAAAATATTCTTAGAATTGTTCTCCTGATAGATATCAATAATTTTTTCAATAAGTTCTAATTTGTTTTTATAATAACTATGTACATTAATATCTGAATAATTTATACTATAAAAGTTTTGTTCAAAAAGGTTTCGGCAAAGCTCAACTAAAGATGTTTTACCACTATTATTAGGTCCTGCTAAAATTGAAATTATATTATCTAAACAGATGTCAGTATTATGAAATTGACGATAGTTTTTAATAGCTATTTTATTTAATTTCACTTTATATCTCCCTGAGTTATATTTTCAAGAGTATATAACGGCAAATCAATTAAGTTATCCGTTTTCTTATAATCTGCCATTGACGTTCTTATTGCATAATTGGGTTTGAATTTTTCTATGTATACCTTCAAACTTTTTGCTTGTAAGTTTCTTTCAGCCTTCACCTCAACCGGAACAACATCGGATTTTATTTGTATAACAAAGTCTATTTCAGCCCTGCTGGTTTCATTTGACCAATAAAATACGGGCAAATCTTTAATTGTCTTAAACTGCTGTAAAACGTATTGTTCAGCGATAGCACCTTTAAATTCTTCAAATATGCGATTACCATCAATAATCGTTTCTGCTTGTAAATTTGTCATTGCACCTAATAAACCGACATCCAGGACAAATAATTTAAACGAATTAAAATCTTCATAAGCCGTAATTGGTAAATCCGGTTTTGTAATTTTATTCACTCTATAAATTAAACCACTATTAATTAACCAAGACAAAGCAGCTTCAAAATCTCTTGCGCGAGCTCCTTCCTTTGCTGCGCCATATATAAATTTCTTATTTTCCTTACTTAACTGTGCCGGAATAGATTTCCATAATAACCTTATTTTTGCAACTGTATTAGTGGGAATATGTTTTGTAAAATCTTCTTCATAAGCAGAGAGAATTTCTTTTTGCAGATTTCTAACACTTTCAAAATCTTTGTTTTCAACAAAATCTTGTACAATTTCAGGCATTCCTCCAACATAACAATATTGTTTTAAGAGCTTTTCATACTTGTTATTAAATAGTTTTATTGTCTTAAAATCTTTTTTATTTAAAAGTTCAACAAACCTTTCTTCTCCCATTGCTAATAAAAATTCTTCAAAACTTAATGGGAAAAGATTCATAAATGAAACCTTACCAACAGGGAAACCCGTCCCTTCATGACAAGCAACACCTAACAAGCTTCCTGCAACTATAATATCGTATTGAGGAGCATTTTCTCTAAAATACTTGAGTGAAGTTAAGGCTCTTGGACACTCTTGAATTTCATCAAAGATTATCAAAGTATTTTCCGCATTAATTTTTGTCTTTGTTGCAAGACCTATATCCATAATTAAACGTTCAGTATCATAGTCGACATCAAAAATCTCTCTGCTTTTTACATCTACATCAAAGTTAATATATGCAACTTGCTCATAATACTTTTCCCCAAATTCTTGCATTAACCAAGTTTTACCAACTTGCCTTGCACCTTGTATAACCAAAGGTTTATGATTTTTTTTGTTTTTCCAATTAATCAGATGTTTTAGTGCGTATCTTTGCATGCTTAAATCCCTCATTATAACACAAATATTCTAACACAAACTGTACATTTTTTACAGCACTTTTGATGTATAATTACACATTTTTTACACGACTTTTAAAGTTTATTTACACATTTTTGACAGAACCTTAAATCATTAATAATGTAATTTTCTAGTCCTAGTTGCTGTTTTACCTTATAAAAATCTTTTCTAATTCTTCGTTTTAGGATTTCTTTTTTATTTTCATCACCTGTTAAAAGACTGTTTAAGGGCTGTTTTGTTATAATCATTTTCTCAACCAATGGTAAAAGATAAGGATAGCGATTCTTTAAAACCCGAAATAATTGCTTCAGTTGTTTATTGGATAGTATTTGGACTTCTCTTTTTGATATATTTTTCACTCTTTTGACTTCAAAACAACAAGTTTTATCAATAAAACCTTCTTTTTGAAAGTGTTTAATTATTTGATTAAGTAATGTCAAAACATTTTTTATTCTTCTTTCTGTTATCCCATTTTCTTTCATGCTCAATTTAAACTGTTCAATATCTTGTATTGTTATATCTTTTAATTTGTATTTCCTGAAAAATGGAAGTATTTGAGAATTAATAAATGATTTATAAGTTTTTTTAGACCAAGACGATAGTTTACAATTTTTTATTTCCATAAATAAATTTATGGCATCAATTAAAGTTATATCAGAATTTTGGGACAAAATATTTTTATCAATTATTTTAAATGTTTCTTCTTTTTGTATTATTTCAACATATTTAAATTCGTTTTTGAATTTTTTGATATTATCAGACTGCTCTAAAAAATTTTTAACTGTATCAATCTCAAGTCCTGTAAACATAACAATATCTTCAAGAGTAAATGTTTTGAGTCTTTTGGCTATTTTTAAAATTTTATCAGTCATCTAAAAACCTCCTGAATTATATTTTCATCAATCAATTTTATTCCATTTACTCGGGCTATATTTTCTAAAGTGTTAATCATTTCAACAATCTTTCTAAAGCTCTTTGCTTTTTGATGAATAAGGCTTATTACTTCTTTTGTCGTATTAACTTCTGAAATTTCGTCTACAATTTGCTTTATATCCGAATATTCAAATCCTGTATATTGATAAATCTCTGAAATTCTATCAAATAAATGCGTATGCTTTTTTAACTTATGTTTAGCTAAACTCATTCCAACCAGAACAATTGGAATTCCAGTCTCATCGTGCAGGTCTCTCAACGTTTCTATTGTCTTAAAGTCACTTAAAAGATAATCAATTTCATCTACTATAATCATTTGTGACTTATTTTTTAGCACATTTACACATTGTCTAAAAATATCTGCTGTAAAAAATCTTGGAATTTCGTCAAGTTCTTTTGCAAGTTCTTCCAAAAACCATTTTGTGGTCATTTTATTAGTTGCTCTGATATAAATTGAATCAAATTGAAAAGATAAATACAAAGCTGTTTTTGTTTTGCCTAATCCGGCATTACCATATACCAAACCGATTTTTGTAATATTTTCCGGTTTATTTTTTAAATCTTGAATCAGGTTTATAAATCCTTTAACATTTTTAGTTTGTACAAATTTTGGTTTCATATTCCAAATACTCCTTAGATTTCTTATAGCTTACAAGCCAAGCTCTATCATCATTACAAGTGCACCCATATTTCATCAGATATTCATATTTTTCTCTGCTAGTTCTAAATAATGGTTTAACTTTTGGATTATACTTTTGAGGTTTTTCTTTTGTTTTCTTAATTTTTGAAGATACTACTGCGGTATGTACTTCTTCTTTTCTTTCTGCATGTTTACTCTCAATAAGGTTGCACGTAGCATTTTCACTACTCTGGTCATAATCCTCAATATCACACTTTAAAATTTCTAAATCTTCAATCTTTAAAAATTCCTTGCAGGCTTTTATTGTCTTGTTTTTAAGCTGTTTTTGCTTTTGTATTTTTTGTTTGTAATCTTCTATGTCTTCTATTTCACCTGTATAATGAGCCAATGGGTGTGTTAAAGTAATTCTATCCGCTCGGCACAAAAATTTACCTGACATCGTATAAATATTGATATAGCTTAAATCAAAAAGACTGTATTTTATTATTACTTTTTGTCTTATTCCGTACAAAGCATCATTAAAATACCAACTGTTCAAAAATCGTATTCCCTGACTTGAAATTGTTTTTATTTCTTGAGCTAACATCAAATCATCTAACTCGTTGTCATTTATTTTATCTTTATTAACACCGTTAAACATTTCTTGAATCGTTTTTGATTTATCATTTGGGCAAGGCAAAGAATTTTTATACAAAAGCCAACTATTAATCATTTGAATTGTTTGTTGAATTGTAGGGATAAATTCTGTATGAATTGCATAATGAAATTTCTCATTCCTTTTTAGCCTTGCAGGCTTATTTTCTATACTTGTTCCAATGTAACTTGGTAACAGCTTTTCAAAACTTTCCTGCATTTCAAGAAAGAATCTTTCAATAACTTTAGTCCTTGCATTATATGGGTTTGCAAAAATTGTTGTTATTCCAAGTTTTTCATAAATTCCTTTTAATCCAATTTCACTAAAATTTGCACTACCTAGGAAATATTTACCTCTGAAGGCTCTGCCATTGTCTAAATAAACAAATTTTGGAATTTTACCCAAATTCAATATTGCATTTCTTAAAGCAGATGCAATATTTTGCGTATTTTCTTCTATCATGATTTCATACCCAACCAGTGTTGTAGATTTCCAATCCAAAAATCCGATTAAAGTTGCTCTGCAGGGTTTCCCGGTAAAGGGATTTATTACTTGGAAATTTAATCTTTTACCATCTGCTACCAGAACTTCTCCGACTTCAATTTTTGAAATATCTCTTTTAATATGCGGAATAACATCTTCTTTTAACGCTTTTTCACCATCCCTTAAAAGAGTCCATTTATCAAAATAATTTGATTTATACCAATTAGCAAATTTTCTGAATGTTGAAGGAGAAGGGATATATTCCGCACTCTGAGTTTTTAGAACGTAATGAGTTAAAGATATTGCTTTTCCGATACTGAATTTATTTGGGTGCAGAAGCAGCTTCATAAATATCTTTTTTTCATAATCCGTTAAACAGGTTCTTGAATAATCTTCATAATGATAGTTTGGAATTAAAAGTTCATAATTATTACTATTTCCTAAAATTCGTTTCCATCGCTGAAGTGTGCCTATTGAAACACTTCCGAGTTTTGCATAAATCTCCGGATACAAAACTTGTGCGTTGTATGCACCTAAAAAATCTGTATCAAACCGCGTTTTATTCTGCTGATATTTGCGTTCGTTTTTCCATATATGTATTAAATCCAATCTTGCAAGTGCAATAACTTTTGCTTTATTGGGTTTGTGAAAATCTATAGGTGCCGGAAGTTGTTTAACTTCATAAGTCGGGACAATTTTTGAGTAATACTTTTCCTGAAGCTCCGATTCAATGCTTGATAGCAGAATCTCAAAACTTTTTCCGCCTTTAACTGTAATTTCTCTGGTAATGTATTTTTCCTTTGATAACCGAATAGCACGGGTACTCACACCTTTTAGTTCTGCTAATTCTTTGATTGTAATGTATTTTTCATTATCCATACCACCATTAATGACTCTGAACTCGGAAGAATGGAACTGTTTCCGACTAACTTTGTATCATTTCGACACAGCGCGTGTGAGCAGAGGGTGAAAACCGTAAGGTGCACCCGTTTAACGCGAACGAAGCAAGAATAGTTGGAAGTAAATCTGGACTTGATGTTTCTGCAAAACGAGTTAAAATGTGTGTACCCCAACACATACCCCAACTAATTTTAAGGAGTTTTTATGCGTAAAGAATTAAGAAAACAGATTGAATTACTTGAACAAAAAATGTCAAAGAGCCCAAATAATATGAAAAATGGCGGTAGTCATTTTCTGTATCGCAGAGAAAGAATGATACGTTTTAAAATGTTACAGAAAAATATGCCACAAAAAATGCTAGCAAAAAGGTTAAATTTGACTGAAAGCTATATCTCAAAACTAATTACCGGCGAACGATATAATAAAGATTTTGAAAGGTACATTATTCATATTTTGGATGTAAATTATTGCTGTATTTAATTTTCAGATAAATATTTAAAAATAATATTATGTATTTCCATTTCAGAAAGAAAATCAACACTTGTTACAGCTGCATATCGACGAAAATATTTTATACATTTTCTGACCAATTCAGAACTTATATTTTCATCAACTTCCTCTTTATATTTCTCTATTGCAAGCAGTATCCCGGTTATTACCGTTTTATTACCGCAGAATGGTGTATCAAGAATATCTGCACATATTTGTTGTCCTGTAAATAATATTTTTGTTAAGTGGTAAGGATCGCCGTGATTTTTATCGTATGTAAGATAACCTGCCCACCATAGTCTTGAAATTGCATTCATTCTCATAACATCTTTTTTATTTGCAGAACAAAAAAAGCGTTTTTTGATAGTTTCAGCTGTTTTTTCATGTTTGTCTTCATCTTCCGGATTTTTTATCCAACGGGCTATAACATATTTTTTGTATTTTGTATGACATAAATAAGACCATAAATATCCGTTAGTCGCAACTAAAGGAGACAACGCTTTTAGCGCTTCATATATAAATCTGGTATTAACAATATCCGACCCATTTTTTTCATCTGTGGTCATATCATTCTTAAAATCCAAATCTGGCAGATTTGCACTTATTACAGATTCCCCATAGTATTGAATATTGGGTAATAAGTCTTTCAATTCCATATCCGAAGATGTATAGAAAGTTATATTATTTTTTATATCGGAAAATAAGTTGCCATATACTGTTTCATCAAAATATCTTAAATTAGCCATTAATCAACACTCCCTATTTCATTTGAGCCATCTAACAGACTATCCAGGGTTTCTTCAAAATCTGTTAATGCAGTTGAAACGATTTCTCCAAGCAGAGAACTTACAACCGAAGTAATTGATTTATCTTCAAAAGATAATTTCTTTTCTTCTATTTTACGTTTAATTTGACGGTACCAGCGTTTATCTCCATAAACTGATGGTTTATCAGAGTTTTGTTCATCTGATGCAATATAAAAAAGAGCTTCAGTTAATGCAGGTAAAACTATTGCTGCTGCTAAATATTTATCTAAAACTTTTTGTGATCTTATTTTTATATAAGATTCGTAAGCTCTTTTATTTAAATGTATATTTATTTTTTCTGTATCAGTGTCTAATATTACATCTACGGATTCTTTTAATTCCTCGTTTTTTATAATCTGAAAAATGGATGCCACAGGCCCTTCCAGTTCACTCGAGTCTAAAGGTAATGAATACCCCGGATGCAGTGCTAATATATCACCTTTTCTTATATTGAAAATTTGAGATTTAAAGAATAACTCATTCAATTCAGCAGGGTGGAAATTCTTAATATTATCTGATGCAATAATATACCCCTCTATTGATATCTTTTTTGCTAAATTGTTCTTATTGATACTGATAAGTAGTTCTCTTTTATTACCAAATTCAAATATTTCACGGTAGGGGGTCCCAACGCTTTGAATTTTAATAATTGCTTTTGCCTTTCCTTCTTTTATAAATTCAGCAAGACTGCTACATTCAATTTCATATTTAAGGTTTAACTTTAGTAAATCATTATCAATGGAAGAATTTTCCAATATTACATCAAATGTTGAATCGTTATAATCCATATTATTGTTTATTAGTACAGGATTTGGAAAATTATTTAGATTTTTCATTATTCAACTTCCTCCATAATATCCATATTTATCAACATTTTTTCTTTGTTTTCAAATGTTACAAATATTTCTTTAGCCTCATCTTTTTCAATTGCAATAGGTCCGATTTTAGTATTATTACAAAGTGTCGTTTGCTTATCTAGGGTATATTTTTCAACAATAATTTTATCGTTTGAATCGCCCTCGCCTATTGCTGAAAATGCAATATACAAAGAGTTATAATTTTCAGTCGGACACAAAATTATTTTATAGAGACCTACATCCTGGCTAACAGCAGTTATACGCTGATGCTTTATATTAGGATATGTTGTTAATTTTTTAGTTCCGTTTTGCGGTAAAATACCTTTACTTTCATTTTCATCTGAATCGTTATATCTCTCTACTTTATTTTTGGGTTTATATTCCGGAAATCTATAATCTGAATCTGAAGAATTATGTATTGAACTGTTGTCATGGATCTCTCTGCCTTCATCAGTTCCTGCTACATCTATATTTTCATTCATAAATATTTTTTGTAATTTGGGTTTTTCTACGATTTTTATAACCGGTTTTAATTTATCCGTTCCCGG
>CALUUJ010000001.1 GCA_944323935.1 Candidatus Gastranaerophilales bacterium | reverse complement strand
CCCAAAATTCAAAATTTGTAGAAGGTGATTTATAATGAATTGGACATTTGTGCCAAAAACATGAATCAATAAAAATTACCAACTTGTATTTCTTAATTGCCACATCGGGCTTTCCCTCAAGATCTTTTACATTTTTCCTGAATCTATAACCTTGCTGCCATAAATAAGTCATAACCTTGTTTTCAAGTTTGGTATTTTTGCCTTTTACCGCTTGCATATTTTTATGCCGTTGTTCTTTAGTATGTCTGTCCATAAGAAGATTTTAATACAAAATAACTTGATTTTCTTGTGTCTTAGAGTGATTAATTACGACACGTTAAAGGATGTTAAATATGGAAAAAGTCGGGTTGAATATCACTCCAAAAGAGTTCAAGCAGCTAAGCAAGTGGTCGGAAAATATTTATAACACTGCTGTTGTTATAGATTATTTTGTCGCAAATCAGCCGGAGATTGAAGAATGCTACAATCTTGCACCAGTTGTTAAACAGTTGCGAAATGATGCGGATGTCTTGAATGCATTCTTATCGATAACGAAAAAGAAGCTGAAAATTGATTGTCAATGTATTAAGGATTAACTAATCTGCTATACAAAATAATTATTAAATTGTTTATGCTATTATAATCATAAGATAAGAATTGTAGGTGTTCCATGGATAAAAAATTAGACGAACTTTTGAATATAAAGAAAAAAGGCGAAGCTTCAATTGAAAAAAAGAAAAACTTTACGGAATTACTCTCCAAAGAGTTTTCAAAACAAGGAATAAATGAAAATACTGTAACCATGCTAGATAAAGGCTTTTCATTTGAAGGAGCTAAAGCGATTGTACTACACATCAACACTCTACAAAATAGAGAAAAAGTGAATGCAATCAATGCTTTATTCAAAACGAAAACTTTTAAAAATAATAATAAGGGTATAGCCTTTAAATTTTTAATATCAATACTTGCTGAATTAATGTCTGCATTTGATTCGGATAATAAAGAAATAATAAGAACAATCATTGTGGTAATACCAAAGAATATCAAAAATAAAGAGGGTAAAGAATTTGGGGATATAAATATTACAATAAAGAAATACTTTATTCAAATACTTAATCCTAAAACTAAAATCCCGAAATTTAAACAATTAGATATTGATTATGAGGTAATTTCCCAATTTGAAAAAATATTTACAAAAGCTGTAAGTGAAATAAAAAATCCTACAAAAAGTGAAAAACAAGTTATAGAGAATGTTCTAAAAAGTTTAAATGCAAAGGCAGAACCGGATACCAAGATAACTGAAAAGAAAAAACAACCGGAAACAAATAATAAAAAGAAAAATAAAAAAACTGTTTTGCACAAGAAAAATGAAAATCAAACAATAAAAAAAGATGAAGTTGACAATCATAAAATAACTGAATTAGAAAATAAGGTAAAAGAGCTCCAATCAATAATAGAAATGAGTAAGGATGAAAATAAAATTATAAGTGACAAACTGCATAGTATGTCTAAGGAGTTGGAAGAATCTAAAAAATACAATGAAGAACTTATGCATAGATGCAATACTTTGCAAAATGATTTAAAAAAGCATATGGATATCCTCAACATATTTGAAAAAAATGCACAGAATTCACAAAAAGAGTTGTTAAATTCAATAGCTTCAAAGTTAAAATGCGAATATATAGATTTTAAGAGCGCAAAAAATATGCCAATGACCGTTGATTTAGGCGAAAATTTAAGGGATCAAATAAATACAATTTTTCAACTACTTGAAAAAAACGGTATTAGCGTGAAAGAAAAGGAAGGATCAAAAGAAAAAGAAATAGTAAAAAAATAATTAAGGGAATTAAATGGATACTGCTGGAGAACATTTTAAACAAGGAAAAGATTATTACTATAATAATGAATTTGAAGATGCGGCAATAGAATTTGAACATGCTATACGGTTAGATCGTCAAAATGAAGATTATTTCTATTGGTGTGGTTTGGCATATTATGAAAATGAAGATTATGAAGAAGCAATAGAAAAATTTAAAAAAGCTATAGAAATAGATGACACAAATGAAGATTTTTATTATCAATGCGGGTTAGCATATTATAAAAATGAAGACTATGACAATGCTATTGAGAATTTTGAACAATCAATAGAAATATATGATAACGATGACGAATGTTTTTATTGGTGTGGCAAAGCATACTATAATAAAGAAGAATATGAAGATGCTGTAGAAAAATTTGAAAAATCCATAAAGATAAATTCTAATGATGAAAAATATTTTTATTGGTGCGGATTGGCATATTATCATAACGACAATTATGATAAAGCCATAGAAATGTTTGAAAAAACATTAGAATTTGATGATACAAATCCCGACTATTTCTATTGGTGCGGAATGTCATACTATTTATCGGAACAATATACTGATGCAGAGGATAATTTTCTTTCAGGTATAGATTTAAATCCTGATGACGTTTACTATTATTATAAAGCAATAGCCGATTTAAAAATAAAAACAAATGATTATGATTCTGCACGTGAATATTATGAATTGGCTCTTGAAAATGCAGAAAATGATGATCAGAAAAGTTTAATTAACAATAAAATCTCAGATTTAGACAATATTGAGGAAAACTACGAAATAACTGATAACGAAGAACCTTACGAAGATTCTCAAGATGAATCGACCGAAGATAATGATTTATACAATGAAAATCAGAATACTGATAACAACCTTAAGGGGAATGAATATAGTTGGTTTGGTATAGATTTTGGAACTACAAATAGTGCATTAGTTTCTGTTACGGGAACGGGTTCTCATATTAAAACTTTAATGTACGGAGATGAAACAGGTTATCCTATGCCCTCACTTGTTGCAATAAAAAAAGACGGTACAGAAATTATTACAGGGAGTGACATTAAAGATAATCTGACTGAATACCTTTCGGATGATTATTATTATTTTGAATCCATAAAATCAATAATTAACAGTAATAAAGAATGGAAGATAGCCGATAAACTTTATACACCCGTAGATATTACGGCTGTGCTATTTAAAGCATTGTGTGATAAAGTAGGAGAACGCGGCGATCAAATGAATAAAGCAGTTGTTGCCATTCCTGTAGGTTTTACATCAAAAGAAAAAGAATGCTTACGTCAAGCAGCTCAAAATGCAGGCTTTGAAATAACAATGTTTGTTAGTGAACCTACTGCTGCCTTTTGTTGCAACTATAACAATTTAAGAGCAAAGAACAATATTGCAGTATTTGATTGGGGCGGTGGGACTTTAGATATATCAGTTTTAAATGTGAGAAACGGTCGTGTAAGCGAGATTGCAACAGGAGGAATAAAGCTTGCAGGAGATGATATTGATAAAAAGCTAGCCGAACAAGCACATAAATCTTTTTGTGAAAAGAATAATTTAAATACGTTATTTGATGAAGTTCCCGATGAAATGAAATTTTTATTGTTAGCAAGAAGCGAACGAGCAAAATGCAATTTTAGTGATCAGAATGAAGTTAGTATAAAATTGAATAATTATTTAGGTTCTCAATTAAGATATGATATTTCGTATGATCAATTTAAAAATCTTATTGATAATGAAATAGATAAGGCTATTGAATGTCTTGAAAAGACCATAACAAAAGCAAAATTGAATACAGAAACTTTGGATTGTGTCCTTTGCGTAGGTGGTTCAAGTAATTTAAGACCATTAAAAGACAAATTATTGACAAAATATGGAAGTAAACTTCTTATTCCGGAATCAACAGGGTGGAATATTGCAAAAGGTGCTGCAGTTATTGCAACAAAACCGGGCAAATTTGCATTGAGCAGACCAATAGGTCTTGTATTGAGCGACGGTTCTTTTTTACCCTTACTTGAAGAAGGACAACCAATTCCATGTAAAGGTTCTCCTCCGATAACATTGGCACTTACTGAGGGCAATCCCAATGAAGATAAAAATGCAAAATTTGTTTTTGCCGATGCCGAATATGAAGCGGGTAGGACCTTTAACGAATATAAAACAGTACCTGTAAGAGCCTTTGATGATGAAAAAATAACATTATCATATTATGTTGATCCTAATTTTACATTTAAAGCTAAAATTGAAACGAATAAAAAACTTCCAGAATCATTATGGGTACATGATAAATTAAATGTGTATTATCAAATTGAGGATTCAGGGGAAGATGCATAAATCAAATTTGAAATACAAAAGTAATTTATATGTTTTGAAAGAAGATTTTCGTCATAACGACAAGGAATTCTTTTCTAAAATTGATGACCCTGATTTATTATATTTTTATAAATATAGAAAACAGTTGGATACTCATTGCTTTTCAGAAATGCAAAAAAGAATAGTTGCTGAACGATCAATATGTTCAAATTTAAAATATCCTGATCCGTGTTGGGGAAAGAAGGGCGATGATTATATATGCAAGTGTGTAAATATTGATTGTAAAGAATTAGATAACTGTCGAAAAAATATCCCATTAGAAGATGAGGAATATAAAAACTTTGCTCCCGAAAAAAATGTTCCAATTGATTATGAATATACTGGAGTCGCAAAGGATATTTTTTATTATCCTGTTAAGACTTCTTTTGCTGATGAATATGATTCATATAATCCGATTGAAATACCATATGAAGAATATGAACAAACAGTAAATACCGATAAAAATTCTGTTATATGGGATGACTCTCCTGAGCTGGTTAATGTTCAAGAAGAATCAGCGAAAGAAATTGAAGAATATAATTATGCAAATGAAAACGAACCTGAAGATGAAATTCTGGATATAAGTTTTGAACAGCAGGCCGGTGAATTTAGGATTGTTGAGCAAGAGGAAATTATTAAGGCAAGTATTGATAAAGGTTTTCTTGTTAATGCTGGTCCCGGAGTTGGTAAAACATATACACTTATACAAAAGATTAATGATTTAGTAACAAATCAAGATGCCGATCCGGAAGGAATTGTTGTTTTAAGTTTTACAAATGCAGTTGTGAATGAAATAAAAACAAGACTCAAAGATTTTGTCAGGGCAGGAGGAAAAAGATCGTTAAATAATGTTGATATATGTACATTTAATTCTTTTGCAGGGCGAATAAATTATTATGAATATGATAGCAATGAAGATAATAACAAAAAATATCATAGAAGTTCTTCGTATACAGAATCTGTAATACAGGCAGCTGAATTTTTGAAAAATAATCCTGATATATTGGAAGGTAATAAATATTTTCTTATTGATGAAATTCAAGATTTGACAAATTCTTTAGCATATTTTGTATTGGAAATATTGAAGGCTTGCAAAAAACAAAAAATTTCATTCACGCTATTTGGTGATACATGTCAGGCAATATATGATTTTGAGGATGATACTGTAACAAATATTAAAATGACTTCTTCCGATTTTTATAGTGCAGCTAAAGAGATGTTTGAGGCCAAAGATTTAGTTGAATTAAGAAATATAAATCACAGACAAACTGAAAAATTAGCAAACTTAACCTCGGATTATAGAAAAGAAATTCTTAATGATAATAAATCCGAATTAAAATATGTTTTGAGAGATATTAGCAATGATATAGCAAAAAGACCATTAAATGAAATATGCATAGCAATAGAAAGTTGTACGGATAATCAAAAATTCGCCATTTTAACAAGTAACAATGGCCAAGCATTAAATTACGCATCCGCATTAAGAAAAAAGAAAGTTAATTTTACAATAAATCCATCCGGAGAAAATGATAGGAGGAGTTTTACATATGCCCCTTGGATTGCGAGTGTCTTTTATGGCTATGAAAAAGAAAATATGTATTTTGATGATTTTGTACAAATAGTACAAAATAAAAAGATACAACTATCTGATGCAAACAACAAAGAAATAGGAAAAGATTATATTGAAGTCTTTTGGGATAGCCTGACTAAATCATCTAATGTATTAAATATTAAAGATTTTTTAGAAAAACTGTATATAAAATCTAAAGAGATTGATTCTAAAACAGTAATGTATTTACTTAAACCATCATTATTGGAAGTATCAACTATTCATAAAGCAAAAGGCAGAGAATTTGATCAGGTTGCTGTTGATATGAATTTTTATAAGTTTATAACTGGTTCATCAGAAAGAATTTATAAACCGGAAGGAGATCCTTATCAACATAGAAAAATGTATGTAGCATTAACAAGACCTAAAAAAAATATATCATTATTACTTGAACCTGAAACGTTGGAAAAAGTAGGGTATAAAAAAAATAAAAAAATATGGTATAAAGGATCTGAAATGCATCCTGTGGCCATTGGTATATTAGAAAAATATATTAGCTATGACGAATTTAGCGATGATTATGAGATTGTTCGTCAAAAAATTAAAAATAATACGGAAATACGATTAACCAGAAGCCCAAAGGATAATTTTTATCATATTGAATGTAAAATTAATAGAAATTGGATAGATATAGGAAAAATGACAAGCGAACTAACAGATAGTGTTAAAGATTTATTACATCACAAAAAAAATAATCTGACATTGCCGGTTATTAGTAAATTATATGTTAATAAAAAGTTTACATATTTAAGAAGAAATAAAGATAAAAATGGTACAATCACACCAGTAACCGGAATATCATTTACAGGATTTGGTGAATTTTAAAAGAGGGAAGATAATGAACAAATTTAATGAGTATTATAATGCCAGAAATGAAATTACAAATATAATAAAACAAGACTTATTAGGTCCTGTAACGGAAGATGAAAAAATTACCGGTGAACTGCCTGTAAATTACTACCTGGTAGGAAAATTATATCCGCAAGATGCAATTAAATATGATAATCCCGATATTGTTCAATCAATGTCGGAATATAAAGAAAACGATATGGAAAAAAGTGATTTCACCGAAACATTTGATGAAATTGCATTATGCAATACCTCAAATCCATCTTCAATGGGGATATCCTTTTCAGTAAATAATGATATTGAAAAAATAAAAGTGATTGTCAGTTATGCTAAATATTTACCTTTTGAACAGGAGGAAACTGAACAAACCTTAGAAATGTCAGATGAAGAATCCGAAGAAGATAAAACACCAAAGAAAAAGAGGAAGCAATATAAGAGAGAATTTTATAAATATGAGCGTATATTAAGTGTTAAAAACCCTAAAATTGAACCACCAATAGAAGATTCAAATGTATTGCTAAGAGTAAATCGTAGAAAAACTTATGATGATACTAATACAACAATAACGGTAAGTCTGTCAAATATGAAAAGTAAATGTGAAGATATAGAAGAAAAATCAATATTTACGTTATTTCAACCTGAAATCAGAATAGAAGCAATTGATAAAAATACCTTCAGTCCGATAGAAAGGAATATATATTTAGCTGAACCCGAAGAAATGGATTTACTGTATTATAAAATGCAAAGTTATGCACAAGGACATGGTTGTGCGGTAAGTTGGGATTTTGATGAAAATAAAAAATATATAAAATCAATAAAATCAGAATTTTTGCCTGAATATACAGTCCGACAAATGAAACCTTCAGATGATTTTAAAAGTGATATATTATCGATGAAGTTTATTTCTGAAGCAAAAAAAGAAGATATAGTCACAGGAATAAATAAATTATGTAATGAATATTCTGGGTGGATATCAAAAAGAGAAAGCGAAATTGCTAATTATCCTAAAAGACTTGAAAAAATTGCAAAAGATAATCTTAAAAAATGCCGAGAATCTTGCGAAAGAATAAAAGTCGCAGGAGAATTGATAGATAAAGATAAAACCATTGAGAGGGCATTCAAATTAGCCAATAAAGCAATGTATTTGCAACGTAGAAAACAACTGGAAATAAAAAAGAAAGAAGAGCCGATAGAATGGTATCCATTTCAGTTAGCATTCTTTTTGCAAGAAATACCATCAATTGCATTGCCAAATAGCGATGAAAGAAAACTTGTAGACTTACTTTGGTTCCCGACAGGTGGTGGTAAGACAGAGGCATATCTTGGAATTGCAGCATTTACCATATTTTTAAGACGTTTAAAATATGGTACGGATGGTAATGGTGTTGCTGTATTTATGCGTTACACATTAAGGTTGCTTACTTTCCAGCAATTTGAAAGAGCTTCTGCGTTAATATGTGCATGTGAGCAAATAAGAAAAGCTGAAAACATTCCCGGTGAATCTATGACAATTGGTCTTTGGGCAGGAGAAGCGCTTACGCCAAACAAAATAAAGGATGCTGAAAAATATTTAAACGCAGACGATTCAAGCCGGAAATATGATGAAACGATAAGAAAAATAGGGAATCCTGCTCAAATCAAAAAATGTCCCTGGTGTGGTGCAGATATAAAAGAAGAAAATTATGAAATTAAAAACTATAAAATGATTATTAAATGTCCAAATCAAGATTGTAATTTTCATTCTGGTTTGCCTATTATTTTAATTGATGAAGAAATATATCAATATCCTCCAACTTTTGTGGTTGCTACTATAGATAAATTTGCACAAATTGCGTTAAATGATGATGCAGGAGCATTATTTGGTAATTGTACAAACGGAAAAACTTTCAATCCTCCTGATTTAATCATTCAAGATGAACTACACCTAATTTCTGGGCCATTAGGTACAATAGCAGGGTTATACGAATGTGCAATAAAAAAGTTGACAACTTCAAAAGAAGGTTATTATCCTAAAATTATTGCATCCACTGCAACAATTAAAAATGCAAAAGATCAAATAGAAAAACTTTATGCTGCAGACTATAAACAATTCCCTGCACAAGGTATTGATATAGAAGATTCATTTTTCGCTGTTATTTCAAAACCTGAAGATAAACCATCCAGAAAATATCTTGGTTGTATGGGAATCGGAACAAGCCCTACCACCATGATGATAAGGGTTATGACCTCGCTATTGTTTGCAACCAGATATTTGGAATCAAAAGGAACATATAGTGAAGATGTAATAGACGCATATTGGACAATTACTTCATACTTTAATACATTGCGAGAGTTGGGTGGTGCAATTGTAAGGGTCATAGATGACATTCAGGACAGATATAAATATCTCAGAGATACAAAATTTAAATCTTTATATCCGATAAATGACGAAAAAACATATAAGAAATATATGGAACTTACAAGTCGGATTCCAAGTGAACAAATCGGGGCAAGTTTACATGAATTAGAAAGCAAATACAGAAAAGATAATACGACTAATCCATACGACTTTTTATTGGCTTCTAATATGATATCTGTTGGTGTAGATGTAGGAAGGCTCGGTACTATGGTTGTTGTCGGACAACCTAAATTGACAGCAGAATATATACAGGCAACCAGCCGAGTCGGGAGAAGTAATCCCGGATTGGTAATTGCTACATATAATCAGGCGAAATCAAGAGATAGATCACACTTTGAACAGTTTACACAATATCATCAAAGTTTTTATAAATATGTCGAAGCAACAAGTATAACACCGTTTGCAGACAGAGCAAGAGATCGTGCCTTGCAGACAATATATATTATGCTTTGTCGTTATTTGATTGATGATTTGCGAGCAAATGATGCTGCTATAAATTATAAGAAGCACGATAAAAATGCTTTGGAGTTAAGAGAAATAAGAGATTATATTTTCGAATATGTGCAAAACATTGACCCAAATGAACTTGATAATGTAAGAAGTGAAATCGAAGAAATAGAAGAAGAGTGGAACAGATTGGCACGTACAAAAAATGAACTGATATATAAAGACTATTTTTGTACAGATAAAGCACTTTTTGACATGGATAGTGATGAGGAGAGTCGTTTTAGAGCTCTAAATTCAATGAGAAGTGTCGAAACAACTGCAAATCTATATGTTAAGGAGTAGTTATCATTATGTTAAAACCAAAAAATAAAGATAAAAATAAAAAAAGAGGTGAATTAAGAAGATCCCAACTTGTTACAACATTTGGATGTGGGGCAATAGTGGATTTACCTGACATATCCGGAATTATATCGGGAATAGATAATTGGAATATTAATTGCAAAGAAGATTTTGAATATAGAATACTTAAAATTCGAGAACCAAATTTATCGAAAATGTTAGGTAAGAAATTCTTTATTCAGCCTGTTTCTGCGGGAGATAAGGTCAATGATGGTTATTTTGGAATACCTATATTCAGATTTCCATATTATTATTATTGTCCTAACTGCGGACAGCTCGATAAATATTGGGAAATTAGCAAATCCGGTTCAGGGAAATTATATTGTAACAATTGCGGAACGCAACTGGTCCCTTCAAGATTTCTGGCAGCATGTCCGAATGGACATCTGGAAGATTTTCCATATGGGAAGTGGGTGCACAGACGCAAGCATCCCGAATGCACAAATCATAGGTTGACATTAAAATATAAACCTGAAACGGCAGGTTTAGACGGTATAATTATTGCATGCGAAACTTGTGGAGCATGGGAATCTATGGCAGGGTGCATGAATGAAGGAGCATTAAAACAGTTTGGTAAATGCAAAGGTAATATGCCATGGATTGATGGAAACAACTATAAAACATCTCAAAAAGAGAAATGTAATGCTGACCTGAGAACCCTTCAAAGAACGGCAAACAATGTGTACTATTCGGTCAATGTAAGTGCCTTGACGATTCCGCCTTGGAGTGAAGATATTAATTATTTCTTGCAAAACAATAAAGATAATATAGATATGATGAAACAAAGCGGACCAAATTGGCTTAATGTTTTTTATTCAATGCAAAATATAAAAAATAAATTCGGCTTAAGTATAGAAATGCTAAAAAAAGCAATCGAAAAATGTTTTTCTGATGAAGGAGATACTCCTACTGAAAAAGACTTAATCAAAAATGAGTATTATGCTTTATGTATGCCGGACGTTAATCACAAATATTTCAAAACTGTCAAAGAGACCGTTCCCGAAGAATATTCCGAATATATTGAAGAAATAAAATTAGTAAAGCGTTTGAGGGAAGTACAGGTCTTAAAAGGTTTTAGAAGAATATTCCCGGAAATTGAGCATAGTGAAGAGACAATCAAAAAGTTAGGATTAATGGATCGTGAATTTACACCATTATCTTTAAATCCTAACATAGAATGGTTACCGGCAGTTGAATTATTCGGGGAAGGTATTTTTATAAAATTAAGAAAAGAAACGGTTCAAAAATGGGTTTCTGAAGTCGAAAACAGATATGAGGATATGGGTAAAAGAATGCCTTTTGATATAGCAAACGGAATGTTTTCATCTCAGTATGTTTTATTACATACATTATCACATTTACTGATTCGACAGTTAGCATATACATGCGGGTACAATACAACATCATTAAAAGAAAAAATATACAGTACATTTAGAGACGATGAAAATGATGAAATGTTTGGAATTTTAATTTATACCGCAGCAACCGATTGTGACGGAAGTTTAGGAGGATTGGTCAGAGAAGGAAAACAAGAAAACTTAAAAAAACTCATTGATGAAATGTTGCAAACCGCGTACTGGTGTTCAAATGACCCGATATGCATAGAATCGAAATCTCAAGGGTTTAATTCTCTGAATTATGCAGCATGTCATGCTTGTACCTTATTACCCGAAACAAGTTGTGTATCAAGAAACTGTTTACTCGATAGGGCTGCGATTATTGGTGAACCAGATAATAGAAACATAGCCTTTTTTAAGGATAAAGTATCATAGGAGAATATATTATGACTACCATAATCCCTAATTGCATAGATCAAGAAAATCCAAAACTAAATGGTGAAAGGCTTGTCTTTAACATGTTTTCAAATCTTGAAAGCAATGGTATCGTTTTATATTCTGTGTGGCAAAAAAATCAAGAACATAAACTATTTGGGGAAATTGATTTTCTTTTGATTACCAAAAGAGGGCTAATATGTTTTGAGGTTAAAGGCGGTGTAATAAGTCGCGAAGCAGGAGAATGGTTTTCAACCGATAAAAACGACAAAAAAAATAAAATCAAGAATCCGTTCAATCAAGCCAAAGATTGTATGTATGCGCTAATAAAACACATAAAAAGTATCCCTAAATTCAAAGATGTTATTGTTGGAATGGGAGTAATTTTCCCAGAATGTATATTTAATGTTACAGGAAACGATATAGTATCGGAAGTAAAATTTGACTATGGTTATAATGGAAGTTTTAAAGATTACATTTCAGCAACATATAAATATTGGGAAGATAAATATCTGAAAACACAGAATATTCAAGGGAAAATATTATCTGATAAGGATATTATTGATTTACAAGTATTATTAAGGTCTGACATTAATGCAATTCCGGTATTAAATACTGAAATTGAATATTTAGATAAACAAATAATTCAATTGACCAAGGAACAAAGTTTCATTTTAAATGATTTGATAAATGAAAATGATCGCTTGCTCATTCAAGGTGTTGCCGGGACTGGTAAAAGCATAATTGCCATGGAACAAGTACAAAAACTTATTGTTTCAGGAAAGAAGGTTGCCTACATTTGTTTTAATTCAAACATGGCAAAGTATGCACAACGCGTAATTGGTAATATCTCCAAAGAATCTTACGTTGGTACTTTTAACCATTTATTGGGTATTGATTTTAACAATAATATAAATTTATCTGAATCGTGTAAAAACTTCCTTAAAAATAATATTGTTACAAATAAATACGATATTTTAATAGTTGATGAAGCACAGGATTTAATGGATTTAAATATTATTGAAGCATTGTCTCTATTTCTTAATGATGGTATTGAAAAAGGGAAATGGGTTTTCTTATATGATCCTAATCAAAATATATTTAAATCTTCGCACGATTTTAATGAAACCATAGAATATCTGAAAAAAGGTTGCGGGGCTTTTTCTTATAAACTTAATACCAATTGTAGAAATACAAAACAAATTGCATCGAAGGTTGCTGCAATAACAAAGACAGGTGCTGCTCACATAATGAATATATCAGGCCAAGATGTCGTGATTGAGCCATATGAAGATGATAAAGAATTAGTATCAAAATTGAAATATAGAATACAATCTCTAATTACAGGTGGAATAAGACCTCATAATATTATAATTTTGTCAAAATACAAATTAAAAAATTCAGGATTAAAAAATACTCCATCTATATGTAATTATAGTATAAAAGAAATGCACGATTTACCTGAAACCGACAGAAATTCAATAAAATACTATACAGTGCAGTCCTTTAAAGGATTAGACGAAGACATAATTTTTTATATAGATATTGATGGATTTAGCGATGTTAATAATCGGATGTTGAATTATGTTGGTCTATCAAGAGCAAAATCATTATTATATGCTTATTACAAAGAAAGCGTTAAAAAAGATTTTTACAATTTTATATTAAATGATTAGTAATCATAAATTATATCTGAATGTTTCTGTTTAGTCATATAAAGTTGATTATTTGATTAATGCAAGTGATTAATGTCATAGCAGAAAGGAGTTTTGCTATGACAGAAAAAGATTACAAGTTATACGGAACAAAGATTTTAAACTTAAAAACACAAGAAATTGGTTTGCTGATTTGTTTATGTGAGAACAAATTTACCGATAAAACAGTAGATTTTGCGACTTGCGTTGATAAAACCGGTAAACGCTACAACATTGAACTTGATAATATAAGAGGGTTTGAAGATGATTTTGAAAAATAAATTAACTAAAGAAACGTTGGATATTCCGTACTCAGAATTCAGAAAAAAATTTGCAAAAGAAATTCAGGATGCGTTTGAAAGTTACCGCAAAACACAATTAAATAAATATTCTTGGAACTTCAAAGATGACAATTCTTTAGAGTTTAATTTTTATTTTGAACTACATTGGAATTTCAATCATTTTGGAATGTCTAACTGGTATATTGAAAGAATGTAAAATTTGAGCTCTAATAAAACACCTTTTAAACGGCATTTAAACGCCGTTTAAATTTTTGCCAAACTTTCAAAAACTTCCGACTAATATGTCAAACTCGCGATACTTTATGTCAAAATCCCTGATACAAAACAAAAAACGCAATAAAAAAGAGCCTTAATGGCTCTTTTATTAATTTTGGAGGATAGGAGGCTCGAACTCCTGACCCCCTGCGTGCAAAGCAGGTGCTCTACCAACTGAGCTAATCCCCCATTTTGGGCATTTTCTTGAGCTTCCGATTTGCTTTTGGCTCTCTTCCGCCCCTGCACAAGATTATATTATCATGTCACAAAAAAAAATCAACTGTCTTTTTTTATTTTCTTTATATATTTTTTTATTTCTTCTTTATCTTCAATATTATTAACCTCTTTTATTAAAGAATTTAAAATTGATACAGCTCTATTTTTTTTGCCTTTTTCTGCAATAAACTCTGCATACTCTTTTATATATCTTATATTTGAAGGTGCAAGCCTTTTCATTAAAGAAAAACTTGCTATTGCATTTTCTACATCATTATTTTTTATACTGCATTTTGCCATATAATACCTATAATCAGCATTTGCTATATCAAACTCAGAGGCTTCTTTAAAATATAAATACGCATCTTTATAATTTTCTATAATATAATAACATTGAGCTATCTTTGCATAATATTCTTCTTCCTTTGGATTTATTGAAGCTGCTATTTTATAGTTTTCAATTGCCTTGTCATAATCTTTTAGAATATAATTTACTTCAGCCAATATATAATATGCTTCTGATATATTTTTATCTAAAATAAGCACGTTATTAATATATTGTTTTGCCAAATCAAATTTTTTCATTTTCAAGTTTATCTTTGACAAAAGGATATATGCTTGAATATATTTAGGATTTATTTCGATTATTTCCTCACATATTTTAATTGAGTTTTCATAATCTTCAATATTATATTTTAAATTTGCCAATTGATATTTATATTCCAGTGATTGATTATTTAGCTTTATTGCTTGTAGTATACTATCAATTGCTTTATCCCATACATTTAATTTTGAATAGTATATTGACTGAACATAATACGAAAAATCATCTTTTTCTTTTTGAAAACATATTTTTTCTATTAGATTTCCGGCAATAACAATTTCCTTATTATTTATTAACAGTAAAGCCTTCAATGATAAAGCACTACTATTATCAGGATCAATTGTCAAAACATAATCAACTAATCTTTCAGATAGACCAAATTTTTTATTCATATAATACATATAAGCTAAAGCATAGTTATACAATGTGTTTTCAGGCTCTAAAGAAATTGCTCGGCAATAACATTCTTCGGCTTCTTTAAAAAAGCCTTTTAAAGAAAATACTATGGCCAGTTTAAAATAATACAAGGCATTCTGAGAATTTACTTTAATTGCATATGAATAATATTTTATTGCAGAATCAATCTCGGATTTCGTATATGCTATTTCTGCTAACAGATATAATAATTCAGCATCCTCTGTAAGTTTTAAAAGCTTTAGAGCAAGACTCTCTGCAGAATCTATTTGTCCCTTTTCAAATAAAAATTTTGCCACTTCTTTTCCTGCTAAAATATTCTTTTCGTCTATATTAAAAGATTTTTCATAAAACTCATCAGAAATATCTTTTTTCCCAAGCTGAGAATATGCAGATGCAACATAGTAGAAAACTATACTATTATTTAACTTATTAGAGTATCTATTAAAATATAATATGATTTTTTTGAAATCATGATTTATAAAAAAGATATGAAACATTTCAGGAGCTACTATTCCCAAGTCATATTCTTTCTCGTACAAATCAATAAGAATTTCTTCTGCTTGTTTATACTCTTTTATTGTTTTTAATAATAATGCGAATTGTAATTTTACAGAATAATTATCAGCATTCAGAGCAATAATTTGTTCATAGAAACTAATAGCTCTGTCATACTGACATAATTTGGTATAAAGAAAAGCAAGCTCCGCCATTATCTCAGAACTTTCATTATCTAAAGCTAAAGCTTTATAAAAATAATCAATAGATTTTTTATAATCTCCATTATTTTTATACTCAAATGCTTTTTTTAAATATTCCGTTAAATCATTCATATTCACTATTTTATTATATTTTTAATAATTGAATTAGTAAAGATGATTTTCTTCATTATTTATTAATTAAATACTATAATATAACAAAATCAAAAGACTATTATACACAAAAGAAAAGATTTAATATAAAATATCTTTATGGAAAAACAATTTGAAATATGTTCAAAATACAAGCCATCAGGAGACCAACCAAAAGCAATTAAAGAATTGACAGATGGCATTATAAAAGGATATGAAGCACAAACTTTACTTGGTATAACCGGTTCGGGTAAAACATTCACCATTGCGAATGTAATAGAAAAAGTTCAAAAACAAACTCTTGTAATAGCACATAATAAGACATTAGCAGCCCAATTATATAACGAATTTAAAGAACTCTTTCCGAATAATGCTGTTGAATATTTCATATCATATTACGATTATTATCAGCCTGAAGCATATATTCCAAGAAGTGATACATACATTGAAAAATCGGCAACAATAAATGATGAAATAGATAGACTCAGACATAACACAACCAGAAGTTTATATGAGAGAAATGACGTAATAGTTGTTGCTTCAGTTAGTTGTATATATGGATTAGGTTTACCTGAACAATATTTTCAAGGTGCATTAAAAATTGAGGTTGGCGACGAAATTGACAGAAATGCATTTTTAAAAGAATTAGTTAAAATTCAATATACAAGAAACGATTTAGAATTAACACGTTCTACATTCAGACCTCGAGGCGATATAATAGAAATAATGCCTGCATATGAAAAAATGGTTACAAGAATTTCTCTTTTCGGAGACGAGGTTGAAAAAATAACAAGAATAAACCCTGTTTCGGGTGAAATTATTGAAAATATTGATACGACAGTAATATTTCCTGCTGTTCATTATATTTCCGGTGAAGAAGATAAAGAAGAAACAATAAAAATGATTCGTCAGGAAATGAACAATCAAGTGAAACAATTTGAGTTTGAAAATAAACTCATAGAAGCACAAAGAATATATCAAAGAACAAATTATGATATTGAAATGATAAAGGAAATGGGGTACTGCAGCGGAATAGAAAATTATTCAAGAATAATAGAAAGAAGGCCTCAAGGAAGTGCTCCTGCTACATTATTAGACTATTTTAATGATGATTTCTTACTCGTAATTGATGAATCTCACGTATCTATACCACAACTAAAAGCAATGTATAATGGTGATCAGGCAAGGAAAACAGTTTTAGTTGATTATGGATTTAGATTACCAAGTGCGAAAGATAATAGACCTTTAAAAATAGAAGAGTTTTGGTCAAAAGTAGGACAAAAAATATTTGTATCTGCAACCCCCGGCGAATTTGAAAAATCCATATCTTCAAATCTAGTAGAACAAATTATAAGACCAACAGGCTTGGTTGATCCGGAAATTTTTGTAAGACCTACTCTTAACCAAGTTGATGACCTAATAGAAGAGATAAAAAAAGTAACAGATAAGAAAGAAAGAATTCTTGTTACGACACTTACGAAAAAAATGGCTGAGGATTTATGCGATTATCTTCAGCAAATGGGAATAAAAGTGCGCTATTTACATAGTGAAATTGTCTCAATGGAAAGAGTTGAAATATTAAGAGATTTAAGATTAGGACTATTTGACGTACTTATTGGAGTAAACCTTTTAAGAGAAGGTCTTGATATTCCTGAAGTTTCTTTAGTCGCTATTATGGATGCAGATAAAGAAGGCTTCTTACGTTCCGAGACAAGCTTAATTCAGACTATTGGAAGAGCTGCAAGAAACGTATGTTCAAAAGTCATTATGTACGCCGATAAGATTACAGAATCAATGGATAAAGCAATAAAAGAAACCGAAAGAAGACGTTCTATACAATTGGAATATAATAGAATTAATAATATTACCCCTCAAACAATAAAAAAGCCTATAGAAAATAATCTTCTTCAACTAGTTGCAAGTTACAGAAATATAGAAGATATTGTCGCAGAAGAAATGGTAGAAAATAATATTTCAAAAAAAGATTTACCCAAGTTACTTGATAAACTTGAAAGATCAATGAAAAAAGCGGCCTCAATTCTTGATTTTGAAAGGGCTGCTGAAATCAGGAATCAAATAAAAAAGCTAAGAAATATTTCTTTTTGATTTATTTTTTTGCACTTTTTTAAGTTCAGGTATTACATCTTCGTATAAATCAGAACAGAATATAAAAAATGAAAAGAAAGAAATTACTATCACAATACTTTTTAAAATTAACAAACTAACATGATCGCCAAGCATTTCAAGAAGAACTGTATATATAAGATAAGTAACAATACAAATTATAAAAGCAAATTGCAATATATAAGATAAAAATTGCACAGCAAAATTACCGGAACCTTCAAATATATTTTTTATTTTAAAAGCATCTGATATTTTTCCATCTACACTATATAAAACAAGCGGTATAAATATAAATGGAGCAATAAAAATTGTTATACAAATATATATAACAGCCATTACAAAAGTTTCAAGAACAATATTTTTCTGTATAAAAGAGATAACAGAATAGTATATTAATACGCCTGGGAGCATTGCAATTGATGCTCCAATAGATTTAATAATTATTTCAGGGATATTAAATAGACTTGGGAATAAAGGTATTTTATTATTTATATTTCTATGCATAGCAATAGAAGCACAACCAAGCATTACTATAAATAATACAGCATATACCGGTACTAATGCAGGATTTCCATTAGGATAATTTAAATCATTGTCCATAACTACAAATAATACACTTGCTAATAAACCTAATTTTACAATCCACCAAGAATCACTTGTAATACTACGTATTGAATTTATTAAAGACGCCATAAAAATATCCTTTTATTAAATAAATTCCACTTACAACTTATCGTTAAACTCTTCTCCTTTTATCTTGATAATAATATCAGTAACATCTTTATCATCAAGAGTTTCTTTTTCTAAAAGTTCTTTTGCTATAGCATCGAGCAAATCTCTGTTTTCGCTCAGAAGCTGTTTCGCAATTTCATAACGACCATCAATAATTTTCTTTACTTCTCTATCCAAATCAGCAGCAAATTCTTCTGAAAAATCTCTTGTTGTACCAAAATCACGTCCCATAAACACATGTTCTTGGGATTTACCATATGTCATAGCACCCATTTTTTCAGACATTCCCCACTGCGAAACCATCTTTTTTGCTACTTCTGTTACTTTTTGTAGGTCACTTGATGCACCCGTTGAGATTTTATCTGCACCATATACTAATTCTTCTGCAACTCTTCCACCAAGAGTCATTGTTATTTGATCTAATAATTTTGACTTACTTACATGTACCTTATTGTCTTCTGGTTTCGTCCAAGTAATACCCAAGGCATAGCCTCTCGGAATAATTGTAACTTTATGAAGTTCATCACAATCCTTTAATAATTTTGCCAAAAGTGCATGACCTACTTCATGGTATGACGTTATTTCTTTATCTTCATCCGTCATAACCTTACTTTTCTTTTCTATACCAGCTATAACTCTATCAATAGCATCATCAATTTCTGCCATATTTATTACAGTTTTATTCCTTCTTGCAGCAAGTAATGCAGCTTCATTCAACAAACTTTGTAAATCAGCACCTGTAAACCCCGGGGTACGTTTTGCTAATACTTTTAAATCAACATCTTTATCCAATGGTTTTCCTTTTGCATGAACAGCCAAAATTTGTTCCCTTCCTTTTACATCAGGAAGACTAACCATAATTTGTCTGTCAAACCTTCCAGGTCTTAAAAGCGCATTATCCAAAATATCTGGTCTATTAGTTGCAGCCAAAATAATTATATTCGTATTTCCGTCAAAACCATCCATCTCAACTAATAATTGGTTTAATGTTTGTTCTCTTTCATCATGACCGCCTCCAAGACCGGCACCACGCTGCCTGCCTACTGCATCTATTTCATCAATAAACACAATACAAGGCTGATGTTTTTTTGCTTGTTCAAACAAATCTCTAACTCTTGAAGCACCAACACCAACAAACATTTCAACAAAATCAGAACCGCTTATTGAAAAAAACGGAACACCAGCCTCACCTGCTACAGCTTTTGCCATTAGTGTTTTACCTGTACCGGGTGCACCGACCAAAAGCACACCTTTAGGGATTTTAGCTCCTAATTTTAAATATTTTTCACCATTCTTCAAGAAATCAACAATTTCTTCAAGTTCTTGTCTTTCTTCATCAATCCCTGCCACGTCTTTGAAAGTGACCTTTACCTTGCTATCTAGCATCATTTTAGCTTTACTTTTCCCAAATGATAATGCTTGTGAACCACCTGTTTGAATTATTTTTGCAAGTATTATAAAGAAAGCTATTATTAATAGGATGGGAAGCGCTGTTCCCATAATTCCCATAAAAGATGATGACTCATTAGATTTTTTAATTTCAACATTTACGTTATTTTCATCTAACGTAGAATATAAAGTATTATCATTAGCGGGGATATTAGCCTTATATCTTAAAGAGGCGGTTATTTCATCCTTCCCGTTAACTTTTGTTTTTATCCCGTCTTCAATAGGTATTGCAGTAACTGTATCATTTTCAATTATTACTTCTTTTATTTCCGAGTTTTTAACCTTATTTATAAACTCAGTATAAGATAATATTTTTGTTGAAGTAGTTGGTCCTGAAAATAACATAGAAACTAAAGCCAAAACTAAAATTCCAACTACCAGCCAAATACCCATTGATTGATTTTTATTCATATTAAATCCCTTATAATAACAACCTTTTTATATGATTATAACATTAAATTACTGTTTGAAAACAGAATTTATAGCTATTTTACACGTCCATACATATCTTCGTAACGTATTATATCATCTTCTCCAATGTATTCTCCTTTTTGAACTTCTAATATTTTCAGAGGCTCTTTTGTTTGATTTTGCAGAGAATGTTTTGACTTTATCGGAATATCAATACTTTGATGTTTATTTAAAACATATTTTTCTTCATCTAAAATCACAGTAGCTTTGCCTTCTAAAACGACCCAATGTTCACTTCTGTAATTATGAGATTGAAGAGATAATTTATGCCCTGGGGAAACCGTTATGATTTTAGTCAGCCATCCGGCTCCCGAATTTAAACAAGTATAAAATCCCCAAGGTCGAAACACTGTTTTTCTCGAATGTGTAGTTGAATCATTATTTTTCTTTAATTTTTTTACAAGTTGATTAATATCAGAAGCTCTGGACTTATCACAAACTAACACAGCATCCTCTGTCTCAATTAATATTATATTTTTCATACCTGAAACAGCAACTAATTCTTTCGAAGAATATACAAAAGAATCTTTTAACTTTTCTGTTATTACATTACCTTCTACAACATTACCTTTCGAGTCTTTTTCTCTATCATTATATATTGCCTGCCAAGAACCATAGTCTTTCCATTCTGTATCAAGTTCAACACTAACAATATTTTCAGCCTTTTCCATTATTGCATAATCTATTGAAATTTCAGGAATATTCTCATAAAATTCATATTTTATCTTATTTGTTTCATCAAACATTTCTTTATTAAATACTCGATATTCTTTTGGTGCATACTTTTCATATGCTTCTAAGAAAGTTGACATTTTAGCAAGATATATTCCCGTATTCCAATAAAAATCTTCTTGTTTTATAAATATTGAAACATCCTCTTTGCAAGGTTTTTCAATAAACTTCTTTACTTTTTTCCCATCAAGTATATTTCCATCAGTCTGAATATATCCAAATCCAGATTCTTCATATAAAGGTTTAACCCCAAATGAAACAATAAATCCTTTTTTTGCAAGCAACTTCGCTTTTTCTATTGCTGATATAAATAAATCTATATTTTCAATAGAAAAATCAACTGGAAGAATTAATATAATTTCATCTTTCTGATTTTTTAAATAAGTTAGAGCAGATGCAACAGCCGGTGCAGTACTCCGAGACATTGGTTCCGAAATAATCACAGGTTTTGAATATACTTCCTTTAACTGTAGTCTTGTATCTTCAACTTGTCTAATGTTTGTTATAGTTAATATATTCTTTTCTGGGGTCACCTTTGATGCTATTTCGAAAACATTTTGAATTAAAGTTTTTCCGCCAAAAAGATTTAATAATGATTTAGGATACAAATCCCTTGATACAGGCCATAATCTTTCTCCCGAACCACCCGCCAAAATTACACATTTCATTTAAAAGCTCCGGTTAACTTAATATTCTTATAGTAACACAAATTAATTTTTTTTTAACTTTAATACGAAATGAAAAGTTATGTAAAGATACATTTATTTCTTAGACAAAATTTTCTAAAATAGATATAATATTTTTAGGCTGTGTCATGCTTTTAATTAAAGGGGATTTTTGTTAAATGGGAACATCTACGGTAGATAAGTTTGATAGTAAAGAATTTTCACCAAAAGAAATCAGAGAAATGTTGGGTATTGATAACTCTCAAATTCAGGAATTATGTAAAGTTGCATCAATAAAATTAAAAAAGAATGATAGAGGTCTTACTTATTTTACTCAAGATGATGCAAAAAAGCTTAAAGATATTTCAATGAGTGGAAAAATGAAGTATGTTACTCCTGCGCCATCTAAGAATGTGGTACATAAAGGAACAAATTCTATTTCAAGTGCTTCTATAATTCAATTAGTAGAAACTTTAAGAGGTATTGAAAAATCAATGACAGAAAGGATAACTTCTGTTCTTGATGAAAAGCTTGACGGCATGGATGATGTTGTTATGGAACTTATCAGAGTAAAAACTGAAAATGAAACAATGCGTTTTAAAATAAATGAATTAAATAAAGAAAACTATAAATTAAAGAAAGAAATTAATTCATTTAAGAAAGTTCCATTTGGATTTTATGCAAAAACAACTCCTGAAACGAGTCTATTTTAAATAAATTCAATATTTTCTATTTTATTTTGATTATTCCAATAAACTTTAATATTATTTTCTATTTTATGATAATTTAGTTGATTAGAAGATGCGGTAAGAATCGCATCTTCTATTTTTAAGATATTTTTATCTGCAAGATTTTTAACAATATCACATAGAAGCATTGAACTACCCGCAAAAATCCCATCAGAATTAACAAGCTTTCCATTTCTGTTATATATTTTCTGACCGGCAAATGCTTGTTCTTTTTTGTCACTATGTGCAAGAGGAAGTGCATCACTTATAAGTAAAATTTTATTCAAAGATTTTTGTTTAAAAGTTATTTTTAGCACATCATCATTTACATGCATTGAATCCGCAATAATTTCAGTATAAATATCATCATTAATTAAAGCTGAAACAACTGTAGAATCACCTCTATGACAAAAACTTCCCATTGCATTGTATAAATGAGTTACTTGATTTACATTTGAAAGATTAGCAGTAATACAATGTCCTGCTGATATTTTTATATTCTTAGATTTTAAATATTTTATAAAAGATAAATCTTTATCTAATTCAGGTGCTAATGTAACTATTTTTATAAATTCATCATCAATTTTCTTGTACAAATTAACATCCAAAGGAAGAATATATTTCTTTTCATGAATTCCTGCTTTTTCAGGATTAATAAAAGGTCCTTCCAAATGTATGCCGACAATTTGTGCCGACTTAACCTGTTGTTTATTTTTAGCATCTTTAATAACTTCAATTCTTTCTTTTATTTTTTCTAAACTATCAGTCATAACAGTAGGAAAAAACGCAGTAACACCGTTTTCTAAAAGCATTTCAGAAACACAGCAAATATCATCGGTACTACAATTCATAAAATCATAACCAAATGCACCATGGATATGTTGTTCTACAAGACCATCAGTTATATACATATTTACCTCAATGAAGCAATTGCTTCCTTTATATTATCACTTGAAAATATATAATTACCTGCGACTAAAGCATCTACACCTAATTTTTTACAATAGGAAGCTGTTTCTATATTAATGCCCCCATCTACTTCTACGATAACTTGCGTTGATATATTTTTAATTTCTTTTATTTTTTCGGCGCAATCCGGCATAAATTTTTGACCGCCAAAACCCGGTTCAACTGTCATAATTAGAACCAAGTCAACATCTTTTATATATTTTTCTATCTCTGAAACTTTTGTTTTAGGTTTTATAGACAGCCCAACTTTTTTTCCATATGAACGGATTAAGTCAATTATTTCATTCACATTATTTTTAGAAGCCTCATAATGAAAAGTAATAATATCAGAACCTGCTAATGCAAAATCTTTTATATATTTTTCAGGATTTTCAATCATTAAATGGACATCAAGAGGAATATTTGTTACACGCCTTAAAGCCTTAACAACAGGAGCTCCAATTGTAAGGTTAGGAACAAAATGCCCATCCATCACATCAACATGTATCCAGTCTGCACCATTTTTTTCTAATTTTTTAATTTCTGATTCTAAATTTGCAAAATCACTTGATAATATTGATGGTGCAATAATAATTTTATTCATTTTTACAACTTTCCATTATTTTTAGTTTTTTTATTGCATTCACAGCCGCAACCTTTTCTGCTTCCTTTTTCGTTTTTGCAATGCCTGTTCCTAAGTGTTCATCATGATAGAATACTGATACTTCGTAAATTTTATTATGTGCCTTACCTGATTCTGACATTAATTTATACTCAGGTAAATCTTTATTTTTCGCTTGTGTATATTGTTGCAATATTTCTTTTGAATTATAGAAATATAGTATTTCATCACAATTAAAATTCAAACTATTATATATTTTATATAAAAAGTCTTTAACAGCTATAAATCCCATGTTTTTATATATTGCCCCAAGAATAGCTTCCATCGCACAAGCATTTATAGATTCCTTATTTCGTCCCCCGTCTTTTTCTTCATGAACACCAATATTAATATATTTATCAACTTTTAATAATTTGGCTATTTTAGCTAAAAGTTCATCACTAACCAAATAACTTCTTATTTTTGTTAACTTTCCTTCGCTATAATCTTCATATTTATCAAAAAGATATTCACTAATAACTAGCCTGAGCACAGAATCGCCAAGAAATTCCAAACGTTCATAATCCGGCTCATTTTCCCTACCATCTTCAAAATTATATGACGGATGAGTTAACGCAATGTCCAAAAGTTTTTCATCCGTCATATTTAAATCTAATATTTTAATAAGTTTCTTTATTTGTTTTTTTCTATCCGCAGATAACATGGAATACTTTCTTTATAAATTCACCGACCATGGGCAAAGTTAAATTTGTAAGAATAAAGAACTTTATATAATAATATGCAACAGGAACTGAAAACAAATAGCTGTCAGCCCTATCAAGAAAACCGCCATGACCCGGCAATGAATTACCTGAATCTTTAACACCTGCATCTCTCTTTATTAAAGATTCGGATAAATCACCCAACTGTGCCATTACAGTTACAATTAAAGCCAAAACAAAAGAATGATATAATGAAATTCCAATAAGTTTTCCAATTATCAAACCTGCAATAATTGAACATAATCCACCTGCAACAGCACCTTCTATAGTTTTTTTAGGACTTATAACCGGTGACAATTTATGCTTTCCATACTTTACTCCAAAATAATATGCCGCAATATCTGTAAACAAAATAACAAAGAATATAAACACTAAAAAATATAATCCTTGTTTAAAGGATATACCAAACAATGAAACGTCAGGACCCATTTCTCTAATTAAACAAATATGACAAGGCATCCAAGCTATTAAAAAGCCAAGGATAGTCGTCGCAACATTGGCGATATATGGTTGCCTGCCTCTAAAAAGGACAGCAAGAAAAGAACCGATTGTCCCAAATAAAAGGACTAATGGAAGTAATTCGCCATATCCGCAAGCCGAAACAAGCACCATAGAAACTGAAACGATTAATATCACTTTAAAAAAAGGAAGGAATCCTTTATTCTTCAAAATATCTGCATACTCTTTCGAAGCAGTTATAATAAACAGAAGCAATAAAGCAAGTAACCATTTCCCGCCAAGTAAAATGCAAGAGAATACAAGAGCGCCCATTGCAAATCCTGTTATTAAACGATTTTTTGCGATTGTATCTAAAACGGCCACTATACTGTTAAGACCTCTTTTTCTTTTTCTGCACAATTATCATCAGCTATCTTAATATATTTATCTGTTAATTTTTGAATTTTATCCTGATTATCTTTTACCATATCTTCTGAAAGGTTTTCTGACTTTTCTAATTTTTTCAGTTCATCAGCCATATCTCTTCTAATATTACGTATAGCAACTTTTGTATCTTCACAAACCTTTTTAACATCTTTACATATTTCTTTTCTTTTGTCTTGAGTTAAAGGCGGGAATATTAATCTTACAACAATACCGTCACTATTTGGATTAATGCCTAAATCGGCTTTAACTAAAGCTTTCTCAACGTCTTTTAGAATAGTTTTATCGTAAGGAGCTATAACTAACGTAGTACCGTCCTGGACACTTACTTGAGATAACTGTCGCAAAGGAGTAGGAGCACCATAATACTCTACCAAAACTTTATCTAAAATCATTGGATTAGCTCTTCCTGTACGGATAGAAGAAAATTCCTTCTTCATCTGATTAATAGCTTTTTCCATTTTATCCGAACCTGAACTAAACATTGAATCAACCGTCATTTTATCCTCCTACGTATGTACCTATATTTTCACCTTTTAATATTTTTATAATGCTGCCTTTTGCCGCAAAATCAAATACCACAATCGGTATAGAATTCTGTTTACATAAAGCACAAGATGCAGTATCCATAACTTTTAAACCTTTGATAATTATATCATCATAAGTAATATTACTATATTTCTTAGCACTTGGATTAACTCTTGGATCATCAGAATATACGCCGTCTACTCCGTTTTTAGCCATTAACATAGCTTCAGCTCCAATTTCAGAAGCTCGTAATGCAGCAGCTGTATCAGTTGTAAAGAATGGATTTCCTGTGCCCGCCGCAAAAATTACGACCCTAGATTTTTCAAGATGTCTAATTGCTTTAAATCTTATATAAGGCTCTGCTATCTTATTCATATCTATTGCCGATTGTACTCTGCATTGGACATTTATTTTTCTTAAAGCACTTTGAAGTGCAAGTGCATTCATCACTGTTGCAAGCATTCCTATATAGTCACCGGTAGCTTGATCCATACCGTATTTTGCAGAGTTTTTTACACCTCTAAAAATATTACCGCCACCTACAACGATAGCAATTTCTGCACCGGCATCATATGCTTCTTTTACTTCATTTGCAATCATTTCTAATGGATTTTGGTCAATCCCGAATTCTTGTTTTCCCAAAAGAGCCTCACCGCTAAGCTTCAGCAGTATTCTCTTATATTTTAATTTTTCTTCCATATAAACCTATTTAAAAACTATCAAACAATACGCTTATTATACCTTAAATTCGTCTGAATTGTATATATATTAATGAATTTTAATTATTATTTATACATTTCTTTAACCTGATTAAATTTATGTTTTGCCATAAAAGCTTGTACAAAACCCATTACACATAAAGATACAGCAAGAGCCATCCAATAACCTTTTAATGACATTCCATATTTATAAACAAACAAAACAGCAAGAGGCATACCAACTATCCAATATCCAAAGAATACTGCATTAGAAACAAAAGCTGTTAATTTGAAGCCCTTTAAAATCCCACCCGAAACTACTTGAAATCCGTCAAATATCTGATACATAGCAGTTACCATCATTATAGGCAAAGCAACATTCAAAACTTCTTGATTATCTGTAAATAAACATATTATTTGTCTTGGAAATATAGCGAAACAAATTCCAGCCATTGCCATAAACCCAACACCTATAATTAAACCGGCTAGCGAAAATCTTTTTATTTCCATAGTTTTTCTTGCACCATAATAATATGCAACTTTTACTGAAACCGCTGTTGATATAGCGAGAGGAACCATAAATGTTGAAGAAGATATTGTAGTCAATATACTGTGTGTCGCTGCAAGTAACCCTGATTCACGACCAACCAGTATGGTAACTATATTAAAAGCAAGAAATTCAAGTAATAATGCTGCACCTATAGGATAACCTATTTTTATCAGATTTTTCATATATGAAAAATCCATTTTAGCTTTAAAATCAATAAATCTAAATACATATATAAGCATTATTATCCCCATTAATGTTCTAACTGATAATGTTGCAATTGCAGCACCTTTTGAACCCATTGAAGGAATAATTCCAAATCCGAAAACTAACATCACATCAAAAATAAGATTTACAACTACAGCTAACAAAAGTATTAAATTAGGGAAATTAACAATTTCATACGATTGTAAAAATTGTTTTACTCCTTCATATAAAAACATCCCAAACATTGAAAAAGATACTATTGTAATATATTCCTCAATAAAAGGAATTAAATGTTTTTCAAACCCAATATAAGATATTACAAACTTTGAACAATAACAAATTATAGAAAAGAATAAAGCTAAAATTATTGAAAAAATTAATGTTGAAAATAAATATTTTTTTGTTCTTTGTTTAGCACCCCTTTTATTCGCCAGTACAATTGAAACAGCACATATTAAACCAATTCCAAATATAAAAATAGTAAACAAAATAGAATTAGCAATACTTATTGCGGCAAGAGAGTCTATTTTATATTTTGCAACAACCAAAACATCAGTAGCACCAATTAAAGTATGACCAAGATTCCCTATCAACAGAGGAAATGCTAAAATCAACAAATCTATAAAATAATGCTTATAATTTTTAATCTTTTCGACTATATTACTGCTAATTTTGTCCATTTTCTCTCAGTTTTTTATATTCTTTTTTATGAATGCGCATATCATTAGCTCTATCATAATATTCTACAAATTTCATCCCCAGTTCATCTGCTTTTTTACCGGCATATTCAAGAAGTTCGTACATTTCATCAGGAACATTATATTTGTTATTAATATACCAACCACCTTCTACATCAAGTACAACACTTCTTATACCTGCTTTAACAGTTAAATCAAACCATTTTTCAAGTTCTTCTTTGTTATCATTATACTCGGGGTAAATAATATATTTTGTTTTTGCCTTATATATATTATCAGTTTGACTGGAAGCATATTTTGTCAAATTTTCCCATACTTTATCAAAATGATTAATCCTTTTTATATTAGTATAAGTTTCAGGTGTACCTGAATCAACAGAACAAACAAGAGTAACTTTTCCTTCTCTTAATCCTCTTTCAATTGCAGGGGAATATTTAACACAAGATGAGTGGACTCTTATATTATCACATCCTGCATCCATTAACATATTCATCATTGGTTCAAATTCAGGTAATAATGCAGGCTCTCCTCCTCCAAAACCAATTTCTCCACCGCCTCTGACTTTTCCCATATCAACAAGTTTTTTTATTACAGGGTACATATTGTAATTTTCTCTTTTATTAAAGAAGTCAGATTGTTCATTCGTAAAACAATATTTACATTTACAATTACATTGAGTCCAATGATTAAAAACCATATAACTGATATAATCTTCATCATCCCACTCACGTTCTTTTAAGAAAAAGCAACCTTTACAACGTTCAAGGATAATTCCTTTCTTATTTAGTTCTCTCATTTTTCTTTTTTCTTTGAAGAACTTATTCCAATCAATCATTTGACCTTTATAATTATCTATAAGAATTTGCCTTCCACCGCCTTCATGACAGTTAAAACAGCACATCTTTATATCTTCATAGTCAACATTAAAACCATGTTGAATGTACTCGCAACTTATATATTTCTTATTTTTTTCTTCTTTTACTAATAAAGATTTTATTTTTTCAAACATTCCGTTCCTCTTTAGTTATAAAGATAATATATATTTATAAACACGAATAATCATTTTCGGTGTCACTAGAAGCCTCAATAATAATGTAGACATATATATAATTTTAAATATGGAATATTTAGAAAGTTTATAACATTTTTTATAATATAAATACTCACTTTTCAAATATTCTTCTCTTTTTACTTTTCTGTCATTAAAAGATTTACTTCCAAAATGAATAATTTTTGCATCTGGGAGAATAAATATATTATAATTTCCTTTCCTAATTCTATATTGAAGTTCACTTTCTTCAAAATATAAAAAGAAATCTTCATCAAACATACCAATCTCATCAATAACTGACTTTCTAAGCATCAAATCAGCCCCGATAATAAAGTCAACTTCATGTGGCAACTCGCAATTATCATATCCTAAATAAACATTTTTACCAAATAACTTTTTAGTAGAAATGAAAATAGAAAGAATGCGTTCTTTTATAGTTAAAAACTTTCCGTAAGAACTTGTTTTATTATGATTTTCACAATATAATTGCCCTCCGCAGGCACCTACTGAACTATTCTTTTCCATATAGTCATACATTATAGATACAGCATCATTCAACAATATAGTATCTGAATTTAATAAGAATACATACTTTGTTTTAGCAGTTCTTATTGCAATATTATTGGCTTTTCCAAAACCTAAATTAATATCATTTCCAATTATTTTAACATTGGGAAATTGCTTTTTTATCAATTCTACAGAACCGTCATCAGATTTATTGTCAACAACAATCACATCAAAACTGACACCTTTTGTCTTCTCATATATAGAATTAATACACTGAATAGTTAGTTCTTTTGTTTTATAATTAACAATAATAATTGTAACTTCACTCATAATAATATTCCTATTGTATTTATAGACTTATAACGAAAAAACCGACATAGATTTGTATGTTTAATAGAAAAAAAATAACACAAAAATCCTTAATAATCCTTTATCCACTTTTTAAAGAACTGCAATCCGATTTCTGCACTTTTTTCAGGATGGAACTGGACAGCAGTAATATTTTCTCGTTGGACAGCTGCACAAAACTTACCGTTATAATCGGTATATGCACTTGTTATATTTTCATCTTTGGGTAATACATAGTATGAATTTACATAGTAAAAATAACCCTCAGGAATATATATATTATTCTGAGTAGGTATTACTTTATTCCAACCGATTTGCGGAATTTTTCCTTTTGTAAATCGTTTTACCTCGCCTTGAAAAATTCCAAGCCCAGCAACTTCAGGAGCTTCTTCACTTTTTTCAAAAAGAATTTGAAGTCCGATACAAATACCAAGAAAAGGAATCCCCTTTTGACAGCATTCTTTTATAACAGGAACTAATCCTTTTCTTTCCAAATTACTCATAGCTTGAGCAAAATGACCTTGTCCCGGGAAAATAATTTTTTTCGCAGATAAAATTTCATTTTTATCAGAAGTTATAACAAATGGGATATTAAGAAATGTCAGCATATTTGCGACACTTCTTAAATTTCCCGCTTCATAATCTACAATTACAACTTTATTCAAAATAGAAACCGTCTTCTTTTAATCTTCTGATAACTTCACGCATTTGGTCTTCAGACGCAACAATTGACATTCTGACCCAGCCTTCTCCGTTTTCACCAAAACCACTACCCGGAACCAAAACTATACCGGATTTTTGTAATACAGCATCAGTAAATTCTTTTGAAGTTTTGTATTTTGGCGGAATTGGCAGCCATAGATAGAATGTAGCTTTTGGAGGATTAATCTTATCCATAGGCCAGCCAAGTTCCTTAAAACCATCTACTACGACTTTTTGTTTTCTTTCAAATCTTTTATTTGCCTCTACAATGTACTCATCACCTTCTTTTGAATTCAAAATAGCAGCTGCAGCTTTTTGAATAGGCTTATAAATACCTGTATCTATAGTTGATTTTAATTTTGCTAAAATACCGACAGCATCTTTATTACCGCAAACCCAACCTATTCTCCATCCTGTCATTGAATATGGTTTCGAAAAACTGTAAAATTCAACAGCAATATCTTTAGCGCCTTCCACTTCGAATACACTCGGGGCCTTTGGTTGACCATCAAATACCATATCAATATATGCAGCATCTGACATCAATAAAATATTATGTTTCTTACAAAATTCAACTGTATGTTTCATATAATCTAAATTTGCAACAGCTCCTAACGGATTATTAGGATAGTTAATAATAAGAGCTTTTACCTTTTTCATTGAATATCCGTCTTTTTCAAGATTTGCAGCTACTTCATCTAAATTCGGCATAAAATTATTTTCAGGTTTTAATGGCACACCATAAGCCAAACCTCCTGATACTTTTACCATTTCTTTGTATGAAGCATAACCCGGATCCGGTATTAAAATTATATCTTGTTTAGAAACATCGGTAGTCGGATTAACCAATGCTCTAATCATGTTTGCAATACCTTCTTTTGAACCAATTAAAGAGCAGATTTCAGTCTTAGTATCTAAATCTATACCAAAACGATTTTTCATTCTTTCGGCAACCGCTTCAACAAAATATGATTCACCTTTTGGAACTGTATATGTATGTAAGCCATCTTCATTTGCAGCTTCTATCAATTTTTTTGTAACAAACTCAGGAGGTGCTTCAACAGGAGCTCCCATTGATAAAGAAATTGGTTTCCTTCCCTTTGCAGTTAATTCAGGAGTCAAACGCTGAGTTTCTTGTTTAATTTGAAACATAATGTATGTTTCCAAAGATTGAACATAATCGTTAAATAATTCTTTCATTTTATGTCTCCAACTAGCTTTACACCTTACTTTTAGATTGCCAAGCCCAAGCATTATGATTATGAATACTTTCTTGAGCTTCGACTTCTACTTCGTAGAAAGTAATTTTTTCATCTTTTTCTAAAAGACAAATAACATCACGTAAAACATCCTCAACAAACTTAGGGTTTTCATATGCTGATTCCGTAACATATTTTTCATCACACCTTTTTAATATTGAATAAACTTGACTTGAACCGCAACTCTCAATTTTTTCAACCAAATCTTCAATCCAAATCATATCCTTTTCATCGTAACTTACTTTTACTTTTACCATTGTTCTTTGATTATGAGCCGAATACTTTGAAATTTCCTTAGAACAAGGACACAAAGTTGTAACCGGAACTTTTACACCCAATATAAACTTGTAATTATCACCTGTTAAATCACCTTGAAAAGAACAGTCATAGCCAACAGGAAACTCCATCTCACTGATAGGCGCTTTTTTATTAATAAAATATTTAAATTCAAATTTAACATGTGCAGACTCAGATTCTAAGCGTTTCTTTACATCTTGCAATAGACCTTTTATATCTACACCCAAAGTTCTTTTATTTGAATATTCACTTAATATCTCAATAAAACGAGACATATGTGTTCCTCTATAATCATGAGGTAAAGTAACACTCAAACGTGCTTTAGCCGAAACAACTTGGCTATCAGAACCTTTTCTGTCAATTAATAAAGGAACCTCCACTCCATTGACTCCTACTTTTTGAATATCAATTCCTCTTTTATCTTTTTGATTTTGTATATCTTTTAACTGACTATTCATTATCATCTTTTTCTAAAGAATCCATATCATTACTTTCCATAGCTAAAAGCAATTTTAATGCAGCTATCCTTTGAGTTTGTGGCGGTGCTACTCTTAATAATTCTATAGCTCTTAACATAACAGGATCATTATCATACCAACGATTTCCTTTGCCGGCAAATTGTTGAGTTATCTCATAAATTCTTTCAATAACATCTTGAGCAACTTGCTCTTGAAGAGAAATAATAAAATCAGCTGCAGTTGATTTCTTATCATCTGTTTGTAATTTTAAAAGTTCCAATGCTTCTTTTAATATAGGGTCATTATCATACCAACGTCTATAACCTTCAGGCATTTTTTCTCCTTATTGCTCTTGTAATAATTTTATTATAATATCTTTTGTCTCTTCGAACACAGTTTCTATAGAATTATTTGCATTTATTAACTTTATACGCTCAGGTTCTTCTTTTTGAAGCTGAATGTACCCGTTTCTTACTTTTTTATGAAACTCAAATCCTGCGGATTCCATTCTGTCTTTTTCACTCCCTACACGAGTCTGTGCTATTTCGGTAGAAACATCATATAGTAATGTCAAATCAGGCTTTAAACCATTTACAGCTATTTTATTCAGTTCTTTCAATAAAGATATATCTTGCCCCCTGCCATATCCCTGATACGCAATCGTTGAATCTGTATGTCTGTCGCACAGAACTATCTTCTTACTTTCAATTGCAGGTTTTATAAATGTTTCGACATGTTGTGCACGATCTGCCAAAAATAAAAACATTTCACACCTATCTGCAACAATACCTTTATGATGTAATAGTATATCTCTTATTTTTTGACCAATATCTAATGCACCGGGTTCTCTCGTTACTACAACACTATAACCCTTTTCTTCTAAGAATTTTTTAACATTGTTTAATTGTGTAGTTTTTCCTGAGCCATCGGCACCTTCAAAAGTAATAAATAAGCCTTTTTGCATATTATAAGATATCCCAGCCTGTATATTTTCTTAATACTTTTGGTATTGTGACTGTTCCATCTTCGTTTTGGAAATTTTCCAAAATGGCTGCAAATGTTCTTCCAACAGCAAGACCTGAACCATTCAATGTATGTACAAAAACAGGCTTTCCTGTTTCTTTACTTCTATATCTTATGTTTGCTCTTCTGGCTTGGAAATCACCAAAATTAGAACAGCTTGAAATTTCTTTATAATTATTGTAAGAAGGTAGCCAAACTTCCAAGTCAAAACATTTTCTTGCAGAGAAACCAATATCACCTGTTGAAAGTGCAACTCTTCTATACGGAAGTTCTAATAGTTCAAGTACTCTTTCTGCATTTCTTGTCAATTTTTCATGTTCTTCGATGCTTGTTTCAGGAGTACAAAGTTTTACCAATTCAACTTTATTAAATTGGTGCTGTCTTATTAATCCTCTTGTATCTTTACCGGCACTACCGGCTTCTCGTCTGAAACAAGGTGTGTAAGCTGTCATATACTTTGGCAAATCTTCTTCATTTAAAATTTCACCGGAATATATATTTGTCACAGGTACTTCTGCCGTTGGAATTAAGTATAAATCTTCTTCTTCGCATTTATACATATCTTGTGCAAATTTAGGAAGCTGACCTGTTCCTGTCATTGCTGCAGCATTCACCATTACAGGCGGTAATATTTCTTCATAACCGTGTTCTTGTGTATGAGTATCCAAAAAGAAATTTATTATTGCACGTTCCAATTGTGCGCCTTTTCCTCTATACAATGAAAATCTTGATTGCGAAAGTTTAACACCGCGTTCAAAATCTACTATGTTTTTTTCCACACATATATCCCAATGTGCTTTTTGTTCAAAGTTTACTTTACGAGGTTCACCATACCTTTTTACTTCAACATTATCGTCTTCTGATAAACCTATAGGCGTAGTCTCATCAGGAATATTAGGTGTTGATAGAAGAAGATTTTTTTGTTCCATATCAAGTTGTTGTTCTTTTTCTTCCAAAGCTTTGATTTCATCAGCCATTTCTTTTACTTGTGCCTGAATTTCATCTGTATTTTGACCTTGCTTTTTCAAAACACCAATTTCTTGCGAAATTGATTTTCGCTTTGCCCTAAGTTCATCTGCTTGAGTTTGAACTTTTCTTCTTTGAACATCAATATCTAAAATACCATCAATAGATAGATTTGGATTTCTTCTTTTTAATAATTCATTTACCTTTTCGGGATTTTCCCTAATCATTCTAATATCTAACATAATCACACCTCGTATTCACCATTAATATTTTATTAAAAACACATTTAAAATAAAAGCTATTTTTTTGTTATAATAAGAATCAAGGAAAAAGATATGACAGAGAAGAAGTATAAAAAGAGAATTTTATTCATTGGAATGCCGGATATGGCATTGATTTGTCTAAGTAAATTAGCGGCAAAAGGAATAAATATAGTAGGTGTTATTCCGCCTGCAAAAGATGACCCTACAAACAAATTAATGGTTGATACAGCCCAAAGCCTCGGTTTTGATATTATAGATTATAATATAAGCTTAAGCGACAAAGGCTTTTTACAAAGAATAAAAAATCTTAATGCTGATTTAGGTGTTGTTGCTTCTTTTAACAAAAAATTACCTAAAGAATTACTCCAACTCACTAAAGACGGATTTATAAATCTTCATCCATCCAAATTACCTGATTATAGAGGAGCAAATCCATATTCACACGTAATTATAAATGGTGAGGAAGAATCTGCTATTACGCTTCATTTTATGGACGAAAATTTTGATACAGGAGATATAATTTCCCAATACAGATTTAATCTTGATTTAAATGAAACAATGGGAACATTATTTTATAGAACTAACCAAATGTGTGCTTCAATGCTTTATGAAGCATTAGATTACTATGAAACTCACGATTTCCCGAGAAAACCACAACCAAAAGACGGTGAATATAAAAAAGCAGAAGCCCTTTCTTTTGAAAAGAAAAATATTTTTATAGACTGGAATAAATCAGCAGAAGAAATTGAAAGATTTATTAGAGGTTTGAATCCATATATAGGTGCTATAACCTGCTATAACGGAACCATCTTAAGAATAAATTCCGCATATGTTATTGAAAAAAATCATAACTTTACACCGGGAACTATATGCGATACAAAAAATTCTTTAAAAGTAGCTTGCGGAGAAGACATTTTGGAAATAGATTCAATTCAATACGGAGCATTTTTCATTTCATCAGGAAGAGATTTTGTTGAACGTTTAAATCCCAAAAAAGGAGAAATTTTATACAGTGAATAAACTTCATTTTCTAACAGCCGGTTTACCTTTAGCCGCTGAAGGCAAAGGCTATAAAAAGGGACTTGATTTAATTAATGAAATGAACTTAGACGGTCTTGAAATTGAGTTTGTTCACGGTGTAAAAATGAATGAAGCAAATCAAGCTCTTGTAAAACAATTCAGTCAACTTCAAGATAAAAAAATCACTTGCCACGGTCCATATTACATAAACCTTAATTCTCAAGAAAAAGAAAAAATTGATGCAAGTATTAACAGAATATTGGAAACTGCACGGATGGGCGAAAAAATAGGCGCCTACAGTATAACTTTTCACGCAGCTTTTTATATGAAACAATCAATAGACGAAGTTTATAAAACCGTATATAAATCAATGGAAAAAATTTGTTCTATTTTAGAAGAAGAAAATAATAACATTTGGGTACGTCCTGAAACTACAGGAAAAGGCACGCAATGGGGAACTTTAGAAGAAATTGTAAAACTTTCGAAAGAGTTTAAAAATGTATTACCTTGCGTAGACTTTGCACATATTCATGCCAGAAATAACGGAATATATAATACCTATGATGAATTTTCCAAGATGTTCGAATATATGGGAAAAGAATTGGGAGATGATATTTTTAATAACTTCCACGCACATTTAGCCGGTATAGAATATGGAGCAAAGGGTGAGAAGAATCATCTTATTTTAGAAGAAAGTGATATGAATTATAAATCTCTCTTAAAAGTATTTAAAGAATATAATGTTAAAGGTGTTTTAGTATGCGAAAGTCCTAATATAGAAACGGATACAAAACTTTTAAAAGATTATTATTTAAGTTTGTAAAAAAATAGAGCAGTAAATCTGCCCTATTTTTTATTTTGTAATATATTGTTCTATTTCTTTGACACTACATATATTAAATGATAGCCAAATTGTGTCTTAACTGGCTCTGAAACAGTACCTTCAGGAAGGTTAAACGCAACATCTTCAAAAGGTTTAACCATATCACCTTTACCAAACCAACCTAATTTGCCGCCATCAGCTCCTGATGGGCATTTAGAATATTTTCTTGCAGCAGCGGTAAAATTACTAAATACTTCAGCTCTATTTTGACCTTTATTAATTTCATTTTTTAATTCAACGGCTTGTTGTTCTGTCGGAACAAGAATGTGATAAGCTTGAACCTGCTTATATTCTGCAGCTTCAACTCTTGATGAAACTGAATTTAAAGAGCATAAACAATTACCGGAAAGACAAATTAATGCCGAAACAAATAAAAATAATGATAAAAATTTTTTCATAAATACCCTTTCTATATTGTATAGAAAATTATAATAAAATATTTTACTTATTTAAATTAATAAACTGGTTTTCTCTTGTGATAGCAACAACACCTGAACGAACTAATTCTTTTACTCCCAATGGTTTTAGAAGTGCCAATATAGTTGCAACCTGTCTTGAATCACCACAAAATTCCAATGTATATGTTTCTGTTGATACATCAATAATCTTTGCATCAAAAATTTCCGCAATTCTTAAGATTTCATTTCTTGCATTATCTTTTGCAGTAACTTTACAAAAAATCAATTCTTTTTCTATGCATTTTTCAGCAGATCTTGGAAGCTCTACAACTTTTATTGTATTTATTAATCTGTTCAATTGCTTACAAATCTGTTCAATAACGAATTCATCACCTACCGTAACAATTGTAATTCTGGAAAAGGAAGGATCAATAGTCGCTGCTACAGACAAACTTTCTATATTATATCCTCTGGTTGAGAATAAATCACAAACGCAAGATAAAATTCCCGGTTCATTTTTTACTAAAACAGATATAGTATGTCGCATAATTATTCTCCCAATCCTGCTTCATTTGATAAAAGAACTTCATCTAATGGTTTACCTGCTAAAACCCAAGGATAAACCATTTCAAAGGGTTCAACAACAAAATCAATAATAACAGGTCCATTGTATGCTATTGCTTTATCAAGCGCAGTATTAATTTCTTCTTCTTTGATTACTCTTATACCTAAAATCCCGTATGCCTCAGCTAATTTTACATAGTCAGGAGAAGTTATCGGCGTTTGAGAATAATGTTTATTAAACATCTTTTCCTGCCATTGTCTTACCATTCCAAGATAACCGTTATTAATAACAGCAATCTTAACAGGTATTTTATAATCAACGCAAGTCATAAGTTCTTGTATATTCATCTGAATACTGCCATCACCTGCAATATTAAATACCAATTTATCAGGAGCAGCAATTTGAGCACCAATAGCAGCCGGGAATCCAAACCCCATTGTCCCCAAACCGCCGGATGTTATCAATTGATGAGGTTTAGAGAATTTATAAAGCTGCGCAGTCCACATCTGGTGCTGCCCTACTTCTGTAGCTATTATTGTATCCATATCTTTTGTCTTATTATAGATGGCTTCTATTACATCTTGAGGACTCATTATTCCATCTTTTACGGCCTTCATAGCCTTATTATGCTTCCACTCATTAACTTGTGAGATCCAAGCTTTTCTTTCTGCAATGTCATATGAATATTTTCCTGTATTGTATTCATTTAACATAAGATTTAAAACTTTTTTTGCATCACCAACTATTGGCGTATCAACAGGTACATTCTTACTTATTGAACAAGGGTCAATATCAACATGTATAACCTTTGCATCCTTACAAAAACGCTTTAAACATCCCGTAATTCTGTCATTAAATCTTGTACCAACAGCAAAAAGAACATCACAGTTACTTACAGCATGATTTGCCCAAAATGTACCATGCATACCTAACATTCCTAAAGAGAGCTCTTCCCCTTGTGGAAAAGTCCCAATACCCATAAGCGTTGTAGTTACAGGAATATTCAGTTTTCTTGCTAGTTCTCTTATTTCTTGCCAAGCATCAGAGTGAATAACACCACCACCTGATATTATTACAGGACGTTTAGCATCACATAAAGCCTTCAATGCACGACGACACTGAATTGGGTGTCCTTCATATGTCGGATTATAACCAGGCAAATCAATTTTATCAGGATATTTGAATTCTCTAACTGATGTCAAAACATCCTTAGGTAAGGACACTACAACCGGGCCGGGTTTACCTGTCCTGGCAATATGAAAAGACTCCTTTATTATCCTAGGCAAATCACTGACATTTTTTACCAAATAATTATGTTTACAGCAAGTACGAGTAATACCAACAATATCAGATTCTTGAAAGGCATCATTACCAATTAAGCGAGAATCAACTTGACCTGTAAATACAACTAATGGATAGCTGTCATAATATGCATTTGCAATACCTGTTATTGCATTACACGCACCAGGCCCTGACGTAACTAAAACGACACCGGGTTTTCCTGTAATCCTTGCATAACCTTCAGCAGCATGTACTGCAGCTTGTTCATGCCTTACAAGATAATGCTTAATAAAATCACATTTATATAGTTCATCATATATATGAAGAATTGAACCGCCGGGATAACCAAATATCTTATCAACACCTTCTTTTCTAAGGCATTCTAAAAAAATTCTGGCACCCGTCATTTTTTCTGTCTTATTAATTTGCTCGGCTGTCATTTTACTCTCCATTTTTGTCTTTTTCACACCTAAAAATTACTTATTTAAGAATATAGTATACTAAATTTTAACTTAGTAAATACCCAAGTGCAAATTTTTTGGCATTTTTGATAATTTTATTAAATTTTTTGCAAAATAACTAAATATTGACTATGATTTTTTTAAGTTTTACACTAGAAATTAGCCATTAGAGTAATAAAAAATTAAGAAATGAGGTAATTATGGCAAAAATTTATTACGCAGCAGACTGTAATTTAAGTTTATTAAAAGGAAAAACAGTTGCTATTATTGGTTATGGAAGCCAAGGACATGCCCACGCTTTAAATTTACACGAAAGCGGAATTAACGTTGTAGTAGGCTTATACAATGGTTCAAAATCTTGGGCAAAAGCAGAAGCAGCAGGTTTAAAAGTTACAACCGTTGAAGAAGCAGCAAAAATTGCTGACATGATTATGATTTTATTACCTGATGAAAAACAAGCTGATATTTACAAAAAGCAAATAGCTCCACATTTAACAGCAGGAAAGACATTAGCATTTGCTCACGGTTTTAATATTCACTTTGCACAAATTGTTCCGCCTAGTGATGTAGATGTTGTTATGATTGCGCCAAAAGGACCAGGACACACTGTAAGAAGCGAATATGTTGAAGGAAAAGGTGTACCTTGCCTAGTTGCTGTTCATCAAAATGCAACAGGAAAAGCAATGGAAACAGCTTTAGCATATGCTGCAGGTATTGGCGGAGCCAGAGCAGGTGTTCTTGAAACAACTTTCAGACAAGAAACTGAAACTGATTTATTTGGCGAACAAGCTGTTCTTTGCGGCGGGGTTACAGCTTTAATGCAAGCAGGTTTTGAAACACTTGTTGAAGCTGGTTATGACCCACAAAATGCTTATTTTGAATGTATCCACGAAATGAAATTAATAGTTGATTTAATTTACCAAGGCGGTTTCTCTAAAATGAGATATTCTATTTCTGATACTGCTGAGTTTGGTGACTATGAAATTGGTAAACGTATTATTACAGAAGAAACAAAAAAAGAAATGAAAAAAGTTCTTTCTGAAATTCAAGATGGTACTTTTGCCGGTAAATGGATTACTGAAAATAAAGCTGCCGGAAGAGCTCACTTCTTAGCTACAAGAAAAGTTAAAGCTGAACACCAATTAGAAAAAGTTGGTAAAGAACTAAGAAAAATGTATTCTTGGAATGAAGAAAAATAAGTTCTTTAAATAAACCAAAAAAGAGATGTTAATAATTTAACATCTCTTTTTTATTTTATATTCACTTTCTATATAAGTCCAAGTTCATGATGTTTGTTATATATTTCTTGAGCCATTACATCAATTTTAGCAAAATCTTCAGCTTTAGCACGTCCTTTCACCAAAATCGGTTCAATAACATCTAATTTCAACGGTGCTAACATATCTGCCATTTTTCCAAATAAATTACCACCCCAACCGTATGAACCAATAAACGAGGCTATTTTTGCCTTTGGTCTCAATACACTGGCTAAATATACAGTATTAAATGCGGCAGGATGAGGGCCTGCCAATACCATTGATGTTCCAAGGACAATTGTAGTTCCATCAACAAGCGCTATGGCCAAATCTCCTAAATTTCCATCTACCATATCATATTTAATAGACGGAATTCCTTTTTCTGCAAGCTTATTTGCAAGATAATCAATCATTTCTGTCGTTGAATGGTACATCGATACATACGGTAATAGAACTAAATTTTTACCTTTCTCGCCAGCCCAATCTTCATATAAATCTAATATATAATTAGGATTTTTATGAATTGGACCATGACTTGGCATTACCATATCAACATTCATATTTCTAATTTGCTGAATATATTTTCTGCAAACTGTAGCAAACGGCATCATAATTTCTGCATAATATTTTTTTGCACTTCTTTCCAGTTCTTTAGATGGAACAGCAAATACATCATCAAAAATATAATGTGCACCAAGAAAATCACAAGTACAAATAATATTATCTTCTTTTAAATAAGTAAACATTGTATCTGGCCAATGAACTCCAGGTGCAATTTTGAATTGTAGAGTTTTATCTCCTAATGATAATTCCTCATCATTTTTGATAATTTTGATTCTTTCAGAAGGAACTAATAACATTTCCTTCAAGTTTCCAGCACATACAGCATTTGTGACAACCACTGCTTCGGGAAATTTTTCTAACATTGCAGGAATACTTCCTGAATGATCCTGCTCACCGTGGTTTGCTATAATATAATCTACTTTTTTTATCCCGTTTTCATCAAAAGATTTCAAATATTCTTGTGTAAATTTAGGATACATTGTATCAATAACTGCAGTCTTTTCGCTACCTATAACTATATAAGAATTATAACTGGTGCCGTGATCCAAAGGAATCAACTCATCAAAAATCAACCTGTCACAATCATTCATACCTGCATATAGGATATTATCCTTTATCTTTTTATAAGTCATAGTCTAACCTGCCTCTCCCAACTTTAAACAAGATTTTTTTAATTACTGTTGTTTTTCAAACAAGTCTTTGCCTACACCACATAATGGGCAAACATAATCATCAGGTAAATCTTCAAATGCAACATTACCGTTTTCTGCTGGTTCATAAACATAATGACATACTGTACAAATGTAATTGTCCATTTTTATCTCCTTTACTTCTCTACCATAATATCATATAAAATTTAAAATAAATCAGACAATATACTAATTTTCTTTTGTTTGACATTCCTTACAAATACCGTGAAATACAATATCATAAGAATCTATTATAAATCCCGTTTCTTTCTGTGTATTTTCAATAATTTCAGGTGCAACTTTGGCATCAATATCAAATACTTTATTACACTTTTTACACAAAAAATGGTAATGAGTATGCGTGTTATGATCAAAATGCTCTGCTTCTTCCAGTCCGCTGATTCTTTTTATACTACCTGAATTTGCCATTCTTCTGAGGTTGCGATATACCGTTGCTATTCCAATATTTGAATCAGGCTGTTCTCCTTTTATTATATTATATAAACGTTCAGCTGTAGGATGCACTGCATGTCTTCTTAATGTATCAAAAATTATTTCTCTCTGTCTTGAATAATTCATACAAACTGATACCTATTATCACTTTTCCTAAATATATTATGTACTATTTTTATATTTTTTTCACAATTTTATTTTTAAATATTAAAAAAGTTTACAATAGTAAAAAATTATTTTTTATTTGCGCATTTTATCAAGCAGCCAATATATATTTTCACCAAGATTTTCCATATTTTGCATTGCTTCTTCGTCAGATAAAACATCCCCTTTATCTCTACCAAAGCCTAAATTCCAATATGTAGAACCGGGGATAATCATCTCAGACATTAAAAACATATGATGAATAGAGGCCTGTATTGCAGAGCCACCTGCTCTTCTTTGAGCAACAACTACTGCTCCTATCTTATGTTTTAATAATTTTCCGTTACCTAATGCTACAACTCCCATTCTATCTATAAATGCTTTCATTTCCGGAGTCATTGCAGAGAAATAAGATGGAGTTCCAAGCACTATAGCATCAGCAGTATATACATCTTCTAAGATATCATTTAAAATATCATCATTAAATGCACATTTTCTGTTTTGAAGTTTTTTACAAGCCCAACATCCCCTACAACCATGAATATTTGTTCCGCCTATTTGAATTAATTTTGTTTCGACACCTTTTTTTTCAAGAGTTTCCAAAACTTTTCCCAACATTATTTCCGTATTTCCACCTTTACGTGGACTTCCGTTAATTGCAACTACCTTCATATTATCATCCTCTTTTTCCAATCTTTAACAATTTTAAATACAGCTTTTAATAATTGTCAATCTAAGCAACAGAATATATACTACCTGCTATTTTGTTTTTTCTAACTAATAAGTAGACTTACAAAAAAGGGTTGAGAAAAATGAAAAAAGTATTTGTAATTATATTTTTAATATTAGGACTTCCTTCTTTTGCAAAAACAATTACAGGTGAAATAAAAAAAGAACTCAGAAAAGATGTAAATCAAGTATATGATTCTAACAGCAACACTCCCATCGAAGGAGTAGTAGTTAAAATACCGTCAAAGAACTATGTAACAAAAACTAAAGAAGACGGAACATTTAAACTTGAAACAAAAATAAACTCACCAACTATAATGTCTTTAGAAAAATCAGGATACAAGCCATTCTCAATGACTATAAATTCTCAACCTAAAAATCCTATTAGTATAGGAATAGAAAAAACAACGCCTAAAGACATAATTGTAGAAACCAATATGATTCATATTGGGGATGATTCTTTCTCTGAAAGAAGTGCAAATGCCTACGACTTTAGTGCAAATTCAAAAGGTTCTTTCTACACAAAAGATTTTAAAATAAAATCTTTAAAACCTAATGAACAATTAAAACTTATTATAGGTTCCATAATAGGAATTGATACAATTGAAGCTCAAAGAATAGGTCAATCAAGAGTATTAACGGCATACTCAAGTCCACCTGAATTATATTTCAACGGAAATAAAATATCAGAGATTAAAATAAACGGAGATAATCAAAAAATTAATATTCCGAAAGGATTAATAAAAGAAAATCAAAATAATAATGTAACAATAAAAACAGGAAGAAATCTTTATAAAACAACCGCTATTGACTATGACGATATAGAATTCACCAATCTTCTTTTAGAAATTCAATAATAAATACCTTTCCCATTAGATTTCTGATATAATGATACAAAAAGGGAGAGTTCATATTTATGCCGTTTGAATTCAAGAAATTAGATATTGAGGATGTTCAACTTATAATCCCAAAAGTTTTTGATGATGAAAGAGGTTTTTTTCTTGAAAGTTATAAAAAATCAGATTTTATCAATAACGGAATAAATATTGATTTTAATCAGGATAACCATTCACGCTCAACAAAAGGTGTTTTAAGAGGTCTACATTATCAAGCATCACCAAAAGGTCAAGCAAAAATAGTACGCTGTATAAAAGGGGAAATTTTTGACGTTGCCGTTGATATCAGAAAGAATTCACCGACTTTTGGTAAATGGATCGGAGAAAAATTATCTGAAGAGAATAAGCATATGTTATATATTCCTGATGGTTTTGCACATGGTTTTGTTGTTCTAAGTGATATTGCAGAGATTCTCTATAAAGCTTCGAATGAATACTCAAAAGAACACGATAGGGGCATTTTATGGTGTGATCCTGATATTGGAATAGATTGGGGTATAGATTTCGAGCCTATATTAAGCGAAAAAGATAGAGTTCAACCGAAATTGAAAGAAATAGAGGATTAAAATGAATATACTTGTTACGGGTGGTGCTGGTTTTATCGGAAGTTGCTTTATAAGATATATATTAAAAAAATATCAGGATTATAAGGTTATAAATATTGATGCTTTAACTTATGCCGGAAATATAGAAAATCTTGATGACATAAAAGACAATTCAAATTATAAATTTGTTCACGGTAATATTTGTGACAAAGAGCTTGTCTACGACTTAATGAAGCAAGTTGATTGTGTTGTCAATTTTGCAGCAGAAAGCCATGTTGACCGTTCAATAACAGGGCCTGAAATATTTATAGAAACAAATGTAAAAGGAACTTTAAATTTATTACAAGCTGCAAAAGACTCTAAAATTGAGAGATATCTGCAAGTTTCAACAGATGAAGTATATGGTTCATTAGGAAAAACCGGTTATTTCTACGAAACAACCCCCCTTGCTCCAAACAGCCCATATTCTGCTTCCAAAGCCAGTGCTGATTTATTGGTTAGAGCATACTATGAAACTTATAAAATGCCTGTTTTAAACACACGTTGTTCAAATAATTATGGTCCATACCAATACCCTGAAAAATTGATTCCATTTTTCATATCCAGACTATTAAAAGGTCAAAAAGTACCTGTATATGGTGATGGTTTAAATGTACGTGATTGGTTATATGTATATGATCATTGCAGTGCAATTGATATGGTATTACATAAAGGAAACATTGGTGAAATATATAATATTGGCGGTCATAATGAAAAAACAAATATTGAAATTACAAAATTAATATTAAATGCTATGGGTAAAGATGAGTCTTCTATTGAATATGTTCAAGACAGATTAGGCCACGACAGACGATATGCTATAAGTAATGATAAAATTCAATCACAACTTGGATGGGAACCGTCTTTAACTTTTGAAGATGGCATTAAAATAACAATCGACTGGTATTTGAATAATCAAGACTGGATAAAGAGCATTGAAAAAAAGAAATCAGGAGTTATATAAGATGAAGATTCTTGTTACAGGGGCAAAAGGGATGTTGGGACAAGACCTTTGTCCGATATTGGAAGATGAAAATTTTGAAGTTTTAGAAACTGATATAGATAATCTTGATATTACCAATATTCAAAATGTTGAAGAAATCCTATCATTGAACAAACCTGATTATGTTATACATTGTGCGGCATATACAAATGTTGATAAAGCAGAAGATGAACCGGAGATTGCTTTCCAGATAAATGCTGAAGGAACAAAAATTATTGCAGATATTTGCAATAAACTGGGAATAACATTGATATACATATCAACAGATTACGTTTTTGACGGAACAAAAAAAGATAAATATTTACCAAATGATAAAACGAACCCCATAAATGTATATGGAAAATCAAAACTTGAAGGTGAAAAAGCTGTACAAAAATGCGAGAAATACTATATTGCAAGAACAAGTTGGTTATACGGGCATCACGGAAAGAATTTTGTTGAAACAATGATTAGTTTAAAAGATAAAGATGAATTAAAAGTTGTTGATGATCAAATAGGCTGCCCTACTTGGACTGTAGAACTTTCAAACGGAATCGTAAAACTTATAAACGAGAAAATGCCGTTTGGGATATATCAAATATGCGGAAGCGGACATACAAGCTGGTATGGCTTTGCCAAAAAGATATTTGAACTATGCAAATATAATGTAAATTTGAAACCTTGCACAACTGATGAATTTCCAAGAAAAGCAAAACGTCCGAAAAACAGCATTATGGAAAACAACAAAATATGCAGAAAATGGGAAACCGCATTGAAAGAATATTTAGAATTGAGGTGCGAATGAAAGGTATAGTTTTGGCCGGTGGAGCCGGTACTCGTCTATATCCATCAACAATAGCAATTTCGAAGCAATTATTGCCCGTATATGATAAACCAATGATTTATCACCCTATTTCCGTATTAATGCTTGCAGGAATAAAAGAAATTTTGATTATTTCTACTCCAAAAGATTTACCCGACTTTAAAAAATTATTAGGTGATGGCAGCAAAATAGGAGTTCAGTTTTCATACAAAGAACAACCAAGTCCTGACGGTTTAGCTCAAGCATTTATTTTAGGTAAAGAGTTTATTGGAAATGATTCTGTTGCCTTAATTCTTGGAGATAATATCTTTTATGGACCTTCTTTTTCAAAAATGTTGAAAGATGCTGTAAAAAGAACTGAAAATGAAGTAGGGGCTACTTTATTTGCTTATGAAGTAAAAGATCCTCAACGTTTTGGGGTTGTTGAATTTGATAAAAATAAAAAAGTAATTTCTATTAAAGAAAAACCACAAAATCCAAAATCAAAATATGCTGTTACAGGATTATATTTTTACAATAATCATGTAGTTGAATATGTCAAAAATCAAAAGCCATCAAAAAGAAATGAACTTGAAATAACAGATTTAAATAATACATATCTTGAAAAAGAAAAAGTTCATGTTGAAATTCTTGGTCGTGGATTTGCTTGGCTTGATACAGGCACCCACGAATCCCTTCTTCAAGCTTCACAATTTATAAGAACCATAGAAGATAACCAAGGTATTAAAATTGCTTGTCTTGAAGAAGTGGCATTCAGAATGGGTTTTATTTCAAAAAAACAATTACATGCAATTGCTGATAAATATCCGAATAATCCATACTATCAATATATTAAGAATATTAATTAGCAGGCTTTTGACAATAACTGTTTAAGATATGAATAATCTGAAATATTTTTTATTCCCGCAAAAATGAAATTAATACCTACCAGCATTCCGACAAACCATAATGCACTATAAGGCAGTCCGATTAATATTACTATTGAAAGTAATAATTGAACAACACCTGTAAATAAAGCAACCCAAAATATTTGTTTAAATCCTTTTACAGTTACTGCTGTTGAAAATGAACTTATGCTTTCCAGTAAGAAATATAATGCAGCAGCAACCGTCAAAACCATTGTATTAAATAGCGGATGAAAAACCAAATATAAACCTATAACTAAGAGTAAAAGCCCTGACATTATTGATAGAAAAGGAGAAGCTATTTCCTTTCTTGCAATAATTGAATTTATAATTCTATATATCCCGATAAAAGATAAACCTATACTTAAAAGAAAAGCTAATATTATTGTTGTTGACTGAGATAAATATAGCATAATAGCACCAATAATAATTAAAAAGATTCCTTCTGAAAGAAGAATATCACCGGTTCGTTTTATAACATTTAACATATATAACCTCCATTTTTAAATATTATGGGAAATTTTTAAAAGATATTCATCGCCAAATATCTTTAGCCCAATTCTACAATGTTTTTTTTATCATAATTCGATATATTTTTTTCGGGGGAAAAATATGCGTAACAAAAAAAAATCATTACTTAACGCTTTAAAAAACAAATGTACTAAAACTGTAAGAATATGCACTATAAGATTTTGTGCAACAGGCTGTCTTGTTGAAGAATATGATGATGAAGATATTGTCTGTCTTGAAAATGTAAACATGGTATTTACTGACGGATGCAGGGAAGCAGAACATAGAGATTCTCTATGCATTTGTGACGATCATATAATAGCGTTTGAAGCAATTAAAGAAAATAAATAAAAATTACCGAATAATACTCGGTAATTTAAAAACTAAAATGATCATTTTACTCTCAACTATTCTACAAAACCGCTCTTTATGTCCGGTTGTTCATTAAAATTGAATATAAAATGAGAATATCTTTCCATTCTTAATTTGAACCAACTTAACATTGTATCAGAGCCATAAATCTTTATCGTTCGCATTCTATCGAATTTTTTATTACTTCTGTTATACGATTCATCAATATATGTTTGACATTTACAATTAAGCTCTTCAACTAAATCGTAAAGGGTCTTTAACCACGCAGCTTGAACATATGAATCATTAACTTTGTACTCTAAAATCATACCATTCCTGACTATTTTGCAAAGAGAACATCTCGCATAACTATTATCTATATGCCTGTATATACAACTTTTTAAACATGTTTTTTCCAAAAAATCAAAATTAATTTTTTATAAAAAAAAACAAAATAGTGAAAAACGGCACGATACAAGAGTTTATCCAATGTATATACCTTGGATATTCATTAAGTTATATTAAGATTTTATAAAATCAGACTTCTTTGAATTTTATATAATTCATATGTATTTTCCAAAAGCTCTGCAATAGTCATTGGTCCAACACCTCCGGGAACAGGAGTAATAAAGGCTGCTTTTTCATATACAGAAGGGAAATCAACATCGCCCAAAATGCCTGCTTCAGTTCTATTAATACCGACATCAATAACCACTGCACCTTGTTTTATAAATGAACCATCAATAAAATTAGGCTTACCGACAGCAGACACAATTATATCAGCATTTTTTGTAATTTCTTTAAGATTTTTTGTATAGCTGTTTGCCATTGTAACAGTGGCATTTCTTTGTTGAAATATAAGGGATAAAGGTTTTCCTACAATATTTGAACGTCCTATTACAATTACATTTTTACCTTCTATCTTTATATTATACGCATCTAAAAGTTTAACAATTCCTTTGGGTGTACAAGGAAATGCATATGGCATATATCCCAATGCTAATCTGCCAAAGTTATATGATGTAAAACCATCAACGTCTTTAATTGGGTCAATAGCTTCTAGTATTTTCTTTTGATTTATACCTTTTGGAAGCGGAAGTTGCACTAATATTGCATTAATATTTTCATCTTCATTTAAAATATAAATATGTTCTAATATATTTTCTTCTGTTGCATCAGAAGGAAGAGGAATAACAATTGAATCAAACCCGACATATTCGGCTTTTTTTTGTTTATTTTTAACATAAATTTGGCTGGCAGTATTATCACCGACTAAAATTACTGCAAGTTTTGGTTTTTTTGATAAATTTTCAGTATTCTGTTTTATGTTTTCTATAATTTTATTTGCAAGCGATTTCCCATCTAGAATAACTGTCATTGAATTTCCTCACTTTGCGGGATATTTAGCCTGTAATATAGCTCATCCATTGCGTTTTCAACAATTATTGACTCTTTTGAAACTCTGTTCTCCTTTAATGTATCATCTTTAGGAATTGTACCTAATGTAGTCAAATCATACTTTTGAAGTAATTGAAGCAATGGTTCTATTTCTTGTTTATTTACTTTATTTAAAATTACGCCAAGTTGTTCACCTGCCGCATATTTAGCACTATATTCTTCAATTCTTTTTGCCAAATGAATAGAAGCTTCATTTGGTCTTGCAATTACTAACGTAACATTAATAGGAATATCAACAAGTTGATGCAAATATTTCAAATCAAATTCACAATCAAAAATAACATAATCATAACGGGAAATTAATTTAACTAAAGCGTCATTAATTTGCTTTGTTATGGGACATCTGCAATCTTTTGAGCCAATTAACCATGACACTATAATATCAGTATTATCATCCAAAGGTTCTAAAATATCTTCGAGTGCCCATTCTATATACTCCTGTTTTGTCATATTATCCGGAATACCTGTTTTATATTCATGTTTCCCGCTTCTTATACCATATATAGTTTGTCTTATATCTTTACCAAAGCTATGACCAAGTTCTGCAGTTAAATCATTATCAAACAGCAAAATCGTTTTATCGGGATGTTTTTGACGGAGAACCTGCCATAATGCTTTCACTACAGTCGTTTTACCGCTTCCACTCTTTCCAGTAATAGCTATTGATACAGTCATTAAAATCTCCAAAATCCTATTTATAATCATATTATAACAAATATGATAACTATGTAAAACCCATATAAAATTGTAAAAAACAATTGTAATATTCAAATTTATAAAAAGGAGGCGCTATTTTTCATAGAACCTCCTTTTTCTTATATAAAGAATATTCTCTAAATACTTGTAACAGCTCCTTTATCTGAAGAAGAAACAACGGTTGAATATCTTTTCAAATATCCTTTTTTAACCTTGGTAGGAATCGGTTTAAAGTTTTTTCTTCTTTCTTCAAGAACAGAATCAGAAACATTCAATGTTAATTCTCTGTTTGGAATATCAATATGAATTTCATCACCATTTTCTATTAAGCCAATAATACCGCCAGCCGGAGCTTCAGGAGATATATGCCCGATACAAAGTCCTCTTGTACCGCCGGAGAATCTGCCGTCAGTTATAAGAGCAACATATTTCCCAAGTCCTTTACCAACAATAGCAGAGGTTGGTGATAACATTTCTCTCATGCCGGGCCCGCCTTTTGGACCTTCATATCTAATAACAACAACATCACCTTTTGCAATTTTATCATCCATAATTGCTTGCATAGCATCTTCTTCGCTATTAAAAGTTTTAGCTTTACCTGTAAATACTAAAGCTTCTTTTTCAACACCTGAAATTTTTACCACTGCACCATTTGGAGCCAAATTACCATGTAAAACAGCAAGCCCAGGATTTGAAGTAACAGGATCAGAAATTGGTCTTATTACTTCATTATCACACCAAATATCAGCAGATGCGATTTGGGATAATTTAAGACCTGAAACACCTGTTGTATCTGTCATTTCTTTTACATTGCCATATATGGTTTTTAATACGGCAGGAATACCGCCTGCATTATCTAAGTCAGTCATTGTTTTTGCCGCTGATGGATCCAGCTTAATAATTTGAGGAACTTTAAAGCTTAATTCTTCAAAATCTTTTAATGTAACATCAACCCCTGCTTCATTAGCAATTGCAAGCAAGTGTAGAATAGAATTTGTTGAACCGCCTAATGCCAAATCTACAATTATTGCATTTCTAATTGAATCTTTTGTAATTATTGAAGAAGGACGAATATCTTTTTCAATTAATTCATTAATAATAACACCCGAGTCAAAAGCAATACGCTTAGTTTTTGCACTAACTGCTGCAGAAGTGGCACAACCGGGCAAACTCATACCCATAACTTCTGTTAAACAAGCCATTGTATTTGCAGTATATAAGCCTTGGCAAGCACCAGCCGTAGGACAAGATGTTATTTCCATTTCCTTAAGCATTTTCTCATCTATTTCACCATTTGAGAACTTACCTATTGCTTCAAATGTACCTTTAATCATCGTAAGTGTATTATTATGACATTTACCGTCAGACATTGGACCTACTGTAACAACAATACAAGGAATATCAAGTCTTGCTGCAGCCATAATCATACCGGGAGTAATTTTATCGCAGTTAGTTAATAAAACAAGCCCATCTAACTTATGAGCAATTGCAACAGATTCAACACAATCTGCAATCAAATCACGAGACGGAAGAGAATAATTCATTCCGCTATGTCCCATTGCAATACCGTCACAAATAGCAGGAACACCAAAAATAAATGCTTGACCGCCACCTGTATGAATACCTTTTTCTATTTGACGTTCAATTTCTCTCATTCCGCAATGTCCCGGAACTAAATCAGTAAAACTGCTTGCTATACCAATGAATTTCTTATTCATTTGTTTTTCACTAACACCTGTCGCATACAACAGTGACCTGTGCGGAGTACGTTGCAATCCTTGCTTTATTTCATCACTTCTCATAAAAATCTCCAAATTACTAACAATATAAACATAATAGCAAAGAGATTGTAATTTGTTAAATCTATAAAATTATCTTACATTCAAAAATTTATGAACTTGTGGAATAAGTCTTACATTTTGATATTTATTTAAAAATCTGTAATATGTATCACTTATAAATTCAGAAGTTAGATTTAAATATTCACCATCCATTTTAGGCTGTAAAACAATAAGTATATTATATTTTTTTGCCAGACTAACAGTTTTATTAATTTCATCTTCGGTCATATTCGTGTCAAAAACTACTTTAAAAAATAGTTCCTTTTCTTTTGCTATTTCTATAAACTTTGCATGACTATCCCATTGGGGTTTCATGTTTGTGGTCGAGGGCAATTTTATATCCATTGAAACAATATCTATATAATCAATTACTTTTTCAAGATTTTCATATAAAGTTCCATTAGTTTCCAAATATATTTTTTTATTCACTTTTTTTAGTAATTCAGAAAGAAAATCTTTTTCAATTAAAGGTTCTCCCCCTGTAAGACTTACAGAGTGAATATTTTCATATTTGTTAATTTCACAAATAAGGTCTTTTACAGTATATTCTTTTAAATCTGTTTTAAAGTCAGTATCACAATATGCACAATTCAAATTACAAGAAGAGAATCTGATAAATAATTGATTTACTCCAATGTATGGTCCTTCACCTTGAATAGAGTCAAAAATTTCTTTTATTAATACTTTATTTTGCATCGTTCATATCTTTTCTGATGTTGTCTTTTGATAGTTCCTTTAACTGTAAATAAAGTTCTTTTTCTTTTTCAGAAAGTTTTTCAGGAAGCTTTATAAGAACCGTAATAATAATATCACCTTTTTTAGTTTTAGATTTATTCTCAACACCAAGTCCGGATAAACGCAGTTTTTGACCAGAAGAAGTCATCGGAGGAATCTTCACTGTAATTTTTTGATTAAAAACATTAATCGGGATTTCAGCACCTAAAACAGCTTCAAAAGGTGTTACAGGCAAATTACACAATATATTATAGCCTTCTATTTCAAAATAAGGATTTTTCTCAATATTGATAATAAGATACAAATCACCATCCTTACCGCCATTTAGTCCCTTATTTCCTTCCTTTTTTATTCGAACTTTTGAACCTTGAGAAACACCTTTAGGGATTTTTACATTAATCTTTTTCTGTAAAGAAATTTGCCCAGTTCCATTACACATATTACATTGAGCACCATTTATAAACATTCTTCCTTCGCATTTAGGACAAGGCTGCGTATGCAATATATTAACCTTTCTGTTTGTACCTTCCAATGCTTCAAAACAAGATATTGTTAAATCAAGATTTATATCTTCACCATTAACAGATTGTTTTTGTTCTTGTTTTTTATATGTTTGCTTCCCTGAATGGAATAAATTATCCAGCGCTTCATTTATCGATTTAGAAAAAGCTTCAGGTTTATCTGCATTTCTTTTTGCTTTTTTTATATAGTCTTCATATTTATTTTTCTTTGTTGCTTCATATTCTTTCTTGATTTTTTCTTTATAGTAACCACGAAGAACATCGTATTTTTTCCTTTTTTCTGAATCTGTTAATATTTCGTATGCTTCTTGAATTTCTTTGAATTTACTAATACCCAGATCATTGCCCGTAACATCTGGATGATATAACCTTACAAGTTTACGGTAAGAAAGCTTAATTTCCTCAGTCGTAGCATCGTAATTTACATCAAGAATTTTATATAAATCTTTATTATAATAATTAGCCAAAATCTCTCTCCTATTTTAATTTTACGGAAGAGGAAAAAAATATCAAACACTTTTTATAATTAATGTACTTTTTTTTACAAGTAAAATGTATTAAAATACATTTAGCTTAGAGATTATAGGTTGGGGAGTTTAACATGGAATTAGACGTAATAAAAGAAACAGATATAGAAGTAGCTGAATTAATCGAAAAAGAACTAAAAAGACAGCAAAATACAATTGAATTAATAGCAAGTGAAAACTTTACTTCACGAGCAGTAATGGCTGCTTGCGGAAGTGTATTAACAAACAAATACGCAGAAGGAAAACCTTATAAAAGATTTTATAACGGATGCGATAATGTTGATAAAATAGAAGAGCTTGCCCAAGAGAGAGCAAAAAAATTATTTAATGCAGAGCATGCCAATGTACAACCACATAGCGGTGCACAAGCAAATATGGCAGTATTTATGTATGCACTAAAACCTGGTGACACAGTAATGGGCATGGATTTATCAAACGGCGGACATTTATCACACGGTTCACCGGTTAATTTCTCCGGCTTATACTTTAATATTGTGTCATACGGAATTAATGATAAAGGAGAAATTGACTACAATAATGTCAAAGAAATGGCGCATAAACATAAACCAAAACTTATTATTTGCGGAGCCAGCAATTATTCAAAAGTTATAGATTTCAAGAAATTCAAAGAAATAGCAGATGAAGTAGGTGCTTTACTTCTTGCTGATATAGCACATATTGCAGCACTTGTAGCAACAGGTGAACACCCAAGTCCATTTCCATATGCAGATTTTGTAACAACAACAACGCACAAAACATTAAGAGGACCAAGAGGCGGAATAATAATGTGCAAACAAGAACATGCACTTGGTATTGATAAAGCAGTATTTCCCGGAATTCAAGGAGGTCCGCTTGAGCATATTATTGCAGGTAAAGCAATTGCATTAAAAGAAGCATTATCTGACGATTTTAAAATATATGCAAAGCAAGTTAAACTAAATGCAAAAGCACTTGCAAAATCATTAATGGATGAAGGTCTTGATATAGTTGGTAACGGAACTGAAAACCATTTAATGACTCTTGATTTGAGAAAATTAAACAAAACTGGTAAAGACATAGCAAATATACTTGAGCTTGTCGGAATTACAGCAAACAAAAATACAGTACCGAATGATCCTCAGAGTCCATTTGTAACAAGCGGTGTAAGACTAGGGTCACCAGCTATGACAACAAGAGGATTTAAAGAAGAAGATATGATTGAAGTAGGTAAAATCATAGCCGAAGCAGTAAAAATTTCAGATACAAAAGATGAAGCAAAGATAAAAGAACTAAGAGAACGTTCTTTAAAGCTTTGTGAAAAATACCCACTATACAAGGATTAATTATGACATTCTTACAATTATCAGAAGCGAATATAATTGGAGCAGTTATTGCTTTCATATTAGGGTTATTTATAGTACCTTTAGTTATTGCATTCTCCGAAAAAAAAGGTCTAATGGACAAACCTAACGCAAGAAAAATCCATTCACATCCAATTCCAAGACTAGGCGGAGTCGCTATTTGGATATGCTCAATACTTTCATTTTTTTCATTAATATTATTGAGTTATTATCCTCACCGTTCTTTATTATCGGGACTATTATTAGGCAGTTCATTAATTTTTCTGTTAGGTTTGATTGATGATATATACGGACTAGGAGCAAAATTTAAGTTTATAAATCAAATTACAATAGCGTCTATTGTTTTTTGTTTGGGAGTAAAAATAACAACAATTTTTATTCCGTTTATAGGATTAGTTGAATTACACCCAATATTATCCTATTTTGGTACAATAGCTTGGATTGTAGGAATTAGTAATGCTGTTAATTTTATTGATGGCGTTGACGGTTTAGCCGGTTCTGTAATTACAATAAGTTCTGTTACTTTAGGATTAATTGCCGTTGCACTTGTACCATCAGATACAGTAAGTTCACTAATAGCATTTATTTTAGCCGGTTCTATGCTTGGATTTTTAACATTTAATTTTCATCCTGCGAAAATTTTTATGGGCGATTCAGGCGCATTATTTGCAGGTTTTTTACTTTCTGTATTATCAATAATGTACCAAATGAAAGCAACAGATATAAAAATGTATGTACCTCTTTTGATACTAGCAGTACCGATATTAGATATTACATTCTCATCGTTAAGAAGAATTTTAAAAGGAACATCACCTTTTGTTGCAGATGCTGAACACATACATCATAAACTATTAAAATTCGGATTTTCACAAAATAAAGCAGTATTGATTTTAGTCGCATTTTCAATCTTAATGGGTGGTATTGCAACTTATATTGCGGCAACAGATACTACAAAATACTTCTTATATGCTATTATAATATCTGCAGTAATGATTATTTTAAACAGACACGCAAAATTTGGTGAAGGAAAAACAGACGAATGACAGTAAGAAAAATAGTTAAGTATGGAGCACCTTCTTTAAGAGAAAAATCAAAAGAAGTTCATAAAATATCAAAAAAAGTACAAATTTTAGTTGACGATTTATACGATACAATGTATGCAATCAATGGTGTTGGACTTGCAGCACCTCAGATTGGAGAAAATTTAAGAGTATTCGTAATAGATACAGGAACAGATCCCAAAACAATGAATCCTATTACATTTATAAACCCCAAAATAATAAAAAAAGAAGGTGCAATAAACTCTTACGAAGGTTGTCTAAGCTTTCCTGAAGCTTATACGAATGTAAGACGATATAAATCAGTAAAAATAAAAGCACTCGATATAAAAGGGAAACCATTTATATTGGAAATTACAGATGGTTCTCTTTTAGCAAGAGCTATTCAGCACGAATTTGATCATTTAGACGGAATATTATTCATTGACCATTGCAGGAATCGTTTTGAAACAGATAAAATATTATCGGAAAAAGGACTTGGCGGGGTTGATTCAAATTATCTTTTAGAAGAAAAAGAATTAGAAGAAGAGATACAAAAAAATCCTCAACAGGAGGAAAATAATTGATTAATGTAGTATATATGGCAACACCCGACATTGCCGTAAAAAGTTTGGAAGAATTATATAAAAATAATGAAATTAATCTTCTTGCGGTTGTAACACAACCGGATAGACCAAAAGGAAGAGGGAATAAAGTAACACCACCTCCTGTAAAAGTATTTGCAATGGAAAATAATATTCCTTGTTATCAAACTGAAAAAATAAGTAAAGATATTGATTTAATTGAAATATTAAAGAATCTAAAACCTGATTTCATTGTTACTTTTGCATTTGGACAGATATTGTCACAAGAAGTACTAGATATACCAAAGTATTCAACAATAAATTTGCATGCTTCATTACTTCCTAAATATAGAGGGGCAAATCCCATACAAAGATGTATATATAACGGAGATAAAATAACAGGTATAACAACAATGTTAACTGTACTGGAACTTGACGCAGGTGATATTTGTGAAACTCAAGAAATTACAATTACCGAAAACATGACGGATATTGAATTAAAAGAAATTATATGCCAAAAATCCCCACAACTTATATGTTCAACCTTAAAAGGTCTATATACAGGAGCGCTAATTCCAAAGAAACAATGCAGTGATGGTGTGACAATAGCAAAGAAATTTAATAAACAAGACGGATTAATTGATTGGAATAAAGCAGCAGAATGTATACATAATCAAGTACGTTCAATGGTAGATTTCCCCTGCGCATATACATTTATAAACAATAAGATGGTAAAAATACTTGAGACAAGATTAACAAATAAAAAAAGCAGTTTGTGCTGCGGGACAATAACATCAGTTTCAAAGGACGGGATTGAAATAAATACAGGTGAAGGCTGCATATTAATAACAAAAGTGAAACCTGAAAGTAAAGGTATAATGAATGCCTTTGATTTTGCAAACGGAGCTAAAATAAAAGCAAATATGAAAGTTGGAGAATAAAATGTATCAACGTGGAATAAGAGGTGCTATTACTGTTGATTCAAACAGTATTGAAGATATAAAAAAAGCAACAATAGAACTTATTTCAGAAATAAAAAAAAACAATAACTACAAGGAATCAGACATATCTAATGTAATATTCACAATGACAAAAGATTTAGATGCTGCATATCCTGCTAAATTTGCACGAGAAAAATTTATGGAGTGGCAATATATACCTATGATGTGTGTTCAGGAATTAGATATTGAAAATTCATTACAAAAATGTTTAAGAATTCTTATTGTAATCAATACAGACCTTGCACAAAATGAAATAAAACATGTATATTTAAAAGGTGCTGAGAAATTAAGAAAAGATTTAAAGTAAGTTATGAAAATATTAATCGCGGGCTCAGATCTTAATGCAATAATGCTTGCACAGTATATAAAGTTGCAAGATAGTACTCATGACATATATATAACATCATTAGACAAATCAGAAGATAAATCATACACATCAATAAATATAAGAGAAAATGATGTAAGTTCTATATGTGACTTCGTAAAATATAACCAAATAGAATTTACTATAGTGACCTCCCAACTTGCAATTATTAACGGAATTGCCGACACTTTTAAGAAGGAAGGATTTCCAATATTTGCTCCATTTTCGGAAGCCGCAAGAATTACATTTTTTAATAGCATTGCAAAAAAAATAATGTATAAATTAAAGATAAACACTCCTAAATTTGGTATATTCGACAGAGAAAATCTTGCAATAGACTATGTAAGACATGCAAAATTGCCAATTGTAATAGAAAACGATTTTACATTAATTTCAAGAGATAGTGAAATATATGAAACATTTTCTCAAGCAAAACGGGGTCTGCAAAAAATTTTTGAAAATAATAATGAAAGAGTTGTAATAGAAAGTTATATTGATATAGAACCTATATATTTATACTTCATTACGGACGGATTTAATGCACTACCTTTAATTGGATTAGAAAGACATTCTGAAAAAGATTTTTCAATAATAACAGCACCAAGCTCTAAATTAAGTGAAGAAATGGTTGTTAAAATATTGAGAACAGCAATATATCCGCTGCTTGATGATATATCAAAATATGCAGGAAATTATACTGGAATAATTGGTCTAAAATTAAAGATATTTAAAGACAACTATTGTATTTTGGAATTTTATAACGGATTTCAAGAATTCGATTTTCAAGCATTTCTACCCTTATTAAGCGAAAATTTCTTTAATCTTTTATATGACACATCAAATGGTATTTTGGCTGAAAATTATAATTATGTAAATTTAAATGATAAATTTTCGTATTCAGTTGCAATAAATAAAGAAAAGATAATAAAAAATGAAAATATATATAATGATTACACAGAAAGCTATGATAATGATAAAATTATTATAACTAATACAGCCTCCACGCTAAATTATGCAAAAGAAGATTTGCTTGATTACATAAAAATAATCTGCGAAGAAACAACATATAAAGAAATAACAAACCTAGAAAAGAAAGCTATTAAATTTTGAAACCTGATAGAAAATTTTTGAGACAATGTATTTCTTGTAAAGAATATAGAAAAAAAGAAGAATTAATTAAAATTACAAAAGATGCAAATAATGATGATATCAAACTTAACAATGATTCACTCATACAAGGACGCTCTGTTTACATATGTAAAAATGAGAAATGTATCGCAAATGCATTAAAAAAGAAGAAAATCGAAAACTCATTAAAGTCAAATCTTCCCGAAATTGTAAAAGAAGAACTGTCTACTGTACTTAAAAAGTAAATTGTGTTACAACTATAATATGGTTGTATAAAATACGGGAAAATATAATGGCAATTGAAAATAAAAGAGTATATGAACTGGCAAAAGAATATGAAATGTCCAACAAAGATTTTATAGAGTACCTAGAAAATAAATTAGGTATAAAAGTAAAATCTCATTCTAGTAATTTGTTGCCAGAACAAATTGAAAAAATAAGAAATTCATTATCAAAAAACAAAGAAAATGAACAAATAAAGAAACCAAAAGCCTTCATTATAAAGAAATCTAAGCCTGTTATTGATGAAGAACAAGAAACTTCAACTCCCGCAAAAAAAGAGGATGCAAGTATTACTTTAAATAAAGAAGAAGAGATACAACCAAAAAAAGAATTTAAAAATTTATCTGCAGACAAAAAAAAGGAACAAAAAGCAGAAACTTTAAATGAATTAAAAAAGGAAGAAACACCTCAAATTCGTTCTTTGCTTGAATATAATAACCGAAACAGTCAACAAAAGAGACGCCAAGAAATGATGGCAAAACAACAAGCTCAAACAGAGGACAGGCATAATCAAAGAAAAGACCAAAGGCCTGTTAATTCAAAGTTCCCGCCACGTAATCAAAATGAAAAAACAGGCAGACCGGAAAGAACAGAAAGAAGACCATTTGACAAAAATCGGACTGAAGAACGAAGAAGCGAAGGAAATAGAGAACAACAGCCGAAAAAGCCATTGCAGCACCATATAATTTCTCAAGAAATATATGATGTAAAGTCCGCGCCTAATTCTGCATTCAAGAAAAAAGGGCAAAAAGAGAAAAAGAAACAATATAAAAATAAAGAAGAAGAACAAGAATTAATTAGTTTAGAAAAAGCAATTACACAAAAACATAAAAAGAAATCAAAAGATGAAAATTCCGCAGAAACAGTAAAACAGGTTGTAATTAATCAACCGATTACAGTAGGAGAGTTAGCAGAAAAAATAAAGAAAACACCTGCTGACATTGTTAAGTTTTTAATGATGCAAGGTATATTAACAACTGTAAATGAAGTAATTTCTGTTGAAACACAAAAGAAAATCTGCGAAAATTTTGAACTTGAAGTTCTTAAAGAAGATTTAGAAGAATATATGCAGCAAGAACTTGAAAAAGAAGAAAAAGCAAAAGCAATTCAAGAAGTTGACGAATCATTATTGGAAACAAGAGCTCCTGTAATAAGTATTATGGGACACGTAGACCACGGTAAAACAACTTTGTTGGATTCAATAAGAGCATCAAAACATAAAATAGTATCAACGGAAGTTGGTGGAATTACACAATCTATCGGTGCATATTCTGTATACTTGGATAACGACAAAAATAAAAAGATAGTATTTGTTGATACACCGGGTCACGAAGCTTTTACGGAAATGAGAGCAAGAGGGGCCAAAGCGACAGATATAGCAATATTAGTAGTTGCGGCAGATGATGGGATTATGCCACAAACAATAGAAGCTATAAACCACGCAAAAGCAGCAGAAGTACCAATTATTGTAGCTGTTAATAAAATAGATAAACCAAGTGCAGATCCTGATAAAATTTTGCAACAATTAACAGAATACGGGTTAGTACCTGAAGAATGGGGTGGAGATACAATCTGTGTAAAAGTCAGTGCATTACAAGGCAAAGGAATTGATGAATTATTAGAATATATCCTTTTACTTGCAGAAGTTCAAAACTTACGTGCAAATAAGCACGCATTAGCTTCTGGTGTTGTAATAGAAGCGAAACTTGATAAAGGCAAAGGTCCTGTTGCAACATTATTAGTTCAAAATGGAACGCTGCATACAGGAGATTGTTTTGTAGTAGGAAACGTATGCGGTAAAGTAAGAGCATTGTTATCTGACTCTGGAGAAAGAATAAAAGAAGCCGGTCCATCAACTCCTGTTGAAATTTTAGGACTAACTGAAGTTCCTCAAGCAGGTGATACCTTTGAGGCTGTTGAAAATGAAAAGGTAATGAGAACCATTTGGGAAGAACGAAAAGAAAAAGAAAGAATTTCCAAACTGGACAGCATGAAACCTGCCCATATAAGAAATGAGCATGTCGGTAATTCTGATGACAATATAAAGAGATTAAATTTAATAATTAAGGCAAATACTCATGGTGCAGCTGAAGCTGTATCTCAGGCAGTATCACAACTTGAATCTAAGGAAATCATTACAAAAATTGTACACGTGGGTGTAGGAGATATTTCTGAAGCTGATGTTATGCTTGCAAGTGCAAGTAATGCAATAATACTTGGATTCACAGTAAAAGAAGATACTAATGCACAAATAGCTGCTGAAAAGGAAAATGTTACAATTAAAAAATACAATATAATATACCAAGTTCTTGAAGATTTAGAACAGACAATGTTGAATTTATTACAACCTGAAATAAAGGAAGTAGCCCTTGGTCAAGCAGAAGTAAGGCAAGTATTTACGGTTGGAAAAACAACAAAAATAGCAGGTTGTTACGTACTAGAAGGCAAAATCATCAGAAACAAAACTGCAACTGTTGTAAGAAACGGAATTGAAGTATTCAAGGGTCAAATCGATCAATTGAAGAGATTTAAAGATGACGTAAAAGAAGTTGCTCAAGGATTCGAATGCGGTATTTCTTTCGATAAATTTAACGATATAAAAGAAGGGGATATTATTAAAGTATCTACAACTGAAGAAATTGAAAGACAAGTTTTAGTATAGGTAAGGATATTATGTCTTTAAGAAATGAACGTGTAAGAAAAACCTTAATGAAAGAAATAGCTGATATTATTCAAAGAGAGCTAAAAGATTCTAGGATACATGGTGTTGTTTCAATAACAGATATTGAAATAGCACATGATAATTCATTTGCAAAAGTATATTACTCTGTGCTTGCATCTGAAGAAGAAAAAGCAAATACAATAAAAGCAATTACCGATAATACACCCAAAATAAGATATGAAGTAGGGAAAAGAATACGCTTAAGATTAACTCCGGAATTAAGATTTATCCCTGATGATTCCTTAGAAAGAGGGGCACAAGTAACAGAACTTATAAATAAAATCTCTAGAGGCGAGATTTAGCTTGGATGTTTGGATTTCTAAATATTAACAAACAATCCGGAATGACATCACATAAAATTATTTCTATTTTACGCAAAATTACAGGAATAAAACAAATAGGGCATGCCGGTACATTAGATCCTTTAGCTTCAGGTGTTTTACCTGTAGCAATCGGCAAGGCTTCAAAATTAATCGATTATTTAGAAGAAGATAAAGCATATCAAGTCGGAATGTACTTAGGAAAAATTTCTGACACTTATGATACAGAAGGAATTGTAACAAATAAGAATTACAGAAAAATAGAACTAGAAGAAATAGAATCTGTCTTAAATAAATTTAGAGGGAAATTAAAACAAATCCCACCTGCATATTCAGCAGTGCATTACAACGGTAAAAGATTATATGAATTAGCCAGAATTGGAAAAATTCCTAATGATATTCCTTCAAGAGAAATAAATATATACAAAAATGAATTAATTTCTTTTGACTATGATAAGCAAATTTTAGAACTAAATATAGAATGTTCCAAAGGAACATATATCAGAACAATAGTAAATGATATAGGACAAGAGCTCAATTGTGGAGCTGTAATGTTTAAACTAATAAGAACAAAATCAGCGGGAATGGATTTAGCAGACAGTTATACAATTACAGAAGAAACAACACCCGAAGAAATAGAAAATCACCTTATAGACCCTCTCAGTGTGCTTAAAATTAATACTTATGAGATTAATGAATATGAATATAATAAATTATTAAACGGGAATCAATTTAAGAACAGAAAAAATTTAAAAGATACAATCCTATTAATAAAAAATAATAAAATTGTGGCAATAGCAACCGGAAATGATAAAATAATTCAACCAAGGAAAGTTTTGATATGAAAAAAATTATATGTACTTTAATATGTATTCTGATTTCTTTATCAGCATATGGAAATAGCTGTAATGTAACATGCCCATCTGAAACAATGAAAGTTATTGAAGACGAAAATGTTTTTCTTAAAGTAACAGGAATAAATTTCTTGACAAAAAAGATTATAGAAACGGCAATTGAAAAAGAATTAAAAGATGAATTAAATTCAAAATTCAATGCCGACTTAGATATTTTTACATTAAAAAGACTTAAAAACGGCGAATTTAAAAACCTGCTGTTAGCAAGTGATAATTTCAGGTACAAAGCAATGAGCGTTTCTGATTTTAAAGCAGAAACAATATGTCCGTATAATCAAATAGTATATAAAAATAAAAAAATATACTATCCAAATGATTTACCGTTTAAATTCAATGCAAATATAACGAATAATGATATAAAAAATATAATAAAATCAAAAGAATTTCAAAAGCAAATACAAAGAAGTGCCGTTAAAATTAACGGATTCACAACTTTGGAAGTACAAGAACCAATTGTAACTATTAATAATGGTCAATTAGAATTTTCAATACCGATAAGAACTTTTTTATCTAATGAACCGTTTATAATGAATCTAAAATCAAATATCGAAGTAGCAAACAATAAAATTATGTTAAAAGATACCACTTTTTCAACAAATAGTAATATAATTAACATAGATATTTTGGGTGGTATTATAAATCAAGTAAATCCTGTTGCATTCCAAATAAACAGTATAGATAGCAGATATTGCAAAATATACATTACAAGTGCAAAAATTCAAGGAAACATAATTAAAACAGAAGGTATATTTATAATAAATAAAAACTACGAAAGGTAAAATGAGTAATTTTTCTAAAATAGTTATAATACTTTTATTAACGCTTTCCTTCTTCTTTATAAAAGAAAAATGGGGGAATAATATCACTAATTTATTATCCTCAATTAATGGAATACCCCAAATAGAACTCCCATCAATCCAAAAAGAAGATAAGAAAAAAGATGAAATAGTGAAAAAGCCGACAGAAATTCCCACAAAAAAAGAAGCAGCAAATGAAAAAAATACTGTTTCTATATATTTTTTGGCACTTGATTCAAATGATAACGGAATATACAAGAAAGTACAAAGAGAAATCCCAATTGGTCAAAACAGGCTTGAATATGCAATAAACGAATTACTAAAAGGCCCAAATATAGTTGAAAAATCAACCGGTGCATATAGTGAAATACCTAAAACAACAAAATTATTAAAGATTAAACAAAACGGAAATAAAATAATAATAGATTTTAGTTCTGATTTTCAATATGGCGGCGGAACAGATAGCGTATATTCAAGGATGATGCAATTAATAAAAACCGCTCTGGCAAATACGGAAAATAAAAATATATACTTATATTTAGATGGCAAACAAGTTAATTTTATTGGTGGTGAAGGTATTATGATTACTCAACCATTAAATGAAAAATCTTTAGAAGTATAAAAAGAAAATATGTTAGGATTTTTTTATATTATTCTGTCAACATATTCTTATAACTAGGTTATAAGAGAGACGTTGATGATAGAAAAGAAACTTAAAACAAATATTATAAATAAAACTCAATTTTGTCTGACAGAAAGAGAAATTGAAATTTTAAAACAAATAACCGAAGGTAAAACAAATTTCGAAATAGCAAAAAATATGAATATAAGCATTCATACGGTAAAAGCACATATCACAAATATTTTAATAAAAATGGATGTAAAATACCGTATACAAGCAGCGGTAAAAGCTGTAGCCGAAAATATTATTAATATCTGATTACAAATATGAGCTTATGTGGTAAAATTTACTTGTACTACATTTTTTAAGGATTTATATTTTGTTTGAAAAATTTACTGAAAAGGCAGTTGATATTGTTAAATCAGCCCAAATATGTGCAATTGAACATAATCATGAAAAAATATACCCTGAACATCTATTGCTAGCTTTATTAAATGATACAAACAGCCTTGTCGTAAAAACATTTTCAATATATAAAATTGAAATTAATGAACTTAAAAAAGAAATAGAAAAATTATTAAATAAAAGAGCTGTAATCAGACCTGCTGAATTTGTTGTTTTTAGTGATTCATCAAAAGATATATTTACAAGAACCTTAGATATAGCAAGAATACTGGGTAATTCATACGTAAAACCCGAACATCTTTTCTTGGCGATTTGGGACTATCCCAAACTAGAGCTTACAAATGTACTTAAAGAAAAAGGCATTGATGTAGAGAAAATGAAAACAATGTTCTACAATGTGCTATCTGCAAATAAACCGAAAAAAGTCAGACATCCTGAAAGTATTGAAAAAAGAAGAAGGATAGATAAAAACGACAATATTATTACACTAATTGAAAGTTCTGACAGTAAAAAAATATTTGATAGAGCAATAGCAAAACTATCAACTTCTAAATATGAAATATTAGGAACAGAACAAATTATGCAATCTATTTTGGAGGATAGTGAATCAGATATAGCACATATTTTGGCCGAATTTGGTGTTACAGCTGAAACATTTTCAAATAAATTAAATGAAATATCGTCAAGACAAGCAGAATATGAAGATAAACAAATTATATTTACACCTAATGCGCTTAAAACACTTGCAAATGCAATAGATATAGTCAGAGAAGAAGGTACAGCGTCAATACTGCCTGAGCATATTATTCTGGGATTATTGAAATCAAAAAAAGGCATTGCATATAATATATTAAAAGAACTCAATGTTAATGAATTTTTATTGGAAGATAAAATACTTCAACCCATAGAAAAACAAGTGAACGAAACATTATATATTATGAGACTGGCAAAACAAGAAGCAAGAAGAATAGGAAATAATGTCGTAGGAAGTGAATTAATTCTATTAGGAATTGTTCTTGAAGCAAATTCTATAGCAGCTGAAGTATTAAGAGATCTTGGAGTTATAGTAAAAGATGCAAGAGAAGTAATCGAAGAATTGATTGGTGTTTCAGACGACTATAATACATCGGAAATAACATTCAGTCAGAGAGCAAAACTAATTTTAGAAGATGCTTGGAATATAGCAAAATCTCAAAATAAAACAAGAACCACTGCTGATGATTTATTGGTTGCTATATGCAATCAACCTGATTCCGTTGCGATGAAAGCATTAAGTAAATTAGGGGTAGATGCACTTGAAATCAGACAAGGAATTAAAAACAGAATTACAAACAGCAGAATTTGAATTACTCGTCCCTGCAAACAATAAAGATATTGCAATTAAAGCTATAAAAGCCGGAGCAGATGCGGTTTATATAGGTTATGAAAAATACGGGGCAAGAATCCAAGCAGGTAATTCAATGCAAGATTTAATTGAGCTGATTGAATTTGCACACATATACAGAGCAAAAGTATATATTACAATAAACACTATTTTAAAAAATGAAGAAATCCCAAAAGTAGAAAAACTAATTTGGCATCTATACGCAATAAAAGCAGACGGAATAATCATACAGGATATGGGGATTTTAGAATGCAACCTACCGCCAATTCCCATAATTGCAAGTACACAATGCCATAATAATACTATTGAAAAAATTAATTTTTTAGAAAAAACAGGATTTAAAAGAGTAATATTACCACGAGAAATAACTCTTGACGAAATAAAGGAAATACATAAAAACACAAATATTGAGCTGGAATGTTTTGTCCATGGTGCGTTATGTATGTCATACAGCGGACAATGTTATTTAAGCTATGCAATAGGAGGAAGAAGCGCAAACAGAGGAGAATGTGCTCAACCTTGCAGAAAAAAATATTCGCTAAAAGATGCCGAAGGAAAATATATAGTAAGAAACAAAAACATTCTAAGTTTAAAAGATTTAAATCTTTCAGAAAGACTTGAAGAGCTTATATTAGCGGGAATAACTTCATTCAAAATTGAAGGAAGATTAAAAAATGAAGCCTATGTAGTAAATACAACAGCATATTATAGACAATTATTAGATAAAATAACAGATAATTTAAAACTAAAAAGAGCCTCAAAAGGCATATCCATCTACGATTTTGAACCTGACATCTATAAAACATTTAACAGAGGTTATACAACCTTTAATATAGATAATAATAAAAAAGATCTAAGTACATATACATATACATCATCATTGGGTGAATATCTTGGTGTTGTACAATATGCCAAGAAAAATTATTTTTCAATGAAAACAAACATTTTAAATAATGGCGATGGCATATGTTTTTTCAATGAAGAAAAAGAATTAATAGGTACAAAAATAAATAAAATTGAGGGTAATTTAATATTTCCGGCAGAAATAAAAGGAATAAAACCAGGAATAAAAATATACAGAAACTACAATAAAGTTTTTGATACCAAAATAAATAATACTAATATAACGAGAAAACTATCAACAAAACTAAGAGGAAGAGAAATTCCAACAGGATATATATTTTTCTTGGAAGATGAAGATGGTAATTGTGCACAACAAATGATTTCAAACAAAGTAGAACTTGCTGAAAACAAAGAAAAAGCACTGAATACAATAATTGTACAGTTATCAAAATCAGGTAATACTGAATTTAAAATAACAGAAACTGATATAAAGTTAAAGAATATTCCACATCTCAAAGTATCAAGAATAAACGAAATAAGAAGAAACTTAACAAATCAACTAAGAAAAATAAGAAAGAAAAACTACAAATATAAATATAGAAAAACACCAATTAAAATAGTTGAATATCCGATTTCAAAACTAAACTATAAAGCAAATATTCTAAATGATAAAGCAGCATTATTCTATAAAAAGAGAGGTTGCTTTATAGAAGAAATGGCGCTTGAAAGTCAAAAAAATACAACTGAAAAAGAAGTAATGATTTCAAAATACTGTATAAAGAATCAATTAGGACTATGCCCTAAACTCACAGCAGTAAGGAAATTCGTCGAACCATACACCTTAATAGACGAATTCAACAAGGAGTACCTTGTTGAATTCAATTGTAAGGATTGTGTTATGAAAATAAGGACTAAGAATTAAGATCTTTTTAATGAAGAATATGCAGGATTTGTAGCGATTAAGTTAGCGATTGAAGTCATTTGATTACCATCTTTTGTATATAATTTAGATAAGTAATTTAATCTTTTAACTAATTTAGAATCAGCAGTTTTTAAAGAAGGATTATATTGAGTAAATGACATCCAAGTTTGAACTTCCATATTCCAAGCTCTAACTTCTTCTTCGTAAGTTTTTGTATTTTCGTGGTGAACACTTTCGTGAGCAATTAAACAAGCAACTGCTTCAACAGGAGCTGTTTTATAATTAGAGCTGATTAATATAACCAAACCACCATCAGCTGTTTTTGCAGTAACTGCTTCACAAGTACCATAACCTAAAGCAGCTAAGTTTCTGAACATTATTCTGATAGGTTTATTAGTAGAATTTTGACCTTGAATTACATCTAAAACTTTTCTATTATTCATTGCTTCTAATTTGTTCAAAGCAGCTGTTAATACAGGTTGTTTAGTATTAGCAGAGAAATCTGCTGCTAAAGCAATATTAGAAAAACTCATTAAAATTAATGCGCTAAAAAGCACAACTATCTTACTCATAAATTTCATAACAGGGAATCCTTTGAGAACAACTATCTTTTACACTTATTAAGAATTTTGTTTAATCCTTACATTTTGAGATATCGGTGTTTGAAAAAAATACTTTAGTTTTTAAATTAGTTTTTTTATCTTTTTGTAACATTTCTTAAAATTTAAATTTTCAAAATCGCTCAAATCCAATAACAACAAGGATTTTTATTTTTAGATAAATCTCTATATAATAAGAAAATGTTTATTGTATAATCAAATAAAAAAGGGATTTTATGTTTGATATAGGAATAATAGGTTCTGGTCCTGCCGGTTACACGGCCGCAATAAGAGCGAGTCAAAGAGGACTAAGCGTAGTTTTATTTGAAAAAGAAAATATAGGCGGCACATGTTTAAATAGAGGATGCATTCCAACAAAAACAATTCTTCATTCTTGTAAATTATTTTCAGAAATAAAGAACGCACAAAAATGCGGAATAGCAGCAGAAAATATATCTTTTGATTTTGAGAAAATCCAAGAAAGACAAAAAAACGTTTCTGAAAAAATAAGAAAATCTCTAACAATGTTAATAAAAGGATATGGAATAACAATTGTAGAAGAAGAAGCTTTTATTGAATCAAAAAACATAATCAAAACACAGACAAGCAGTTATGAAGTTAAAAATATCATTATTGCAACAGGTTCAAAACCTAATATATTAAATTTCCCAGGGGAATATGCAAAAGATTTTATTTTAACATCCGATGATGTTCTCAATATGACAAAACTTCCACAAAGTATATTAATTGTTGGAACAGGTGCAATTGGTATAGAATGGGCAAGAATATTTTCCAGCCTTGGAGTAAAAGTCACTTTGGTAGAAATGATGGAAAACATTATTCCCACAGCAGATTATGAGGTATCAGAACGTGTTATTAGGTTACTAAAAAAAAGCAGAATAGATTTCTATACTTCTACAACAGTAAAAAATATAAATGATAATGAAATAACATTATCAAACGATAAAGTTATTAAAGCGGATAAAATACTTTTAGGTGCAGGAAGACAACCGGAAACAAACTGCACAAAAGTGCCTTCATACATAAAAATAAATAAATATATAGATACAGACTGTAATTTCAAAACAAACATTGAGAATATCTTTGCAATAGGTGATGTAAACGGTCTATCAATGCTTGCACACAGCGCAATGAAACAGGCTGAAGAAGTAATAGAATATATTATAAAAGGAGAATGCCCCAAATTTAATAAAAACCTTGTACCCTCAGTAATATATGGCACACCGGAAATTGCTTCTATCGGAAAAACAGAACAAGAATTACAAAAAAATAATATAGAATATAAGAAATCATTTTTCCCGATTTCAGCATTAGGAAAAGCCTATGCCGATGACAAAATAGAAGGATTTGTAAAAATTTTAGCAAATGATAATGAAATACTAGGTGCTCATATTATTTCAGAAGAAGCAAGTGCTATGATAGAGCAAATCGCAATAGCAATGACAAATAATCTATCACCATCTAAATTGCAAGATGTAATTTTTGCACATCCAACATATTCAGAAGGCGTATTTGAAAGTATTTTAGGGCTTGATAATATAGCTTTACATATTCCAAGACAATAAAGGATAATAAAAGATGAATAAAACAAAAAACAAAACAAAGATAGTAGCAACACTTGGTCCATCAAGCAGTGATTATGAAACAATAAAAAAGCTTGCTTTAGCTGGTGTTTCAATGTTCAGAATTAACACCTCGCATGGGGAAAAAGAAGAACACGCTGAAAAAATAAAAATAATAAGACAAGTAAGTGAAGAACTAAACCAAAACATACCAATATTGATAGATTTACAAGGTCCAAAGATTCGTGTAGGACAAATTCCGGAACCAATAGAAATAAAAAAAGGTCAAGAAATAATACTTGAACATACCGATGAAATAAAGGACGGAATAATTCCTGTTGATTATAAAGGAATAGCTAATGATGTAACTGTCGGTGAAAAAATCTTATTAGATGATGGCCGAGTAGGTCTGAGAGTAGAAAAAGTAATAGATACAAAAGTTTATACCAAAGTTGAGCATGGTACTTTAATAAAACCAAGAAAAGGTATAAATATTCCCGGGGTACAAGCAAGTTTAGAAGCTGTAACACAAAAGGATAAACAATATATAAAATTTGCCTTAGAACAAAATGCCGATTACATAGCACTTTCTTTTGTAAGAAAAGCAGAAGATATAAAATGTGCAAGATATTATACAAAAGCCTATGGAGATAAAGAAATTCCTATTATCGCAAAAATAGAGAAACCTCAAGCTGTTGAAAACCTTGAAGAAATTGTAAAAGAAGCAGATGGAATTATGGTTGCAAGAGGTGATTTAGGAATAGAGATGTCACCCCAGGAAGTTCCAATTGCACAAAAAGAGATTATCAGGCTAACTAATATTCATAAAAAACCTTGTATTGTAGCAACTCAAATGCTTGAATCTATGATGGAAGAACCAATTCCAACAAGAGCAGAAGCAAATGATATAGCAAATGCCATATATGACGGAACTGATGCAATTATGTTATCAGGCGAAACTGCAGCAGGGAAATATCCTGTTGAAGCAGTTGAAATGATGTCTTGCATATCAAATAAAGTTGAAAACAGCCAATTTATTAAAACAGACTACGATATAGACTTAATTGCAGAATTGAATCCAATTTCACAAGCAATATCAAGTAGTGCGGTTAATATAGCAAAAAAATTAGGTGCAAGCGCAATATTAATCTTCACTGAAACAGGCTATACACCACCTATTATATCAAAGCTAAAACCTTCAGTACCCATAATTGTATTCACAAATTCAGAAGTAACAGCGAGAAAATTAAGTTTATATTGGGGTATATATACATATGTAGACAAGAACTGTAACAGTGTACTGGATGAAGCTCTTTTTAATAAAATTGATGATCTTTTAACCGAGAGGGTTGGTTTTAGAAAAGGAGATGATATTGTAATTGTAAATTCTGTTCCAAAATTAATGACAGGAAAAATCAATACAATTAGAGTTCATAAAATAGGTGAGACACAATAAAAATAAATAAAAAGAGCCAAATTTGGCTCTTTTTTATTGAATATATTTTTATAACTTATAAAATCTTTTGGAATGAAATCGAGTCATTATTCTCAATATAAGCATGGAGTTTCTGTATTAAAGACGGAGAAAAATTATAATCATTATCTGCTGGAATTATTTTTATAAATGAATTATAACCATCCTGAGCAGAAACAGAAGCTATAAACTCTTTTGTATATGCTTTAAACAATACACTTCCTGTTTTAAATTGAATTTCTTCAATAGAATAATTATGTGCATTTATTGCAGATAATAACAAATATAATAAATTTTCAGAAGAAGTTCTGTATGTTTTAGCAAAATCCAAACTTGTAGGAATAGTTCTTATTGCAGTTGCAGAAGGGACAACGTCCTCTGCTAAAACTTGTTGAGAACAAAATATACTTAAACAAAATAAAATATAAATTATTTTCCTCATTAAATCTCCATCCAAGACTTACCGGCATAAATATCTACTTTTAAAGGAACCAAAAACGGCTGATTAAGTTCCATAGCATTTTTTACCAAAGATTTAACCTCTTCTATTTCAGTATTAACTGTTTCTATAACGAGTTCATCATGCACTTGTATGATTATTTTAGACTTAATGTTATTTTTTTCAAAGTCATTTTGTAAACGAACCATAGCAAGTTTCATAACATCAGCTGCAGTTCCTTGTATTGGAGCATTAATGGCAGCTCTTTGAGCAGCTTCTTGTATTTTGCCGTTTGTACTTAACAGACCTGAACTCAAATATCTTTTTCTTCCGTATAAAGTTTCAACATACCCATGAGCATAAGCAAACTTTATAGTATCATCCATATATTTTTTTACATCAGGATATGTAGTAAAGTACCTGTCTATAAAGTCTTGTGCTTCATAAGGAGTAATTCCAAGACTTGAAGCCAAGCCATATCTTGATTGACCGTATACTATACCAAAATTAACAGCCTTTGCTTTTGAACGCATTTCTTTTGTAACTTGTTCTATTGGCACTTCAAAAACCTTACTGGCAGTAGCACTATGAACATCTTCATCATCACAAAAAGCTTCTATTAAATTATCGTCACGAGAAATATGTGCAAGCAGTCTAAGTTCAATTTGAGAATAATCCGCAGAAATTATCAGGTTTTCTTTATTTTCAGCAACAAATGCACCTCTTATTCGATTTCCCAATTCAGTTCTAATCGGAATATTTTGCAAATTAGGATTAGATGAAGATAATCTTCCTGTTGTCGTGATTGTTTGGTTAAAACTTGTATGAATTCTGCCGTCTTTAACACTTCTTAGTTCTGGAAGAGTATCAACATAAGTGCTTTTTAATTTTGCAAGATGTCTTTGTTCCAAAATATCTCTTGCTACTTGATATTCTTCCGCTAATGTTTCCAATACTTTCGCACTTGTTGAAAATCCTGTTTTTGATTTCATTCCCTTTGCTTTAAGGTTCATTTTTCCAAAAAGCATATCTCCAACTTGTTTTGGCGAATTTATATTAAATCTTTCACCAACTTCGTTATAAATTTTTTCTTCAATAACAGATAACTTTTCATTAATTTCTTTATCAATAACACTTAAATATTCTACATCAATACTTGCACCGTTTTCCTCCATAACAGCAAGTACAATTGTCAGAGGAACTTCAATGTCATAAAGCAAATCAAGTTCTTTTTCATCTAAGTTTTCTTGCCAATACTTTGTTAAGAGTAAAGTAGCAAAAGCATCATCACAAGCATAAGAAGCGGCATCTTCAATAGGAACTGTTTCAATTGTTAAAGAGGACGAACTGTTTTTCAATAATTCATCATACTCAACCATAATATAATCAAGATAATCGCTGGCTTGTTGTTTTAATCCGTGTTTTCGTGATGAGTCTTTGATATAACTTGCAAGCATTGTGTCAAAAATAACATTATTTAAAGGCATATTGTGATGTTTTAAAACGTGCCAATCAAATTTTGCATTTTGCAATGTTTTTGCAATATTTTTATCAGATAATATTGGAGCTAAATAATTTATAATAACTTCCAAATCAAGCTGTTGACCTACCAGATGAAAAACCGGAATATAATAAGACTGAACCAAATCACTTTTATTTGAATCTATCTTTACTCTATTATTTTTTACTTGTATTTGATCAGAAAACGCAATTGAAATTCCAACCAAGTCACACTCTAATGGATTAATACCTGTAGTTTCAACATCAATAGAAAAAATTGTTTGTTCTTTTAATTTTTCAACAAGAGTAACAAGCTTATCTTCAGTATCAACAATGTTTTTCTCATGGTTATATACCTTATGAGATTGATTTACCAATAGATTACCAATTCCCAAACCAAGATGCATTTGTCCTTGCTGGTTTACTTGAACTGTTTCTTTACAATCAGGCGCAACAACTGACGAAAGAGAAGCTATTTTAAAAGGTTTTAACAAATTATCAGAATTTTTTAAAAAGCTATAAAATTGATTTTTTTTGAAAAATTCAATTACTGCATCATAATCAGGCATTTCCAATTTAGCACAATCAAAATCAAAGTTAATATCCAAATCTTTTTGAATTGTAGCAAGTTCTTTACTTAAAACAGCAACATCTTTACCTTCAACCAATTTCTTATTTAATGCTTTTTCCGTTATATTATCGATATTTTCGTAGATTTGTTCAAGTTTATCAAACCTATTTAATAATTTACAGGCAGTTTTTTCGCCAATACCTTTAATACCGGGGATATTATCTGAAGTATCTCCGCTTAAACCTTTATAGTCGGTTATTTGATAAGGGTATACTCCCATTTTTTCATATACTTTATACCAATCATATTCTATTAATTCACCTTTAGACGGCATTATAACTTTTATGTAGCCATCTCTGTCTACAAGTTGAAAAGAATCTCTATCACCTGTCAAAATATAAGTCTTATGATGTTTTTGTTTCGCTTTAGTAGAAATGGTACCAATTACATCATCAGCTTCGTAACCTTCTTTTGTATAAATTGGTATATTTAAGGCATTAAGCCCTTCAACAATTAAAGCTATTTGACTTCTTAAAGTATCAGGCATACTTTCTCTGTTTGCTTTATAATCAGCAAACATTTCTGTTCTGTATGTATGTCTTGAAACATCAAAAGTAACAGCAATTGCATCAGGTTTAATTGAATCATTTTGTAATAAATCAAATAATGCTTTGAAAAAACCAAAAACAGCCCAGGTCGGCTGGTTATCTGATGTTTTCATTCCTGTTCTTTCAAGTGCAAAGAAGTATCTGTATGCCAGTGCGTGACCATCAATTAATATAAAACTTTTATCAGACATTTAAATTCCCCAAATCTATTATTCTATTTTAATAAAATTAGGGCTATTTAACAATCATATTTAAATTTATGTTTATTTAAATTTATTTTTATTCAATATCATACCCAAAAGTAAATAGGTGAAATTATACATTTTTGTTGGATTATGGGAAACCAGACATTTTTCACAAAATCAAAGATTTTGGAAAAAGCAGCCAAACCCAACCTACAGACTTAATTGATTATTTAATATGTCATATTTTGACATTAATGCAAGATATAATAAATAAAAAATGTTAATGAGGTTACATGTTTAATAAAACTAAAAAATTACGAATAAAATATGATAAAGATTGTTCTGCGCTGTTTGTAAAGTATCGTTTATCCGAATACAAGGGTGTATCTGTATTAATACAAGTTTATAAAAACAACTTGAATTGGGGATTTTTCTCATTTGGTATTGATGCCAATTATAGACTAAAGAATATTGACCATATAGGCTTTGGATTAATTTTAAAACTATTGTTATTTGAAATTGAGTTTGAAATTTCTGACTATAGACACCATGTAACATAAAAATTACTTTAGAATTTGATATTTTTCTATTTTGCAATGCTGTTTATAAATTATATATTATTCAAAGTACACCTTATTTTTAGGCGATTTTCAAAAAATATTTAAAAGATAACAAGCAAATAATCAGTATAATTTACACAATAATAAAAAATTATATTATCTATTATTCAAAATCGAATAAATCTTTTGCAGGGATTTCAAAGGCTTTAGCTATTTTAAAAATCATTTTAAGATTTGGATATTTTTCAGAACGCTCAATCTTACCTATATAGGAAACGTCGCAGTCAACTAACTCTGCCATTTTACTTTTAGTATAGCCTTTTGTTTCTCTGTATTTCTTAACATTATCTGCAAATTTCTTACAACTAAACTCAATCATAATAATATTGTGCTATAATACTCTCGGTCTAGTATGGACTTAAAGTCTAGTTATAAATTTTGTTACGTCTAGTTTTGACGGAAACAAGTGTTATAGTATTAGTGAAACTAAAGGAGTTAAGTATGGCAAAAATTTATCAAGCTAAGATTAATGCAAAATGTGGTGGAAGCTCAATATTAACATTAGTTGATGCTAATGATTCTAGTTCAGCTAAAAAAGAATTTGAAAAACTTTGGTATTTTAAATCATTTGCAGTTAATCCCACTGAAGCAACTTCATCAACAATACCAGTGAGATATAAAGCAAAAATATACGTAAATACAAGTAGTTCAGCAGTTGAAATAATTGTATTTGCAAATGATTCATTCCAAGCAAAAAAAATTATAGAACTAAGACCAGATTTTAAATCATTTTCACAACAACCACAAAAGATATAAAAACAAACAAAATTAAAACAATTGTTAAATAAAAAGGAGATAATCGTGAGTGAAATTTTATTAGAAAATTTTTTACAATTATGCAAAAAATATCATAATAGGGTAAAAGTTCGTTTTAATCAATATAATGGTTATGATGATCCAATGGAATTATACAAATCAAATCCAATTGAAGTTAATAATACATGGTTATTTTGGAGAACGAAAACTAGAAACTTTAATGTAGGCGATATTGCAGTTTGTTTTTTAAAAATAGCACAAAACAGATGGTTATTAACTACAATCAAAAAAGTAGTAAATGAATTTGATATAAACAATGGTGTAAATTATGAAGGTGTAGAGTTAGAAGAATACAAACCTTATTTTGGCAGAATAATTGTTACTTATCACAAAGACCATCAAGCCCAATGTTGTTACTATGAAAATATTCAAGAAAAATTTGTCATTAATCAAATTTTGCCAGATGTTTTTGATGGTGAAGATTTTCCAGGCTATGATAATGTGAAATTATCTTATTGGCAATTACATACAATAATTAATGCTCATAAAAAAGATTGGGTGGCTGCATTACAAAATCAAAAAGCTGTTTATCTGATTACCGATACTAATAATGGAAAACTTTATGTTGGCTCCGCTACAAGTGATAATGGAATGTTGCTTTCTAGGTGGAATAATTACATTTCAAATGGACATGGAGGAAATAAGGGGCTAATAGAACTTATTGAAAAAGAAGGTTTTGAATATGTCAAAAAACATTTTCAATATTCTATTCTTGAAAATTACAATGCAAAAATAGACGATAAAATCGTTTTATCTAGAGAGTCTCATTGGAAAGAAGTCTTGCACTCGAGGGAATTTGGTTATAATCAAAATTAATTTATTAAGTGCGTCATAAATTAACACAGATATGTTTTATTATATAGCCATAGGTAACTATGAGGTACATATGTCAAGATTAACAAAAGCAGAGCAGATAATAGAATTAGCGATGATGTTTCAGAATAGCTATCGTGGGCTTAGCATAAATGATATAAAAGAGCATTTTGAATGCTCCAGACGTTCTGCTGAAAGAATGAAAGCTCTTTTATTTGATTTGTTTCCAGAAAAAATTGAAGAAGTGCCTACTAATGATAAAACAAAACGTTGGAGATTTGTGAAAGGAACGGCAAATATGCTTATTTCTTTCTCAGCTGATGATTTTGCTAATCTTGAATATTTAAAGGGTTTATCAAATGATGCCAATCGAAAAAAAGAAATAGATGAGTTAATCGCAAAAATTAAAGCCTTAACCCCACAAAAGAATATGCAATCTCTTGATACTGATATTTCTGCAATTATGGAGTCAGAAGGTTTTACAGTGAGACAATATCCAAAAACTCAAGAAAACCCAACAATCTTGGAACAATTGAGATTTGCAATGCTTGCTTTTAAAAAGATAAGTTTTAATTATCAGGTAAATGAAGAAAATAAGACAATTACTATAAATCCTTATGGACTCATTATCGCAGATAAATACTATCTTGTTGGTTTTAATGAATATGTAAAAGATTTAAGGTTATATAAAGTAGCTAAAATAAGTAATCTGTCTGTACTGGATGAATATTTTGAAAAAGACGAAAATTTTAACTTGCAAGAATTTTGTCATAATTCTTTTGGAATTTATCAGGAAAAGCCTTTGCACATTGAACTGGAATTTGATAGAAATGTGGCAGAAGATGTGCTTAATTATCATTTTCACCCTACACAAAAAATTAAAAAATTTGATAATGGCAATATTCAGGTAAAATTTACATCCGGAGGAACTTATGCAATTTGTCAGGAATTATTTAAATGGGGTTGCAATGTTCGCATAAAAAGCCCTATTGAGCTAAAAAAACACTATAAGTCTTATCTGACAGATGTTTTAGATAATTTATAATTAAAATATATTATAATCACTTTGAAGTGTACCCCAAAAACTATAATCAATCAGTAGGATGATTGTAAATACTGTCTAAATTCATTAGGTGTCATTTTGTTTAACCCCCATTGGTACCTTCTTGTATTGTAATAATATATGTATATATCTATTTTGTCACGTATTTCTTCCAAAGTTTTACACTCCTTGTATTCTACTTCGTCTTTTAAATGTCCAAAGAAACTCTCTATTGGTGCATTATCCAAACAATTACCACTTCTCGACATTGAACGGGTTAAATTTAATTGTTTTCTCATATTTTTTCTCCTTTATTTTTTATTATTATATGTGAAACTTGCCTACTGATTGATTACGTTTTTGTGGGTACACTTCAGTCAAACTCAACCTACAGACTTACTTTTTATAGTATGGAATGAAGAATTAAATTTTTAACATAATTTAACATATACCCAAAAGCATGATGAACACATGAATTCAAACATATCGAAAAGTAATAAAAATCCTGTTTTATATTTATAAATATTGAAAATTGTTAAAAAAAATTTATACTAAAAATATAACTTGGTTATCAGATATAATTTATTTGATGATTTTGGGGTATGGTATGACAATAACTGAATGTTTAATAACAATTTAGTTTATTTTGAGTTAAATAAATCAAGAAGGGAAAATGAAAATGGCACAATGGAACGAAGCAGAACATCCGAGAGATGAAAAAGGAAAATTTACAGAAAAAGGCAGAGATATATCTTATTCTGATAATAGCGAATATAAAATTCAAACAAGGGCTGATATTTTGTACCCTTCAATGAAAGAAAATGATACAAGTAATTATATTTATAACAATAATATTGGATTAGAAAAAAGAAATGAATGTAAAATAACAAATGACAGTTATTATAAATTCACAAAACCCCTGGAAGGTCGGATAACAAGTGATTTTGGATACAGGAAAGCACCAACTAAAGGTGCAAGTTCAGGACATTCGGGTATTGATATTGGTGTTCCAATAGGTACACCGGTTAAATCTATAGGGGACGGAACTGTTGTTGCGGCCAGAACTGATATGAGGGGATATGGAACAGGTGTCTTTATTGATCATGGGATTATAAATGGTAAACATGTTGTTAGCGAATATGGACATCTGAGTGATTATAATGTAAAAGTAGGAGATAAAATCAAGAAAGGACAAGTGTTTGCCAAATCTGGGAATACAGGAATTTCTACAGGTCCGCATTTACATATAACAATCAGAGAAGATAAAATTCCTGTAGACCCTAAAAAATATTTTTAATCAGCATTGGTATAGTATTTCTTCTCAAGCTTCTTTTGCTTTTCACTTGCATATCTTAAAAAAGAATTTAGTTCAGTAGTATTTATATTATTGTCATTCAGATATGGGTCGATTATAATTTTTATGTCTCCATACCAATCTGTATTGGGAATATCTTTTTTAATATTTGTATATTTATCGGTTATATCTATTAGTTTTATGTAAAATTCCAAAAGAATACTATTAATACCTTGTTCAACCAGAGCTAATTTAATATGTTGATTCTTTTCTTTTTCTATATCTTCAAAAACATTATCAATACACTTCTTTGAATTTGGAATTTGGCTATTTATAACCATATTAATTTCATTTCTATATTGTTGACTATAATTTTCGTCAATTGGTATATAGTTTGCATATACAGAAAGAGAACAAAAGAGAAATAAAAATAATATAATTAAAATTTTATGCATTTTTAACCTCAATAAAATTAATATACTAAAAGATAATTTTTATTCAAGAGTAATAAATGAATAATACCCGCTCAATAATTCTTCAATACGATTTTTTAAGCAATTAACTATTTGACCGGAAAATATAGTATTGGAAATCGTACTTTTCTTTGAGTTTTTCATTCCATTTTGAAAATCTATATTGTTATTATAATATTTTTCCCAAGAGCTTTGTGATAGCAATAATAAACTATATTGTTCTTTCGGAAGAATTTTTTCATAATTATTAATTATATTTGTGAGTTCAGCTTCGTATTTCTCGATAGCTTTATAATTACAATTTTGCATTGTAATTCCCTTATCTAAACATTCTTGAGTATCTTCTTCTTGTTTTGTGATTATAGTTTTTTGCTTATAATAGTAGTTTAAAGCATTTTTACACTTCTGTTGGGATAATCCTGTATTCATACAAGATTCAATTTCTTCTTTATTATATTTATAAATATAATTTTTTATATTTTCAGCATTTGCTTGATTATAATATGTAAAAGTAATACAAATAAAAAATAATAAGATTAAACCAATTTTTCTCATTAATACCCCTTGCTTATTATATCATTTTATATAAATTATAGTAATCAATATGCAAACAATTATGGATGAATTCAGGATTTACAAAATAAAAATACAAGTTGTAGAATATTAGTAAATAAATACAGACCAAACGGACTTGGAGATAAATATTAAATGTCTAAAAAATAGTTAAATTTATAAAAGGTATATTAATGTTTTTGGGTATATTGTTTATAATTGAGTGTATTTATTTTGTATTTATATTAAATGATAAAAAAGATTATTGTCTTGATAATAATATATGTGAAGAAGGATTAGAAATAAATACTGAACACGGATTATTAAAAATAAATAAAGAAAACTGCGAAAAATACGGTTATAAATGGTATACAGAAAAGAAAATGTGCGATTTTAATATAGTCAAACAAAACAAAAAACATGAACATTAAAAAGTCTGCAAATTGTTATGAAAACCCATAAGTTGGGTTTGACTACTTTTTCCAAAATCTTTGATTTTGTTTTATTTTTTCTGTTGAATTAAACCCAAACCTACATACTATATAAATTACAGTAAAAATTATTTAAATTTAAAATTATCTATATATATAAACAAGCACAAACAACAAATACCCAGAGCAAATCCGCCTATTACATCTGTAGGGAAATGAACTCCAAGCCAAACTCTTGAAAATCCTATAGCAATAATCAATATAGACAAAACAGAAATTAATGCAATTTTCAAAATTTGATTTTTAACATATTTATAAACAAAATAAATTAACAAACCATATAAAACCATACTCATTATACTGTGCCCCGAGGGGAAACTATAATGTTTAACTTCAATCAAACGCATTTCTATAGGCGGTCTCGGTCTTGCTATTATTATTTTTATATAAGAATATAAATATTGAGTGATAGGAAGAGCTAAAAGAAAAATAATAAAATCCTTATACTTTTTACATATTAAAAATATCAAAGCAACTATCCATACTATATAATTTCTTATAATTCCATATGCTAAATCAGTAATAAAAACAGGAACTTTTAATGGAATTGCAGCTAAATTTTTCTGAATAAAATTAATTATTTTTAACTCATAGTTTGAAATATAATTATGTTTATATACTATAAAAGCCAAAAATAAAAATATACTTAAACTAACTAAAAATACAATATATAAATTCTTATTTTTCATAAAACAAATATCCTCTAAACATAGATAATTTTATATTTTTTAGATACTACTTTCAAATTATTAATAAAAAAATTACAATTTGTTTTATTTTCATTGCTATTTTAGTATCATATTAATATGAAAAATTCAAAAGTAAGATTAAATAAATATATAGCCGCCTGCGGATATTGTTCAAGAAGAAAAGCTGATGAATATATTGAAGCAGGAAAAGTTCGTGTAAATGGAGAAATCGTTTCAGAACTTGGTTTTATGGTCAGCACAAAAGATAAAATTACTATAGAAAATAAAATTATAAAACCTGAAACTTTAACATATATTCGTTACTATAAACCTGCAGGATATATCACTACAATGGACGACGAAAAAGGAAGAAAAACAATTTATGATATTCTTCCTGAAGAAGTTCAAAACTTAAAACCCGTAGGCAGATTAGATAAAGATTCTACAGGATTATTAATTTTAACAAATGATGGGGATTTTATAAATGATTTAGCCCATCCATCCATAAAAGTACCAAAAGTATATAGAGTTACAGCTCAAGGAAAGTTGAATCTTAATGATATAGAAATAATGGCAAAAGGTATAGAAATAGAAAAAGACAAAATTGCATATGCTGACTCCAGAATTATAGACTTTGAAGGTAGAAATACAGTTTTAGAAATAGTGCTATACCAAGGCTTAAACAGACAAATTAGAAAAATGCTGGATTATATTGGACACCCTGTCATCTCACTTAAACGACTAAGTATGGGTCCAATTGATTTACAAGGACTAAAAAAAGGACAATTCAAATACCTTAAACCAAAACAAATTCAACAAGTAAAAAATTATCTGAAAAAACTTTCAAAAGATAATAAAAAATAATTAATGTTATCCTTTTTATTTGTTTTTGGTAAAATTAAGACATAGGAATTTAGATTATGTTATTAGAGTTTTTATACGCAAAAATACATAGAGCAACTGTAACAGATGCGAACTTAAATTATGTAGGTTCAATTACTATAGACGAAAATATTTTAGATAAAGCAAATCTTTCGGAAGGACAAAAAGTAGACATCCTTAATATTAATAATGGCGAGAGATTTCAAACATATATTATTGCAGGAAAAAGAGGAAACAAAGACTTTTGTCTAAATGGTGCTGCTGCTAGAAAAGCACAAATTGGCGACAAAATAATTATTTGTGCATACGCAATGATGACAAAAGAAGAAGCTAAAACTTTTAAACCTACAATTGTCCAAATTAATGACAATAATGAAGCAGTTTAACTTTCTTTTAAGAATCTCTGTACACGAGTATTCATTGATTCTTCTTTTATTTTCCAATCACCATTGTAGTCTTTGCCAACTATAAAATAAGCAGGGATTTTATAGTCACTTGTAGATGGCATTCTCATTGCTACAATTTTATAGTCTTTCCCATGAGGGAGTATCTTAACATTAAAGTATTTATTTTTATATTGTCTTAATCGAGCAAGCTTACTGGATTTTTTTGCCTCACTTTTATATCTTTCCAAAGGAATATTTACAGATTGTTCACTGCCGTCAGGCTTTTCAACAACACGAAAAATTTTGGCATCATTACTATAATAGTCAAAATAATCACAACTATAACTATTTGCAGCTTCAACATATCTATTAAAAAAAGACTGAACATCTTGAATATCATTCGCAGAACTTTTTAAAAAAGAAACAATAAATAAAAATAAAACCAAAAGAACTTTTTTCATAATTATTCCTAAATAAAATAGTAGTAACCACTAAATCAGAGGTTACTACTATTTTTTATCTAACTATGAAACTATTCAATAGTATAGTCGGTTAATTCAGGAGCACCAAACATACCTTCAATTTCTTCCAAAATAGCAGAAGGTTTTCTGGCATTGTTCTTCTCAGCTGCACGTTTTTGAGCTTCTCTGTCTTTTTCTTCTGAAGCATTTGTTAAGTGGTAGAAACCGGTACCTGCAGGAATTAATCTACCAATGATAACGTTTTCTTTTAAACCTCTCAACAAATCACGTTTTCCTTCAACTGCTGCTTCTGTAAGAATTCTAGTTGTTTCTTGGAATGAAGCTGCTGAAATAAAGCTTTCAGTATTCAAACTTGCCTTTGTAATACCAAGAAGAACAGCTTCATAAGTTGCTTCTTGACCACCGGCAGCTCTAACCGCTTCATTTTCTTGTTCAACAACTTTGAATTCTAAGAATTCACCCGGAAGAAGTTTTGTATCACCTGATTCAAGAATTTTTACTTTCTTTGTCATTTGACGAACAATAACTTCAACGTGTTTATCAGCAATTTCAACACCTTGTGAACGATATACTCTTTGAACTTCATCTACAAGATATTGTTGAGCTGCTTCTACACCATTTAATCTTATTACGTCATGAGGATTTAATGGACCACCGGTTAAAGGCTGACCAACTTTAATATCTTGTCCGTTTGCAACAATGATATTTGAGTCAATAGCATATTTAACTTCTTGTCTTCCTAAATCACCATTTAAGAATAAACGAGGAACATCATCTTCTATTTCAATTTCAGCTTTACCTGCATACTCTGCAACTACCGCAGAATCTTTTGGTTTTCTTGCTTCAAGTAATTCTTCAACACGAGGTAAACCTTGAACGATATCACCTGTTTTTTGTCTTTCGAATACCAATGTAGCAATCATATCACCACGGTTAACAAGTGAACCGTTAGCTACCTGTAACATTGTACCGGGGCTGATTAAATATGGACGACCAACTCTTAATGTAATTGAATTCTTATCTGTATCAACAACTAAACCTGATACAGTTGAAATTTCTCCACCAGCAGAAATTACATTATCCATCTTTACCAAATCACCTTTTTTAACTGTTGGTTTAGATTTCAAATCAATTTTGGTTTCAGAACTTGAAGAAACTAATAATAATCTTCTTACATCTTGATTGTTATCCTTAATACTTGCAACTGCATCACTTATTGCTAAAACTTGTGTTTTTGCAACAGGTGTTCTCGGTTCAATTGTTTGTCCATCTTTAACAAGCAATTCTGTTTGCATTGAAGCAGCTGTCTTAGATGCACCTTCAACTTCTCTTCTTACTATTAAAGTTTCAAGTACAACAATCTTTAAATTATTGTTAGCATCTAATTCAACTAGACCTTTCAAATGGCTCAAATAAGCATCCATTTGAAGAACTAAACTTGTTCTTGTTAATACACCACCATCAAGATTTCTTACTCTTGCACCATCTTTATATTGCAATTGAGTAACCGGAACTAAATCAATAGCTTCATCTGTTGATTCAAATTTAATAGATACATCTTTTGTATCAATATTAAATCTTTGAACAGGTCTTACTAAGATTTGAATAGGTTGGTTAGAAATAGATTTTTCATCTAATGCAACTACACCTAAATCTTCTTCTAAGTCATCAATTTCAATACTATCTTTTTCATTGTCTAAAATTGTAACAATTGAATCTTCTTTAACTTTTATTTTTGGAGCAATTTCAGTACCGGCTTTTACAACTTCACCTTCATCGACTTTTAATTCGCCAATTCCGGCTAAGTTATAGATTTCACCGGGTCTTATTACAACCTCGTGGATCATATCATTGAATTCTTTTATCTCAACAATACCATCAATATGTGCATATAAGTCTTTTACAACTTCTGTACCGGCTGTAACAAAAGTACCTGACTCAACCATTTTCAACGCTGAATCTTTATTTACTTGATGTATTTCATCAGGAATAAATATCAATTCACCGGGTTTTGTAATAATTTGATTTTCATCAACTTCTATACCGTTATATCTGATTTCACCGCTTGAAGGAACTGTATATTCTTCATCAATTAACTCGGCAATTATCATACCGCTTTCAACGACTGTATCAATCGGAGCTTTAACGATATATTTTTCACCTGTTTTATCAACTGTCCAAATTTGTTCTTTTTTAGTTTGTTCAAATGTTGCATTTGAAGCAGAAATAGATGCAATTACAATTGTCAATTCTTTACCTTGAACAATTTTCTTAATCTTCTTTCCGTCAAATTTAACATCTTCAACAACAAGGTTATCTCCAAGTCTAACTTCACCGCCGTGTTCAGAAATAACATGGATTTCAGCTAATTTTTCGCCTTCTTTTACAGCTTTACCATCTTCAACAAGAATAGTTGAACCGCCGGGTAAATTGTAAACATCGCCGCCTAAAACCCAAACAATGCCATTTTTACTTGCTGTTCTTGAAATATTACCTTGTCTGTCTTTCTTTTCATCTGCTACGAAATCTTCAAATACAATTTCACCTGATAAATCAGATGTAATATCTTTTGTAGCCTTTTCTGTTAAACGGCTGCCGTCTCCGCCTGAAGCAGGTTCATAAATAGCGATTTTATCGCCTTTCTTAATTTCCTGACCTTCATGAACATAAAGAATAGCACCTGAAGGAATATGATATTTCTTAACTTTTGAACCTGTTTTAACTTCCATATCAGATTCTTGAACTGTAATAGCAACATTATCACCATGTCTTGTTCTTAAGTCTCTTGTGAAAATCTTTGTTGCAACTACACCATCAACATCAGCAATAATTTCTTTCATTGCACCGGCACCTTTGAATACACCACCGGTGTGGAATGTTCTCATTGTCAACTGTGTTCCGGGTTCACCAATTGATTGAGCTGCGATAATACCAATTGCTTCACCAATATCAACTAATTTTTGAGTTGTCATCGCCCAACCATAACATTTTTGGCAAATACCATATTCAAGTTCACAAGTTAATGGAGAACGAACTAACAACTGATGTAAATCAAGAGGTTTAATTTTTCTGATATCATCTCTATCAATTGTAGTACCTGCAGGTATTACAACATTTCCTTCTTTATCTTTGATATCTTCAGCAATTGTTCTTCCCAATAATCTTTCTGTTAATGGGGCAACAACTTTTTCTCCATCAGAAATATCACTCATCATAATACCGCGCGTAGTACCACAGTCATGATCACGAATAATTACATCCTGTGCTACGTCAACTAAACGTCTTGTCAAATAACCAGAGTCAGCTGTTTTTAACGCAGTATCTACAAGACCTTTTCTTGCTCCGTATGATGAAATAATATATTCAGTTACTGATAAACCTTCTTTGAAGTTAGATTTAATAGGCAAGTCAATAATTTGACCTTGAGCATCTGCCATCAAACCTCTCATACCAACCAACTGTGATACTTGAGATAAGTTACCTCTAGCTCCTGAGAACGCCATCATATATACCGGATTTAATCTGTCAAAATTTTCAACAACTTTCGCAGTTAATTTTGATGTTGTCTCAGACCAAGTGTCAATAACTTTTGTATATCTTTCTACTTCTGTAATATCACCTTTTAAATATCTGTGAGTAGATTTTTCAATTTCTCTTTCTGCTTCATTTAAAAGTTCTTTCTTATCAGCTGGAACAGAAAGGTCTGCAATTGAAATTGTAGTACCTGATTTTGTTGCATATTTATAACCTAAGTTTTTAAGGTTATCAGCTAAAGTAGCTGTCTTAGCACCGCCAAATTCAAGGTATATTTGAGCTAATAATTTATTAATCGATTTTTTATTCACCTGCTCATTGATGAAATCAAACGATTTTTTTGTATTCTTACGTACGATTGTATCCATGTTTTTTCACCTTTACTTAAGTTACTATGCAAAGATTGCATTTCTTACTGTTTCATTGAAGATAATTCTTCCTACTGTTGTTTCAAGTCTGTCGCCGTGTTCGTCACGAACTACGATTCTATCATGCAATTTTATTACACCTGTTTCGTGAGCGGCAATTGCATCTTCAAAACTATAGAAATATTTCATTGGTTTACTATCATCTTCACTATCCATTAGTGTCAAGTAATACATACCTAAAACCATATCTTGAGAAGCAGCAATAATAGGTTTACCGGTAGCAGGTGCCAATATGTTATTTGTAGCTAACATTAACATTCTGGCTTCTGTTTGCGCTTCTATTGATAAAGGAACGTGAACTGCCATTTGGTCACCGTCGAAGTCAGCATTGAATGCTGTACATACCAACGGATGTAACTGAATAGCACGACCTTCAACTAATACCGGTTCAAATGCTTGAATACCTAATCTGTGAAGTGTAGGAGCACGGTTCAATAATACCGGATGTCCGTCAATTACTTCTTCCAAAATATCCCAAACTACAGCTTCTGATCTTTCAATTTTCTTCTTAGCTGATTTGATATTTTGTACATAACCTCTCTCGATTAGTTTATTAACTACAAACGGCTTAAATAATTCAATAGCCATTTCTTTTGGTAAACCGCATTGGTTTAATTTTAATTTTGGACCAACTACGATTACTGAACGACCTGAATAGTCAACACGTTTACCTAATAAGTTTTGACGGAAACGACCTTGTTTACCTTCAATAATATTGCTTAATGATTTTAAAGGTCTGTTGCTTGGTCCTACTACAGTTCTTCCTCTTCTACCGTTATCAATCAATGAGTCAACTGCTTCCTGAAGCATTCTCTTTTCGTTTCTAACGATAATTTCTGGAGCACCCATTTCTAATAATCTTAATAAACGGTTGTTTCTGTTTATAACACGTCTGTATAAATCGTTTAAGTCTGATGTCGCAAATCTGCCACCGTCTAATTGAACCATTGGTCTCAAATCAGGTGGAGTTACAGGCAATACATCCATTATCATCCAAGTTGGTTCTGTGTTACTTTCGATTAATGATTCTACTAATCTTAATCTTTTTATCAACTTAGCTTTTCTTTGTACACTGCCTGATAGACCTGACAATTCAGCTCTGATTGATTCTGCCATTTCTGTTAATGAGATTTCGCCCAATAATTCTTTTATAGCTTCTGCACCAATACCTACTTTTAATTCAGAATCTTCATGTTCTAACATAAAGTCTTCATATTCTTCTTCTGTTAATAATTGATATTTTTTAAATTCACTATCAGCAGGATCAATTACAACATAATTATTAAAATAAATAACTTGTTCTAAATCTTTTAATGTCATATCAAGAAGAAGACCCAAGTAACTTGGAATTCCTTTTAAAAACCAAATATGGCTAACAGGAGCAGCAAGTTTTATGTGTCCCATTCTGTGACGTCTTACTTTTGAGTCTGTAACTTCAACACCGCATCTTTCGCAAATGATACCTTTGTGTCTGACTCTTTTATATTTACCACAGTAACATTCCCAATCCTTCGTAGGTCCAAAAATTCTTTCACAGAATAAACCGTCTCTTTCCGGTTTTAACGTACGATAGTTAATCGTTTCAGGTTTTGTTACTTCACCATACGACCATTTCAATACGCGTTCAGGTGACGCAATACTGATTCGTATATAATCAAAATAATCTATGCTTGTAGACAATTTTTTATCTCCTTTAACTTTAATGTTTGTGTTCTAACTTCCCGTAAAATTTACGGGAAGTTTTACACTTTATTCTTTGAATGAGCTTGGTGTTTCTAAAAAGTTAATATTTAACAATTCAGAATCAATATCAGAAAGTATTCTCTTTGGAGCAGCCTTTCTTAAATCATCAGTATCTGACATTAAATCAACTTCTTCACCGCTCTTCTTAGATACTGATATATCCAAACCGATACTTTGTAATTCTCTTACAAGTACTTTGAATGATTCCGGAATACCAGGTCTAGGAATATTATCACCTTTAACGATTGCTTCGTAAGCTCTTGAACGACCGTTAACATCATCTGATTTAATTGTTAACATTTCTTGTAATGTATAAGCCGCACCATAAGCTTCTAAAGCCCAAACTTCCATTTCACCGAATCTTTGTCCGCCGAATTGAGCTTTACCACCTAAAGGTTGTTGTGTTACTAATGAGTATGGTCCTGTACTTCTTGCGTGTATCTTATCATCTACTAAGTGAACTAACTTCAAGAAGTATGTTATACCAACTGAAACTGGTCTATCGAATGGTTCACCGGTTCTTCCGTCATATAATGTAACTTTACCGTCTTCACCTACCCAATCACAGCCGGATTCTTTTATACCTCTCAACAATTCATATTTTGTTGAAATTTCTGATTTGTTTTCACCATACATTTCATCGAATGATGGAGCTTCATAATAATCACCTGTTAAATATGAAGCCAAACCAAGTAAACATTCATATGTTTGTCCAACGTTCATACGAGAAGGTACACCAAGTGGATTTAATACGATATCTACAGGAGTTCCGTCTGGCAAGAACGGCATATCTTCTTTTGGAAGTATTCTTGATACGATACCTTTGTTACCGTGACGTCCTGCAAGTTTATCACCTACTGATACCTTACGTTTTTGAGCGATATAAACTTTAATTAATGTATTAGCACCAGGTAAAAGTTCATCACCTTTTTCTCTGTCGAATACTTTTACATCGACTACACGACCACCTTCACCGTGAGGCACTCTTAATGAATTATCTTTAACATCTCTAGCTTTTTCAGCAAAGATAGCTCTTAAAAGTTTTTCTTCCGGCGGATGTTCTGATTCACCTTTTGGTGTTACTTTACCAACGAGAATATCATCAGCATATACTCTTGCACCAATACGAACAATACCACGTTCATCCAAATGTCTTAAAGACTCTTCAGAAACATTCGGAACTTCTCTTGTTATTTCTTCAGGTCCAAGTTTTGTTTGACGTGCTTCAATTTCTAATTTTTCAATGTGTAATGAAGTAAAGATATCATCGTGTACGCATCTCTCTGAAAGTAAGATAGCATCTTCGAAGTTATATCCTTCCCAAGGCATATAAGCAACTAAAACGTTTTTACCTAAAGAAAGTTCACCAAAGTGAGTTGAAGCACCATCGGCGATTACATCACCTGCTTTTACTTCCATTCCTTCAGATACAATCGGTTTTTGGTTGATACATGTATCTTGGTTACTTCTTACATATTTCATTAATTGATATTTATGTAATTTGCCGGCTTTATCTTTAATCCAGATTTCTTCACCGACTACTTTTACAACTGTACCGTCTACATCTGATACAACTACCATACAAGAGTCTTTTGCTGCTCTTTTTTCCAAACCTGTTGCAACTACAGGTCTATCTGTAATTAATAAAGGAACTGCTTGACGTTGCATGTTAGATCCCATCAATGCACGGTTTGCGTCATCGTGCTCAATGAAAGGAATTACTGATGTAGCAACTGAGATTACCTGAATTGGTGAAACCCCCATATAGTCAACACGTTTTGATTCACCCATTGTAAATTCAGATTTATAACGGATAGGTACGTATTGAGCTTTTATGCTTCTGTCTTCATTTAATGTCAAATCAGAAGGTGCTACACGGAAGTTTTCTTCTTCATCTGCACTCATATAACGTACTTCATTTGTAACAACACCATCTTTAACTGCGAAGTATGGAGTTTCAATGAAACCATAATCATTAACTCTAGCGTGAGTTGCCAATGAACCGATCAAACCTGCGTTTGGACCTTCAGGTGTTTCGATAGGACATATTCTACCATAGTGAGAAGGGTGAATATCACGAACTGCGAATCCGGCTCTTTCTCTAACCAAACCACCTGGTCCTAATGCGGAAATACGTCTTTTATGTGTTAATTCAGCAAGTGGATTTGTTTGGTCCATGAATTGTGACAACTGTGATGAACCAAAGAATTCTTTTAATGATGCGATTAATGGTTTTGTATTCAACAAATTCAACGGAGTAAGTGTTTCTGAATTTTGAAGAGTCATTCTTTCTTTAACGATTCTTTCTATTCTTGATAAACCTACTCTGAATTGGTTTTGTAACAATTCACCAACACTGCGGATTCTTCTGTTTCCTAAATGGTCGATATCATCACAGCTTCCTTCATCATATGTTAAATTAATTAAGTATTCTACAGCTGCAACTAAGTCTTGAATTGTCAAAGTTCTTTGTGTTTCAGCTATGTTTAAGTTTAATTTCTTATTTAACTTATAACGACCAACTCTTCCGATATCATATTTCTTATCATCGAAAAATCTTGATTCAATAATTGAACGACCGCCTGCAGCAGAAGCAGGATCACCAGGTCTTAATTTTTTATAAACTTCAATTAATGCATCATCTGTTGTTTCTGTTGTATCTTTTTCTAATGTTTTCTTTAAGAATTCAAAGTGAGTGAATAATGTTTCCATTTCAGAAACTGTGATTCCTAAAGCTTTTAATAATGTTGTTGCTAATATTTTTCTGTTTTTATCTATTTTTACATAGATTATATCATTAGCATCAGTTTCTATTTTTAACCAAGCACCTCTGTTTGGAATCAAAGTTGCATTGAATAAACGTTTACCTGTCGGAGAGATTTCTCTCTTAAAGTATATACCGGGTGATCTAACAATTTGTGATACAATAACACGTTCGGCACCATTTACGATAAAGGTACCTTTATTTGTCATTGTAGGTATATCACCTATATAAACTTCCTGTTCTTTTATTTCCCCTGTATCACGGTTCACCAAACGTGCCATTACTCTTAATTGTTTTGCGTAAGTAGCATCGTGGATTCTTGCTTCTTCCAATGAATACTTCGGATTATCGAAAGTATAATTTGGTAGAAAATGTAATTCTAATCTACCGGTATAGTCTTTAATAGGAGAATATGAAAGAAATTCTTCTTTCAGACCTTCTTTTAAAAACCACTCAAATGATTTTTTCTGAATTTCGATTAAGTCCGGCAGATCATCCAATCTTGTTTTGGGCATGCCCATCGGAGTTACTCTCTCAGAATATTGTTTCTTTGACATTCATTCACCTCTCATTATGTGGTGTACTACAACTATATAAAATTTAACTGTTTAATTACCAATTTTTCGGATAAGGCTACTCATAGCCATTATAAAATGATACTTGCTAAAACATGCCAGTCAAGAAAAATAAGCCGTTTTAAAAGATTTTTTTAAACAATTGTTAACAATATATCTTTTCCCATTTTTTATATTGGCTAAAATTCCCAAAATCATTGACTTTGCCTGTCAAGTCCTACAGAACGAATAGCCCTTTACATCCATTAATGATATTAACATAGATAATCAGACCAAAGCCCAATCATTCTGGGATTTTTTAGAAAATCCTAAATTTTATATAATAATTTGTAATTCTTTATATTTCTATTGAAAATTACTATTATAATATTTTTTATTTTGGAAGCTCGAAATTAGTAAAAAATATAATTAAATGATATAATTTTCTGAGTTATGGATATAAAATCTTTTCATTTAAATAAACAAACTAAATATATTTTAATTGAATTATTATTGGGTTCATTAATAATTGCCATAATTGCTGTTTTTGCTGTAAATCATATTCAAAATAAGATGGATAGGACATATTCCGGTTTTGCACAATTAATGACAAAAACTTTAGCAATACAAACAGCAGCATTTGAAAGATTTCCATTAAAAGAAAGAGCAAAACTTCTCGCAAACGAATACAAACCTATTTTAGAAAAAAGTAATGATATCTCTTTTATAGAATATAAGAATAAAGACAATATTATTATATATTCTTCTAAAAAAGATTTTCCTATTGATGATAAAAACACTGCATTAAATGTAAGCTCGCCTATTATATACAGAGGTGAACTTACAGGTTATGTTAATGTCGGAATGACAGGTAATGGCATAAAAACAATATCTTTAACAACTAAAAAATCTTTATTTGGAATTTTCATATTGACTTGGCTTACATTTGCAATAATTTTAATCTCAAATATTTTTCTCGTATCAAAAGAACTTAAAAAAATTTATGACGGAGTAAGACAAATAGCAATTGGTAAATTCGGATATAAACTGGAATCAGGTAATATGGCAGAATTAACCGAAGCATTTAATGATATGTCTAATGTATTATCCAGATACGAAGAACAAAATATTGAACAACTTACTCTTGAAAGAAACAAACTGGAAGCTGTATTAATGAGTATCATTAATGGGGTAATTGTATGCGATAATTTTGATAATGTTGTACTTGCAAATTCTATGGCATTAAAAATGTTAGACATTGATGAAAATAAATTTATCGGAACTAAAATACAAGAATTTATAGATTCTCACGGTCAAAAATGTTTTGCGGAAAAAATTGAAGAATTTAAAGATACTCCTTTAAATATAATTGAACAAAAGCCAATTGAATTTAATATTGAAGCGGGTAAATTAACGATAAAATCAATGATTTCCCCGATGTTCTCAAAACAACAGGATTATGTGGGGTATATTATTGTACTTATCGATATAACAAGAGAGACTGAAGTTAATAAATTAAAAAATACATTCATTTCAAATGTTTCTCACGAATTAAGAACACCCGTAACTGTATTAAGAACATACATTGATACCTTGTGCAATAATGCTGATGATTTTGATGAAGAAACAAAAAAAGAATTTATGCAAACTATTGATACAGAAGCTAAAAGACTCCATTCTATGGTAAATGAAATTTTAGACTTTTCAAGGTTAGAATCCGGCGATGTAATTTTGAAAAAAGAATATTCAAATCTTGTTGAATTAATACAACAAAATATAAACTCTATAAAAATTTTGGCAGATGAAAAAGATATAAAAATAAATTTCGAACAAGAAAATAATATACCAACTATACCAATAAATGTTGAAAGTATGGATAGAGTTATAAGAAACCTATTATCTAATGCTATTAAATATTCATTAAACGGCAAAGATATTTTAGTAAAAATAAAACAATCTGATGATAAAAATTTTGTTGAGTTTTCTGTAAAAGATAACGGAATAGGAATAGCAAAAGAACATTTAGAAAAGATATTTGACCGATTTTACAGAGTAGAAAATGCCACCCACACAATAAAAGGGACAGGGCTTGGTTTACACCTTGTAAAAATGACTGTAGAAAAACATCACCATGGGAAAATAACAGTAACAAGTAAGGAGAATGAAGGTTCTTTATTTACGGTATATCTTCCTGTTAAAATAGATGAGAGTGAACTGGCATAAAATAATATTTAGAAACCTATTACTTTTTCTTCCTTTGATTATGCTCAATTATTCCATCATAGAAATAATTCTTACCTACATATTTATACATTCCTCTTGATATATATAAGAAATAATGTGTTTGTTTTTTATAATCTATACCGTCATTTTTTCGATTATAACAATAATCAGATGGAATATAACTATCCATAGATCGATTATGTTCTTGACTTAATTTCGTTTTAAACCATCTTGTTGAAAATTCATAATTCATTGGCATTGATTTAACAAACTCATCAATTTCTTCTAAAATTGACATATTTCATCCTTTTTATAAATATTTTGATTATATATTAACATATTTAGAATTTATAAATTTATGTTTTTTCAATTCTACCTAAAAGTTTAATATTTTAGTTTTAGTTTTAATTATAATATCTTTTCAAAAACATCTTATGATGGTTTTGAAAAATGCAACTCTTTATGAAGTTTCGTAATTTTGTTTATAGAAACAATATTGAAGCTTTGTCTGTTTGAGGACGAAGTCCGAGTTACAAAGCTTTTGGTTGAAATTAACAAAATCGAAACGGAATATTAAGTTGCTAGCCTTTTGGTACTTTTCTGCAATGAGAAAAGTACAATATAAAATTATTTGTCTTCTTTTATTATAAGTCCATTTAATTTTTCAATTTCATTAAATAGATGAAAAAAACATAACTCACACTTTTGCATACATCTATATACCTTTTCTATATCTATAAATTCATCTTTTAATCGTTTTAAAAATTCTGGATTTTCTTTTAACCTTTCAAAACTTATTAATAAAATATTTGCTCTTATTGAAATAAAAATTGCCTGTGTCCATGACTTTTTTAGTGTTTTTTCTATTATTTTCATTAAACTTTTTCCTTCTGCAAAGTTTTTAACAATGAAATCAGTATGTTTTTCTATAATTTCATTAAAATTTTTTTCTAATTCTGATTTGTTCATATTTAACTCCTTTAATTTTTGTTACAACTAAAACGACAATAAGAACGAAAACACGTATTATAACACGTTAAATATATCAAAATACGATTAATATGTCAATAAAACGATTAAAGATATAATACTAATATGACAGTAAGAAAAGATATAAAAGTTTTATTAGCTGAAAGCAATGTAAAATTAAAAGATTTGGCAGTTGAAATGAGTGAAAAGATTGGCAAAAAAATTACTGCTGACAATATTTCTCAAAAGTTAAGAAAAGGAACCTTAAGATACGACGATGCAATGATTATTGGTGATATCTTAGGTTATGATTTAAAATTTATCAAAAGAAATTAATCCAATTTAAACTGTTTTTGGTAATCTTCTTTTCCTTCAATATTACGTTGTTCGTTTTTTAACAGTATAAAATTTTCCAAAACTAATACATCTAAGTCCGTATACATAAAACATTTATATGCATTTTCCGGAGTATTAACAATTGGTTCTCCTCTTATGTTAAAGGATGTATTTACTATAACTGAACAATCTGTAAGTTTTTTAAATTCATTAATTATATTCCAATATCTGGGATTAATTTTTTTTGAAACCGTTTGAATTCTTGCTGAATAATTTACATGAGTTATAGCAGGAAGTATAGAACGGTAAGCTTTCAATTTATCAATACCTTTATAATTTTTTTCTTCTTCGCTCAATTTTGTTTTAATACTATCCGAAATTGGCTGAGTTAAAAGCATATAAGGTGATTTTTTTCCTGTTTTTATATCAAAGAACTTTTCTACATCTTCTTCCAAACAGCTTGGTGCAAACGGTCTGAAAGATTCTCTTTTCTTGATTGCAAGGTTTAAATTCTTTTGCATCTCTCTGTTTCTCGGATCTGCAAGAATACTTCTGTTGCCTAAAGCCCTTGGTCCATATTCCATTCTGCCTGCGAAATGTCCTATACTTTTTCCTTCAGAGATATATTTTGCGATTACCTTTGTTAATTCTTCCTCTGATTCGTATTTTGTATATTTAGCTTTAAATTTGTTTAATGTCTCTAATATTTGTTCATCAGAGTATTTGGGTCCTAAAAGGCTTCCTTCTTGAGAATCATTTGAATTTACAATTCTTTCATTTTTAAGAGCCATATAATAAATTGCTAAAGCTGCACCCAAAGCACCACCTGCATCACCTGCTGCAGGTTGAACCCATATATTTTCAAAGGGTCCGTTTTTTAATATATTTCCGTTAGAAACACAATTCAAAGCACAACCACCTGCAAGACAGAGATTTTTTAATCCTGTTTGTTTATATACATAGTTCGCCAGTTTTAATATAATTTCTTCCGTAACTGCTTGTAAGCTTGCGGCAATATCCATATCATTCTGAGTTAATTCAGTTTCCGGCTTTCTTGGAGGACGGTTAAACAATTTTTCAAATCTTTTATTAAACATATAATCTGTTGTACAATAGCCAAAATAATCCTGATTAAGCCAGAAAGACCCATCTTCTTTTACATCAACAAGATTTTCATATATTAAATCTTTATATATAGGTTCTCCATATGGTGCAAGTCCCATAACTTTATATTCACCGGAATTAACTTTGAATCCAAGAAAACCCGTAAAAGCACTATATAAAAGTCCTAATGAATGAGGAAATTCTATTTTCTGCTTTATTTCTATTTTATTACCTTTGCCAACCCCCCAGGTTGTAGTATCCCACTCTCCAACTCCATCCAAGCATAAAATAGCCGCTTCTTCATAAGGAGAAGGGAAAAACGCACTTGCACAATGAGATTCATGGTGAGTTGTAAAATATATCGGACACTTTAATCTCTTTTCAAAATATTTATCAATTTGAGATGGAATAAATAATTTAGTATTCAACCAAACAGGCATAGCATTTATAAAACTTCTCATACTATATGGAACATATGCCATTGCTGTTTCTAAAATTCTTTCAAATTTGATAAAAGGTTTTTCGTAATAAACAACACCATCAAGCATCTCAGGAGTTATACCTGCTTCTTTCAAACAATAATTAACTGCATTTATAGGGAAATTACTGTCTTGTTTAATTCTTGTAAAACGCTCTTCCTGGGCTGCAGCTATAATTTCACCATTCTTTATAAGTGCTGCCGCACTATCATGATAATATGCACTAATTCCTAATAAATATGTCATTACACCTCTAAAATTGATACTCGTAGTCTGTTTCTTTATTTTCGTTATCAAGCCAATATGTTTTAATATCTGGCTTTTTTAGTCTTAATCGGTCTCTTTTTACTATTTTCATTAATAATCCTGTAGGCAAAACAGCAACAAGATAACCTATTGCAAGAATAACTATTGCAATATATTTTCCTAAAAAACTTCCAATTTTATCTAATAGTTTTTTTAATTTTACAGAAAAACTTTTTGACACAAAACACAATATTGCAAGAAGCCAAAACACAGCCAAAACTGTTACAGCAACCATTAAAAGTGAATGCTTATATAGTATTACAGCTGGAATTAAAGGCAATAAAGTAAGGGTTATTGCAAGCTTTTTGTACTCATTTATCTTCATATGTCAACCTATATTATTGTATATATAAATGGAGACACAGGAGAAGTTCCAACTGCTATTAAAAAGATTAAAAGAATTAAAAATAATATTACAGGAACTATCCAATAAGCTTTTTTGCTCCATAAAAACTTAAATAATTCTACCAAAAAATTTTTTCTTTTCATTTATTCTCCTCTACCTTTATCTTTTTAATTAAAGCATTTGCTTGTTCATGTTCCGGTAATATTTTCAATATTTTTTCAAGATGCTCTTTTGCTATACTATATTCCTTCTGCATACATTTACATTCTGCCATACCATACAATACTGATAAATTATTTGGAACTGCTAAATTTATTAAATTCAACAATGCATATGCTTGGTTATATTCACCAACCTCGTAACATACTTTAGAAAGAAGATTCGCAATTTCTGTATTTGGTGCTATAGTATAGGCATCTTCCAATAACTGCTTTGCATTTTTATAATTCTTTTCACTAAAATATACTTGTGCCAAGTGAAACAACACCTCTATATTTTGAGGTTCTCTTTCAATTGCCTTTAATAAAATTTCTTTTGCTTTATCAATCATATTCATTGAAATATAGTTAACAGCAATGCTAATCATCATATATATAGGAATGTCTTCATTTTTAAGAACTTTTAGATATAACTTTTTTGCCTGTTCAAAATCTGCCATCAAGTGAAAATAATTTGCATATTCAAAAACTACATATATATTATCAGACGCAAGCTTATATGCTTTTTGAAAATATTCAGATGCTTTATCAAAGAATTTTCTTGATAAATATATAATAGCTAAATCTTTATATGCCAATACAAAAGATGAATCAAGTTTTATAATTTTTTTTAGTACTTCCTCTGCTTTATCTGTATCATTTGTTTTTGCACACAATATTGCATATTCATATAAAACATTAATATGCCCAACACCGGAAGCAATTAAATCAGCGTAAAGTATTTTTGCTGCCTCAATTTTTTTGCTTCTTGAATATAACGATGCCAAATGCAATTTTAACTGAACTGAATTCAAATTGAAAGTTAGCAATTTTTCTACAATTTTAATTGCTTTTTCTATTTCATTATTTCCTTCATACGCACAAGCTAAATTATATTTGATATTTTCTTTATCTGGGATCATTTTAATAAGTTTTTCATATGCTTCAATCGCATCTTTCCAATGTCTTGACTTAAGAGCAGCCATTGCAAAAGCAGTTAAATATTGCTCTTTTAGTACATGTTTACATGCTTTTTCTAAATATTTATATGATTCTTCAAAAGATTCTACAGAAAAATATGCCAATCCAAGATTATAAAGTACAGAAACATCATTAGGTGATAATTCTAATGCTTTAGTATATAATTCAATTGATTTTTGAACATTACCTGATGAGAAATATGTTAATCCCAGTTTATTATATAATCTTGAATTTTCCGGTTCAATTTCTAACGCTTTTTCTAAATATTTAACAGACAAAGAAAAATTCGCAGTTTCTAAAGCAGCTGTAGATAATATTTCATATACTTGAACATCTCCGCTATCTAATTCAATCATTTTATCTTCATATTCAAATACTTCTTTGTTTTTCTTTTGCTTCATTAAAGCCACAGCCAATGTTTTATATGCATCAAGGTAGTTATTTCTTAAAGCAATAACTTTTTTTAACAACAATTCTGCTTTATCAGATTTATCTTTTCCGAGATATATTGTAGCCATATAATATAAAGAAAGTGCATCATCAGGATTTTGTTTTAAGAAATCTTCAAAGTTTTTCAATGCATCATCTAAACAATTAAGATTTATATTACAAAGTCCTAAAAGCTTAACTAATTCAATATCTTTTTCTTTTGCATCTAATGACTCAATAATAAGCTTTTTGGCCTTGTCATATTCCTTTGCTTCTACCAATTGAATTATATTTTGTTTGTTCATAATCATATATCCATTTCAAACACAATTATACCAAATTAAAATTAAATCACAATAAACTGTAATAATTGAAAAAAAAGCGTTTTTGTGTTCTAATGGATTGGATTAGGTTAAAAGGGAGAGATATAATGACAGAAAGAACATTTGTAGCAATCAAGCCGGATGGAGTAAAAAGGAATCTTATTGGCAGAATCATTACAAAATTCGAGGAAAAAGGCTATAAAATTATAGGATTAAAACTCCTTTTGCCTACGTTGGAATTAGCAGAGAAACATTATGCTGAACATAAAGGAAAACCATTCTATCCTCGTTTGATTGAATATATTACGTCAGGGCCAATTGTTGCAATGGTTATTGAAGGTGACAATGTTATTGCCGAATCAAGAAGAATGATGGGATCAACAAAACCAGAAGAAGCTGAAGCAGGTACAATTCGTTTTGAATATGCAATCAATAAAGAATATAACATTATACATGGTTCAGACTGCGTAGAAAGTGCTGAAAGAGAAATTGCGATTTATTTCAAAGAAGAAGAACTTTGCCCAAACTGGACAACAATGTTAGAGATGATAATGAACAATGGCAAATAAATATTTTTCGTTTGAGCTTTTAAAAGAAGATAAAAAAACGGGTGCAAGAGCAGGTATATTTCATACCCCACATGGTGATATAGAAACGCCTATTTTTATGCCTGTCGGGACTCACTCAAACGTCAAAATGCTTACAAAACATCATTTAGAAGAAACAAAAGCTCAAATAATTTTATCAAATTCATTCCACTTATTTTTAAGACCGGGGAATAAGCTAATAAAAGAATTTGGCGGACTTCATAAATGGATGAATTGGGATAAGCCAATATTAACAGATTCTGGCGGATTTCAAGTATTCAGTTTAGCACATTTGAATAATATTTCAGAAGACGGTGTTAAATTCAAAGAACCTAAAACAGGGGATGAATATTATATAAATCCTGAAATTTCTATGGAAATTCAACAAGATTTGGGACCAGACATAGCTATGGCATTCGACCAATGTGCACCATATCCTTGTTCATATGAAGAGGCCGTAAAGGCAATGGAAAGAACACACCGTTGGCTTGAAAGATGTTTTAAAGCTCATACAAAAGAAGATCAGGCTTTGTTTCCTATCTGCCAAGGTGCATTTTATGATGATTTAAGAACAGAAAGTGCAAAAATAGTATCATCCTATGATGCTGTAGGTTATGCAATTGGAGGGGTAAGTGTTGGTGAACCTAATGATTTAAAACATCATTTAGTTGAATATACCGCTCCATTATTACCGAGAAACAAACCAAGATATCTGATGGGCGTCGGAACTCCTATTGATTTACTTGAAGGAGTTAAAAGAGGCGTTGATATGTTTGATTGTGTTCTTCCAACCAGAAATGCCCGTCATGGTTCTTTCTTTACTTATGAAGGAAAGAAAAATATAAAAAATAAACAATTTGAAAAAGATCCTCTGCCACTTGATGAAAAATGTGATTGTTATGCTTGTCAAAATCATTCAAAAGCATATATAAGACATCTATACAGGATGGGAGAAACTAATGCTCAAATTCTTTTATCTATCCATAATACAAGATTTTTAATCAAATTTATACATGATATGAGAGATAGTATATTGGAAGACAGATTTGAAGAATTCTATAACAAGCATATAAATAATGCTTAACTTTATCTTATGCCTAATATGCAAAATATATTAAAGAAAGTAAATTCATAAAAAACAATAAAACAGTATTTTTCTATACAAATATGCTTTAAAAATTCCAAGTCTAAATACACTTGAAATTTCTTTGTTAATTTTTATAAAGAAAGCATCTTTTTTCAACAAATTTATACAATCATAAACTTTACTGAAAATAAAGGAGTAAGCTATGATTATAAATAGAATAAAAAATATTATAGAAACAAAACAAAAGCAAAATGTAAAAGACGAAGAAAATAATAAAATTAACAAAAAATCTAAAACAAAAGATTCTAAGAAAAAATTATTACTTACATTAAGTTGCTTAGCAGCTGCAGGCTATTTATTAATTCATAATACAAAAGCCGATAATTTACAAAAACCAAATATGCCAAGTGATAACCCTGTTAAAGGCAAGGGCAACAAACCTGATGCGTCCGAAACAATAACAAAAGATGAATCAGATTACACTTCAGATGAAATAGCTGATTGTGATAATGATGAACCTAAAATCGACCCCGGTTATGATGGATTAACAAAAGTGCTTCTCGCAATAGGCGTAGATGGGAATATATATGAAATTTATGAATTATCAGATGGTAGATTAATTTATCCCGCAGACTATCATTTCCCAAGAGGAAGAAGTATAAATGAGCTTGCATTTGATAGAGAACATCACGATTATGGTATACTTGGAGTTTCAAAACCTATTAGCTCAAATTATGGAGATAATAATTCTGTAGATAATGATGATATTTACGCTTTTGATGCTAAAAAAGGATATAAAGAAACTCTTTTACATGAAATTGAAAAACTTCCAACCGGTCAAAATCTTTTAAAAGAATTATATAGTCCAGAGCACGAAGAAATATATGATGCAATATTTTCAACTGAAAATATTAGTCGTTTTGACCTTGAATCTATTTACTATAAGGAAATGCCATCAGAAAGTGTTCTTCGCATAATATTAAAAAGATTATCAGAATATAAAGAAAAGCATACAGAAAATGATATTAATTCTCAGCTCATAGCAAGCCTTCAATCTTCAATACAAGAAAGACTTCAATCTATACAAGAAGAACGTGATGTTATTGAAGAAAATGGAACTGAAACTGAAGAAGATGAAGACGAAGAAGAATATCAATATGGATATAATGATGAAGCAGAATATGAATATTGTTAATTCCTAATTGGTTTTTCATAATAAAAAAGAACGGATAAAAATATATCCGTTCTTTTTTATATAAATTTCTAACTTACTTCGTAACGAGCTCCATTTCATCCTGAGAAGCATATACACAATGACATCCGCAGTCAACATGGATAACTTCACCAGTAACACCTGAAGATAAGTCAGATAACAAATATAAACCTGTTTTACCAACATCTTCAAGAGTAACATTTCTCTTTAACGGGGCTTTAAGTACAGCCGCTTTTAGCATTTTACCAAAACCATCAATACCTGAAGCAGCTAATGTTTTAACAGCACCTGCTGAAATACAGTTAACTCTTACGCCATGTTTTCCAAGATTTTCTGCTAAATATCTTGCAGATGATTCTAATGCAGCCTTTGCAACACCCATAATATTATAGTTTGCAACAACCTTTTCACCGCCTAAATATGTCAATGCTAAAATAGAACCGCCTTCATTCATAATTGGTTTTGCATTTCTTGCTAAAGAAACAAGAGAATATGCACTAACACCCATAGCTAAATCCCAACCTGCTTTTGATGTGTTAATAAATTCACCTGTTAAATCTTCTCTGTTAGCAAAAGCAACAGCATGAACAACAAAGTCGATTTTTCCGTATGTTTTTTCAAGTTCTGCAAAAACTGCTTTTACTTCGTCTTCTTTTGTAACATCACAAGACATTATAACTTTTGCATTCATTCCTTCAGCAATAGGACGTACTCTTTTTTCCATAACTTCACCTGCATATGTGAATGCTATTTCAGCCCCTGCTTCAAACAATTGTTTTGCAATACCGTATGCAATACCATGTGTGTTAGAAACGCCAAATATAACGCCTCTTTTACCTTCCATTAGTTTCATAGTATACCCCTTCTAAACCTGTTAACTTTACTTAATTTTACTATTAAAATATTCTTTTATCAACAAAAAAGGCTTTCTTAATAAGAAAGCCTTTTTGCTATTTTTCACAAATTTCCTTAACTTTTTCCTTAAGCTGCTTTTTATTATGTATTATTGAAGAAATAAATGCAGCACCAACAATTACAAGTCCGACACTTCCTGTAACAACTTCAGGAATTTCAATTCGGGTACTTATAAACATAATTATAGCTAAGAATCCGATAGCCCAATGAGCACCATGTTCTAAATATAAATATTGCTTTAATGTTTTCATATCAACCATAAAAATTGTTAATGAACGAACAAACATAGCACCGATTGCCAAACCAATTGAGATGATTATAATATCCTTACTTATGGCAAATGCACCTAAAACACCATCTAAAGAAAAAGATGCATCTATTAATTCCAAATAAAGGAATCCGATAAAACCAAGTTTGGCAGTCTCACCCATAATTGCAGCTTTTCTTTCCGCAATTTGTTCTAACAAATTACTTATACTATCTACAACTAAATATAGAATAATACCTATAAAACCAGCCATTAAAACAGCATTTTTTTGTTCTTCAGGTATAAAATTCTGCAAAATTAATAAAGCTAATAATGCAAAAACTACATCAATATATTTCACACAATTTAATTTAATCAATCTCTTTTCTAAAAAGGCAATCCAGTGAACTTCTTTTTCTTCATGGAAGAAATATGCAAGAAAAATCATTAAAAGAAAAGCGCCACCAAAAGTAACTAATGGAGCATGTACAAGATGAAGATAATGAGCATATTTATCAACATCATAAAAAGCCAACTTTGTTACATCGATTAATGTTAAACCTGAAAATGCAGCAACAACAATAATTGGGAATAAAAATCTCATCCCGAACACCGCAATTGCAATACCCCAAGTCAAAAATCTATGACGCCAAGTATCATTCATTTTTTCAAGTTTTATCGCATTGATAACTGCATTATCAAAGGATAACGTAACTTCCAATATCGAAAGAAAAGCAACTATAAACAAGCATAAAAACCCGCTTCCGGGATGAGAATGTTCTCCCCACAAATAAGCTAATATAATACCAGCTATAGTTACTATTAAAGATCCTCTAAAATATTTCAGCATAACTTACCTCTATCTAATCTAGTATCGCAGTAAACTGAAAATTCGCCATTTCCACTTTATTGCTCACCTTTTCTAAATGTCACTCACAAAATTTTACTCACATCTTCGGTTTATCAGAAAATTTTGTTCGTACAATCTACTACAAGAAAATTATATAAAAAAAATAGAGTAAAAAAGTCATCTCTTTACTCTATTTTCTATGATTTTTAATTAATCAAACTAGTCTTTAGCGTGACCTGCAGTACCAAGAACGTTAATCATTTTATGTTTAACCATTTCTTTTACAGCAGTTCTACCTGGACCCATATATTCACGAGGGTCAAATTTTTCAGGATGTTCTACAAAGAATTCTCTAATTGTAGAAGTCATTGCTAATCTTAAGTCAGTATCAATATTAATTTTAGCAACACCGTGTTTAGATGCATAATTTAGCATTTCTTCAGGAACACCTTGTGCATCAGGTAAGTTACCGCCAAATTTATTACATTTAGCAACAAATTCTTTTGGTACAGAAGAAGAACCATGAAGAACGATTGGATAATCACCAAAACCGGCTTCTTTTAATGCATCTTTAATTTCTTTTAGTCTGTCAAAATCTAATTTAGCTTCACCTTTGAATTTGTATGCACCGTGAGAAGTACCAATAGCAATAGCTAAAGAGTCACAACCTGTTTGTTTTACAAATTCAACAGCTTCTTTTACATTAGTATATTTAGCATCTTTAGCATCAACATTAACATCGTCTTCAACACCAGCTAATTTACCAAGTTCAGCTTCAACTGAAACTCCTCTTTCATGAGCATATTCAACAACTTTTTTAGTTAAAGCAACGTTTTCTTCGAATGGGAATCTTGAACCATCAATCATAACTGAAGAGAAACCGCCATCAATACAAGCTTTACAAATTTCAAAATCAGCGCCATGGTCTAAGTGAAGAGCAATAGGTACTGTAGTTGTAGCTAAAGCAGCTTCAACTAATTTAATTAAATATGTTTGATTAGCATATTTTCTTGCACCAGCAGAAACTTGAAGAATAATAGGAGATTGAGTTTCTTCAGCTGCTTCCGCAATACCTTGTAAAATTTCCATGTTATTTACGTTGTAAGCACCAATAGCATATCCGCCAGCCAATGCTTTTTTGAACATTTCATTTGTTCCAACTAATTTTCTTTCTGCCATTACTAGCCTCCTCTTGTTTACATAACGATTATAATCTAACTCAAACAAAAAATGTTTACAAGCAAAATGAATTTGCATTTTATAAGCAAAAAAGAAATAACTAAAAAAAGGATATTTAAAATTATAGAGTTTCTATTTTTTGAATATCGGGCATTCTATTAAATATGTACAATTGAAACTTCGAAAAAAAAATGTTACAATCGGAAACATAAAAGCGAATGGAGGACGAAATGTCAAAAGAAGACAGCTCAATCAGTTTTGGAGTCGGATTACTTCTAGGTGTTGTAGGTGGTGTAATAGCTGCTGTTTTATATGCGCCAAAATCAGGCGAAGAAACACGAAAAGATGTTGAAAATGTTATTACGGACATTGCTCAAAAATATACTCCCGAAATCAAAGAAGCAAAGAAACAGGCACTAACTTCTATTGATGTAATGAGATATCGTTTAGAGCAACAGTATAACAAAATCAACGAAACAATTAAAGCAAAACAAATTGCAAAAGCAAAAGAAAAAGAATCAGTTGATTATGAAGTTAACTAGGAGATAATAATGACACCTGTATTAGAATGTGTTTTAGCAATTTTTATAGTTGTTTTAATTGTAGTATCTGTCATATTAACCGTATTCTTAGTGAAATTCATACAAGAGGCGACTCTAACACTTACAAGTCTTAAAAATCTGACAGATATGACAAATAAAGAACTTGAACCCGCCCTAAAATCAGTTAATAATATTTTATCTACAGTAAATAATGTTTCTACGGCTACCAATAAGCAATTTGAATTAATAAAAAAGATTTTAACAACATTATTAGGTGCATCTTGCGTAGCATTTGGAAACGCAAAAAACGGCGGATTTTTCAGCGGATTAAAAAGTGGTTTTAACTTATTTAGAAAAAAAGGAGACAAAAAATGTCAATAGGTAGATTTATAGCCGGTTTTGCAATAGGCAGTATAGTAGGCGGTTTAATCGGTGTTCTTTTGGCACCTCAATCAGGCGAAGAAACTCGCGAGCAATTAGCAGACAAATCAAAAGATATTTGTGATAAAGCGCATACTGCAGTTTCTGAAATTCAAACAAAAGCCGACGGCATTGTAAGCGAAATGCAAGCTAAAGGTGATGAATTAATTGCAAAGCTTCAAGATGTAATTAATAAACAAAAAAAAGTTGAAGAATAAAATAATTAAATATTTACAATCAAAAAGACTCAAATAAAAATGAGTCTTTTTGGTTAATAAAATTATTTGAAATTATTTTTACTTCATTAGATAATAACTTTGTATTAATAATGAAAAGGATATTAAGATGACAGAAACAATGGTATCAGATGTTACGTTAAAACTTGATATGTCAAATCTTTCAAAATACAGCAAGAATGCAGAGCAAGCTGTAGAAACAATCAAAGAAAGAGCAGGCAAACCGGGTCAATTTCTAAATTGGATTAGAGTATTGCCTGAAAATCAATTAAAAACAATTGATAACTTATATGACATGGCAGAAAAAGCAAAAGACAATAAATATACCGACCTTGCTATACTCGGAATAGGTGGTTCAAGACATACTACAGAATCATTAATCAGAATGATCGGTAAAGAAGCAAATGTTCATTTCTTCTCTTCTGTAGACTCAGAAAGTTTCAGAAGATTTATTAATACCCTAGACTTAGCAAAAACACAATTCTTAGTAGTATCAAAATCAGGTGGTACTATAGAAACTACTGTTGCTTATGAAAATGCAAAAAAAGTTATGCAAGAATATTTGGAAAGAGAAGATGTTTCTGACAGATTTATTGCAATGACTGATGTTTCAGCAGAAAAAAGCAATCTTAGAAAATTGGTAAACGCAGGAGACATTAAACTTTCTGGTTTTGTTCATGATGACGTAGGCGGAAGATTTTCTATCTTTGATGATGCTACTATATTTACTTTAGCATATGTTGGAGTAGCAAAAGAAGACGTTATTGCAATGCTTCAAGCTTCATTGAAAGCCCAAGAAGAATTTTTAAATCCTGATATAAATAAAAATATTGCTCTTCAACAAGCTGCATTCAATGTTCAATCAAGACTTGACGGAAAACAAAAACACTTCATTGAATACTTCGGTGATGCCTTCCAAGGTACAACTTTATGGGAAAAACAATTAAAAAATGAATCGCTTAAAGCAAGAATTTCAACAGATACAAATGTTGGCCCCGGATATTTACACTATAATGCAGAAGCTGATTTAGACAGTGCTAATAAAGATTCTTTCTTTACTTTTGTTTATGTAACTCCGCAAGAAAAAGTAACGCAAGCGGTTCTAACAGGTGTAATTGCGGCATATTCAAACATGCACCCTGTTTCTGTTGTTGAGTTAAAAGATTTATCACTCACTACTTTAGCTAAGTTTATTGAATTCAAACATTTTGAAACATTATATACAGGTAATATTCTAAGACAAATAGATGGTGACATAACTGAAATGGATGTGGCATTACCGGAAGTACTTCAACCAAACGTAGAAATCTACAAAAAAGAAGTAAGAAAAGCAATGGCACAATAATAATTAATTAAAAAAGCAAAAAGAGGAAACAAATAGTTTCCTCTTTTTTATATATTATTGTTACTTGTATTAACCGACACCGTTGAATTTTGGAGTAGCTCTGTCTATTGCACTGCCTTCTGCTTCTTCTACAGCTTCTAATTGTTTTTGTAATGCAGTTACCATAGTATCTAAACGTTTTACTTCCATTTCTATAGCGTTTTCTTTGACTGATACCTGATATATTTCTCTGTTAATTGAATCAACTTCTTGTTCGAATTCATGTTCTTTTTGTTGAATTTGTGCGTTTATAGTGTTCCTTGCGTCTTCATTTGAAGCTTCTGCAAGTTGTCCGTATAATTCTGCTAATTCACCTGATTGAGAAGCATTCATACTTGTCAATTGTTGCTGTAAACTCAAGGTTTGAGTAGCCAGTGCATACTGCTCATTTGACCTTTGTGTTTGCTGCAGTTGAGCGTTATTTAATTGCCCGTCAAGAGCTATTTTCCTCTGTGCAAATAATGCGTAGCCCATCTCTTTTCCCTCGATTATTTTCCTCTTATATACATGAAAACTTTTTCTTTTAATTTCATGACTTTTTAAAGAAATTTTATTAAGATTTTGTTACAAAATATATAACGCTAGTATATATTTTTGTCATATTATATATAAGATTTTTATTCAATTAAACAATACTTTTTTATAAAACCATTGTATTTATTGATTTTTTGTCAATAGATTTCTTATAGAAGCATCAATTGAATAAAAATCGGAATTTGCAGAATCAGGTTTTGCTACACATATAATAGATAAATATTTATATATATTTTTAAACTCCGAATTTTTAATAATAAGTCTGAAACTTTCTCTCATCAATCTTTTTATTCGATTTCTTACAACAGCTCGTTTATGAATTTTTTTACTTACAACAAATGCTATTTTTGTCTGTAAATCAAGATTTGTTTTTTCTTTCCCGAAATATATACACATATTATTATCAGCAACTATATGATTCAATTTATAAGTTGCAATAAAAGCAGAATATTTTTTTAATCTGTATTTCTTTTGAAGCATAATTTTATTTTACTTTAAAAAAGGACTGAATAAACAGCCCTTTTATATAAATAATTAAACCTAAAATTTAATTTAAGAACAAAACTACTAAGCTCTTTCTTTTGCAGTAATAGCTAATTTATGACGGCCTTTAGCTCTTCTTCTGTTTAAAACTTCTCTTCCGCCAGCTGTAGCCATACGTGCTCTGAAACCGCTAACATTTTGTCTTTTTCTTTTAGTTCCTTCCAGCGTACGTCTCATTTTATTTCTCCTTGAATGTGTTTTTTTTCGCTATATCATAATAAATAAGACATAACTTAAAGTCAATCACGAAAAAGAAAAAGGTTAAATAATATGAACAGAATCGGTTTTATCGGTGGCGGCAAGATGGCAACTGCAATTATGAAAGGAATTATAAATTCCAATTGGTGTGACGCTCAGAATATTATTGCATCGGACAAAAACGAAGATGCTCTTAAGCTATTAAAAAAAACATACAACATTAATACAACATTAAGTAATATTGATGTAATTAAAAATGCCGATACTATATTATTTGCAGTAAAACCATTTGTATTAAAAGATGTATTAAACGAAATAAAACCATATATAACAAAAAATCATATTATCTTATCAATTGCGGCTGGTATATCAATAAATACAATAGAAGAAATTATCGGGAATATTCCTGTAATAAGAATAATGCCAAATACACCTGCATTGGTAAATGAAGGAATGAGTGCAATTTGCAAGGGAAATTACGCAACAGATAAACACGCGGAACTTGCAACAGAAATATTTAAAAGTGTAGGGAAAGTAGTAAAAGCTGAAGAGAAATATATAGATATAATAACCGCAATATCAGGAAGCGGACCTGCATTCTACTATTACATAATAAATGAGATAGCAAAAGCAGGAGAAAAGCTTGGTTTAGATTATAAAACTTGTTTGAAATTATCAACACAAACAGCATATGGTTCAGCAAAAATGATAATGGAATCAGGTACAGATCCCGAACAATTAATAATAAATGTAACAACACCGGGCGGTTGCACTGCAGTCGGGAATGAAATATTAAAAGAAAACAAGATTTCTGAAATTCTTTTTGATACTATAGAAAAAACAGCAAAAAAAGCATTTGAATTGGGGAAAAATTAATTATGACAAAAAGAGCATTAATAAGTGTATATAACAAAGATAAACTTGTTGAATTTGCAGAAGAACTTACAAATAAATATAACTATGAAATAATAGCAACAGGCTCCACCTATGATTTATTAAAAGGAAATCACATAAATGCAAAAGAGATAACAGAAATAACAGGAACAAGACAACTTATTAACGGAAAAGTAAAAACGCTTTATCCGGACATATTTGCAGGAATACTTGCTGATTTAAACAATCCTAAAGAAAAAGCCGACATTGAAGAAAAGAACATAAAACTTTTTGACATGGTAGTAGTTAATTTTTATCCGTTTGAAGAAGCAGTTACAAGACAAGTTGAAGAAACAGAACTAACAAATACTATTGATATTGGTGGTCCATCTATGTTAAGAGCAGCGGCCAAAAATAATAAAAGAGTTCTTGCTGTTTCATCACCCGAACAATATAAAGAAGTTTTATCAGATTTAGAAGAACATAACGGCGAAAGTTCATTAAAACTAAGAAGAGAATTTGCACTAAAAGTTTTTGAAAAAACATTAGATTTCGACACAAAAATATTACATGAACTTTCAAACAGATTTGAAGAAGACACTAACAATTATTTTTCATTAAATATAAAAAAAGCAAAAAATTTAAGATACGGTGAAAATCCTCATCAAAATGCAAGTATATATTATACAAATAATACTGTAGATTATGAAGTTCTTAACGGAAAAGAACTTTCATACAATAATATACTAGATGTAAGTGCTTGCACAAACATACTAAGTGAATTTTATGATGTATGTGCTTGTGTAATAATCAAACACAATACACCTTGCGGAGCAGCATTAGGTAAAGACATATCTGAAGCTTGGGCAAAAGCATTAGATTGTGATCCTTTGAGTGCTTTTGGAGGAATTGTTGGTTTTACTCAAGTTGTGAATGAGGAACTTGCTAAACAACTTACAGCTATGTTTTTAGAAGTTGTTATTGCTCCTGATTTCACACCAAAAGCATTAGAGCTTCTTAAAATAAAGAAAAATTTGAGAGTAATAAGATTAAATACTTCATTAATTGAATATAAAAATCACTTAAATCAGGAAATAAGAGTAACTCCATTCGGAACTTTAGTTCAAGACTCAGATAAAGGTGAACTGGACAAAGACAATTTCAAAGTTGTAACAAAAGCGAAACCAACAGCAGAAATGATAGAAGATATGATTTTTGCGTGGAAAATAGTTAAACACGCAAAATCAAATGCAATTGTAATAGCGAAAGATTTTAAAGCAATCGGAATCGGTCAAGGACAAACCAGTAGAGTAGATGCATTTGAAATAGCATTAAATAAAGCTTGTGACGGTTCAAAAGATGCTGTTGCAGCATCAGATGGTTTCTTCCCAGCTATAGATAATATACATGTAGCTGCCCAAGGCAGAATAGCAGCAATTATTCAACCCGGTGGAAGTATAAAAGATGAAGATGTAATAAAAACAGCAGATAAATATAATATTGCTATGATAACAACAGGAATAAGGCATTTTAAACATTAATATGGAAGAAAATAAAGACAAAAAAGTAATAAATACACTATCTTTAGGACATTTTATAACAGATACATACTCAGGATTTTTAAATCCGATAATGCCGTTTATTGCCGCAAAAATAGGTATAACAATGGCTGTTGCTACTGTACTTATTTCTATATCTAATTTAACATCATCATTGTCTCAGCCGTTTTTCGGATATATAGCAGATAAATGGCAAAGAAGATTTTTCATTTTTTGGGGAATGCTTATGGCATCTATATTTTTATCTTTTTTAGGATTGGCAAAGAATATTTATGCACTTGTTATATGTCTTCTGTTAGGGCATATGGGAGTTGCATTCTTTCACCCGCAAGCAACAAGTATCGTTTTTAACTATTCTAAACAATCGGAAAACAGTAAAAATATGAGTATATTTATCGCAATGGGGACTTTTGGTTTTTCACTAGGGCCGGCAATTTCTTCAGGAATTACTGAAATATGGGGTTTAGAAAAACTTCCTTTTGCTTGTTTTGTTGGAATAATAATGGCATATATAACATTAAAAACAGTGCCAAGATTAAACACCTTACATATAGATAAACCCAAAGTTTCAATTATTACGGCTATAAAAGAAATATTAAAAAACAAACCAGTTTCCATTTTAGTGGGAGCATCAATAGTAAAAGCTTTTGTTGTTTCTTCTTTTCCTATTATTTTACCTTTTTATTGGAAGTCAATGGGGTATAATGTTTCCAAAATAGGAATAATTCTTTTATTATTTATGTTGTCAGGTGCACTTGGAGTTGTAACAAGTCCATTACTTGAAAAAAAAGTAGGTATAAAAAATGTATTTTATATTTCATTGATTACAGTAGCACCTCTCGGTATTATTTTCTACTTAAATAACGGAATGGGAATAATAGGATTATTATCCTTTATTTTGATTGCATATTTTAGTTTACTGGCATCTCCTGTAAATATGGCATTGGCACAAAAATTAATGCCGGAATTTAAGAGTATGATTTCCGGATTCATAGGTGGTTTCAGCTGGGGAGTTATTGGAATTTTACTACCTTTGATAAGCTTACTTGCTGAAAAATGCGGATTCATGAACATATTGCTAATTATGACCTTTGTACCTTTTGCTTTCTCATATTTCATTAAATATATTCCAAAAGATTAATATTCGGTTATTTGTATGAAACAAAATATATAAATCTGAATTATTATTAATCTATGAGTAAAAAATCAGCAGATTTTAAAATTAACAGGGCGACTTGGATTGCAATGCTTGAGCAAGGAAAAATTGTTGAAGCCGTTAATTGTTATGAATTTTATATAAAAAATCTTTATGATATCTCTGATAATTCAATAAAAAAAGAAATAAAATATTCTGAAAACATATTAGCAGAAAAGCTCAAAAAGTTATCAGATAAATACTATCAAGAAAAGAATTACGCAAATGCTTTAATTTGTTACAACTATATTTATCAATTGAACCCCAAGAATACAACAAACATAAAAAATCATATAAATTGTCTTGAAAAACTTGAACAATACGATTTGCAACTGATGTTAGCAAAAAAATTAATTAAGTTAAGGAAAGAAGCTGAAAATTATAAAATTTTGAGTAATGCTTATGAAAAAAATCAAGAATACACAAAGGCAATAGAATATTATAATAAATACCTCAATTTAAATAACAAAACAGAATTGGACGCAACAGATTATAATACAATAGGCTGTCATTATTTCAATTCTTATATAAAAAAGACACAACATCCTGATGATGCGAAAAAAGCACTTGAATATTTCAAAAAAGCTATAGAAAAAGTACCAAATAGTAAAGCATATCTTAAGAACACAATTGTTGCAGCAATGAAAACAAAAGACTATCAGACAGAAAAAAAATGCTGGGATATATATATAAAAAATGGTTATGCTGATAAAGATGATGAATTTACTTATTGTGCCTCTTGTATGAGAAATGGTGATATAGCGGAATGGGCAAAATATTATGGTTCAAGATTTGAAAAAAATGAACCTACTATATATCCCAAATTAAATAGACCTATTTGGAGTGGAAAAGAAGATTTATCAAATTCTACCCTTCTTGTTCACTATGAACAAGGTTATGGCGACAATTTCTTAATGTTTGGATATATGCCAAGACTTGTAAAACTTGCGAAAAAAGTAATATATTATATACAAAACAATGCATATGATTTAGTCAAAGATAATCAATTCGGAGTAGAAGTACACTGCCAAAAAACAACAGATATAAATACTTTGCAATATGATTTTCATATTCCATGTATGTCTATTCCTATTGCCTTAAATTTAACAAAAGAAAATATTTCCGTTGGCGGAGGATACATAAAACCCAATAAATATCTGGTACGAAAATTTCAAGATAAATATTTTAATAATGATAAACTAAAAATAGGTATAGCATTTGAAGGTATTGCAAGTAATAGCAAAAGGAATATTCCTTTAGAAAAATTACTTCCGCTTGATAAATTAGAGAATATAGAACTCTATTGTTTTACAAAAGATATAGATGATAAAAAACTTAAATGTTTTAAAAATAACAAAGTAATTAATGTTGCAAAAGATTTCAATAACTTCGCAGATACGGCAGCCGCAATTCAAAACACTGACTTAATAATCAGTAGTGATAATTGCATTTTAAATTTAGCAGGCGCTATAGGCAAAAAGACAATAGGTATCTTTAACTACCATTATGAATTCAGATGGTACGATTTAACTGGTAAAGACTGCGGCTGGTACAAATCCGTAATACCAATAGTAAATAATGAATATAACGATTGGGATATTTCAATTCAGAAAGCAATTGAGCTAATTAAATTAAGCATCAAAAGCAAATCTTTTTGCTTGGACTCCGTATAATTTATATTTTGCAGCATTCCACAGAGCGCGTCTTTCTTCATCTGTACAATCAGCCAAGTTCTCAGATTGAGATTTACTTGTTATGCAAAATCTTTCCATTAAATTAATCCTATTAAAGATTTTTCTGTTAGTCGCCTTAAATGCTTCTTGAGGGTCAATTCCACTATCTTTTGCAATACTGGCTGCAGCATAGAAAATATCACCCATTTCTTCTTCCATATGTTCTTTATTCGCTAAAGTCTTTTCATGCGAATACTCATCTCTTGCAATTATGAACTCTTCTATTTCTTCAAAGAGGCATGTAATCCAAGACTCTTGGTCTTTTGTAAAATTAATATTTCTGGTTACATCATCAATTTTTGTAAAATTATCAAATACATCAGATGAATTCGGATTAATTCCTTTCATAAGTTTCAATGGTGGGATTACTGCTTCCTTACTGGCTTCAAATGGCTTTAACAATGCACTTATAGGTTGTCTGTATCTATTATTTTTTTTATCTGCCTTCATTGAAACAGGTGAAGACATATATGTATTAAAAGCTATTTTCATTTTTTCTCCTTTATCTGTTTCAAATCCCATAATTTTTTTTTTTGCTAGAAAAAGAAGACCCTTTTGGGGTCTTCTTTTATTTTTATAATTCTGGTTCTTCTTCCGGAACATATTCTTCTTCAGGTGGAGTATTATCACAGCTTGTATCAGGTTGAGTTTCAACCGGTGGAGTTTCAGGTTGAGTTTCAACAGGTGGAGTCTCTGGTTGAGTTTCAACCGGTGGAGTTTCAGGTTGAGTTTCAACAGGTGGAGTCTCTGGTTGAGTTTCAACAGGTGGAGTTTCAGAATCCTCTCCTGGTCTAACAGGGTCTATTTCTTGCCCAGGATCAACATCAACATCCGGAATTGTAGCTGTATTAGTAACAGTTTCAGTATTTGTTACTGTCTCAGTATTTGTTACAGTTTCAGTATTTGTTACCGTATCTGTATTAGTAACAGTTTCAGTATTCGTCACGGTATCTGTATTTGTCACCGTATCTGTATTCGTTACAGTTTCTGTATTAGTAACTGTTTCAGTATTTGTTACTGTCTCAGTATTTGTTACTGTCTCAGTATTCGTTACAGTTTCAGTATTTGTCACTGTTGGAGGAGGAGTTGTTGTCGTCGTTGGAGGAGGAGTTGTTGTCGTTGCTGGAGGAGGAGTCGTTGTCGTTGTTGGAGTAGGTTCAGGATCATCTACACACGGGCAAGGCTTTTCGTATTCAAAATCGGGAAGTACAATCTTATCGCCTGTATATAATACTGCGTTATGTCTTCCGGTTCCTCCAACTTCTTTACGCCATCCGCCGTCTTCTGTGCCATATATTTTTTCATTAGCATTCATTACTGCTTCTTCTAATGCATAGTATTCTTCACTATACATTTCAATACCCATTGCTTCTAAATCATAACTGTTCTGAATAATTCTGGATAAACAATTATTATCATCATTATCATTACTCCAAGGTTCAACAGTTACATATTTATTACCTTCATCATCTGTTAAAATTCTATCATCATCTTTTAGAACAGAAGTAATTGTCTCTCTCGGAATATCTTGGCATGAACAATCTGTTGGGCAGCAATCATCATCACAACATAGTGCATCGTCATTAAGTGCTTCTTCTACATTATCTAAAAAAGCCTTAATATCAAATTCGTTTATTGTATTTCCTTCCGAATCAAATTTATCTTTATCGTTTCCTAAACTAGCAAGATATGTTAGTTCTCTTTCTGACATACCTTCTTCATCATCTAAACTGCTTACTGCATCATATATAAGACCGAGTTGTTCTTCAGTTAAAGCTTTTTCTTTTGTACCGGTTGCTTTTAAAGCTTTTATGAAACCATCTCTCGTTAAAAGTTCTTCATCTATCTTGTATTCGCCATCCTGCAATTCAAAGACAATTGTATCCTCAACATTAGCAGCCTGACCATTAGACTTTTTAAAATCACCTAAATTCTGGTTTTTGAAAAATTCGGCTATTTTTTCTATGTTAAAGTCCATTTACAACACTCCTATAAATTACTACACTATTTTTTTTCGACATGATTTTTTAAAACTTTAATCTTTTTATCGTTTATTAAGAAATATGAATTATATATTTTGTTTTTTATCAATTCATTTTATTTTGAAATTTTGTAATAAAGCGAGAAAGGACAACTTAATGAATATACAATCAATATCTTTTAAAGGAAATTATGGAAACTACTATAACAATTTTTCAAGAAAAAATACATCAAGAAATAATGATACAAGATATAAAGATGAATTTAAACATACTGAAATATTGAGTCCCAGAGATCCAAATAAAAATAATATAAATAAAAAAGGGCTTATCGCCATACCGCTTACAACAGCAACTTTAGGTACTACAATGGCATTATTACTTACATTCTGTGTTCCTTTAAATTCAACAGCTCAACAACCAAAAACGGTACCATTTAATACAAACGAAACAAGCATTGTTTCCATTGCAGAAGAAAATGATTGTAATCTTGACTTTTTACTTGATTACAATAATATTGACGGTAACACTGATTTTAATTCTGTTACAGAAATAATAGTTCCATCTTCATATAACTATCTTCAAAGTAAAATCGAAGAAATAGAGGAAACTCTAAGTTCAAAAAATCCAAATAACAAAAAGAGAGAAGAGTTAGAAGAAATGCTGGCTGCATTAAGAAAAAAGCAATACGAACAAACTCAAGTTGCTCAAATGTATACTGATGGGGAATATGTTTTTTTAACAATTAATATCAAAGAAAATAATGAAGATGAAAGATACAAATATGGAATTAACGTAGAAACGCTAAAGAAATTATTTGATATAAAGGACGGAGCAATCAGGGAAAATAATGACCTTGATGTAAGATGGGAAGCTTATGAAAATGGAGAAGGCAGCTATATGGACTATACATACAACTGGTTTCATAACGGAGATATAATAAAAGTTCCTATCTCTGCAATTCAAACAAAAGACATTAATCTTTCACAATATTTGGAAGAATAATACTACCTTGCCGCAATACTTTTATATTCTCATTATCAATAAGAACAACCGTTGATTCCTTACCTGCACATTTATATCCATAATCTTGAAAAACAATATCAACTAAATTACCTATAGATTCTTTTGCCATATCATATGTTTTTGAAGAAGGATGATTAGATAAATTTGCACTTGTAGTGGCCAAAACATGACCATCTATAACAGAACAGAGTTTTTTGAAAAATTCATTATTAGGAACTCTAATACCAACAGTATTTTTACCGGAAGTAATAAAATCCTGAGTATTTTCTGATTTTTCCATAACAATAGTAAGTGCACCGGGGAAATATTCTTCCATTAAATTTTCAGCTGTTTTTGATATTAATTTCACATATGGAAAAAGATTTTCAATATTATTTGACATTAAAATCAATGGTTTTGCTCTGTCTCTTCCTTTTATTTCATAAATTTTGTCAACACCTTTTTTTGAATCAGGCAAGCAGCCTAACCCCCAAACAGTATCAGTAACAAATGCAATTACTCCGCCTTCTTTCAATAAAATATTAAGTTCATCAATGAATGAACTTTTGTTTAATATAGTTTCTAATTCTTTCAATCAATTCACCTACAAATTCAATCTTAAATATAATTGCAAAAATAGTATATGCCACCATTGATAGTATCAATATTGTGACTGTTTTTACCAACAATAAAAACCAATTTTCGGGAATAATAATCCAATTTTTGTATATCAAAAAGTTTATTGCAAAAGCAAGAGAAGCAGCTGAAACCATTTTTAGTAAGTTTATAAAATATATTTTATAATCAAGATTTATTCTTTTTAATAAAATACAGCCTAGTAATATAGCATTAAATAAAGTCACTAATGATGTAGAAAGTGTAATAGCAGCAATTCCAAGTTTTTCAATAAATAAAGCATTCAAAATATATTTTAAAACAATAGATGAAAAAGCAACTATGAATGGGGTTCTTGAATCATTAAAGGAGTAAAAAATTCTCGTAATAGAATCTCTAAATACATATGGAATTATCGCAAACGACAAGAAAATTAAAGCCTGAGAGACCATATAAGTAGCATGTGAATCAAACTCCCCTCTTTGGAAAACCAATTGAACAACATCGTATGCTAGTAATATTATTGCGAACATAATGGGAATCGCTACAAAATTTAATAATCCAACTCCTTTGTGGAAATAATATTTAATTTCATCATATTTTTTTTCTCCAACCAGTTTAGAAAAAATAGGAAATAAAGGAACTAAAAAGGCGGTTACAAGTATTCCTACAGGAAACTGAAAAACTCTATTTGCATAACCAACTGCAGTCCAAGCTCCTTCTTTCAACTGTGAAGCAAAAAACATATCAACATAAACATATATCTGTCCTATTGTTGAACTTAAGGCTGCAGGGAAAACAAGTTCTACAAGATTTTTAAACTCCGGATTATTCTTAATGTCCAAATTTGGTTTTATTTTAAATCCAAGTTTTTTTACTGCAGGAAATTGAGCCAAGAACTGAAATAAAGCACCGATTGATGTTGCTATAGCCAAACAAGTTCCATATTTATCACCTTTTGTAAAGGCAATAATTAGTATTATACTGAGACTCATTAGTACAGGAGAAAGATTCGGAAGTAAAAAACACCGATATGTAATTAAAAGACCGTAATATATGCCTATTATACCGCCAATCAATATAACTGGTGTCATTATTCTTAAATGCGAACTTGCAAGTGAAACGAGTTCTTTATTGTCAGAATGAATTATAAAATTAAGGATTTCATCAGAAAAAACAAATACAACTATGGAAAGAAAAGCAAAAACAATAAAAGTAGCGGTTAAAAAAGTATTAAAAAGCTTATTTACTTTTTCAGGAGGCATTTTATCATCAGGATTTACAAGTTTGGCAAAGACACTTACTGTTGCACTATGGAACGGACCGCCAACACCTCCCATTAAAATAATAGCCAATGAAGGAATTTGATAAGCATAGAAATATGCATCAGAAACTAATCCTGCTCCATAATAATTTGCTATACAAACATCTCTAAGAAAGCCTACAAATTTTGAAATTATTGTAACAAAAGCAATCAACCAGGCAGCTTTTAATAAAGAGGAATCTTTATTCACATTCTGCCTCCTTTATTTCTGTAAATACTTTCACTTTTTTGGAGCAATCAACATCTTCATCTAAAATTAAATATGAAATTCTATTTTCACCGCAAACAATATACTTTGATATTTCAACTTCAGTTATATTATCTTTAAGTTTGATATCAAGTTCTTTATTATTTACAGTTATTCTAATTTTGCGTATTTTATCTGGATTTTCTATATAAACTTTAGCATTTTCACATTCCGTATAAAATAATCTTTCAATCATTTTATTATTATGAACTTCAATAGGAATTGTCGCTAATTTTACACCTTTATAATAATGTTGCAAAATTTGATCAAAGGTATAGCCCAAGCTTCCCATTTTACCTGCTCCCCATTGGCTCATTCCTACACCATGTCCAAATCCGCCACCGGAAAATTTATAAACAGGATTTGCGGAATCAATATATGTAATTACGAAATTTGCACTGGGAAGTGATATCCAATTTTTTTGAAAACACCTTCTTATAACAAGTTCTTTTTGAACTACATAAGTATTTTTATTTGTTTTAATTTCAAGTTTAATAATTTTACCTGATTTACCACGTTCTAATGCTTTTATGGAAATAATATTACCAATATTTTCACCAACACTAACTTGCGGATTTACAAAACCGGTTGTAGATTGTGCAGGAAGTGTTTTTGCCAATACCTTTTGTAATTCATCAATTGTCCAATCTCTTGACCAACGATAATACGGAGATAAATCATCAAACGCTTCCGGTTTTGTTGTATAAAAAGCCTCTGCTGCAGCATCTGAATCAAGTGGTTCAAATTTTCTTGAATCAGGAACAGCTGACAGATAATGAATTTCTTTTGATGGAAATTCCTTTGTTGCAGGGTCAGAGAATGCATATTCATAACTTTCTGTATAGCCGCCGGCTGTAGAACTATACAAAGCAAGAATAGGTAAATTATCTTTATCTAAAGCAATAACTCCATTTGTTTGTTCGATTGCCATATCAGAAAGTTTATCTTCAGTATTTGCACCAAAGTAGACCTGACAAGCAACTGAATCACATAAATCAAATTCATCATAAGCCTTTATTCGTGGTGTAACGGCATAATTTCGAGCAGCTACTGTTTGTGCTTTCAATGGTTCTAATCCAAATCTCACTGGCATTTCATTTGGAACTACTCCCCTCAAGTAATTTTTCAAACTTAAAACATTTACTATAGAAAACTTACTTATATCTTTACTGCTTCTTACAAGCTCAATATATCCTCTGTAAAGAGCCTGTTTTCCTTTCCTTTTTAAATCTTTTATCGAAACCAAACAATCATCTTGTGCAGAAACCAGAATAGGACCTGTCAAATTTTTTGCTAATAATTGATTATCTACATATACTCGGAATAAATTATTTTCATTTGTTACTTTAACAATAGTAGCGCTTTGATTTATAGGAATAACATAACCTGAAGAAGAGTCCATAACTTTTAGATTACATGCATCATTAAACTCTATTGAATCAAATAAATAAGTTTTAAATAAAGTATCACTGATACCGACACGAACGGGAACATAGTTATCTGTAGCATATGTACTTTGAAAACTAAATAATAAGACCAATATTATTATAGCTATTTGTTTATTAAACCTAGACATGTAATTTACCTATAGCTATTATTATAGTAGAAAGAGCAAATAAAGGTAACTCTTTTCTGCTTTATAATTGAAACTTTTGTTAAGCAATATACAACAATATACAATCACAAAAAGGACATATTATGAGTTTGAATTCAACACCATCATCAGAAAGAATACAAATAGGCTTTTTTGGGAAAAGGAACACTGGTAAATCAAGCTTAATAAATGCTATAACGAATCAAGAGCTTTCAATTGTCTCAGATATAAAAGGGACAACAACCGATCCTGTATATAAAGCGATGGAATTACTACCATTAGGACCTGTATCAATTATTGATACTCCCGGTATTGATGATGAAGGAATATTGGGCATCTTAAGAATTGAAAAAACTAAACAAGTATTAAATAAAGTTGACATAGCAATACTTGTTATTGATTCACAATCAGAATTATCATCTTATGACAATGAACTTATAAATATTTTCAAAGAAAAAAATATAAAATATATCATTGCATATAATAAATCCGACATTCTAAAAGAAAAAAGACAACTAAAAAATAATGAAATATATGTAAGTGCAAAAAATAAAATAAATATAAAGGAAATAAAAGAACTAATAGCTACTATCTATGAAGATAGCCCCCAAAATATCCCTCTTGTAAAAGATTTAGTGGCATCAAATGATATAGTTATCCTAGTAACACCAATAGATAGTGCAGCCCCCAAAGGCAGACTAATTCTTCCTCAACAGCAAGTGATAAGAGACTTACTTGAATCAGGAGCAATCTCTGTTGTAGTTCAAGAGACAGAACTAAAAAAAGCAATTGAAACTTGCTCAAAAAAGCCAAAACTTGTTATTACTGATTCTCAAGTTTTTAAAAAAGTAAATCAAGATACACCTAATGATATAATGCTTACATCTTTTTCAATACTTTTTGCAAGATATAAAGGCATCCTTGATTATGCAATCAATGGTATAAAAGCTATCGAAACACTTGACGACAATGATACCTTATTAATTTCAGAAGGGTGCACTCACCATAGGCAATGTGATGATATAGGAACTGTAAAGCTCCCGAATTGGATTAAAAAATACACAAATAAAAAATTAAATTTTGAATTTTCATCCGGCATTGGATTTCCTGAAAATTTATCAAAATATAAAATGATAATCCACTGCGGAAGCTGTATGTTAAAAGATAGAGAAATTATATATAGATATATGACCGCTCAAAAACAAAATATACCAATTACAAATTATGGAATTACAATTGCTTATATAAATGGCATTTTAAAAAGAAGCATAGAAATTTTTCCTGATTTATACAAAATCATTTAAACAATATATCTTTTGTTAAGAAAAGTTAAAAGTCATATATGCAAAAACCCTTGCAATACAAGGGTTTTATTTTTATTGCAAATTTCAAGATAAAAAAAGGCAATTTTAAGTATATATCTTTTTTATATATAATATAGAGTTTAAAGAATCGAGGATATTATGGCAGATGCTTTTTCATTTATGACTAGTACATTCAAGAATATCAATGATTTTCAAACAAAGAATCTTGACAACAAAAGCAATTTCTATGTTGAAGATGATGAGCTTATAAGCTACAGCGACAATGATGGCAATGGAAACGGATATTCTGCGACAACAAATTATTGCGATTTCACAACATTTGAAGACATTGTTATGTCAGATGCAAATGGAAATAACAATATAGATATGGCCGAAATAATGGATTATGAAAACTTTGAATTTGACGACAATAACGGTAATGGCTATAATTATGAAGAATCATTGAAAAACTACACAATGAGTGATTCATTCGGAAACGGCTACCAATATGACAGTGAAGAAGATTCAGGTTTTAATATTGAAAGTTAATAAGGAACATAAATTAATAAAGATTTTGACAAATCCTCTTTATAAGAGGATTTTTTTTAGCCTTTAACAGCACCTTCATTTTGCGAGGAAATAAAATATCTTTGCATTGCAATAAAGAAAACAAGAATAGGAATTATTGAGATAATAGCACCGGAAGCAATAAAGCGCCAATTTGCACTAAACATACCTTGCAAGTCATTAACGCCAACAGGCAATGTGTATAAAGCTTTGTTTGTCAAAACAATACTTGGCCATAAAAATTCACCCCAAGAACCAATAAAGGTAAAAATAGCAAGCAAAGCAAGTGTAGGAGATGTCATCGGAAGTAATATTTTTCTCCAAATATCAAAAACGCCGCAACCATCAATAAATGCAGCTTCTTCCATTTCTTTCGGAATAGAAAGAAAAGCTTGCCTCATTAAAAATATTCCAAATGCATTAACTGCAAAAGGTAGTATAAGGCCTAAATACCCCATAGCTAAACCATAAGAATCAACTAAATGCAACTTTAAAACAATTAAATAAACAGGCAGCATAATTGCCTGAAAAGGAATCATTATTGTTGAAAGAACTAAAAAAAATAAGAAATTTTTTCCTTTGAAATTCATTCGGGCTAAAGGATATGCAGCTAGTGATGAAAAAATCAAATTTAGAACAACTGTAAAACCTGCAACTATAAGACTATTAAAGAAATAAGCCATAAAAGGAATTTGTTTCCAAACCCCGATAAAATTTTCCAAAGTAAAACATTTAGGAATAAAAACAGGCGGATATTCAAATATATTTTCATCGATACCCTTTAACGCAGTTGAAATAAGCCATAAAAAAGGGAAAACTGACAAAAACGACATAAAAATCAAAAATGAGTGAGATATAAAACCTTTAAAAAATTTTTTTATCATACTTTATACCTCTTATTTTCAAAACAAGTAATGTTAATTATTGAAAAAATAAGTATAACAAAAAGCAAAACGACAGAAGCGACAGATGCCATAGATAAATCAAGATTTTCAAATGCCCTTTCATATATATAATAAACAATTGTTTTTGTAGAATTTAAAGGACCGCCTTTTGTCATAACATATATTTCTGTAAATACTTTTAACGCTGATATTGAAGAAATAATTACGACCAAAGCAATAGTAGGCATAATGTGGGGAATAGTTACCGTAAGATGCTTTTTTATCTCACCTGCACCATCAATATCAGCCGCTTCATATAAATCTTTTGGTACTCCAATCAATGCAGATAAATAAATCATCATATAATAGCCTATTCCTTTATATATAGTAACAATAGCAACAGACAGAAGTGCAAACTTTGTATCAGTAAGCCATCCAATCGGAGATAAGCCAAACAATTCAGCTAAATAATTTAAAATGCCTTGTTGTGCATATAACCATTTAAATGCGATAGCGACAACCACTATAGAAATAACTACAGGAAGATAAATAAGTACTTTATATATATTTATCCCCTTGATTTTTTGGTTGATAAATATAGCAACAATTAATGGCAAAATTGCAAGAATAGGAACAACCATAATTAAAAATAAAAAAGTATTAGACAAAGTTATATAAAACTCTTTAGATTTAAATAATTGGATATAATTACAGATACCAACAAAATCAGGGTTATAAATATCAGTAGAAAAATCTTTAAAACTCAATAAAATTGTATCTATAAAAGGGATAAAGAAAAATACCGCAAGCAAAACAAATGCAGGTAACAAAAATAAATACGGTATATATTTTTTATAAAAAGTATTCAAAAAAATCCCCTTTAGTTTTCCTTATTATAAATGTTTTTGGCAATATTTGCACGTAAATTGTTTTTATTAATATATAAGAGGGCTAATTATGCGTTTTTTTAATAACTTATTAAAAATATTAATAAAAAAGAAAAAGCTTTCAGAAAGTGTATTTTTCAGAAATTCGACAACAAAGTGTTCCATGAATTCAAGTTGTACACTTCATCTTTCAAGTGAAACAGAAAAGAAAAAAACTGAAATTAACAATAAATTAAAACCCATTATAAAAAAATATATAAATCATCCTGAAAAGCTATTACAATATATGCAATTAGAAGGAATGAAGGTATATAAGTTTAATAATGCAGCAAAAATTCTGGCAAAACTGGGAGAAGAAGAAGGATTTTTGACTCCTTTAAAAGGATTTAAAGCTTTTATTATAAATTTGATAATTGGATTTTCATTTGAAGGAAAATTAAAAATTAGTTTTTCAACAAAAGAAATGTTTATATTCAATATTGATAATACTGAAATTTATACAATTGCAAGAGCTTTGCATAAGTACTACGGATATAAAGAAAAATTACCCGGATTTGATTATAAATCACAAGAAATCTTTAAAAAGGCATACAACAGCAGAAGAAAAGCTATATCCCCATTAGATAAATATACAATAAAAGAAATGTATGCTTGTAAAGAAGCCTTGGCTAGAGATTTAGAATCAATTAATTTCACAATAGATTTATCTGTTGAACACGAACGATCTAAAAAAGCATTAGATAAGCTTGTAAATGAGAACTCAACCAATATATAAAAAGATAAACATAATCTGTAAATAGCTATAATATACTTTAAGAACTGAAACAATTTATCATAAACAGTACTTATAAAGCATATTTATAGTAAAATTTTATTATTATGTTCGATAATTTATCAGAAAAATTACAAGAAATAATAAAAAAAGCATCAGGAAATGCTTCTTTAACAGAAGAGAATATGTCAGATGCATTAAGAGAAGTCAGACGTGCACTGCTTGAAGCCGATGTCAGCTTAAAAGTAGTTAAAATTTTTATGTCTAACTTAAAAGAAAAAGCATTAGGCGAAGATGTCCTAAAAGGAGTTAATCCTTCACAGCAATTAATAAAAATTGTACACGACGAACTTGTTAATATTTTAGGTAATGAAAATAAACCATTAATTCTGGATGGTCACCCTTCTTTAATCATGATGTTAGGATTACAAGGTTCAGGTAAAACTACATCAGCGGCAAAACTTGCTGTCAAACTAAAAAAAGAAGGTAAAAATCCATTATTAGTTGCAGCAGACGTGTATCGTCCGGCAGCTATTACGCAATTGAAAACATTAGGCGAACAAACTCAAACACAAGTATTCACAATAGATGAATCAAAAGATGTTCAAAAAATTGTAACAGAAGCCATTGAATATGCTAAATCAAACAGTTTTAACGTTGTGATAATAGATACAGCAGGTCGCCTTCAAATAGATAACGAGATGATGGCAGAATTAATGCTTATAGATAGAGCCTTTCATCCGCAAGAAAAACTTTTAGTAATAGATTCTATGTTGGGTCAACAAGCAGTCAGCGTCGCAGAAAATTTTAATACTCAACTGGATATTACAGGTATTATACTAACAAAATTGGATGGTGATTCAAGAGGCGGAGCTGCATTAAGTGTAGTTCAAGCGGCCGGTAAACCTATTAAATTAACAGGCACCGGCGAAAAACTTGATGCTCTTAACGATTTTCACCCATCAAGAATGGCAGACAGAATTCTCGGTATGGGAGATATTGTTTCTCTTGTAGAAAAAGCTCAAGAAGTTTTTGATGAGAAACAAGCAAAAGAATTCGAAAAGAAAATGGCTAAAGCCGAATTCACATATAATGATTTCCTTAATATGCAAAAACAAATGAAAATGTTTGGTTCTATTGATAATATTTTAGGGATGCTTCCAATTCCCGGATTAAATAAAGATGCAAAAGAAACAATTGCAACAGAAGGCGAGAAACAACTCAAAAAAATTGAATCATTCATCTCAAGTATGACACCAAGTGAAAGAGCCAATCCACAATTAATAAATACATCAAGAAAAAGAAGAATTTCAGCAGGATGCGGACTCCCCATTCATGAAGTAAATCAAATCATTTCACAATTTGATCAAATGCGTCAAATGATGAAAGGTATGAATGATATAAAACAGAAAGTAAAAAAAGGAAAATTAAAAATACCAAAGAATTTTGGCGGAAGATTTCCATTTTAACGGGTAATTTAGGGTGAGTTTATGTTAAAAAAAGCAATGATTATGGCAGCAGGTGTAGGTTCAAGACTTGAACCTTTATCAAGTGTTATTCCAAAACCATTAGTACCATTGGCAAATACACCAACTATGGACATTTTGGTAAAACACCTTAAATCATTCGGAATAAAAGATGTTATAGCTAACACCTACTACAAAGCAGAGTACATTCAAAATCATTATAAAGAAAATAATTTCGGTATGAATTTTCAATTCATAAAAGAGACGGAACTTTCAGGCACCGCAGGCGGTGTAAAAAAATGTCAATTTTTCTTTAATGAAGGAGAAGACTTTATTGTAATGTCCGGTGACGGTTTAACAGACGTTGATATTGAAAAAGCTTATTATTCACATAAAAAATCGAACTCTATTGCAACGATAATAACAAAAGAAGTAGAACACAAAGAGGTTTCAAAATACGGAATTATTGTTACAGATAAAAACGGTTTTGTAGAAAGTTTTCAAGAAAAGCCATCTATTAGTGAAGCGAAGTCAAATCTTGCAAATACAGGTATATATATATTTAACTATAGCATTTTTAGTTTTATACCACAAAACACATTCTATGATTTTGCAAAAAATGTTTTTCCTGCTATTTTAAGTTCCGGCATAAAAATAAATACATATACCCATACGGGATACTGGTCAGATATAGGTTCACTTGAACAATACAGAGAATCTAACCGTGATATAGTAAATAGAAAAATTTCATCTTTTTATCCGCAAATCATTGAAAGTATAAACGGGAAATATGTTTGCGGAAAAGACACAAAAATAGGAGAGAATACAAGTTTCCACGGAGAAAATATAGTCGGGAGCAATTGTATAATAGGTAAAAACTGCAAGATAATAAATTCTATTTTATGGGATAACATTTTTATTCAAAACAATCTTACCATTGAGAATTCAATAATTTTACCAAACACAACACTAAATGAATCAATACAAGACAAAATACTATCAAGCAATGATGCCGTAAATAGTGCAAAAATATCAGTTTAGGAGAGAGAAAAAATGATTATAATAATGGAACCATCAGCAACAAAAGAACAAATTCAAACAGTTGTAAATGCATTACATAATAAAGGATTTAAGACAGTACTAAACCACGGCGACGTAATGACAGTTATTGCTGCAATAGGCGATAAAAGACTAATAGATCCGCATGCTTTTCAATCATATGAAGGTGTTAGAAGTGTAAAATTAATTCAAGAGCCATATAAATTGGCATCAAGAGAAGGAAAACAAGAAGATACCGTAATAGAATTTTCAAACGGAGTAAGAATAGGCGGATTAGAAAAACCTGTATTAATGGTTGGTCCTTGCAGTGTAGAAAAAGATTTAGACGGACTTTTAAGAGTAGCGGATGCTGCAAAAGAAATGGGATGTCACTTTTTAAGAGGCGGCGCATTTAAACCAAGAACATCACCATACGATTTTCAAGGTTTGGAAGAAAAAGCACTGGAATATTTAGCAATAGCAAGAGAAAGAACAGGCTTACTCGTAGTTACAGAATTAATGGATACAATGGATATTGATTTAGTGTGTCAATACGCAGATGTTATCCAAATCGGTGCAAGAAATATGCAAAACTTTAAGCTTTTAAAAGCAGTAGGTAAATGCGATAAACCTGTTATTTTAAAAAGAGGTGCAGCTGCAACTATAAGAGAATTTTTACTTGCAGCAGAACATATAATGTATAATGGAAACGATAAAGTTATTTTATGTGAAAGAGGAATATTGGGTGTAGATAAGAATGCTACAAGAAATACTCTTGATATAGCAGCAATTCCTGTTATAAAGAAATATTCACATTTACCAGTCATAGTAGACCCAAGCCACGGAACAGGAAGAAGATATTTAATAGAACCAATGGCAAAAGCAGGATTGATAGTAGGTGCACATGGTGTTATGATGGAAGTACATCATGATCCTGAAAATGCATCTTCAGATGGAGCTCAAAGTTTAAGTATTCCTATGTTTAAAGAAGTAGCAAAAAGATTAAATAAACTAATCGGAAGAATAGACTACGATAATAAGCATCTCACAGAGAAGGTATAAATATTGTATAAATTTGATTTTGAACTGGATGATTTCCAAAAAGAAGCAGTAAAATGTATAGACGAATCAAAAAGTGTTGTCGTTTGCGCTCCAACAGGGGCAGGAAAAACATGTATAGCAGAACATGCAATACATAAAGCACTTGAAGAAAATACAAGACTGTTTTATACAACACCATTAAAGGCTCTTTCAAATCAAAAATTTTATGATTTCGGAAGAAAATACGGTGAAGGAAATGTTGGTTTATTAACAGGAGACACATCTATAAACAGGGAAGCTCCAATTGTCGTAATGACAACTGAAGTATTCCGAAATATGTTATATAATACTAACTTTGGCAAAGTTAAAGATAATCTCAAAGATGTAAAATATGTAGTTTTAGATGAAGTTCATTATATGAACGATGAACAAAGAGGAACAGTATGGGAAGAAAGTATAATATATTGTCCTCCAAGCGTTCAAATAATAGCCCTAAGTGCAACTGTTGCAAATTCAAAACAATTATGTGATTGGATTAATACGGTTCACTCAGGAACCGAACACATTTATACGGATTTCAGACCGGTACCCTTAAGGTATTATTATTTTGACTCATCAAAACCAACCGAAATTTTACCATTATTAACGCCGGAAGGAAGATTAAATAAAAAAATAAAACCTGAAAAGAAAATGAGTTTTCATTCTCGTCAGGCAAAAAGACAAAATACGGTAAAAGATGTTATAAATGTTTTACATAAAAAAGAAATGCTTCCTGCTATATTTTTTACATTTTCACGTAAAAAATGTGACGAGAATATGGAAAAATGTTCAAATTTGAACTTAATAACAAATGAAGAAGCAAAACTTATACGAGAAGAGATTAATGAATTTTTAAAAGATCATACATATTTAGAAAACAACAAAAACTTAGAATACTTATATAATGGAATTGCTTCACATCATGCCGGATTATTACCTGCTTGGAAATTACTTGTAGAAAGACTTTTTCAAAAGGGATTAATAAAAGTAGTATTTGCAACAGAAACGCTGGCAGCAGGAATAAACATGCCTGCGAGAACAACAGTAATATCAGCAATAAGTAAAAGAACCGATTCCGGACACAGAATGCTGACAGCAAATGAATTTTTGCAAATGTCAGGAAGAGCAGGTCGACGCGGAATGGACAAAATTGGTTACGTTGTAATAATGGGAACGCAATTCCAATCACCTGATGAAGTTGCAAGTCTAGTAAAAAGTTCATCAAATCCATTAGAGAGCCGTTTTTCACCGAGTTATTCAATGGTATTAAACTTACTTCAAAACTTAGAACTTGACCAAGCAAAAGAATTGATATTAAAAAGTTTTGGCTATTATTCATCAAATGACAGATTAAAACCTATTATTATGCAGCAATTAAGCTGCGAACAGACTCTATCTAAATTAAAAAATGAAAAATGTCCTTTTGGTCTGACAAATGAAGAATTTATTGAGTTTAATAAACTAAAAGAAAAATACATAGTTTATAGAAAACTGACAAGAACACTCCAAAAACAAGCCAAGCAAAAAGGGCAAAAAGATGCACCTGAAGTTATGGAATATCTGAATAAAACCAGAGAAATACGTGAAACATTAGAAAAATATAAATGTGAAATATGCAAAGGTTATAAAAAACACGTAAGAAATTTAGAAATTATTAACAGGTTTGAAAAAAAGCTAAAAGATATAAATAAAAATGTTGCAAACCAAAAAGATATATATTGGAATAAATTTTTAGCACATAAAGATATTCTTGAAAAAATGGGATATTTGGAAAATGCCTATCCGACAGATGCAGGAATAACCTGTTCAATGATAAGAGCCGAGAATGAATTATATTTATCAGAAATAATTTTAAAAGGACTTCTTGAAAGTCTAGAACCATACGAACTTGCTTCAGTAATATGTGCACTTGTAACAGAAGATTTGAGAAGTGATGTATATCCAAATCAACCAATCAGCAAAAATACAAGAAAAGCACTAAACAGAATAAAAGAGATAAGAAGAAGAATAGCAGTTTTACAGCGTGATTACGAAATAACAACAGAGATGTACTTAAATTCATATTATTGTCCGTTAGTAGAACAATGGGTACAAGATACACCTTGGGAAGACATAGCAAAACAAGTTGATTCTTCTGAAGGCGACATTGTAAGAATATTAAAAAGAGTAGTTGATGTTTTAAGACAACTTACAATTCTGCCGAATATTTCCGAAGAAGTCAAAAACAATGCTAAAACAGCTATTCAATGTATATTAAAAGAACCGGTAGATGCAGATTAAAATTAACCATAGATAGCTTTTATACCTTGCAGATTATAAATAAGGCTATCTAAAGCTTCTTTATTTCCTTTTTTTATTTCAATAAATTTAAGTACCATTTCTCTGCTTGCATCTGCATCAAGAATATCAATAAGTCCGCTTAGTTCTTCATTAGTAAGTTTCAAACGTTCTTGAAGCTGGGCTATATAGGCTATATCCTTCTCTGCTTTTTTAGTAATAAACATATTACCTCTACCTGATAGAAGCCAATTAATATTCACAGAGAATTTATCAATCAGAGCATTTAAAAATTTAGGTCCCGGTTGGGCCTCATCACGCTCATAACTGCCTATTGTCCTGACTGGAATAGACAATTCATTAGCCATCTCTAGTGAAGTCAGGTGCAATATTGTTTTAAGTTCTTTAATTCGTTTTCCAATACTCATACTTTTACCGCTTAAACTTTTGTTACATTATCACGAAGAAAATATTGCATTATTTTACATTATAATGTACCATAATACTATAAATTATAAAATAACGTAATTTCCAACTAAAACTATTATACTACAGAATACATTTTTTTGCACTATTTTTTTAGTATATTACATGTTTAGGAAGTTGCAAAAACAGGAATAAGGAGTGGGAATTTTATGAAAAAGAGACACTTGCGTCTTGTTGTTTCACAATGCGAAACAACAAGTGAAAACTCATTAATAACAAGCAATTTGAGAAAATTAAAAGACTTCTGGGAGGATGCATTTTTAACGAAAAATGAAAAAATTTATATTATAAAAGACATCTTAATAAAAATATACAGAGACTATGAACAAACCACTGGTTTTGTAGATATACCTTATTTTGTAAGAGCAGAATCACGTATTTCTCAAATAATAAAAGAGAGAAAAGTTGATTACTATTACAATAAATTGAAAAAATTTCAGAGCAACAATTTTTAATAACCGAGTATATCATGGATACAAATTTAAAAAGAATGAACATAAAAAAGCTCTATGAAAATAATCAGTTTAAAGAAATAGTCAACTTATTTAATATTAATATAAGTGTAGAAAAATTCAATAACAGAGCATCTTTAATAAAATTTTTCGATGATAAATCTGTAAATATTTATACGAAAGCAACTGTTTGGAATATAAACAATCCATCAAATTATGAAACATTTACAAGCACTTTAACTTTATCACTTGAACAAATAAAAACAATTTCACCAAAAGAAATAAGAAAAGAACTTGTAAATAATATATATAAACAAGTTATTAAAAATAAAATTATGATGATATAATCAGTTTATGGGTAAAAAGGTTATTTCAACAAACAGAAAAGCATACCACGAGTATCATATCTTCGATAAATATAATGCAGGTATGGTACTGACAGGTACTGAAATTAAATCTATTCGAAAAGGGGCTATTAATTTAAAAGACAGCTTTGTAAGAATAGATGATTGTGAAGTATTTTTGTACAATTGCCATATTAGCCCATATGAACAAGGTAACAGATATAATCATGATGAGAAAAGAACAAGAAAACTGTTACTTAATAAAAAAGAAATAGAAAAATTAATAGGTAAAATCAAGAAAGACGGATATGCAATAGTTCCGTTAGAAGTTTATCTGGAAAATGGTTGGGCAAAAATAGAAATTGCATTAGCTAAAGGTAAAAAATTATACGATAAACGTGATGACTTAGCTAAAAAAGCCCAGAATAGGGATATTGATAGAGCAATGAAATCTAAAAACTTCTAAGCATTATTTAGTTTATGTATTTACCGTCAAAAAGTTCTTTTACCATAGCAGCCTGACTGGAAGCATCTATATCAGAAGCCGTTAGCTTTTTACTTTCAGGATTTTCCTTTTTTGATTCAATGAAAGCTTGATATTCTTCCTCATCCTGTTTTTGAATATTTTGTTCTTCAATTTGTTTTTGCGCAGGAGTTGGAGGTGGGGTAACTTTTTTAGATAAATCAATATTATCACTGGTTATAATTTCTATATCAGGATTTGAAACATTCAAATATTTTGAAACTGCATCAACCAAAGCCTGATGTTTAGCCCCTTCTCTTGCTTGCTTAACAAACATTTCTTTTGAGAAGGCAACAACAACCTTATTTTGACTAATTTCGACAGGTCGGGCGAGGTTAGAATAAAATGCACGATTTGGAGGACTATCAATTCTTTGAAGAATTGATACCCATAATGAATGCATATCATTGGCAGCTGAATTCATAGAAGTATTATTTGCTACATTTTCTTTTTCATAGCTTTGATTTAAGTCAGCATTTGCTTTTTCTTCTTTTTTCTCAATTTTATCTTCTTCAACTTTTCTTGGAATAATAACGTTTGGTTCTTCTTTTGCAACAGGCTTTGAAGCTGTTATTTTTTGCGGCGCAGCAGAAACATTAACACTTCCTGAAGATATTTGTTGTTCTAACTGTTCAATTCTTTTTAGCAAATTCTCGGCAGAAGGCAGATTTTTATAATTAGTCAAATCAATTATACAAAGTTCTAACCACAAATATTTATTCGTAGTATCTTTGATTTGTGTTGCATAATAAGATAACCTGTCTATAATTTGTATAATTTCTGATACAGATATTTTTTCCGCTTGTTGTTTTGTTCTGTCATAAGTCACTTCAGAAATATGAGTTAATGAGAAAACAAGTTCTTTATCAGAACAATTTTTAACAATCATCAAATCTCTAAAGTACTGAATCAAATTCATTACAATTTGAACCGGTTCATTTCCTTTTGCATAAATATTGTCAATTAAAGGAACCGATTTTGAACAATCTGCTTCGATTATACATTGTGTAACTTCAAACAGAGTATCATAAGAAATTTTACCTAAAATTTCGTTTATATCATTTGTATCAATCTGCTTATTAACACCTAATACGCTAATTTGATCCAAAAGTGCAAGTGCATCTCTCATACCGCCTTGAGAATTTTTAGCGATAGAATACAATGCATCTTTTGTAATATTAATATTTTCCTGCTGAGAAATATATTCAAGCCTTTTAACAATATCATCATTTGTAATACGTCTAAAATCAAACCTTTGACATCTTGAAATGATTGTATCCAAAACTTTATGCGGCTCTGTTGTAGCCAGAATAAAAATAACATTTTCAGGCGGTTCTTCAAGAGTTTTCAATAAAGCATTAAATGCATGATTTGAAAGCATATGAACTTCGTCTATAACATATATTTTATATCTGCCGTTTACAGGAACATATTGTATTTTTTCTAAAATTGCCTGCGTATCCTCAACGCTTCTATTACTCGCAGCATCTATTTCTATAACGTCAACAGGGATAGAATTCATAATATCCAAGCAAGCAGGACATTTTCCGCAAGGAGTAAGCGTAGGACCTTCTTTACAGTTTAAAGATTTTGCAAGTATTCTTGCAGAAGAAGTTTTACCGGTACCTCTTGGTCCGCAAAGCAAATACGCATGTGCAATTCTGTTCAGCTCTATAGCATTACTTAAAGCATGCACTATATTTTCCTGACCTATCAAGTCATGAAAGGTTTGCGGTCTGTATTTACGATATAAAGGAATATATTTTGTATCCAATTGCTTGCTCCAATGATATTTGATAATATCTATATTATATATGAAGAAGGCTAAAAAGTGGACTAATTTAACATGAAAATAATTAAACCTAACAAATTAAAAAAAGGTAATACAATTGGAATATTAGCAATTTCAGGAAGAATTAAAGATTTTGAGAATATAGAAAAAGCTAAATCATTTTTTGAAGAGGAAGGCTATAAAGTCGTTATTTCTGAAACCTGTAAAAGTTCACACCGTTATATGGCTGGTTTAAATGATGATGAATGTATTAATGAGCTTCACAAATTTTTTTCGGATAAAAATATTGACGTTATCTTATGTGCAAGAGGCGGATATGGAACATTAAGATTAATTGACAAAATTGATTGGGAGCTTATAAAGAACAACCCTAAAATTTTTGCAGGATATTCTGATATAACAACTCTTTTAAACTTGATATACAAAAAGACCGGTTTAATAACCTTTCACAGTGCAATGCCAAACGGTGATTTTTCAAAAGAAATTGATGATTATACAAAAGCAGCATTTTTTAATACTTTAGAAGGTAAAACAATATGTTATCACGCTTATAACAGCAGTATTTTTAAAGAAGGTGAAGCTGTTGGAAAACTTTGGGGCGGAAATTTATCAACTCTTTGTGCTCTATGCGGAACAAATTTTATACCAAATGAAGATTTAATATTGTTTTTAGAAGATTTAAATGAACCGGTTTATAAGATTGATAGAATGCTGACACAGCTATTTAACATTGATAAATTAAGAAAAAATGTAAAAGGAATTGCTATTGGTGAATTTAAAGATATAGAAGATAAAAATCAACTTGATGAAGTTATTTTAGAACTCGCAAACAAATTAAATATTCCGATATGCGACGGATTTAAAATAACTCATAATAAAATAAAAGATACTCTTCCCATCGGCATAAAAGTATACTTTAATGCAAATGCAGGAATAATAAAAATTCTTGAAGAATATTGTAAATAAAGAAACATAGGTATATATTAAAATAGAAATACAATTATTATGGAGATAATTATAAAGTGAAAATAGCTTTTTTTGCACTGAGAAAATTTGATGAACTTGAATTATGTAAAGAATTCAGCAAAAAATATAATATAGATTTTATTTGGACAAATGAATATCCAAATAAAGAAAATCTGTCATTAGCAAAAGATTGTGATGCAATAAGTATCGTTCCTTGTTTAATTACAAAAGATTATATTGATGAATTTATATCATACGGAATAAAATACATTCTATGCAGAAGCATTGGTTACGATCATTTACCAATTGAACATATAAAAGAGAAAGGATTAAAAGTATCATCATCAAGTTACCCGCCTAACTGTGTTGCCGATTATGCAATTATGCTGATACTTATGTGTGCAAGAAAAATGAATCAAATATTAATACGTTCAATGGCACAAGATTATTCACTGCGCGGAAAAATGGGTAAAGATATTTGTGATTGCACAATCGGAGTAATAGGGACCGGCAACATAGGTTCAACCGTAATTAAACACCTGTCGGGATTCGGGTGTAAAATCCTAGCCTATAATAAATTCGGCAAAAATGAAGAATTAAAAAAATATGCTGACTATGTAGATATAGAAACTCTTTATAAAGAAAGTGACATTATAACACTTCACGTTGCTTCAAATTCAGAAACTTTCCATATGATTAATAAAGAAACAATAAATAAAATGAAAGATGGTGTAATAATAATCAATACGGCAAGAGGTAATCTGATAGATTCAAAAGCACTAATAGAAAACTTAAAGAACGGGAAAATAAGTGCAGCCGGTCTTGATGTTATAGAAGATGAAAACGGATTATATTACTACAACAGAAGCAGTGAAGTAATTGATAATGATGAACTTTCTATGTTAAGAAGTTTTCCGAATGTAATTCTAACCCCTCATACCGCATTTTACACATATACAACGGTATCAAATATGATAGAAAAATCTTTCTTAGCAATGAAAAATTACAAAGAAAGTAAAATGAATCCTTTTGAAGTCAAAATATAGTATTAAAACTATACTTTATATATTGACCGATGGTTAATAATCAAAATAAAGAAATAATGTATAATAAACTTTATGGAAAAACTTTTTGAAATAAAAAAATTAAATATGCACTACCCGATAATTGACGGATTATTAGGTAACATCAAAGGTTACACATATGCATTAAATGATGTAGATTTGGACATATATAAAAATGAAATACTAGGATTAGTAGGAGAATCCGGAAGCGGAAAATCCACTTTGGGAAATTGCATATTGAAATTAATAAATCCGACATCAGGTGAAGTTGTTTTTAATAGCGAAAATATTGTATCTAAAACAAAAAAAGAGTTAAAAAGTTTCAGAGCACAAGCCCAGCTTATATTTCAAAATCCATATATGAGCCTAAACCCAAGAATGAAAATATATGATATTTTGAAAGAACCATTTATCATTAACGGAATAAAAGATAAACAACAAATTAATGAAAAAATAAAAAAGATTATATCTTTAATCGGGATGCAAGAAGAAGTACTAAACAGATATCCACATGAATTTTCAGGCGGACAACGTCAAAGAATAGCAATCGCAAGAGCAATAATATTAAATCCGAAATTTATAGTGGCAGATGAACCTGTAAGTGCACTAGATGTAAGTATTCAAGCCCAAATTGTAAACTTGCTTTTAGACTTAAAAAAACACTTAAACCTCACTATGCTTTTCATCTCTCACGATTTAAGCATTATAAAATATATATCAGACAGAATAGCTGTAATGTACTTAGGCGAGATTGTTGAAATTGCGGAGAAAGAAGAACTTTTTGAGAACCATAAACATCCGTATACACAAGCTCTTTTGAATGCTGTACCTGTAATATCAAAAGACAAAACAAAAAAAATATTATTATCAGGAGATTTACCATCACCAAACAACCCGCCCAAAGGCTGTAAATTCCATACAAGATGCCCTTATGTTATGGAAATATGTAAACAACAGCATCCTGACCTGACAAATGTATCCGAAACCCACAAAGTAAGATGCTTTTTGATTAATAAAAATAAATCTTAATATTTTTTCTAGAGAAAAAATTGAATTTATTGTAATATACTGGTATGGCAAAATTTCGCTTGTATTTAAAACAAACAATAACATACCAGTTAATAATAATGTTTTTAAGGCATGTAAGGGAGTTCTTTGAGACATTCGGCTCTATTGCCTATCAATTAATTCAGGTTTTAAAATATATATTTTCTTTCCAAATAAATTTCAAACAAGTAATGGAACAATCTTCAAGATTTGCAGTTGATTCTTTGCCTATAACTCTTTCCATAGTTTCAATGACTGCAATAATATTATCAATGCAAGTAGCACCAGAGATGGTAAAACAGGGCGGAAAAGATTATATAGGCTTACTTGTTGCATTAACAATGGTAAGAGAAATCGGCGTGATAATGTCAGGTTTTGCCATTATATCAATGATAGGTTCTGCACAAGCCAGCGAACTTGCAACAATGCGTGTAACAGAGCAAATTGATGCAATGGAAGTATTGAAAGTTTCTCCATTTAAGTATTTATTTCTGCCAAGAGTATTAGCAGGTGTAATAATGATGCCGTTTGTAGTAATAATATCCTCTACTGTCGGTATTTTAGCCGGGGGATTAACGGCAATGACAGCAGGAAAAGATGTCACCTGGCTGTGTTATACAACTTCTGTTTGGCAAGGTCTATACATAAGAGACATAAATATTATGCTATTAAAATCAGCTTGTTTTGGCGGAGCAATAAGTTTAATAAGTTCCAGCTGCGGTTATAGTGCTCAAGGTGGGGCAAAAGGTGTTGGTATTGCAACAACAAAAGCCGTTGTATGGTCCTTTGTTGCAATAGTTATAATAGACTGCATTTTTGCAGTTGCATTCTATTTTTAAGAAGAAGGTTAATATGACAATAAAGGTAGAAAATTTAACAAAAGAATTTGACGGAAGAAAAGTTTTAGATAACATTTCATTTAGCGTTGAAGAAGGCGAGATTCTTTCAATCGTCGGATTCAGCGGTTCAGGTAAAAGTACTATACTAAAAATATTATGCGGACTATTAAAAGCAGATTCAGGGAATATTGACATCAGCAATGGTGACGTTGCAATGGTATTCCAATATTCTGCACTTTTTGACTCTTTAAATGTATTTGACAATATATCATTTGCACTCCAAGAACGAAAAGAATTTAAAAATAAATATACACAAAAAGAACTTGAAGAAATTGTAGCAAAAAGCCTAAGAACTGTAGGATTATCCGGGATAGAAGATAAATTCCCGCACGAACTTTCAGGCGGTATGCAAAAAAGAGTAAGCTTAGCCCGAGCAATTGTAACCAAACCCAAATTTATACTGTACGATGAACCTACAGCAGGTCTTGACCCAATTGCTTCAACAGTGATTGAAGATTATATACTAAGATTAAGAGACGAAACAAAAGCAACATCAATTATAGTAACCCACCAAATGTCAACAATCAAAAGATGTTCAGACAGAGTTATAATGTTATATGACGGACACATTGTATATAGAGGAACACCAAGCGACTTACTAAAACAAGATACACCTTATACAAAGCAGTTTGTATCGGCCTCAATGGATGGACCGATGAAAATTGCTGCTTCTGGTTTTTAGATTTTTATTGTAAAATTAATTTGGAAGAAGGAAATATATGAAATTTACATCATCATTTAAAGTCGGTATATTGGCACTATCCGCAATAATAATCTTATTATTCACTGTTATGTGGGTAAAAGGTAAAGCAATATCAAGCGCAGACAGAATAACTGTAAGCTTCAAAGATGTTAACGGAATGAGACCAGGCAGCGGCGTTCAAATGATGGGGGTTAGAATTGGGCAGGTTGAAGAAATAAAACCTAAAATAAATTCATCAGAAAGCTATGTTGATGTTAAATTTGTTATAACAGAGCCTAATGTTGAAATTCCTAAAGCTTCTGAAATATCAATTCAACAATCAGGTATTATTGGAGAACAATTCTTAGAAATAACTCCTCCAAAAGAAAAAATTATATATTTACCTGAATCTGATAAGTCTTTGGTATTGCACGCTGATGATAAAGTGCAAATGGAACTTGACCATAAATACTATGATATAGGAACTATTAAAAAAATAGAAATTGTTGAAACAAATATGCTTCCTATCTTAGTAAAAGAAAATATAAAAACAAAAAATGCATATAAAGTAAGATATATAGTCGAATTGCCCGGACTTGTAACTCCGGACATGCTAGATGGCAAAATTGTAAAAGAAGATAATACAAAGAAATTAAGACTTATTCCTAAAGATTCTGTTGATATTCCTTATCCTAAAACAGATTCTCCATATACAGTTATAGAACCAATGAGAATTGCAGACTTTTTGGAACTTCAATACAGAAGTGCAGAATCATTAATTGAAACAAACGAAAGAATTTCTTTATTGTTATCAGATGATGTTATAAGAGATTTACAACAAACAACTGTTAACTTAGAAGAGTTAACAACAAATGCAAATGTAACAATGGCAAAAGCTCAAGAGTTAATTGATTTATCTAAGATAGAACTTGAAATGCTAACAGAAAATGCCAATAAACTCTCTGACAGATTGCTTGTTCTTACAGATAATATTAACAAAATTGCAGGAGATAAAGAATTTGTAGATAATGTTGCAAATGCTACAAAATCATTTACAAGATTATCAGATAATTTATCTGTTTTAATGGAAGATCCAAAAACCAAAACAACGCTTGCAAACATAGATATAACAGCAAAAAATATAGCAGAACTTTCCAGCTATATTAACGATATGTCTAAAGATGCACAATTAAAACAATATCTAAAAGAATCTGTTGTAAGATTAAATACTGCACTAGACAAATTAACAATTACACTAGATACAGTTAATTATGCAACAGAGGACGAGGAAAAACTTAAACAAACGATGGATGATATAAATGTAACATCTGAAAATCTAAGAAAATTCTCAGAAAAATTAAATAAAAGATTTTTAATTTTCAGATTATTATTCTAAGGCAAATATGAAACTATTTATATCGAAACTACACTACAAAAAAAAACTTAATTTATACGAAACAATGATTGTTTCTATATTGAGTGTTGTCGGAATTTTCTATAATATCGTTTCCAAAATAAGAAATAAAATGTATGACAAGAAACTTTTACCAACATACACATCAAAATCATTTGTAGTTTCGATAGGCAACATAACAACAGGCGGTGTAGGGAAGACTCCTTTAACATTAGAAGTAGCAAGATATTTTCTGGGATTAAACAAAAAAGTTGCTATATTATCCAGAGGTTATGGAGCAAAATTAAAGAATAAAGAACCTAATCTTATTTCAGATGGTTCAGGTGCTTTATTCACTGCATCTATGGCTGGAGATGAACCGGTTTGGCTCGGTGATAATTGCAAAGGCGCTTATGTTGTTACTTGCGCAAGCAGAATAAAAGCAGAAAAATTTATAAAAGAAAGATATAATCCAGATATTATAATACTTGATGACGGATTTCAACACAGGAAAATGAATAGAGATCTTGATATTGTTTTAGTTGATGCAAAAAATAAGTTCGGGAATAAACATATTCTGCCGGCAGGTCCTTTAAGAGAAGACTTAAATAATATAAAAAGAGCAGATAAACTGGTTGTAGTGAACAAAGGTTTTGATTCTCGGGATGCATTAAAATATTGTGATTATCTAAAGAAACGATTCAAGAAAGATACATATTTATGTAAAATGGTTCCTGACTACGCATACAATATATTAACAGGCGAAACATTAAATAAAGATAAAAAAATTATGGCGTTCTCAGCCATTGGTCAACCATCAGGTTTCTATGATTTCCTAAGAAATGACTACAGATTAATAGCTGTACTTGAATTTGAAGACCATCATACATATGAACAAGATGATATATCAAAAATTATCCACTTTGCTCAAGAAGAAAATATTGACAGCATTGTAACAACAGAGAAAGATGCTGTAAAAATTATCGACGTCATAAAAGATGTTGAATTACCAATAAAAATATATGCTCTAAAATTAAAAGCATATATAGATATCAAGGAAATATGCGGAAGATGAAAAAAATTCTGGTAGTAAGATACCGATTTATAGGAGATATGATTTTAACAATACCTTTTTTGCGTAATTTAAGGTATATATATCCTGATGCTCAAATAGATATGCTTGTTGCACCGAATTCAGGAGAAGTAATAGAAGACTGTCCTTATGTTAATAACTTTATATACTTTGATACAACAAGAAAACACAAATATGAAAATGGTAAAGGCAAGAAAAAATCATTTTGGAGTTATGTTTTTGAACTAAGAAAAAATAAATATGATAAAGCATATGTTTTAAAGCGATCATTATCAAGTGCGTTATTATGTTTTTTTGCCGGAATAAAAGAAAGAATAGGATTTGATACCGAAAACAGAGGGTTTCTTCTCACAAAAAAAGTTAATTATGATGAAACAAAACACGAATCATTATGTTTTTTAGATGTTTTAAAAGAAGAAGGTTTTAATATAAAAGATACTTATCTTGAAAATTGGATAAAAGATGAAAATAAACTAAAAGTAAAACAACTTTTTAAAGAAAATAATATAACAGAAGAATATAGGAAAGCAGTAGTCAATGTTACTGCAACAAACCAATCAAAAGTATGGAATATTAATAACTTTGCAGAAGTTATTGAATATATGTCTAATAACAAAAACATACAAGTAATATATATTGGTGCACCATCAGATAAAAAAATATATGAAAAAATTCAATTTAAAGAAGAATTAAAAATAAAACCTGTAAATTTATGCGGACAAGTAACAATAAAAGACAGTTTAGCACTATTAAAAGAAGTTGATTTTATATTAGGAAATGACTCAGGCAACCTGCATATGGCATCATCAGTAGGAACTAAAGTCATAGGATTATATGGTCCAATGCCTTTTGAAAAATGGAAAGCAATTGGAGAGGGTAATATATTGTTAAAAGCGAATCTTCCTTGTATGCCTTGTGCACTAAGAGGAAAATGTAAAAATAATAAAGCCTGTATGAATGCCATCAGTACTGAACAAGTTAAAGATGCAATAGATAAAATATAAGTGATAAACAAAATCAAGAACTATTAATCATTTCCAATATGGGTTAAAATTAGATATTTCGTAAAGAGTATTATTAAAATCACCTTTAAAACAAATTGTTCTATCATCAATATAAAGAAAAGATGGTATTTTAATATTAGTTATATCTTTAAAGTACTTATCTAAATCATTATTTATCAACCATTTACTTGCAAGTAAAAGATTTCTGCTTGTAAACAAGTATAATTCAAAATCATTTGACAATTTTTGAATAAACTCTTTTGCTCCAATTTTTAAATTTGGAATATAGTTTTCATCAAATTTTTCTTTACCATATTGGTTTAATACACCGTCTAAATCAATTAGTATTTTTTTCTTATGCATAATTGGACTGTTATTCCTGTAAATAAAAAACAACATATCACATAATTGGAATATGAGTCAAGATAATAAATTTTCAAATAGAGAACTTTTAGCAAAAAATATAATTAAATTAAGAACTAAAAGAAATATAAGAAGAGAGGAATTATCTCTTGCATTAGGCTTTGATAATTCATATATTTCAAAATTAGAAAAAAGCAAAATAAATATAACAATAGATAAATTGACACTAATTGCAAATTATTTTGAAATATCAATAAAAGAATTATTTACAGAATAATTTAATATAATACATAGTTTAATATAAAAAAAATGGACAAGCCTTTTTTAGAAAAATTAGCAAAACAATTAAAAAGAATCAGAAAAGAAAAAAACTTAACTCAAGATGATATAGGAGTTAATGGAATTTCAAGAGCAATGATAAGCTTAATTGAGCTTGCCAAAACAGATGTAACTGCTTCAAAATTAAAAATAATTGCAGACAATCTTGGAATTGAAGTAAAAGATTTATTTGATTTTAAAGATTAACTTTAGAAAATTTCCTACCTCTTTTGGGGATATTTAAAATATGCAACTCTATATGGAGTTTCGTAATTTTTATAACTGTTAAAACATTGAAAAAAGGCTGCCAAAATATGCTTTATATCCGTTTATTACAATTACTGCAACTAATATACCAACAAATACCAGCATAATAGGTTCTACAATCTGTAAAAGTACATTCATAGAAACTTCTAATTTATTTTTATAGTCTAATGCAACGGTTTTTAACATTTTATCAAGTTCTCCGGCTTTTTCACCTGCAGTAATTTGAGACATCGCATAACTTGAAAATAACCCCGTAACACCAAGCGCTGTAGCAACTTCGCATCCATTGTATACCATATTTTCTGCTTTTTTTAACTTGTTATTTATCTCTGGCACATTAATTACTGAAGCAGACAAATTGATTGATTCAGCAGATGTAATGCCTGCAGAATATGCAAGCGAAAAGACAGAAAAGAAATTCAAAAAATAATAGCACTTCATCAAATTCCCAAATATTCTAATATTCAGAATAAAAGAAATAAAATTATTAAAAAGTCTTTTATTTTTGTATGTATAAAAACATCCTGCTAAGAAAACAGCAAAAATAACTATAATTTTCATAATTGCTGTAACTAACAACATAAGTAAAGCCGAAAAACAAACCCCTGTACCCATAAGAGAAAAAGCTTTAAGTATAAAGAACTTAAAAAGTAATGCAACGGCAATAGCCATAAAAAAAATGCAAGTCGGGTATGTTAATTTACCAATTAAATTTGATTTTATTTCTTCTTCTCTTTTGATGTTTATTAATATATCAGAAAGTATTTCGTCTAATTTACCTGCTTGTTCTCCTGCAACAATTAAAGCCGTATATGCTTTACCAAGGACATTAGAATAATTAGCCATTGCTTCTTTTAAAGATTTTCCTTTTTCTATTTTTTTTACAATATAAGAAGCGAACAATTTAACCTGTTGTTTTGTAGATGAATTTGCAATTGACTTAAAAATATCAAGAACAGGAAGCGCTGATTTATATAAAAAATAGAAAGAATTAAAAAACTCTTTTTTTTCTTGAAGAGAAAAAGGTAATATACTATCAGATAAAATTATTCCTTTATTACTTAATGTATTTCTAAACTCCTCTTTTATTTCCAGTATAGTGTACCCTTGTTTTTCAAGTTTAAGAGCAGCTTCAGATATACCAGAAGCATTAATGAAACCTTGAGCAACCTTATTTTGCTTATTTTTAACTCTATAAAAAAACCTAGCCATAAAGCAATTATATATGATTATTTACAATAAAAAAAGATAGTTGATTGCAATATAAGTTTTTGTGCTACGATATTCGTATGAGTAACTATATATTACCGTTAATTTTAACTTTATTTGCCGGAATGTCGACATTATTGGGAGGGTTTATCACTTTCTTTGTAAAAAGAAATAACCTGAAAGCTCTTTCTATAGGTTTAGGCTTTTCTGCCGGCGTAATGGTTTATATAAGTCTAAGCGAACTTATGAATGAAGCACCGCAAATGCTAAGCAGTTTTTATAGTTCAATCCCATCAAAAGTATTAGCGTTTATTGGTTTCTTATTTGGTATCATTATTGCAATTCTCATAGACTATTTTATACCTGATCATATTGAATCAGACTTTTTAAATACATCAAAGAAATGTCAAAGACAAAAAATAAGAAGAGCAGGGTTAATTACCGCACTTGCGGTGACATTGCATAATTTCCCTGAAGGTATCGCAACATTTTTAGTATCCAGCCAAGATTTAAGATTGGGTATCCCCGTTGCAATAGCAATTGCTATACACAATATTCCAGAAGGAATAGCTATAGCACTTCCTATTTTTCACTCTACAGGTAAAAAAAGATTAGCTATTTTATATACGTTTCTATCAGGAATATCTGAACCTATAGGCGGATTAATCGGAGTTTTGCTTTTAAGAACAATAATGCCGGATCAAGCAATAGGCATAATGACTGCAGCCGTCGCTGGTATAATGGTATATATTTCATTTGATACATTGTTACCTTTAGCAAGAGAATACGGTGAAAACCATCACGTAATTATTGGTATCGTATCTGGAATGTTAATTATGAGTTTAGGATTAATTTTTCTATAATTTAAACTCCATAATATAATCATCCATAACAAAGCCTTTTCCTATATCGGTAACAACGGAATCAATTGTATGAAATCCCCATTTTTCATAGGCTTTAATAGTATTTAAATTGTTTTTATTTACAGTAAGTTGAATAGATTTTTTATTGTGTTGAAGAGCAATTTGTTTAATTTTATTAAAAGCTCCTTTTCCACAACCTAAACCTCTAAAATCTTTCTTTATGTATAGTTTTGAAAGAAAAAGGTAATCATCTTTAATAGAAACGCCAAAATAACCTATTATATTACCGTTATCTTCCAAAATATTGTAGATATATCTTTCATTTTCCAATTGTTCTTTAATAGCGGCATAGGATTGGAATTTATCAATCATATAATCAATTTGTTCATCAGAAAGTATTACAGGCCAATATTCGTGCCAAATTTCAGAAGTCAATTGAGCTAGCTGTTTTACTTCTTCTTCAGTTTTTATATTTAAAAAGTTCATAATTTACCTCTTATATAGGAATATAAGAATAATACACCAAACTGGCAAAATCTTCAAAATAACTTATTTGAGTAGCGCTGCCTGTAGGCACATATAGCTTAAACTGACTATTATGCGGAATATTCAAAGCATTTGCAACAGCTGCTTGAATTACTTCGCCATGAGTGACAATAATCAAGCGTTTATGTAAGTTATCAGCAATAATTTTATTTAGGACTTTATCAACTCTTTTGTTAAAACTATCAAGAGATTCAGCACCTTTTGGACAGAAATTTTCCGGATCTTCATGAAACTTATCAAGCAAATTAGGATATTTTACAGTTATATCTTCAAAAGACAAACCACTCCACTCACCTGATTTTCTGTTTGACAAATCAGGCAAAATTTCAAAATCATGTTCACAAATATCAGATAAAATTTGTGCGCTTTGAACAGTTCTTAAAGCAGAACTTGCATATATTTTATCGATTTTAAGCCCTTTATTATAAACCCACTGTGAAATCTTTTCAATTTCATATTTACCATTGGCATTTATAGCAGGATAATTCTCATCATCAAAGAAACGATTTTCTTCTGTATTTATTGTGGCTCCGTGTCTTATAAACGTGATTTTACATTTTCTTTTAAATAACATTATTTAGCTTTTCTCCTTGTTTAAATTACTAATTTTTTAATTCCCCGTTTTAACATTTTTATAAACAGTTAAGTAATAGTAATAAAATGGCATTGAGGTAATTTTTGTAGTACAATATTAACGACGAGTAGAGTTGGGGTTTAAAGCATGACAACAGAAACAAATAATAATTATGATGCCAGTAATATAAGAGTTTTGGAAGGATTAGAAGCCGTTCGTATGAGACCGGGTATGTATATCGGTTCAACCAGCCAAAGAGGGCTTCATCACTGTGTATATGAAATTGTAGATAATTCTATCGATGAATCTTTAGCAGGATATTGTAAACATATAAAAGTAACAATAAATAAAGATGAAAGTGTAACAGTAGAAGATGATGGACGTGGTATTCCGGTTGCAATAAAACCTGAGACAGGAAAATCAGCACTAGAAATTGTACATACAGTACTTCACGCCGGCGGTAAATTTGGAGACGGCGGATACAAAGTGTCAGGCGGACTTCACGGAGTAGGTGCGTCTGTTGTAAATGCACTATCAGAAAAAATGGTTGTAGAAGTTTCAAGAGAAGGCTATGTTCATCGCCAAGAATATATGAGAGGCGAACCAACCGGTCCTGTTGAGAAAGTCAGAGAAACAGATAAAACAGGTACAAAATCAACTTTCTGGCCTGACCCTGAAATTTTTAAAGAAACAACTGTTATGGATGCGGAAGTTATTTCTAACCGTTTAAGGGAAATGGCTTTCTTGAACAAAGGATTAAGAATAACATTTAATGATGAAAGAACAGAAAAAACAGAAGAATTTCACTATGAAGGCGGAATTGGAAGCTATGTTGAATTCTTAAATAAAAATAAAAATGTAATGTTTGAAAAACCTGTATATATGGATAAAACCGTTGATGGAATTGCAGTTGAAATAGCACTTCAATATACAGATGCTTATAATGAATCGGTATTAAGCTTTGCTAACAACATTAATACGCATCAAGGCGGTACGCACTTAACAGGTTTCAGAAACGCAATAACGCGTGTACTAAATGATTATGCAAGAAAAAATAACCTTATAAAAGATTCAGACCCAAATGTTTCAGGTGATGATGTAAGAGAAGGTTTAACCGCAATTGTAAGTGTAAAACTTGGTGAACCTCAATTTGAAGGACAAACAAAAGAGAAACTCGGGAACACAGAAGCACAAAGTGCCGTTAATGATGTTGTCAGAGAAAAATTCCAAGAATGGCTTGAATTTAATCCAAAATCAGCAAAACTGATTATAGAAAAAATCCTTCAAGCACAAAGAGCCCGTGAAGCAGCAAGAAGGGCAAGAGATTTAACAAGAAGAAAATCAGCTCTTGAAAATTCAACACTGCCCGGGAAACTTGCAGATTGTTCAAATAGAGAACCTGAAAAATGTGAATTATATATTGTTGAGGGTGATTCTGCAGGCGGCAGCGCTAAACAAGGCAGAAATAGGATGTTCCAAGCTATTCTTCCACTACGCGGTAAAATCCTTAACGTAGAAAGAGCAAGGCTTGATAAAATATACGGCAATAACGAAATTCAATCATTAATTCAGGCCATTGGTATTAACATAAGCAAAAACGAAGATGATGTTAATATTGAAAAACTTCGTTATCACAAAATTATATTTATGACAGATGCTGATGTTGATGGTGCACATATTAGAACCCTTTTATTAACATTCTTCTTTAGATATGCAAAACCATTAATTGATAATGGTTACGTTTACATAGCACAGCCACCTTTATATAAACTCACAATAGGTAAACAATCAGAATATCTATATGATGACAGAGCCTTAGATAAAACTCTAAGAGAAAGAGGAACTACAGGTTTAACTCTTTGCGATAATTCAAAGGACAAAGTGGTTGCGAATAGTGAACTTGTAAGTTTAATAGGAAATATGTCAGGATATTATAACTCATTTAACAGCCCAATTATTAATGCAGTTCCTTCTGTAGTAATAAGAGGCCTTGTAAGAGCAGAAATAAAACCTGAAGACTTTGATAACAAAGAAAGAATGGAAGAAATAACAGCATATTTGCAACACTATGTAAAAGACCATGCTGAAAATTACGGAATTGTGGAAGCAAAAGATTATTCTGTTTCTTTAAAAGAAAATATTGAAACAGGTAAATATACAATAAAAGTAGATTTAGGAGAGGGTATAGATCCTGTTGCTATTACTCAAAATATGATTAAATCTTCAGAATATAACAGGATAAAATCTACATATCCGTTAATCAGAAACTTCTTGTTTGAAGAAGAAAAATCATTAAATTTAAATACAGGTTCAGAAGACATAAAAATAACTTCTTTCACTGAACTTCAAAGAATCATAGAAGAAAGAGGCAAAAAAGGCGTTGGAATACAAAGGTTCAAAGGTTTAGGAGAAATGATGCCTCAACAATTATGGGAAACAACAATGGATCCTGCAAACAGAACACTGTTAAAAGTAACAATAGAAGATGCTATGCTTGCTGATCAATTATTTGATGTATTAATGGGTGATAATGTTGAACCGAGAAGGGAATTCATCGAGAACAACGCAGTATATGCGACAAATATTGATACATAGTAATATTGAAACAGCCATATCGTGCATCTTTAAATATGCACGATATGGCTATAAATATGAGGTATGGTGTGAACTTAATAATAAAACTTTTAAAACTAAGAATAACAAAAATCATTTTATCCATACTTATGGTTGCATTTTTTCTTTCTCTATATTTTTGCCGGGATTGGTATTTTGTACAATATCATAAATGTATAGGTTTTTATTATGTCCACAAAGGAGACAAAGCATATAAAAATAAGAAATACCAAAAAGCAATTGATAACTATAAGATTGCATTAAAAAATTATCCGGGTCACTCAAGAGCCAGCTGTAATCTGGGGAATATATATGTAAGTTTTGAAAATTATTATGAAGCAGTAAATGCATATGAAAATGCTTTAAAATACAGTCCCAATTTTATGGTTTGCAGAATGGATTTAGGAATAATCTTATCCGAAAAAATGGCAGACTATGACAAAGCCATTCAAGAATATGGAAGAATAGTAAATACAAGCCCATTTATAATAAATATTCCATTTGTATATAACAATAAGAAAACAACAAAAGAGAATAAAGGCCTTGCATACTACAATATGGGATTAGCTTACAGAGGTAAAGCTGTATATATGGGAGATAAATCAAGTACAGCAATAAAATACTTAAAAAAAGCAAAAGAATCATATAAAAATGCTGAAAAATATTTAAAAGATAATTATGATAATACTTACAATTTAGCACTAACAAATCATCTTTTAGGAGATTATAATTCAGCCGCAAATGAATACTGTAAAGCAATAAATATAAAACCGGACAGTTTTGAAGCACATTATAATTTTGCACTTCTTCTAAGAACTATGAATCTAAATAAAGAAGCTCTTACAGAATTAGAGAGAACTACAATATTGCTTGACTATTATGGCAATGACTCAAAGAATAAATATATATTCGGTATAATAAATGAAATAAAAAGAAGAATTCTCAACGAGGGCGATTATGAATATCTAAAAGAACGAAATGAAATAACTGCATTAAAAGATGAAGATATAACTTATTCACACGGAAAAGTTATCGTATCAAAACAGAAAAATTTTAAAATGAATGACCTTTTAAAATGTACCTACGGCAAAAGATTTGAAGAAACTTAAAATGCTGCAAAAAGAAAAAAATATAGATTTTTTAAATAAACTATCAAGCATATTAACTAAAAAAATCTCACCATCAAATACAATTGGCGAGATAAACAAACTATTCAGAGCATATCTCAATATAGACAAAGCCGAATTTGTAATATGGGATAATAATAATATGGCTTTAAGAGATTTTGTATGTGACTGGAAACTTTTTGATAGTGATATCAAGGAGAAAGGAATAAATACAATATACGGAAGTCTTGCAATTACAGAGGGAACAAAATTTTTCTTTAATGAATCTGAATTTGACTGTGATTTAAACGAAGAAGAACAATACAGAATACTTGAATTAAAATCAGAACAAAATAATATAATGTATCCGCTTGTTTCAAACGGCGAAGTTTTTGGATTAATGAATATCTATACAGAAAAAAATGCATTTACAAAAGAATTTTTTACCATTTTGAATATTTCATCAAAGTTAATATCAGGTGCAATTATAAACTATATATTAAATGAGCAAATGGAAATAAGCCTGAACTTCTATAAAGCAATGAAGGACATAGCTAAGATAATAGAAAGCCAATATGAACTATCATATATTATTCCATTAATCGGAGAAATGATAGACAGATTTATGACCTCACATTTAATATATATATTTATATACAAAGAAGACAAATATAAACTTGTATGGCCCAATGCTTGCAAAGATGAAAATGTATATAAATTATTGGAAAAAATAAATCAAACTACAGAGTTTATATTATCTGAAAATAGTAAAATAGGTGTTTTCCCTCTTATAAGCGAAGAAAATATATTAGGGGCAATTGTAGCATATAGCAATATAGAAAAACTTCTGCAAAAAGATATAGATTACCTTACACAATTGACAAGACAATCAGGTCTAACAATACATAGAGCAAATGTATATGCAGAAGTATTAAAATATGCAACATTAGATGCATTAACAGGCTTAAATAACAGAAGACAGTTTGAAATAAGATTAAAACAAGAAGTATCAAACAGTAAAAGAAATAATATTCCATTATGCTGTATGATGATTGACGTAGATTATTTCAAGAAGGTAAATGATACCTATGGACACGCAGCAGGTGATTGCGTATTAAAGCAAGTTTCAGAAGTTATAAAAAATGAAATAAGAGAATATGATATAGCTTGCAGATACGGCGGCGAAGAATTTTTTATAATACTCCCACAAACAAAACTTGCAGAAGCAACATCAGTTGCACAAAGATTAAGAAAAGTCATAGAAGAATCCAAAATGGATATAAAAGAAGCAGAGATAAATGGTATATCCTATATAAAAGTAACTGCAAGTATAGGTGTATGCGAATACAATAATACAATGAGCGCAAATACCTTTTCACAAAAAGCAGATAAAGCCTTGTATGAAGCAAAAACAACAGGAAGAAACAGAGTTATTGTTGTATAAAACAAAACTTACATTTTATAATATATAATTAAAAGGAATTTAAAGAATAGTTTATGAAATATCTTAAATATATAATCGGAATATTAATTATAGTTGTACCTTGTGTTATAACAGTACTTATATACAATGATAAGATAACTCAAAATTCTCCGCTATACTATAAACAAGGTGTTCATTTTTATAACGACGGAGATTACTCAAATGCATATTATAATTTTGGAAAAATAAAATGGATTAGCCCGTTATACCCTGCAGCATTATATAAACAGGCAAAAAGTGCACAGAAATTAGGCGACTTCAGAACTGCTGTTATGAAATATGAATTATTTTTAGAAAAATTACCAAATTCTATTTTCGAAATAAAAGCAAAATTAAATCTTGGTAAAAGCTATTTTTACTCAAAGCAATATACAAAAGCTAAAACTCAATTTGAAGAATTATATAAGCAAACAAATAACTTAGGGACCGAAGAAGTTTTTTATCTCGGTCTAATAGAAAAGAATAATAACAAAGATAAAGCATATGAATACTTTAAAGGATATTTGGAATATGCGCTATCAGATAAAGCGTTGAATAAATCATATATTTTACCTGCCGCAGAGGAATTGTCATCTCTCAATATAGAACTAACTTCAAAAGATAAATTATTATTAGGTAAAGCATATTATAAAAACGAGAAATACAAAAAAGCAATGGAATATTTATCACAAATTCCAATTGTAAATTGCTGGGATTATTTTGTACTTTCTAATCATTATGCAGGGAACAAAGTAATTGCAAAAAAATTAATAGAAAGCGGTTTACCTATATATGCTTCTTTTTCAGAAGAAGATAATTTGCATGAAATATATGACATATATGCATCTTACCTTATTGGTTCACAGAAAAAGAACTGGTTACAAATCTATAATTTAGTAAAAGAAAAATCATTAAAAGGAGAAGACTATATTCTTTATAGAATAGCAGAGATATCTTCTGCAGAAAAAGCGAACCTTCTATATAACGAAATAATACAAAAGTATCCTGAAAGTAAATATGCACCTGATGCTTTATGGAACGTATTTTGGGATAAATATAAAAAGAAAGATTATGAAAATGCTGAAAAATTAGCAATACAACACATAAAAACATACAGGAATATAAAATCTACACCAAAGATGGCTTTTTGGCTTGCTAAAACGGCAATAAAACAAAACAAATTGTCCGAAGCTCATAATTACTTATCAAAACTCAATTCAAAATATCCTGACAATTACTATGGTCTAAGAGCTGAAGATTTATTAAATAAGAAAAATAACTTTTGGACTTCTGATAAAAGAAATAAAATATCAGAACAAAATGAAGAAATAGAATTTCCTATTTCTATATCAAAATTTGAAATAAAAGATATTAAATTGATTAATACTTTATTCGAAATGGGAGATTATGAAATATGGGCTGATGCTAATTTTAATAATCCCATTGTAGAAAGTTGGTTCGCACTAAAGAGAGATAAAAAAGCTCAATCTATAGTTTTGGCAAGAGATGAATTAGACAAGATGGATATAAAACCACCATTTATAAGTGCCTCATATAAATTGGCATATCCAAGACATTGGGTGAAAGAAATAAACATTGCGGGTGAAAAATTAGAATTAGATCCATTTTTAATAGCAGCTATTATAAGAGAAGAAAGTTACTACAATGAATATGCAAAAAGTCCGACAGGTGCTATCGGTTTAATGCAGCTTATGCCGCAAACAGCAAATTATATGATTTCAAAGCTAACATCGGATATAAATAATCTTCAAAATATAGAAAATCCAAGAATAAATATGTTCATAGGGTGTAATTATCTAAAATATTTAAAAGAACAATTTAATGATGATTTAATGGTTGTTGCTGCATATAATGGCGGAGAAGGTTCTGTAAGACGTTGGATGAAAAAATACGGAATAAGTGACTATGACGAATTTATAGAAGAAATTCCTTATGAAGAAACTCAAAACTATGTAAAAAAAGTTTTCAGAAGTTACCATATGTATAAAAAAATATATCAATAAAAATAGTTAAATATTTGACTTTTTTAAATATAAAATATTGTAAAAACATGTTTAAAAAAAACTAATACCACTTATCATATTTTTTAAACTTAATCTAAATATCAATATTTTAAAAATATAATATATACCTCTGATATATTTACAAAGTTAAAAAAAAAGACTATGATAAATAGACTTTATAAAAAGAGGACAATAGAACATGCATTGAACTATGCAACGATTTTTTTGGGGAATAATCGGGATAAAAGTATTTGAGGAGATTTCATGGATAAGATTGTAAAAAGAGACGGGGCAATCGTTAGTTTTGACGCGAACAAGATTGAAACAGCAATTTTAAAAGCTGCGAAAGTAACAAAAGAATTCGGAGAGAAAGAAGCCGCCAATGTAACAAGAAAAGTTGTGCTAATGGCGCAAGAAATTGCAAACAAGAAAGAGTCGAACCTAAAAGCGCCAACAGTTGAAGAAGTTCAAGATGCGGTTGAAGTTGCACTGTATTCTTTCGGTTACACTGCAACAGCAAAAGCATATATATTATATAGAGAACAAAGAAAAAGAATCAGAGACTTTGCGGCAGGGCTTAACATCGATATGGTTGACGATTACCTTTCACAACTTGATTGGCAGGTCAATGAAAATTCAAATATGTCTTATTCTATCCAAGGTCTGAACAATTATATTGCATCAAATATAAGCAAAAATTACTGGTTAAATAAAATTTATCCCAAAGAAATAAAAGAAGCACATCAAAATGGTGATATTCATATTCATGACCTAAATATAATATCTGTATATTGCGTAGGATGGGATTTAAAAGACCTCTTAATGGAAGGTTTTAAAGGAGTAAAAGGGAAAGTTTCAAGTGCACCACCAAGACATTTTAGAACAGCATTAGGGCAAATGGTAAATTTCTTGTATACAATGCAAGGCGAAAGTGCCGGAGCTCAAGCATTTTCAAACTTTGATACACTGCTTGCACCTTTTGTAAGATATGACGGCTTAACCTATGAGCAGGTTAAGCAATGTATACAAGAATTTGTATTTAATATGAATGTACCAACGAGAGTCGGTTTCCAAACACCATTTTCAAATATTACAATGGACTTAAATGTACCATCTTATTATGCAGATCAACCTGTAATAATAGGCGGTGAATACAAAGAAGAAACATATTCACAATTCCAAAGAGAAATGGATATGATTAATAAGGCATTCTTTGAAGTAATGATGGCTGGAGATAGTTCCGGTAGAGTATTCACATTCCCTATTCCTACATACAATATTACTAAAGACTTTGATTGGGATAATCCAAATATTGAAGGTTTATGGGAAATGAGTGCAAAATATGGCATTCCATATTTCTCTAATTTCATAAATTCAGATATGAATCCTGAAGATGCACGTTCAATGTGTTGTAGATTAAGAATTGACAACAGAGAACTTGAATATAGAGGCGGAGGTTTATTCGGTTCAAATCCATTAACAGGTTCAATTGGTGTTGTAACAATGAATCTTCCAAGAATTGCATACTTAGCAAAAGATAAAAATGAATTTTTATCATTACTTGCAGACAGAATGGAAATCGCAAAAAATTCTTTGGAAATAAAGAGAAAACTTCTGGAGAAATTAACAGACAACGGTTTATATCCATATACAAAATTCTATTTAAGAGACATAAAAGCAAGATTTAATGTATATTGGAAAAATCACTTCTCAACAATCGGCTTAATAGGCATGAACGAAGCTTGCTTAAATTTATTCGGCAAAGGACTAGATACAGAAGAAGGTCAAACTTTTGCATTAGGTGTTATGGACTTCATGAGAGATAAAATAAAAGAATATCAAATTGAAACAGGTAATAATTACAATCTCGAAGCGACACCTGCAGAAGGTACAAGCTACAGATTAGCAAAATTAGATAAAAGAAATACACCGAAAATAATATGTGCGAATGAAAAAGAATATGATAACGGGGCTGATCCATATTATTCTAACTCAACACATTTACCTGTAAATTATACAGATGACATATTTGAGCTGCTTGATTTACAAGATGAACTGCAAACAAAATATACAGGTGGAACTGTCGTACATATTTTTGCAGGAGAAAGACTATCTAATACAACAACAATGAAAAATCTTGTAAAGAAGGTATGCACAAATTACAGACTTCCTTATTTTACATTCTCGCCAACATTCAGTATTTGTGAAAACCATGGATATATCCCCGGTGAACATCAAACTTGTCCTGACTGCGGAAGTGAATGCGAAATTTATTCAAGGATTGTCGGCTATATAAGACCAATAAGTCAATGGAATAAAGGGAAACAAGCTGAATTTAAAGTAAGAAAGACCTTTGTAATTGATGAAGAAAGATGCAAATGCACTTTTTAATCGGCGGTATTCAAAAAACATCTTTACTTGATTATCCGGATAAAATAAGTGCAATAGTTTTCACACAAGGATGCAACTTTAATTGCGGGTACTGTCATAATCCAGGATTATTAAATTCAAAGGACAAGAAAGACATCTATAAACCGGATGTCTTTCTTGGATTTCTAAAAAAAAGGCAAGGAAAATTGGATGGAGTTGTTATAACAGGAGGAGAATCCACACTTCAACCTGACATTGAAGAATTTATCAGACAAATAAAATCAATGAATTTTCTTGTTAAGCTTGATACTAATGGCTATAAGCCTGAAATAATTGAAAAACTGATGTCTCATAATTTAATTGATTACATTGCAATGGATATAAAAGGTCCATTAGATAAATATTCACTAATTACAAGAAAAGAAATTGATACAAATAAGATTAAACAAAGTATAGATATAATAATGAATGCAAATATAGATTACGAGTTCAGAACAACAGTTCTTCCGGTACAAATTCAAATTGAAGATTTTGAAAAAATAGGAAATCTTATTAAAAATGCAAAAAAATACTATCTGCAAAAATTTGTTGTTCAATCAGAAATAAACGACAAAACACTAATTAACGAAAGAAACTACACAGATGAAGAGTTTGGACAAATAATCAATATATTAAAACAATATATACAAACTGTCGAAATAAGATAGCTAAATTTCAATTGAATTAAGTTGGCAGAATGTTTTAAATCCTGAGCGTTCCCTTGTTGCAAGTTCAACCATATTAGACAATCTTAACTCTTTTGCTAAAAGAACAGCTTTATTATATAACTCGGAAGCAGTTCTCACATTTTCTGAAGAATATATATGCTTTGACTTCATAACTTCTTCCGTATATTTTGCATAAGCAATATAAAGTTCAATTAATTGATATTTTAAATCGAACTGTTTAGCAAGCATAATTGATTTTTCCAAATACATTTTAGCAGCAACTAAATCCCCTTTCTTTTGATATATTTCCGCCAGGTATTTTTGGAAATATATGATAAAGAAATAATTATTTATTTTAGGGCTTTGGGCAATCTCAAGTGATTTTGTTGCAGTATTTAAAGCCTTATCATCCTCTCCCGTCTCCATTGACAACTTAACTATTAAAGCCCAAGATAATAGTGCACCAATTGCAACTTTTTCTTTCGCAAAATATGTAATTTCTTCATTATATATTTCCAATGCTTTGATAGTATTGCCTTCTTCCTTTATAACAGCACCAAGTATTAATTTAATAATATTTTTTATGAAATGTTCATTTATATTGTTCGTATATGCAGCTAGTTCGAATAAATCTACTTTTAAATCATTTTTTTGTCCTGCAAGCACTCTATTTATTATATTAACCAGATTCCACTCAGCAAGAAGACTTTTTTCCATATTTTTATTTTTATAAGAATTTGCTATATTATTCAACATTTCATTGGATTTATTAATATCACCCAATATCGTTTTTGAAAAAGCCTCAATAATATCAACTTGTGTTAAATAATATGCGGTATTATAATTATACTTCTCAATAAATTCTCTTATTTCAGAAATAGTATTAACAACTTGATTATTACCTTGTTGAGAATATGCTTTTGCCAAAGAAATCTTAGAGATTAACCAAGCATGTATAACTATATTTTTATATGAAGAATCCATTTGTTTTAAATTAAGTGCTTTATCCAAAGCTGGAATAATATCTTCATTTACAAGATTTATAATCTGTTCACTATTACCAATATTCAATAGAGCTTTTAATTTTCTCGTAATAATAAGAGCTCTATCAAGTTCGGAAACATTAACCTGCAATGAGTCTAAAGATTTTATAATTGTATCAACAGCCTCTGCAACACCAAAATAATTGCCTGTTAAATAACAACTTTTTATAAAATAACCTGATAAATCTATAATTTTTTTTACATTCGACTCCTTTATCTCGAAATCTAAAACATTTGCCAAATAAGTCACAGCCTCATTTGGAGACTTTTCACATAAAAGCTTTCCTATTTCTTCATATATTTGAGTTTTAACAAGCTCTGAATCAGCAATATCCTGTTCTTCAAGTATCTTCAAACATTGCTTCTGAGCAATAACATATAAGTTTGTATCACCAAGTTTTGCTGTAATACTTGCAGTACTTTGCCATATTAAAAATGCTTCATTTTTAGAAATCGCAGAAGTACAAGATATTAGTTTTTGTAAGTTACTTGAAAGAATCAAAGGCTTTAAAGATAGATAAAGTCTTTCTGAATTTTCTTTATACAATAAATCTGTTTTTGCTTCTTGATATATTAATTTCCATAATGTAAGACTCTTAAATTCACAGGTATAATTGTCAACCTTTTGAATAAACATTTCTTGTATTAAATAATCTAACATTTTCTCTGCTTTATTAACCGGCATTGTGACAGCTAAGCATAAAATACTTGTCGCAAAACGGTACCCCATTATTGCAGCCATAAATAGTACATTTTTAGCGCTTGGATTAAGAAAATTCAATCTAAGTTTTATTAATTCTTCAAATGAAACGGGATTAATCTCAGGTTTATTTTTTTCATTAATTAGAATATCATTATCTTTTAATGAAATATAACCGGAATCAAACAATAAAGCAACCTCTTGTTCCATTCTTATTGCGTTACCATCTGATTTTTGCACTAATTCATCTAAATGTTCTTTATTAAATATTTCATCGATTTTAATATAAGTACTTTTACTTACAGCCTTAATTAAATCTTCCTTTGAAAACTTTTTTATAAGTATAGTTTCAAACATATTTTCATCAAGCTCTGACATATCAAAATAACTTTGAATAGACTTATTTTCCTGATATGCAACCAAAAGTTTTAATCTGTTATTAAAAAATCCTTTCTTCATCATATGAATAATAAAGTCATATGAGGCTCCATCCAAAAGTTCAAAATTATCGATTGAAATTATTAAGTTATTATTAACAAGAAAAGATTTAATAACTTTTTCTAATATAGAAAACATTCTCTGTTTATTTTCAAGTATATTCTCAAAATTATCTTTTTGAGAAGGATAAAAAATATTCAAAAAAGAAGTAAGTTCATTACCGCTCAAAAAACTAAAAACCTTGGAAAAATTACTTTTTTTAAATTCCTTAATAAAAGATTCAGTGCTGTTAGTATATGGAGGAAATCCCATAATTCGAAGAAATGCATCTTGAAAAAAACCAAAACTTGTTATCTGGACAAGAGGAGTACAACTACCATATAAAGAAAGAAACCCTTTAGTTGAAAGATTATCGGCAACTTGTTTTAAAACAGCAGATTTACCGCTACCCTCAACACCATTTATGGCTACTATATGCTTGACAAGTGAATTCTTTATCAGGTTAATTGTTTTAAAAACAGCATCCTGCTGAATATCAACAAATTCACCTTCTTTTTTATCAGTATATTCTTTTGCCTCTTCATCTTCTGTATTATTTTGATTATTTGTATCTATACCATTTAAACTCTCTTCTACCGAAGAATCATATTCTTCAGTTAATTGTTCCACCTCAATATTTTCTGTCAAAATATCATTTTCTTCATCTATAGAAGAATCACTTTGCAAATTTTCCTTATTGTCTGATTCATTTTCCTCAATAGAATCTTTTTCTATAACGTTTTCATTTTCTATATTAAATATTTTTTCCAAACCATCATCATTTAATTCGTCTACTAATGGTTCCACGAATGGGATTTCATCTTCTATTGTTGTTTGTGGCTCATTATCAAACTTTTCAGGATTTTTAATAATTTCATTATTAATATAAGAAGATTGTTGAGAACTAAAAGAACTTACAACTTCAAAATCAGAATCTACTTTCAAATTATCTTTAGACTGTGGTTGGTATTTTTCCAAGGAAGTATGACATTTTCGACACTCTGTAGCCGAATAAATATTAAAACTACCACATACAGGGCAAGGTTTAAGTAACTCAAACCCGCAGTTTTTACAAGATTTTGAGCCAAAAGAATTAATTGTCCTACATTCAGGACAATACATATTAACTTTTATTCCGCAATTACTACATCTTATTGCATTGTCAGGTAACTCTGCACCACATCTGCGACAAATCATAGTTCAACCTAACTTTTACCACCGTCTAAGAAGTTACTTATTAATTTAGAAAGTTGCATTAATCTTTTACTCACTTCTGATTGTGACAAATTCAAAGTTTTAGCTATATCTGCTTGTTTTTGCCCTTTCATATATCTCCAATAGAAAATATCTAAAAACAGCTGAGACGGAACTTCTTTATGGATTATACAAACAGCATCAGCTATTTTCTGTAAACAATCTTTAGTAATAAGAATTTCTTCTGCGGTTTCCTTAGGATCCGGGAAATCCAAAATAAAAGAAGGACCTAATGGTTGCGGTTTAATTTTAACACTGGAACTAAATTCCGGAACTTTAATTTCTTTAGTTGGCACAAATCCATCATTAGTTCTTCTAACTCTGCCGGAATTTTTAAGTACACTAAGAATAGAAGTATGGACTACTTTTGATACATAATTTTCAATTTTCTGAATATTTGATGATGAATTAAATATCATGTAAGTTTTTTGAAAAGCTTCACTGCAAAAATCCTCAAACAAATCTTCATTGCCTTGAAAATTTTTATTAGCCTTCACAAATTTTTCTATTAATGATCTTTGTTCCTCAACTAAAAGCACTAGTCTTTTTCTCTAATCTCGCATACCCATTCAATATAATAACATAAATTATAATTTTATTACTACTTTTAGGTAATACATATCAGACTTAAGGGCGCTATCATTGAGTATCATGCTCTTTTCACCTTCAAAACTTTCTTTAATACTTTGTAACACAATATTATCAATTTCTTCCAAACCACTTGATTCTGAAATTATAACTTTCTGCAAATTACCGTTATTATCTACAGCAAACTTTGCAGCTACTGTATCTTTGGGAGGCGTTTGTGTAGCATTTAGAATATTATTTTTTAGATTTTGTTTTAATGTATTGTCCAAATTCTGAAGATAGTTTTTAAATATTCTGTCACTAAATAATTCAGAAGTACAGAACCAATTTAAGCCTCTCAAAGATACACCGCTACCGTTTTGAGCAAAAGCATTTGCTATTGCTTTATTTACATCACCATGACTTTGTCTTTCTGTTGGCTTTATTAAATCACTTTCCGTTAACGGAGGAACTGCAATAGTACCTGTAGTCGGCATACTATCGGTCATCGGATTTTCTACAGGCGGTTGAGATGCAATATTATCGGCATTAACTGTGTTCGTACCCTGTTCAGAACTACCTGTCTCAATCGGTTGTTCAAACATATCGTTTGCTTGTTGCTGATTTTGGATTTCTATTACATTACTATCATTTTGTTTATCAGAAGCAGCAACTTCCGTATTAGATTTATTCTTTAACAAAAAGAATGCTCCGCCGCCTATAAAAGAGACTAGGACAACTATTGAAAGTACTAATAATGCAACTTTTGATGAACCTTTTGAAATTTTTTCTTCCGGTATTTCTACCTCCTCGTCATCATCATACTCTTGGTCATCTTCATTATAATCCTCATATTCTTCTGTTTTTCCTGCATCATCATCTTTATATTCTTCATATTCTTCAACATTTTCAGAATCATCGTCTTTATACTCTTCGTATTTTTGAGGAGTTTCATCTGTTCCTGGAAGCTCTTCATCATCAGATGATAATGTTTTTTCCGTTTTATAGTTTTCATTCATGTCAGATACATCAATATCATTTTCTTCATTAATTAATTGTGAATTATTATCATCTATATCTACAACAAACTCATCTTTAGATTCAGCAAAATCATTATCTTGAGAAGTATCATCTATAGTTTCGTTTTCTGAATATATTTTTTCATCTGCTAAATCTTCTGTTTGTTCACCTTCCCCATATGAATCTACTTCATATTCAATATCATCTGTAGCAGATAAAATATCATCATCAATTGGTTCTATTTCTGATGTAATATTCTCAGCTTCATCTTGATTTACGGGCGTTATATATGAATATACAGGTTTGTTATTCTCATCATAATCTACTATTACTTTTTGAATATTATCTTCATTTCCCAGTTGAAGATTTCCCGTATCCTCTGTAATCAAGTCTGAATCTACAGAACTGTCAAGCAAGACCATGTCTTCCTTTTCAGCCAACTCATCTGTAGTATTTGCACCAATAACTTCAATATCAGACTTTAAAGATAATTCTGAATATACATCCTCTTGTATAATCTCCATTTCATCATTGTTTAAAGTAATTTCCGGAGGTGTATCAACAGAAGTATAATCATCAATAATTTCCAAGTCATCATTTTGTTTATCTATATTCAAATTTTCTGTTGAAACATCTCCAATTACTTGTATTTCTTTTTCATCTTGTATATTAGGGGAAGTCACAACATTATCTATTGATTTTTCCGTGACAGAATCAGTATCCTCAATATAATCTTCCTCAATATTAAATAATTCATCCAATATATCAGAGACTGTTTCTTCCCCAGCATCCTCTTCTTCTGAATTATCACCGATATATATTGTTTCTTCTTTGCCTTCATATTTCTTATCATCAACACTTTGAGAACCAATAATATTTAAAGTATGATCATCTAACAGTTCAGGGTATTTACCGGAATTGCAACTAACCATTTCAAAGCCTGTGAAGCAACAAAATTCTGTTCTGCATTCATCACATTCAAATAAATGCTTTAAAATTTTATTTTTAGTTTGATTATCAATTTCACTATCCATAAGACCAAGATAACTTTCTCTAAAAAGTTCGTGATCTTCGTTTGTGAAATTAACAACTTTCTTTTGTTGAATCTTCTTAAGAAAATCATCATAAGATATTAAAGCATCAAATCCAACACTATAATAATGATAATCAAATGCTTCCTTTTCCATATTGGAAGTATCAGCTATTCCGATTAATTCTGCATTTTTCAGTTCCGAATCAACTTTTATAACAATATAGAAATCAGGAACGATATCTGCATCATAATGTATTTTGGGTATTAATACAGCATCGCCACCTGTAACAATTCGAACATCTAAATGCCAACCGTTAACATACAAATCTGCAATTTCATACTGTTCATTTATAAGCGGATTTCTAAACAAAGTCATTGCTTTTTGTATTTCACACGGTGTTTTTTCTAAAATATTCAAAAAAGAATACAAAGCCAAGATTGAAGCATAAGCTCTCTTCCTTTGAAATTCATCAGCTAATAATGATGAATATATTTTGGCATATCCATACGATTTTTCATCTATCATTAATTTTATTGTATTTGTAATGCTCATAATCCGAAACTCTCTCTCAAATGCTAACAAATTATTAATTAAAAACCCTCTATATATTAAGAGTACATTACGAAAATTTTTATTCCAAATTTACAAAAACTTTTTTTATACATTGATATATGCTATAATACTAATGGTTTATTTTGTGTTTGATATGACTTTGGATTTATGTAAATTTTTGTAAATGTTGCAAATTTAAATAAACAATTTTATATAATCATACGTTTTATAAAGATACCGTAAAAGTTTAGGAGGTAATTATGATTAATTCAGTAAGTTTCAGAAGTACAGCAGCAACATCAAGTTTTCAAGAAAGACTTGCAAAACCGCAAGCATATACAAAAGCAGATACTCCTGTAGCAGCTTCAGGTTTAAATAACGAAAAAAGGAAAAAATCCTCTACAGGCAAAAAAATAGCAGGATTAGTTGTATTTGCAGCAGCAGTTGCAACCGGTTTAGCTTTAGGAAAAGGAAAAATCGGTGTTTTAAAAGACAAAGTTAATAATGAAACAATAAAGAAAGCTCTCAGTGGTTTAGAAACAGCCGGTGGCAAAATAGCTGAAAAAGCAGGACAATTAAAAGAATTCGTCTTAAAAAAATTGCCAAAAACAAATGCTTCTGCATAAATAAAATTTAAAGTATAAATATTAATAATTACCTCAAAAAAGGAACTCTAATGGAGTTCCTTTTTATATTTGTAACAATACATACAAATATTTGCTCATGAAAAAATATTTATAATAAAATTACAGTGTAACATTTAATTTACAAATATTAGATTCATAACAAATTTTATTTTTAGATGTTTTAAATTAGTAGAAGATAAAATTTAGGAGTTATAAAATGTCAATACAACCAGTACAATCAGCTCAAACATACAGTCCGGTTAAAAAGGCTGCAAAAACAGTTATAAAAGGAGCAATTGTTGCATCTGCAGTAGCTACAACATTAGCATTAGGTGCAAAAAGTGGAAAATTTGCAGTAAATGAAAAAACTAATAAATTCGCAGCAAAAGCTTTACCTTATTTAGAAAAAGCCGGTAATTTTATAAATAAAAAAGCAGGTGAAGTTGTTGATAAATTTGCACAAACAGGAATCAAGGAAAAAATTACAGGTTCAAAAACATATATAGTTGCAAAAGAAAAAGCAGAAGGAATTTTAACAAAAATAAGAGATAGTAAACTTCTGACAAATATAAGAGAAGCCAGATTACAAAGATTTGTGGATAAATTCAAAACAAATATTGGCAAATATAATCCAGATAAAGCAAGTGCAGCAGATAAAGCAGCTGAAACATTCAATTATTTCGTAAAATAATTATTTTAAAGTATATACAACTAAAAAGAGAAACTTTAATAAGTTTCTCTTTTTAGTTGTATATTTTGAATGATCCTAATATTTTAAAGAAATCAACAAAATTCATAAGTTCATTTATAGCAATATTAACATTTTCATCAGTTTTTAAACCATCGATTTCAACAAAAAACAAATATTCACCAAGTTTTCTTTTTGATGGTCTTGAATCTATATAAGTAAGATTCAAACCATGCTTTGAAAAAATCTGTAAAACATCGCAAAGAGCACCCGGATAATTTTTTGTAGACAAGATTATGGAAGTTTTACCTGTATTTTCGTTGCAACAATCACCTCTGCCCAAAATATAAAATCTTGTTTTATTATCTTTTTCATCATTTATATCATTTGATAATATATTCAAATCGAACAACTGAGCACAAGTTTCATTTGCTATTGCAGCAATTGAATTATCTTTTTCAGTTGAAACTTTTTGAGCTGCATAACTTGTAGATGAAACTTCTTTTAATTCCGAATCGGGAAAGTTTTGATAAAGAAACTTACTACACTGTGCTAATGCCTGAGGATGAGAATATATTTTTTTTATTGTTACTTTATCTTTGGATGTTGAAAGAAGCATATGTTTTATAGGCAAAGTAATTTCCCCTTGTATTTGGATTTTATCATCTTTTATATCTAAAAAATTACCTATAGTTTCTCTAACAATTCCTTCTATTGAATTTTCAATAGGAAGGATGCAAATTGAGTTTGAATCTTTTTCCAAATTTTCTAAAGCAGATTTTATACTTTTTTGTGCAATTTTATTATTAACTTTAATTGAACTCAATTCTAAAAACTTAAGCATAGCATTATGAGTATTTGAACCATCAGGACCTAAGTAATAAATATTTTCAATTAATTTTTCACACATTTGCTAAACCTTTATCGAATATAATAAAATAAATTAATATTATAAATAATTGTACATAAAATAAACAAAAAGGGTAAATTATGACAAATATAAAGTTCGGGACGGATGGTTGGCGAGCAATTTTAAATAAAGATTTCACATATGAAAATACAGATAAAGTTATAAATGGAATTGCATATTATATATATAAAGAATCTAAATATGGGAAAAAAATCTTAATAGGATATGACCCGAGAAATCAAGCCGACACCTTTGCTTTTTATATAGCAGGAAAATTATCTGCATTCGGATTTGATGTTGAAGTAAGTTCTGAAATAATTGCCACACCTGTATTGGCATATTCGGCATTAAAAGAAAATGCCTATGCGATAATGTTAACAGCCTCACACAATCCACCTGAATATTTAGGAATAAAATTCATTCCACCATATGGCGGGCCGGCAGAAGACTATATGGTTAAAGAGATTACTGATAATTTAGAAATTGAATTTGAACATAAAAATAATCCTAAAACATACAAAGAAGTTTCTTTTGAAGATAAATATATAGAACATATTGAAAATATTATTAACCTAAAAAAGATAAAAGATTCTGATATTAAAATTAACTATGATGGACACCATGGGGCTGCAGGATTTCTGTTTAAAAGGATACTTGATGAATACGAAATTGAAAATAATTCACAAAATTTAGGAAGAGACATCAATTTTGGCGGTTACATGCCTGATCCAAAAGAGAAGTATTTGCCAAAACTAAAAGCATTATGCGAAGAAAATGGTCTGATTGGATTAAGTAATGATGGAGACGGTGACAGATTCGGCGTTTTCGATGAGAAAGGAAATTTTATAAATGCAAATGATATTATAGCGATGCTTTTAAAACACTTGGTAAATAATAAAAATTTTTCCGGGAAACTTGCAAAAACAGTTGGGGCAAGTTCTATGCTGAATTTATATGCTAAAAAACTAGGTATTGATGTTATAGAAACACCGGTAGGTTTCAAATGGCTTGGTGCAGCTATGAGAAAGGAAGATATAATAATTGCCGGAGAAGAATCCGGCGGTCTTAGTATAAAAGGGCATATTCCGGAAAAAGACGGAATACTTGCCAATCTATTAATTATGGAAATGATGGCTTACGAGAATAAAAAACTATATGAGATTCATAAAGAATTTTTATCAGAATTAAATCGAAAATTTATAAATGACAGAATAGATTTACAACTCGAATCAAAAGATAAACAAGAAGAGATAATAAATAAATTCAAGACATACTCCAAAATAGGAGAATATAAAATAACAGAATCAAACACAATGGACGGATTAAAAATATATCTTGAAGATGAAAGCTGGATATTAATAAGAAAAAGCGGTACTGAACCGCTTTTAAGGATATATTTTGAGTCTGACAAGGAAGAAAAAATACAAGAATTAGAAAAAATTATTAAACAATTGTGTTAAAAATAAACAAATCATTATAGATTATTGAAGAAGATATTTTCCCAAAGAAAATATCTTCATTTATTTCCTTTGAGAAATAATTATCTATATCAGCTAAAAATGCTCTATTTCTCTCTGCTTGAATTTTTTCAATATCTTGAATAGAACAGGCATAACCTGTTGTACAATAAGCAAAAGCAGAAATAGGCAAACCTAAAAATACAAATAAAATAAAAAACAATTCCAAAAATCTTTTCATATTCCACTCCTTTAAAATAAAGAATAGCTACCCATCTATATTTTGAACGGTAATGTAAAGTTTTACATTACTATTTGTAACTATATATTTGACTGTCCAAAAGTTTAATGTAAAATCATGTGTACAAAGTAAAATAAAATTTATATATCTTAACCAGATAGCAAAAATTTTTTTTTGGAGTATTTCACTCAGTATGAATTCCCTATTAGAAAAAGAAAAAGCAAAAAATGATAAAATCTTAAAACCGGATTTTTCTACGAAATCAGGAAGAGAGTTTTTGGCTATATACTTGCATTCAAAATTCAAACAAATTTTAAACTATGATAAAAATAACGATAAGCCGATATTTAAAAGTATACATCCTGATTTTATACAAAAATTTACTAAAAGATTAATAAATAATCCGGAAAAACATTTTTTAATAGGAATAAGCGGTGAGTCAGCAAGCGGGAAAACTACAATATGTAACACAATAAAACTTGCTACTGAACGATTAGATATGCCCATTGAAATTTTGAGTGCAGATAATTATTTTAGAGATATATCAGCTCTTATTAGTAAACATGGTTCTTTTGATAAATTGTTAGAATCCGGTTATGACGTTGATTCACCGAATAATTTTGACATGGAACAGTTATTCATTGACTTAGAGCAGCTTTCAAGAGGCATAGATGTTAAAATACCTCAATATTTAGTAAATGGAACCGGCGTTGTTGTTCCAAATGCAATTCCAAAGAAAGCACAAAAAATTATTGTTGTTGAAGGAATGGCAACAATGTATGGAAAAGTTGCGGATTTGTTTGACATAAAGCTTTATGTTGATATAGAACCTGAAATTCAAGAAAAATGGTTTTTATATAGAGCACAAACATCAAGAAACCAAAATGAGGAAAATGCAAAAAAACAACTTGCTTATGTAAGAGAAGCTTCAAAGAAATATATTCTTCCTAAAAAAGATAATTCGGATATCATAATAAACGGAGCTTCTTCATTGGAATATTTTACTCAAATTATTGACTATATCTATCAAATTACAAATAACTTCTCAAATCCCGAACAATAAGAATGTAAAAAACTCCTCTTTATTATATAGAGAGGAGTTTTTGTCTATAAAAAAGTTAAAGTCCTTATAGTAGAATAAGGACCTTTTTATATTATATGAAAAGAAGAATTAGTTTGCAGCTTTTGGAGGATGCTTCGGTTGAATTTTTTCTGCCACCTTAGAAAGCAAAGTATTAATAAGCGCCCCAACCCCTGCTAAAAAAGTTATACCAACAATATATTTTTGTACATATTTTCCCTTACCACCGCAATTTTTTACAACCTGCATCATATCTTTAGGACGGGATACCCAGGAAATTGCAGTTGAAGTAGCTAAAACTCCTGCCGTCAAGGCTGCACCTGTTTTGGCCGCTTTATATTTGTTATTTTTCCTTGTTATAGGCTGGATGTTTACTGCATTTAAGTTCATTAGCATTACCTTTTTTTATCGTATAGTCTTAAAGTTTATAAAGAAAAAAATTTGTTATTATATAAAATTTATCTTTACAATTAATAACAATTCGTAATATACATAATCATATTTTTTAAAGATTCTTTTTCAATATCAAACCAATAAATATTTTGGTTTGCTTTAAACCAGCTTATCTGACGTTTTGCATAGCGTCTGGTATTCTGTTTTAATAAATTTGAAGCTGTTTCTAAATCACTTTGTCCATTGAAATATGGATATAACTCTTGATAGCCTATTGTACCGAGTAAAATTTTATTTTCTCCGTATTTTTCAAAGAGTTTCTTCGCTTCATTAATCAAACCTTGTTCAAACATAAGATCAACTCTTTTATTTATACGTTCATATAAAAATTCACGGTTTTGAGCATTCAGCCCAAACCATAAAACATTATATTCACTTTCTTTCTTCTTCTGAGCTTTACTCATTGGAATCCCTAAAGTAAGACAGACCTCAAGAGCCCTAACTATTTTAACTTTATTATTAAAATGTATTTTTTCAGCTATATCAGGATCCTTGTCTTTTAATATTGAATAAAGTTCTTCGGAAGATTTTTGTTCTAATTCTTCACGTAGTTCTTTATTTGGTTCAACCCTAGGCAAGTCAAAATCCTGTAAAAGGACTCTAAAATAAAGTCCAGTGCCACCAACCAAAATCGGTACTTTATCTTTTTCAAAAATTTCTTTTATTTTTATTTTTGCATCATCACAGAAATTAGCGACCGTATATTCTTGATTAACATCTATAATATCCATTAAATAATGAGGAATACCCTCTCTTTCTTCAAAAGTAGGCTTTGCACTTCCTATATCCATTTCTTTATAGATTTGCCTTGAATCAACAGATATAATTTCACCATTAATCTGTTTTGCTAATTCAATGGATAATTTAGTTTTCCCCGATGAGCTCGGTCCTGTTATTGCTATTATTTTTTGTTTTGTCATAGTAAAAACAGAATACCAAAAGCAAATAATAATTTAAATATATAGTAAATAGTATTATTAAAATCACCAACGAAAGAGAATTTGTTCCCAAAATAACTGATAACATATTCAAACAGACATACAAAATAAAAGTAAAAATAATTATTGCAACAACACCAAGTATATTTTTAAAGAAAAATTTAATTGCAGTCCAAAAACATTTTAATATGTTTATTTCCTCGAAACTCATAACAGCAAAATATAATATTATAAAAAAGTTCATAATAGATGCTGCAAAATTCACAATTATCATCCAATTTACAAATGTAATCTTATCTTCAAAAGTAATACTATTTATATAATTATAAATTTCTGCTTGCGACGTTGCTTTTGCTATTTTAGGGAAATCATACAATATTTTAGGTTCTCCAAAAACATTTATGCAGAATTTAGTAATAACAAACATAAGAGCAACATATAATAAAAATGTAATAAAATACACCAATGCTGTTTTCAAAAAATCAGCCCCTACACCTTCGAAAAATTTTTTAAAATTCTGTACTGCCTTAACTGCAATTTCTTCTTTAGAATCATCTTCATTATAATTTAAAATGCCGTATTTATTTATATAAAACCAACCTGCACTAAAAGCAATAAACATAAGTACTATAGACAACATCAAAACTATTTTTGGTATGCTAAAAATATTTCTTCCCACAAGAAAAGTAAATGCCGTCATTAATAACAATAAACCTAAAAGTAATGGTTGTATAAATATTAAATTATTTTTCAATATATAAAATGATTTTTTAAATATTTCTAACATTCCCTGATTATATCACATGTAAAAAATAAATAAATAGCTTAGCAGTTAGTAATGAAAAGTAATAATTAGTAAAAAGATTATGTGTTTTTGGTAAAATGTATAAAGTACAGAGAAAACGGATTGGGGTAATGAAAGAGAGAATTGTTCTTTTATCTATAATATCTTCATTATTAATACTTTTATATTTCTTTCAAAATAATATGAATACACCATGTGCATTTATGACCATATTGATTTTTATGGCTTTATATACTGCGTACATGCAAATAGCTTTCAAACATAGAGTGAGAAAACAAAGAAAACATCCTGTAGAAAAGAACTACAATTATAAACCCTATGTAAGTATATTAATACCTGCACATAACGAAGCTGAAGTTATATCTAAAACAATAGAAAATATTTCAAAGATAGAGTATCCAAAATATGAAATTATAGTTATTGATGATAGAAGTACAGATGATACAGCGTTTGTTCTTGAAAAAATAAGCAAAGATTATCCAAACATAAAATATTTTTCTAGAACAAAAGAGGCGTTTCCCGGTAAATCAGCAGTATTAAATGATGCAATGAAAATAGCCAAAGGTGATGCCATTCTTGTTTTCGATGCTGATGCAAGAGTTAAACCTGACTTTTTAAAGGAATTAATTCCTGCACTTGAACCTGAACAAGTAGGTGCTGTTCAAGCAAGAAAAGTTATTATCAATAGAGAACAAAATTTCTTAACTCGTTGCCAAGACAATGAAATGGCAGTAGATACACACTTCCAGGTAGGAAGAGATGCTGTTAAAGGTGCTGTAGAATTAAGAGGAAACGGAGAACTAATAAAAAGAAAAGCTCTCGAAAATGTTAACGGTTGGAATATATATACAATAACCGATGACCTTGATTTATCAACACGATTACAAATTAAGGGCTGGGATGTTCGTTTTTGTCCTGAGGTTTGCGTATATGAAGAGGGAGTTCCGTCTTATATTCCTTTGGTAAAACAAAGAAGACGATGGATAGAAGGAAGTATAAGAAGATATTTAGAACATTTTTCAGACGTATTAACATCTAAAGATATTTCATTGCGTGTAAGTTTAGATATGACTGCTTATATTACTGAATTTATTTTACCGATTTGGATGGTATCAGAAGTAATTATTCAGTCATACAGATATATAAAGGATGATCCGAATTGGATACTTTCATCTATGGCATTATCTACATTAATGTGCGGATTTTTCATAGTTGCCTTATTTTACAGCTTAAGAAAATATGTAAAATTGAAGCCAATGGAAAACCTAATTCAATCGGTAACAACTGCACTATACATAGTAGTACTTTGGTTCCCGCTCACAATTTTTATAATTTTTAAAATTATATTTATGAAAAATAATATGGATTGGGGAAAGACAAAACATGGAACTGCCAAGGTAGTTCAAGACATTTCTGTTGAAAAAAACCAATCAAAAGAAAAAGAAACCGAAACACTAATAAAAGTCTAAGAAGGGAGAATATACAGTGGATTTTACAACATTAACGGTAGAATTATTAAAAGGACTAAATAATCTTACAGGAAGTTACGGCTTGGCAATTATAGCCCTTACCGTTATCGTAAGACTATGTCTATGGCCTTTAGGCGTTTCCCAGCAACGTTCTATGAGAGCAATGCAGATTCTGCAGCCCAAAATGAAATTAATACAGGAACGTTATAAAAATGATCCTCAAACAATGCAAAGAAAAATGATGGAGTTCTATAAAGAACACAAATTTAATCCGATGTCAGGCTGTTTGCCTCTATTAATACAAATGCCAATATTCATTTTATTATATGCAGCATTAATCAGCCCTCAATTTATACAAGAGGCGGGCAATTCACACTTCTTATTTATAGACAGACTTGATAAAACCTTAAGAGGGAATGCAGGAATTTCATATGACGGCACTTTCAGTGTTTCAAATAATGATAAATTTACCGTTTACAAAAAAGTTAAAGTGATTATTGGCGACCAAGAAATCGATAATGTAAAAATTGATTCTAAAAATGCAATAAAGGTTCAAGGCGAAATTGTTCCCGGTCAACCAATGGATTTAAAAATCAATCTTGATGATTTTAACTTAAAATACAGCCAATTAGATAAGGTTACTTCTGCTTCAATAGACATTCAAAATATGAAAACAAGAGAAGTAGAAACTGTTAATTTTGAAAGACGCGATAACATAATGGCTGCATCAGTACCAACAAATGCACCGCAAGGCCAATTCCATTTTGATGTATTCGTTTTAATTCTTCTTTTTGCAGGAACAATGATTGCAACTCAAAAAGTTATGATGGCAACAAATAAAAATGTTCAGCAAGACCCAATGCAAGCTCAAATGCAGAAAATGATGGGAACAATTATGCCTGTCATGATTATATTTATGTTTGTTATTGCACCAATTCCTGCAGGTGTTTTATTATACTTAGTTGTAAGTAATATAATTCAAATAATTCAAACTATAGTTATAAATAAACAACTTGAAGCTGAAGATAACGCTAAACACGAAGTAAAAGATTTATCTAATGCAAAAACAATTAATCCGATTGAAACAAAAACTATAGAAGTTGATAAGAAATAATGTTACTAGAAGAATTCAATTACGAATTACCGGAGAAATTAATTGCTCAAGTACCGGTTCAAAAACGAGATATGTCTAAGATGCTGGTACTTGACCGTTTAAATAAAACGCTTGAACACAAGCACTTTTGCAATATCACAGATTATCTTACAGAAAATGATTTACTGGTTTTAAACAATACTAAAGTTATACCTGCAAGATTATATGCAAAAAAGGATACAGGTGCATTAATTGAAATCTTTCTTGTAAGAGAAATAGAAAAAGATATTTGGATTTCACTAATAAAACCTTCTAAAAGAGTAAAACAGGGAATGATTTTAGAAGTATCTGAAGAACTTTCTGTTGAAATAATAGAAAAAGATGATGATAAATGGAAAGTTCATCTATTATATAAAGGTAATATATTTGAAATTTTAGATAAAGTAGGAAACATTCCTTTACCGCCATATATTGAAAGAAAAATGACAAATGAAGAGTATAAAAGTCTTGATTTTGACAGATATCAAACAGTATATGCACAAAAAGAAGGTGCAGTAGCTGCACCTACTGCCGGCTTACACTTTACAAAAGAAATATTGCAGAAGCTTGATGAACAAGGGACAAAGCATTGTTTTGTAACTTTAAACGTAGGATTAGGTACTTTTAAACCCGTAAAATGTGAAAATATCTTAGACCACAAAATGGATTCAGAAGCATTTGAAATTACAGAAGAAACAGCCGAAATTATAAATAAAGCAAAAGCAGAAGGGAAAAATATAGTAGCTGTTGGAACAACTTCTGTAAGAACATTAGAGACAGTTATGAATAAATACGGTAGAATTATACCGGTTAAAGACAGCAGTGAATTATTTATATACCCCGGGTATAAATTCAAAATAGTTGATAAACTTATAACTAATTTCCATCTTCCAAAATCTACACTACTAATGCTGGTAAGTGCTTTTGCTACGAAAGAATTTATTTTTAAAGCATACTCTGCAGCAATAAAAAATGAATATAGATTTTACAGTTATGGCGATTGCATGTTTATAAGGTAGGTATTATGTTCTTTATATCAATATTGTTAGTTATTCTTTCTTCTTTTATGATTTTAAATGTAATAACTAAGAATAAGAAAGAGTCATCGGGTTTCTTATATTTTTTATTAATTGCCTTTTCTCAAGTTGTACTTTTTTTTGAGATACTTTCATTATTTAAACTAATCTCAAAAAACGGATTTTTTGTTTGTAACATAGCATTTTTTATTATTTCTGCAATTTTATACATCAAAGCAGGTAAACCACTATATAAAAATGAAATAAAGGATGAAATTAAGAAAATATTATTTGCTGTAAAAAGAGATAAAATATTATTTTTCTTATCAATTTGTTTTGGATTATTTTTATTTTTTCAACTTATTAGTGCACTATTTTTCCCCGTAACATTTGGCGACGCATTAACATATTACCTTCCAAGATGTACTACTTGGATTCAAAACGGATGTATTAATCACTATATAACACCTGATAGCCGAGAGTTAATCATGCCTGTAAATATGGAATTTTTATACACCTGGCTATTATTATTCAGAAAGAACGAAATAGGAGCCGCTATATTTTCGTACATAGGATACATTGGCACAATATATATAATATACAATTTCTTAAAAGAATTAGGTTTCTCAATAAGAAGAAGATTATGGAGTATATTTGTATTTTCTTCATTTGCCCTTGTTTTAATAGAAATATATACTCCTTGTGCTGACTTGTTTATAGGAGGATTAATACTTGGCTGCATTTATTTATTTTTAAAAGCTGTAAAAAATAATGATAATTTAGCATTATTTTTTGCATCTTTATCATACGCTCTAGCTGTCGGTACAAAAACAACAGCAATAATTGCAATTCCTTCAGTATTTATTATTCTTTTAATAATAACCTTAATTTACAAGAAAGAAAAAGCTGTAAAATATATTTTAAAATTTGGACTACTATTTATAATCAATTTTATAATTTTTTCTTCGTACAACTACATACTAAACCTAATTCAGTTCAATAATCCTGTTTCTTGCCGTGAACAACTGTTATTAAATCAATTTCGAGGAGGATTTAAAGGCTGGCTTTGCACATTAACAAAATATATCTTTGCAATTTTTGATATTTCAGGCATAAAAGATTTTATCAACTACAATGGTTTCATTTCTTATCTCCAATCTTTGACATTAAGCTTAATTGGAGCTACAGATAAAAGTTTTACATCAAATTATTTCAATAGATATTTTTATTTTAATTCTCAAATGTCACTTATGAATTCTGCTTTAGGGATTATGGGATTATTTGCATTCTTACCTTCACTTATAAAATCTATAAAGAGATATCTGAAAAACAAAAAATCAAAAAGGAATATAATAATGGCAAGTTTAGCCCTTTCTCTAATTTTAAACTTGCTGATTTTTTCAAGAGTAATGGTTTTCACTCAATACAATATGAGGTATTTATTAACTTTCGTTGTAATAGCATCACCAATTGTTGCATATTCTTATATAAAAAAGAATAAGAACCTGTTTAAATTTCTTTTATGCTGGTTTATGTTTGTATATTTAGTAGTTATTGCACATAAAATGCCATTATCTTACATCATTTCATATATGAAATATAAAGCAAATAGCCAAAATTTAAACACATCTTTTTTACTCGCTAAATCAGATGAAATTGATATATATAATTATTTATTGAGTCAAGACAAAAAGAATATTGGCCTTATTATTTCACAAGTTAGAACTCCAAACTATTATATTGAAAAACTTAAACTAGTTGGATTCAATATAGAAAAAATCTTACCTGAAAATATAGAAGATTATAATTTGTCAAAATTTGACTATATTATTACAAATAAATATAAATCTTCATCAACAAATATTGTAAAATTCAAAGAAAGAATGCAATATCCGGAACTATTTGTAAGTAAATGTATATATAACGATTACAGGCAGGCAACAATATATAACTACAAAACAGAACCTGCAATGATAGAATGCGAAATTCCTTTTGAATATATTAAAGCAAAAGGATTCCAAGAATCAAATGATATTAAATTTGAAAACTATACAATTTTACAAAATATCATACATTAGTATGAAATTTTGTAAAAAACACTAAAGTTTAAGTTATAATATACCGATAGAAGGGTTATTGGATTTTGAATAAAATCATAATCAGAAATATAATGGTAGTAGTTTACATTTCGGAATATAGTCTTTGAAACACGGATAAGGATTATAAATGTCAGAAGAGAAAAAAGAGAATAAAAATGTTTCAGTTTTCGCAAGAAGTGAAATTTCACTGGAATCTGACCCTTTGGAAGAAATCTTTGCTTTAAATCTGGGGGATTTCATATCGGAACATTTAATATCGGATGAACTTGTTCAAAAAATAAGCAGAACAAGTGTAGATAAACTTGAAAGTTTGAAAAATCAATTAAAAGAACTTATTGCAATATATTCAATAGATAACACATTAAGAATCTTGGGATTTAGCAGCAAAGAAGATTATATAATATATAATGCAATTGCAAAAACAATAAAACAAATGTTAGAAATCGATGCTTGCCATGTATTTTTATCTAAAGAAAATGCGATGGGGCTTAACACAACAAAGAACGACCTTTTATTGGTTGGTTCATCTTTAAATTTTAATGATGATATATATGAAGCAGAAATCGGATATAAGTTTGATGATGAAAGTTATGTATCATATGCATATAACAATAAGAAAGAAATTGAGGTTAAAGACTGCAGTAAAGACAATAACTTCAAACCAATATTATTATTAAATGAAGATAAAGTTAAATATTACCTTGCTGTTCCTATGTATAATAATATGGAAAAAGTAGGTGTCATAGTTGTAGAAAACTATAAAGAGAAAAAGCTTTCTGATGAATTTATAGAGTTGCTAACCGTAACAGCCAGATTATTTGCAACATCAATGAGCCTTGAAAAATTAACTGAAGAAACAAATAAACTTATAAATTTAGAAGATGTTACAGTATCTCAACTGCAGAATAATCGTGCAGAATTAACCGCCTTAATTGGAGATCTAAGCAGCGAACAGCAATGGTTTGTAGAAAACTTAGCAAAAGCTGTTGATGCAAAAAGTAATTTTAAGAACAATTATTCTCATGATGTAGCAGATTTAGCAAGAGAGCTATCAACAGCTTTAGGATTAAATGAAAAGACAAAAGATTTAATATACTATGCTGCTCTACTAAGGAATATAGGTAAAATTACACTCCCTGAAGAATTATTTAACAAGAAAGAAAAGCTATCAAAAGAAGACTGGGAAAAACTTCAAAACCATCCAAATGTAGGTGTTAGTATATTAATGAGTATAAACTTCTTATCTGAAGTTGTTCCTTATATTACATATCATAAAGAACGTTGGGACGGAGAAGGAGAACCTGAAGGATTAAAAGGAATGAGTATTCCCCTTGGTTCAAGAATTATAGCTATTGCAGATGCATATAGTGCTATGACTTCTGATAGAACGTATAGAAACGCCCTATCAAAAGAAAAAGCATTGGAAATATTAGAAGCTGAATCAGGTACAAAATGGGATCCTGATATAGTAAAAGTTCTTGTGGATTTAAAGAGATAAAATATTATTTCTCTTTTTCTGAAACCCAAAGTCCATGAAGATTGCATAATTCACGCGCAGTAAATTCATCATACGAACAATTAGGTTTTAAATCTAATTTCGGTTCATCTCCAGGATTCAAATATTTTCTTTTCAAATATTTTTTATCAGGAGAAATAGCCTCAATAAAAACAATATAATGATCTTTTTCCATTGGATGAGGAATAGAGCCAACTCTTATTGTTTTTGAACTTCCTTCAATAGCAACAACAGGCACATGTTTTTCTTGGGAAGAATCATCACTTGTTTGAACTTTCAATTCTTCCATCGGCACAGAACAACATACCAATTGACCTGCCCCCGGATGTATTACTTCAATGATATTCCCGCAAACATTACATTTATACAAACCCATTTTTTCTGTCATAAAAACCTCCTTTGAACAAAAGAATTATATTTTCAAAGGAGGTTAAAAAAATCAGCTTAGTTTATTAGCCTATCGATTATAAATTATATTTATAATTTTATCTTCAAGTTTTTTTATTTCAGACTGCTCTTGAACAAAATTTTGCGTCAAAATAACAATAGAATAAATATGACCATCCTGAGACTTCACATATCCTGCTATTGCACTTATATTAGATAAAGAACCAGTCTTTAACCAAACATCTCCACGCAAAGGATATAATCTGTTATTTAAAGTACCATCACCTGATTGAGCCATATTGTCTTTAAATTTTTCAAAATCTTTTTGATTATATATTTTATTTAAAGCCTGTGACATCCAATCTGCATATAAAAGATTATTTCTTGAAATTCCGCAACCATCTTTTATTAAAATATTGTCAGTTTCTAAACCCTGTTTTTTATAAAACTCTTTAAAAACTTCTTCCCCAAGTATATCAGTACCCGTAGCTGAATATTTATTTGCAGCTGCCAATTTGAATAAAGACTCTGCCATCAGATTATTACTATTTTGAAGAATAGCAGGAAGTGTTTTCTTTAGTGGATTTTTAATTTCTGTTATTAAAACAGCATCTTCAGGAAGAATTTTTGATGCATACAAAGTATTTGAAACACTAATTTTATTATCCTCTAAAGCCTTCTCTACATTATGAATGAAATATCTTCGCATACTACTTATAGGTATATTTATTGGTTTAGCAGCTTTAAGATTACCATATATTTCAACCACTTCCGGATTCATCCAATTATAACGATTAACTTCCAGATAATCATTTTTAGCCCCTGTCTTAACCACGCTTATTACAGACATTGGGTAGGTTGATTTAAGAGAAGTTAAGGCAAACCCATCAGGATTATTTGTCATTGCAACTTTTACAACATTACCATCCAAATTATAACTGCTTATTTTGGGCGTATATGGATTTGTATCATTATCCCACATCCAACCAGTAGCAAACTCTTTTTTATCTATAATACTGTCATCAAAATATAAATTCTTAAATGTAGAATTTCCCTCAGCCTTTATTTTTTGAAAAGCTTGCTGAAGTTGTGATGATGTCAATAATGGATCTGCTCCAAGTTTTATATATAAATTATTTTCTGAATCTTTATAGAATTGAGTCTTAAATAAATAATCATAACCAAGAACATTTAATGCTGAATATGTTGTAAAAATCTTTAATGTGGAAGCCGGATGTAATAATTTATTTTGATTTTGCTCATATATAACATTACCGGATTCCGCATCTCGAATTGATATTGCAAGTGTTGCTGTCTCATTCAATCCGGAATGTTTTATCAATTTTTCTAATTTTCCTACCGAAAATGCAAAACTACTATTTGTACTAAACATAAAAATCATTGTTAAAACTAATATTTTAAATAGATTTTTCATTATTTCTCCATTAACTTGTATTCTTTTTTTGTATCCTTTAATATTGGCATTTGTTTTCTATATTGATGCATTTCTTCCGTATCAATTTGTGCAAACAATACTTTTTCTTCTCTATCAAGCTTAGCAATAACTCTGCCTTTATAATCACAAACTTGAGAGTTACCTGAAAAATCAAAAGACTCATTTATTTTCCCTGTCAAACAACAAGATATAAAGAAACATTGATTTTCTATTGCTCGGGCTTTTGATAATGTAATATATTCTTCTGTATAAGCTTTAGGCCAAGCAGCCATATTAACAATTATATCAGCCCCATTAAAAGCATATTTTCTAAACATTTCAGGAAATCTTATATCATAACATATAGATATACCTATTTTCCCAATATCCGTATTCACTAAAAGAGAATAGTCTCCTTGTTCTAAGAAAGCCCCCTCAGACTGTCCCCTATGTGAAAACAAATGATATTTATCATAAGTTGCAATTAAATTAGCATTTCTATCAAAAATCAAACAGGTATTTCTATCTTTTTGATTATCTTTTCTCAAGACAGCACTACCGCCAATTATATTTGACTTATATTTTACAGCCGTCTCTTTTAAGAACTTATAAGTTTTTGATTTATATAATTCTTCTGAACTTTTATTAAAGGCAGGACAATCCCATCCAATAGTCCATAACTCAGGTAAAACAATTAAGTCACACGACTCTATATAGCAGCTCTCAAGAAGCTGTTCGACTTTTAAAATATTTTTATCTATATCCCCAGCAATTGCTTCCAACTGCACAATAAGAGTTTTAAGTTTCATATTCAAATTGTATTACAAAATGACTATGTTATCAAACTCTAACCTTTTATTTAAATCATACTCTTTATATTCTTAGATAATTGTTCTAACCCTTCTAAAGCTGCTTTATGATCTTTTATTGTTTGAGGAAGCTCTGTTTGTGCAAATTTTTCAAGCTCAGCAAGGTTTTTAGAGAAAGCCTGATTTGCGCTCGCTTGTATTGCCTCAATACTAGGTGGTATAGCTACTACTGCTTTGCCTGTAGCTTTACCTGTTATATTACATAATATATTTTTGCAAATACTCATAAAGCCCCTTCCACAATAATATAAAAACGAAAAAGCTTAAATTATTGCTATTTATATCAGTTTTACTTTGAGAAATAAAACGCTAAATTCTCATATACAGTTTGTTCCTTTATATATGCATTTAGCATTTTCTTGGATTTTTCTGTTTTTTCAATATCATTATATATTTTTCTCACTAAAAGTGAATTATTTATATTTGCTTTCAAAAGTTGGGCAAGATAATATTGGATACAATCTATTATATATGATGGTTCTATATCATTTTCTGTTTGGTAATTATAAAGTGTCTGCGCAAAATCCAATGCATAATCTTTATTAAAATCCGGATATTGTTCAAAATATTTTTCAAAAAACGCAACATTATATAAACTAGTTTTTGAATCAGCAACATAAAAAGCTTGCGAGCGAGATACTATTGTTTGCAGAATATCGTCTTTATTATTTGTTAAAAATATAAAAGTAACTTTATCTGACGGTTCTTCTATAGATTTCAACATAGCATTTGCCGCTACTGTTGAAAAACATCCGGTGTTAATACCTTTGGGAAGCCAATATTTATCTTCATCTTTCTCCTGTGGCATGTTAAATCCTACAGAAATAAATTCATTATATTCTTGCATTTCTGAGCAAGAAAGAGTTTTAAATTCCGCATCACAAAAAATAAATACTCTATGATAATCAGAAGAATTTACCAAAGTATCCAGTACCATATTTACTTGATCTTCTGAAATAACTGTTTTACTTGAATCAGTCTTATTATCAATTTTAGAAATTGTCATTACTGCAGGATGTTTGTTTTCTCTAATCCAACGGCAATTTTGACAACTGCAATCTTCTCTTCCATCTTCAAGACAATTTAACAGCCTTGCCATTTCCATTGCCATTGCATATTTTATATAGTTATTACTTCCATATAAAATAATTGAATGAAATAACCTATTCTGCTCAATTGCAGTTTTTAAAAAATTACTCAAATACGGATATTTTTTATCTAATACTTTATTCATACTATCTCAATAATGTAAGTTCCAATAATATTTCACTTGCTGCAAATTGTCCTGTTTTTAATTTATACTCTGCATTTATAAGATTTTCTCTTATTTGAAGTAATTTATCAAGAGAGATTTTTTTCAGTTTTTCTTGCATTTTCTTAACAACAAATTCATGCAACTTTAGTTTTAAAGCTATATCTTTTGTTGACATTTTCTTTTCATAATTTTTAACAAAAACAAAACGTTGAAAATTACTTTGTAAAACAGAAAATATTTCCAAAGGATGTCGCTTCTCGGTTAATAAATCATATTGTTTTAATATTTCATTTTTGTTCCCCTGAATAATTAAATCAGCAAGAATAAAAACATCTTCGGAGGATGTACAATATTTTTTTATTGCATCTTGGTTTATAGCTTTATTAGGATGAATAGCAATCTTTAATTTTTCTAATTCAGAGTCTATCAATGTAAGATTAACACCTAACTGTTCGATTAAAAATGAAACATTATCAGAACTAATAGTTAAATCTTTTTCTTTTGCCATTTTTAATATTTCTGACTGAAGCTGTTTATCATAACTTCTATATTGTGCAAATTCTCTAACTTGAGAATATTTAGAAAGTATCTTATACAATTTTTTTCTTGAATCTGGCTTTTTATTTTCATCTCTTGGTATTTTACAAATAAAAATTATATTAACATTATCACTTAAATTTGAAAGAGCATAGTTAATACTATCTATTTGTTTATCATCAAGACTCATTTTATTCCCTATTAAATATTTATCAATATAAATAATAGTTAAAGTATTTCCAAACATTAACGGTGCAGATTGAACACAATCCATCAATATATTAAAAGAAGGATTATCAAATACCTTATAAGACATTGACATAAAAGAAGCATCAAGAAGCTCATTTTTAAGCTTCTTGATTTCTTTTTCCATTAAATATTCTTCTTGTCCGTAAAATAAAAATACTGCCATTTATTTTAATTTTCAATTAATAGACTTGCACCAATTACTCCTGCTGTATTACCCAGTTCAGCATGAACAACTTCAACAGCAGCACCTTGAATTGGCATAGAACGTTTTTTCAAAGTTTCTTTTATAGGTTGAAATAATAAATCACCTGCATCAGCAACACCACCGCCAATAACAATTTTTTCAGGATTTAATAAATTAACAACACTTGCCAAGCCAATACCAATATAATTACCTATTATTTCAAATATCTTCTTAGCAACTACATCACCTTGTTTAGCTGCTTCGCAAACTACATAAGGAGTAATTTCATTTTTTGCAAGTTCTCTATATTTTGTAGACTTTCCGCCTTTAATATATTCTTCAGCCATAGCAACAATACTCGGACCTGATGCAAAAGCTTCAAGACAACCATGATCTCCACATCCGCATAGAGGACCATTTTCCATTTGTAATTTTATATGACCTATTTCACCAGCAGCATTACTCGCACCGCGAACCAGCTTTCCATTAACGATTAAACCGGAACCAATACCTGTACCAACAGTAATACAAATCATATTGTTAGCACCCTTACCTGCGCCATAATTTAATTCTGCGAGTGCAGCACACCTTACATCATTATCGACTTTAACAGGTATATTAAATTCTTTTGAAACAATATCTGCAATAGGAATATTAACCCAACCGGGGATATTTGGTGCCAATCTTACAATACCATTGTCACAATCAATCTGTCCGGGAAATCCGAAACCAATACCGTCAATTGTTTCTTTTGCCACTTTTGATTCTTTTATTACGTCCCCAATTGCTTTTATAATATTAGATATAGTATATTCATAACCCATTTCAGCTCTGGTCGGAACTGTATCAGAGTATACAATACTTCCATCTTTATCAACTAACGCAACTTTTACATTTGTTCCGCCTACATCTACCCCTATTCTGTACTTTTTTGCCATACCAGCTTCTAACTCCTTAGAAAATTAACTACCTGAAAAAATGATAGCACAAAAACATCTTTTGTTTTGCAAATAATTTAGGTGCTTTTTATAATTAAATCTATATAACTTTGTCAATCAAACCGTACTCTACAGCTTCTTGTGCAGACATATAGTTATCTCTTTCTGTATCTGCATATATTTTTTCTATAGATTGCCCTGTATGTTCCGCTAAAAGAGTATTAAGTTCTTTTTTCATTCTCAGAATTTCTTTAGCTTCAATTTCAATATCTGTAGCTTGACCTTGAGCACCGCCTAAAGGTTGATGAATCATTATTCTTGCACTCGGAAGTGCCATTCTTTTACCTTTTGTTCCGCCTGATAATAGGAATGCACCCATTGAAGCTGCTTCTCCTAAACAAATTGTACAAACATCGGCTCGAACATGTTTCATAGTATCATAGATTGCCATACCTGCAGTTATAACACCTCCGGGACTATTAATATACATCATAATATCCTTTTCCGGATTTTCTGCATCTAAAACTAACAATTGTGCAACAATCGAATTAGCCATTTCATCATCAATTTCTTCACCCAAGAAAATAATTCTTTCTCTTAATAATCTTGAGAAAATATCAAAAGACTTTTCTCCTCTTGATGATGCTTCTATAACCGTTGGTATATAACTTAAAACTGTTTTTTTATCCATAACAACCTCGTTCTTAATATGAATATTATAAACCAAAATTGATAAATTCATACAAAATCTGATAAAATATCATCCTAAGGAATTAATAATGATAATTGATAATAATTTAATTGCAAACGATTTTGATTTCATGACGGATTTTAATAGCATAAACAGGCATTTTAATAATCCGATATATCCATCAGGTGTTTATGATAAAGAAAAACCTCAATATAAAAACGGTCCTGAATCCAGCCAATATCCAAACTTAACACTTCCGTGCAAATTATATGATGAATGGGGAAATACTATTCAAGATGGGTATTATATGGTTGTACTGTCACAAGACATGAAATTTCTTGAACTATACCAAAGCAATAAAATAAAAGCCCGTGTCAGAGTAATAAAACTGGTAGAGAAAATGTATACTCAAGAAGAATTAAACGAAGAAACAGAAATAATAGGCCGATTACGAACAGCACAAGCAAAGCAAAAACTAAAAAAAATAAGAGAAGCAGAAGAGGACCTTATTGCTTTTAAAGAACGTGCTGCTGCAAATTCTTACGCTAAGATTGAAGATTCAGGAAAAGGATACTATATTCTAAAATATAATTGCAATGGTAAACAAGCAACAGGACTTATCCAAAAATAAATTTTAAAATTATAATAAAAATGTTATCATTTAATTAAAACAGCTAAAAAAGGATTGAAAAATGTACAAACCTACAAGAAATGTATATACAATAAGAACTTCACCTTATAACGATAACGAGAAACTAGAAAATCTTTTGAATGAAATGTCAAAAGACGGTTGGGAGGTATATTCAATTCAAGAAATAGAAAATGATGACGGAGTTTTCTATAACTGTATATTCATAAAAGAGACAGAAAATGAAGATAATTTATTAAATGAAAATGATGACTTATTAAATTTCAAATCAAGAATAGAAAGGATTATAAATCCTGAACTTGACCCTTATGAGCTATGTGTTGACATACAAAAGAAGATTAAAGAAAAAAGACAAAAAATTGCACAAGTTAAATCCTTAATTGATGAAACATCAGAAGATTCAAGAGCAATTTTAAATGCCGAAATTTCAAAACATATTGATGAGCTTGATGACCTAAAAAAGAAACTTTCGAAAACCATAAATCCGGATATAATGGAACAAAAACTTGGAGAACAGAAATTAACTTTGGCTATTTCAGAAGAATTAATTGATATTCTTGATAATGATAACGAATATAATATGCTCTCACAGATTGTTCTTATAAGACAAAATCTTACAGAAAGTCTTGGCTATATCATTCCAAAAATAAAAATTGAGGTAGACGACACGCTGGACGAAAATGAATTTGTGTTAAAGGTAAGAGGAGTTCCCGTAATTAATTCAAAAGCTTATTGGAATTATACTATGTTCTTTGAACATGAACTAAAAATCGAAAAACTTCCGGATAATTCATTCAGGAATAGAGATATCGTTACAGGTTTAAATACAATATGGATAAAATCAGAAAAAGCAAAGGATTTTTGGGCAAAAGGACTTGATACAACAGACTATATTGCTTATTTAATAGAATATACCGTCACAAAATATATTGACGATATTTTTGATTATTCTGATATCAATAGGTACATTGAGATTGTTGGAAATCAAAATTTATATCTTATTGAAAATATTATTCCTGATTATATGTCTGTTGCAGAACTAAAATATATTCTTACTAGTCTTATTAAAGAAAAAGTATCAGTGAAAGATATCGTATACATATTTGAAAAGATTAATGACTTTGCCGATGAAACGAATAAGGAAGAGCTCTTAGAAAGAATAAGGGTATCATTAGCAAGACAAATAAGTGCATCTTTATGTAATGGAAAAGATAAAAATATATATGCTTATGAGTTGTCTGCAAATAGTATCAAATCGTTTATCGGAGATAAAAATGTTCAAGATGAAGTTATAAGAATTGAAAGCACAAAAATAGAAGAAATTGTAAGAAATTTAAAAGAAAAAGTAGAACAAAATACACCAGAAACTAAAGAAATAATATTAATTGCACCAATGAAAGTAAGACATATTATATATTTAATACTTTCGCAAATGATCTCAAATATAAAAGTAATAGCAAGGGAAGAACTCTTATATGAATATCCGCTTAATATAATAAGCACAATATAAAATATTTATTATTGCTTATTATATAAATTTTGAGCCATGCAACTATTTAAACTGCGTCTAAGATTCATCAATCGAACGTTCATCTGGTTCTTTAAATTCTGACATCTTATAGTATCAGCTATTATGTTAAAATCCATATCTGAAAGAGAATTATGTCTAACTGTTGTATGAATAAAATCATTTGAGTTATTTGCTTTTTCAGCCTGATTCAAACTAAAATTAATAGGTGAAACTTTCATTTATTTTTCCTTACTTATTTGTATATTATAATATACACAAAACTTTATGAACACTTAATTGCACAACTTAAAAAAAACAATAAAGATTTTTTATTGTTTTAAATCAAACAAAATTTTACATTAATTAATATTTCATCCTAAAATTATATATTTTAGATTTGCAAAAAACATGCTAGCATATAGCAAAGGAGTATTTATGGGTATAGAAGGAATTATTAAGACAGCCAAAGGTGTAGAAAAAGCAGATTTAGTAATAAAAAATGCACAAATTATAAATGTCCTTTCTGAAGAAATATACAAATCAGATATTGCTATAAAAGAAGGAATAATTGCAGGTATAGGCGAAAACTATAAAGGAGAAAATGAGATTGATGCAACTGGAAAATATGTAAGTCCTTCATTTATAGATGGTCACGTACATATTGAAAGTTCTATGCTGTTACCATCTGAATTCGCAAAAATGGTAGTTCCAACAGGAACTACAACAGTAGTTGCAGATCCCCATGAAATATCAAATGTAATAGGTTTACATGGAATAAGTTTTATGCGTGAAGCATCTAAAGACTTACCATTAGATGTATATATGACTCTTCCCTCTTGTGTACCTGCAACTCCTTACGAAACATCAGGTTTTGAATTAAATAGTTATGATTTATCACTTTTAATAGATAGTCCTTGGGTTTTAGGACTTGCAGAAATGATGAATTACCCAGGCGTTGTAAATCTTGATAAAGAAGTTCTATCTAAAATAAAACTTGCGATTGAAAAAAGAAAAAGAATAGATGGTCATGCACCATATTTATCAGGTAAAGATTTATGTGCTTATGTTGCGGCTGGTGTTTCATCAGACCATGAATGTACAAATCAGAATGAAGCAATTGAGAAATTGAGACTCGGTATGTATTTAATGGTAAGAGAAGGTAGTGCAGCAAAAGATTTAGATGCATTAATTCCTGTATTAAAAAATTTTCCAACAAGAAAATGCATTTTTGTAACAGATGACCGTTATCCATCTGCATTAAAAGAACACATAAATATGATGGTAAGAAGAGCGGTTGAAAAAGGCATAAATCCGATCAAAGCAATCCAAATGGCAAGTATAAATACAGCAGAATATTTTGGAATAAAGAATCTTGGAGCTATAGCCCCAGGATATAAGGCCGATTTGCTACTACTTGATAATTTAGAAACTTTCAAGCCTCAAACCGTAATAAAAAATGGTAATATTGTCGCACAAAACGGAAAGATGACAATAAATATAGATAACAAACTTCTTTCTTCTCTCAGAGGCACAGTAAATATCAGATGGCTTGAAAAAGAAGATTTAAAGATTAAAGCACTATCAAATAGAGTGAAAACAATTGAAGTAACAGACGGCCAATTAGTTACAAAATGTGTTGAAGGGAAAATAAATATACAGAATGGATACGCCCAAAGCAATATTGAGGAAGATATATTAAAAATACTCGTCATCGAAAGACATAAAGCCAGCGGAAATATAGGAAAAGGCTTTGTAAAGGGATTTGGTCTTAAATCAGGAGCTATTGCTTCAACTGTAGCACATGATTCACACAATATGATTGTAATCGGCACAAATGATGATGACATGTTCAAAGCAATAAAAGAACTTGTTAAATCACAAGGTGGTAAAGTAATAATAAAAGATGGAGAAGTCTTAGCAAAACTTGAACTTCCTATAGCAGGTATTATGTCTGAAGAAAGTGCAAATACTGTAATCAGAAAATCTGAAGAACTAAAAAAAGCAGAAAAACTTATTGGATGTTTACTGAAAGAACCTTTTATGACAATGGCGTTCCTTTCTTTATCTGTAATACCTGAACTTAAACTCACAGATAAAGGATTAATGGATGTGATCAATAATAACTTTATAGAATTATTCAAAAAAAATAGCTGATTAATATCAGCTATTTTTTATTCTTAATTTATGTTAATCCTTATTAGCAATAGCAAATTGCTTCAAATTTTCAAATCCGTATTTCTCAAGCTCAGCTTGAATTACCGTTTTTATCGCATCATCAGATGTACCAATCGATTTATTAAAAGTATTAACAGTATCTGCCTCAAATTTATCTTTAATATCTTTTCTTTTGGATACAGAAATTTTATACGGATTACTTTTATCAGCCTGAATTGAGATCTGAACATCTGTTCCATCACTATCTTTAGCTAAAAATACACAATTTAAAATATTTTTTGAATTAGATAACATTGTGTTTATATATTCCTGTTTATTGTCTTCTGTAGACAAAGTTTTATCAATAGGCAAAGAAATAGCCACAGGCTTGCCAAACTGAACTTTTCCGTTTTGAACAGTCATTTTTCTTCTGTCAGCAATAATAGAACCATTATCTTCAAATGTTATTTGATTTGTTGTTGTCACAAAAGGTTTATTTATAAGACCTTGAGCATTAACCGCATTTAAAATATCTTCAGGATTACATGATTTTTCCTTTTTTGTTGTATCTTGCTCTGCTGATTTTGGCATTTTAGATTTTGTTGTTTCTATTTTTTCTAATGATGATAAATTCACTCCATCAAAATAATTCATACTTTTATTTTCTCCTAAATTAATATTTAAATATATTATAATATATTTAAAAAAAAATACATATTAGAATTGCTAATCTAAAAAATTTTTTATATATATGATTACGAAATTATAACAAACTCTAGAATTAGAATATTTGTTTTGAATTGATAAATAAAAAAACTTATTTGGGGCTCATACAATGACCATTGACATCTATAATCATTATTCTTTCATTATTTTTACTAAAATCAAATTAATTTATATCAGATTTATTAATCAGTTGCACTTTGTTGTTAAGAAAATCATCCATTATATTTCTATCTAAGCCCAATACATTATAGAAAACATTTAATGTAAAATAACTGCTTATTAACATATAAACAATTGAAATTATTAATAATATTTTATATGTTTTTATAATTTTTTCACTAAAAGTAAATTTACTATTAGCAAACACAATAAATAATAAAGGCAGCATAGGAATCAAATATCTCCCCTGGAAACCATTAATTATTTGAGCATTTGGATTTGACCAATAAATTAAAAGAGTATATTGAATTATAAAATACGAAGCCAAAATAATTAATAGTGCGGTTATTCTAAACTTAAATGATATTTTTTCTTTAATAAAAATAATCATTGATATAAAAGACATAAAACCAAATACATAAACATCAGGACGCAAAAATATATGTAACCACCCTAAAACACCTATAGTTTGTTTAAAATAGTTTACAATATTTAGCAAACTAGTAATACAAATTTTTTGAAAGACTACCATTGGATATTTAAATATATATAAAAAATCATTAATTACAGGATATTTTGAATTTAAATTGTTGGAATTTATAGCTATCCAATACTGACAAATAAAAAATGAAACCAAAATTAATATAACTATATATAAATATTTTTTAAACCGAAATTCTTTTGAAAAAGTAGGTAAAAGCAACAATAAAAATAAATAAAAAACCAATCCTTTACACATTGCACAAATACAAGATAATATACTAAGTATTATAAAATCTTTCTTTGTAATTTCATTCTTTGAGAATATTAAGTTAAAAATAAAAGCGAAGAAGAAAAAAGCAAAAGCATTATTAAATGAATCAGCACTGTAACTCATTCCCTCAAATAAAGCCATTGGTAATAAAGCAACATACATAAATGGGTATTTAAATACTGGTGTAATCTTTATTGCAAGCGCTGAAAGCGAAATATATAAAAGAAGGTTCAAGAATCTTCCAATATAAAACAAAATATTACCATCCTGAGTAAATAAACTGCCAATTTTTATACCCAGTGCAGGAATAATATACATAATTGCTGAATTACGAGAAGCTGCGTGAAATTGAGCCTTTTCTCTTTGCATACAATTATATTTATTATTATCAGAATTTTTTTTAATATAACTCGATTTATCAATATTTAAAAAATATTTATCATAATCTGTATCTTGCACAGGTGTTTTACTATAAAATATAAAATCAGCAATTTCACAAGTTCTAAGCAAATGATTAGGTTCATCGGGAACTTCGAAAGGCGGTGTTTGGAATAGAAATATACTTCCAAATATAAAAGCTAAAATAACAAATATTATTTCGGGTTTTTCTAAGAGTTTATTTAAAGTTAAATTAAATCTTCTCAGCATACCCCTACCTCGAAATCAACTTATAATTGGAGCATTAATAATAAAAGTAACCGGACCGTTATTTAAAAGATTTACCTGCATATGAGCACCAAAAACTCCCGTTTTAACAGAAATACTATGTTCTTTCACTTTTGAAATAAAATATTCATACATCAATTTTGCTTCATCAGGTTTCATCGCATTATCAAAACTTGGACGAGTTCCCTTTTTTATATCTGCACATAAAGTAAACTGAGACACTATAAGCATTTCACCATTAATATCTTTTATAGAAAGATTCATCTTCTCATTTTCGTCAGGGAAACATCTTAATGCACAAAGTTTATTAGCAAGCCAATCGGCTTGTTCTTTTGTGTCATTTTTTTCTGCGCCAAACAGAACCAAATACCCCCTGCCTATTGAACTGAATAATTCATTTTCAATAGTAACGGAAGCATTATCAACTCTTTGAACAACAAGTTTCATTACTTAACCGCAATTACTTCTATTTCAGCTAAAGCACCTTTAGGTAATTCTTTTGCAGCAACACAAGAACGAGCTGGTTTTGAAACAAAAGCTTTTTCATATAATGAATTAAACACTGCAAAATCTTTCATTTCAGCAATAAAACAAGTTGTTTTTACAACATCTTCAAAACCATATCCTGCTGCTTCAAGTAGGCCTTTAATATTCTTTAATATCTGATTCGTTTGCTCTTCAATAGTTCCGCCAATAAATTCATTAGTTTCGGGATTAATTGCAATCTGACCGGAACAATATAATGTATTTCCACACTGATAAGCTTGTGAATATGGACCTATCGCTTTTGGTGCTTTATCTGTACTGATAATCTTATTCATTATCAATATCTCCCAATTTATTTTGTATAGCTTGTTCTACATTTTCATTCATAGTTTCTTCACTGTATGAATCCTTAGTATCAGTAACTACTATTTTATTTACTGCCATAACAGAATCATTTTCCATTAAGTTTTGGATTCTAACACCAGTTGCCGGTCTGCCTTGACGTGAAACATCGCTTGCCTTAATTCTGGACACAATACCATTTTGAGTAACAACCATAATTTCATCATCTTCTTCAACTACTGTTAAAGCAACCAATCTTGATGAAGCGGTTTTAAATTTTGTAGCAATTAAACCAATACCACCTCTGTTTTGAGGTCTGAATTCTGACATTTTTGAACGTTTACCAAATCCGTCAGAAGTTACAACCAATAAATCAGCATCAAAGTTTCTTGGTATAATATCACAGCCAATAATTGTATCTGCTGTTCTCAATTTCATTGAATTTACACCTCTTGCACTTCTGCCTAAAGGTCTTAAATCATCAATAGCAAATCTTATTGCCATACCACAGCTTGTAGCAATAAATACTTCATCAGAATTATTTGCTTGTTTTACCCAATTCAAGCTGTCACCTTCTTCAAGTCCTATAGCTATTATGCCGGTCTTTCTTATTGAAGCGAAGTTATCAAGACCAATCCTCTTTATATAACCTTTTTTTGTTAACATAATAAGATTTGATTTAGGATCGAAGTTTGATACAGGAACAACTGCTGTTATTTGTTCATCTTGTTCAAGCGGCAGTACGTTTATTATAGGAAGACCTTTTGCTTGTCTTGATCCTTCAGGGAAATCATATACATTCAAGCTATAAACAGTACCTTTACTTGAGAAGAACAATACTTTATCATGCATCATTGCAGTGAAGAAGTGTCCTACATCATCGTCTTCTTTTGTCTTGATTCCGCCTTTCCCTCTAGTTGCACGGTTTTGACGTTCAAATACATCTAAAGAAATACGTTTAATATAACCTTGACGAGTTATAAATACTGCCATTGGTATATTTGGAGTCAAATCTTCTATTGTCATTTCATCAGCTTCAGGAAGAATTTGAGTTTTTCTGTCATCTCCATATTTTTCTTTATCTTCATTTAATTCTTGTTTTATCAAGTTTAGAACTTTATTTCTGTCGGCAAGTAACTCTTCATATTCTTGAATTTTCTTTTTCAATTCTTCATACTCTGCCTTGATTTTATCTTGTTCCAAACCTGTTAAACGTCTTAATTGCATTTCCAAAATAGCATTAGCCTGATCGACATCAAGACCAAATTTGGACATAAGACCTATTCTTGCTTCATCTGCGGTTTTAGATTTTTTAATTAATTCAATGACATCATCCAAGCTTGCTAAAGCAATTAATAACCCTTCTAAAATATGGGCTCTCATTTTTGCTTTTTTCAAGAAGAATAAAGTTCTTCTTGTAATAATCTCAACTCTGTGTTCAATAAATTCGTTAAGAACTTCTAATAAATTCATTAATCTTGGCTGTTGACCAACTAAAGCCAACATATTAACCCCAAATGTAGCTGTCAATTGAGTATATTTATAAAGGTTATTCCTTACTACTTCTGGTTTTGCATCACGTTTAAGTTCGATAACAATTCTCATACCATCACGGTCAGATTCATCACGTATATCAGATATACCATCGATTTTTTTGTCTCTGACAAGTTCTGCTATTTTTGTGATTAAAGCGGCCTTATTTACCTGATATGGAATTTCGGTAACAACAATAGCCGTTCTTGATTGACGTCCGCCACCGGCAGGAATTTCTTCAAATGTTGATATAGCAGACATTTTTATAGAACCACGACCTGTAGCATAAGCTTTTCTAATTTCAGAAACACCAATAATACTTGCCCCTGTAGGAAAATCAGGGCCTTTCACATGGTGCATAAGTTCATCAATTGTCAAATTAGGGTTATCAATCAACGCAATAGTACCATCAACTATTTCGCATAAGTTATGTGGCGGGACATTTGTAGCCATACCTACCGCAATACCAGAAACACCATTTAACAATAGCATTGGTAATCTAACTGGTAAAACAGAAGGCTCTTCAAGTGAACCGTCAAAGTTCGGAACAAAATCAACTGTTTCACAATCAATATCGGCAAGCATAGAAGTTGTAATTTTATGCATTCTGGCTTCCGTATACCTCATAGCAGCGGCACCGTCACCATCGACACTACCAAAGTTACCATGCCCGTCTACAGTAAGATATCTTGTTGAAAAATCCTGAGCCATTCTAACTAAAGATTCATAAACAGCTATGTCACCGTGGGGGTGATATTTACCTAAAACTTCACCAACGATTCTCGCACACTTTTTGAATGGTTTATCAGGTGTCATACCAAGTTCATTCATTGCGAATAAAATACGTCTGTGAACAGGTTTTAAACCATCTCTAACATCAGGAAGTGCTCTACCTATAATTACAGACATTGCATAATCTATATAACATTGCTTCATTTGTTCACGTATATTAACCGGAACAATTTTTCCATCTTCAAAAAAATTCTGTTGAGCCAAAACTTATACCCCTTTATGACAATTTATTATTAAATTTCTCACTCTCTCAAAAGTTCATGATACCTATATTGTAACACAAACAAGCTTTTGAGCAAATTATTAACAATCTTAGTTCTTAATCTTTTTCAATATAAAATCTTAATCAAAGAGCAAACCGTATTTTCTTGCAATTTTTATTGATTCATCATTCATTGCAACAGGAATACCATTCATTTTCATATCACGCATATAAGCATATCTGTGTCTTCCATCTCCAAAAACAATTTCAGGATGTCTTCCATCATCATTAATATGAACAACAGGTGCATATATTTCCTTACCGGTTTTTAAATATTGTTCAAATCTATCAGTTCGTTCTGGCTGAGATATTCTTCCTCTTCTCCCAACATATGCAAAACCATAGAAATCATATTTTTCATCAAAATTTATTCTGTCAATTTCAACTAATTTATATCCTTTTGCTTTATCTTCAGGAGATAATACAACTCTTGATTTTACACTATCTGCAGAATCGAGTAATTCTGAAAATGATTTTCTGGTAAAATTTATACCTCTATTAGCAAGCATTGTCTCAATTTCATCATCTGCAGCATAATTTTCACCTATAAATTTTATAGTAGAATTGGAATAGCTATAGTTATCTTCAGGAATTTCTGTAAAAGATGAGATTCCAGCTCTCGAATATGAATATCTATCAGATAGATCTAGAATATCGTCAACTTTATCCGGATTTTCTTTAGCTTTTACTATGTATAAACTCTGAAAAGAAGGTTTAAGATTTCTGTTATAATTATTAATTTGCATATTTTATTTCCTTTTAACTGCATAAAACACATCAATAATAAAAATTGCCAATAATTGTTCTTTTATATTTTTTTATCTTATAATTCACTTGTAAGAGAAAATATAATGAAAAAAACTTTAGCAGAAAATAAAAATATAAAAAATATAATAGAAGAAACAAACCTAAAACATATTGCCATCATTATGGATGGAAACAGACGTTGGGCAAAAAGCAGACTTTTACCCTCTGCAGCAGGTCATAAAATGGGTGTTGAAGCATTAAGAACAACACTAAAAGCATGCAAAAAATTTGGCATTAAATATCTTACGGTATATGCCTTCTCTACAGAAAATTGGAACAGAGAAAAAGAAGAAGTTGATTTCTTAATGTCTTTACTTGCAAAAACTATTATAAAAGAAGTACCGGAATTTATCGAAAATGATATCAGACTGACTTTCATTGGCGACAGGGAATCACTTTCTAAAGAAATAAATGACGTACTTGAATTCGGAGAAGATAAAACATCAAAATGCAATACATTAAATCTTCAAATTGCATTTAACTACGGTTCAAGAATGGAAATTACAAATGCAGTAAAAGAAATTTGCAAAAAAGTTCAAAATGGACAACTTGAAATTTCAGATATTAACGAAAATACAATAGAAAGTGAACTCTATACAAAAAATCTTCCCGCTCCTGATTTATTAATCAGAACAGGCGGTGAAAAAAGAATAAGTAATTATTTACTATGGCAAGTTGCATACTCTGAAATATATGTTACAGATAAATTCTGGCCTGATTTTGATGAAAATGCACTATCTGAAGCTATAATTGAATTTCAGTCAAGAAACAGAAGATTCGGGAAATAAAATATGATTAAAATAACTTTGGCAACTTCAAATCCGCATAAATTAGAAGAAATCAATGCAATTAATAAAAATCAAAATATTATTTTTGATGTAGTTAAGGGGGATTTTAATCCTGTTGAAGACGGTAAAAATTTTGAAGAAAACGCTGCTATAAAAGCAAAAGAAGCTGCAAAAATAATGAAAACATATTGTTTGGCAGACGATTCTGGACTTTGTGTTGATGCTTTAGAAGGGCGCCCAGGTATACATTCTGCAAGATATGCTCAAACTCAAAAGGAAAAGATAAAAAAACTTTTATCTGAAATGAAAGATGTCCCATACGACTGGAGAAGTGCTCATTTTGTTTCGTCTATGGTTTTGGTTAATGCAGATGGAGAAATAATCCACACACAAACAGGTAAAGTATTTGGCTATATAGATGATTCTCCCAAAGGTACAAATGGTTTTGGCTATGATCCTATATTTTTTATTCCGTCAAAGAATCAAACAATGGCAGAACTTCCTAATGAAGAGAAGAATAAAATTTCACATAGAGCTAACGCCCTAATACCTATGCTTGAATGGATTGAAGAAAATTTATTATAAATTATTCATCAGTTAATAAAAAATTTTCAGGCAATTCTTTTTCTATCAACATAACAAAATCAGAAGGTTTCACACCTAATGCTTCTGCAACTTTCCATACAGAAATAAACATAGGACTATTGGATGCAGATTCCATTCTGCTTAGTAAAGATTTCTGAATTTCATACTCATCAGCAAGCATTCTTTGAGATTTTAATTTTTCTTTACGAAGTTTTTTTATAGTTGTAGAAATTGCTTTTATTAACAGTTTTTCTTTTATTAAATTTTTACTGTTTGGATACATTCTTAAACTCCTAAAATTTAATCAAGTTTGCATTGTATTTCTATTATGCTTTTTCATTTTCAGGTTGTTCAAACTCTCTCAAGCCAGGAGCTTTTGTACTACCGGTTCTTTTTGCTGTAATAGCATACTGTATTTTAGGTATTGCAAAACCTAAAGCAAAAGCAGAAATACCTATTGCTATTGCTCTAAATCCTGCAGACATAATAAAGCTTCTCTTTGACAATTTATCAAGAAGTTTTTTATCAACAACACCGTTGTTTGTTTTATTTGCAAAATCAATTATGGCTTTTGCATAATCATCAATATTGTCTCTAAATTTAGTAATCTTTTTCATTGGAATAAATTTATATGGGTTTGTTAAAGCTTCACCAAATTTGGTTTTGAATATCCTTTGCATAAACGAAGGTTCACTTATTGCACCATTTTTTAACACATCCGCAACTTGCTGTCTTGTTAAAACAGCACCTATTCCGGCTTGTTGAGGCTGAAGTTTAGAAAGTTCTGCAGCTTTTTTAAGCAATATTTCATCTGTTATATGCTTACTCAACTCAGTCAAAGATATAACATCCGAATTAAACGGAAGTTTAGTTAATAGTTCTTTAGCCTTATCATCCAGAATTCCAATAGTTTTTGTAGCAAAGTCCCTTACGCCAATTGAACCAAATGTTCCATCTGCATTTCTAATTTGTTCTAAACACATATTATAAACTTGTTTTGTCGCAACCGTATCTATGGAAGTGCTCTTTGCACTATCTGTCACTTTTTGCAATAAAGAATATATTATAGGTGTACTTGCAATATAGAAGAATGATGAAGCTGTATCTCTAAATAAATATTCCAACCCTTCATCTTTATTTCTTGCAGTAGTAACACGACCTGTTAATATACCTACATCACTTGATAATAACTTACATATTTTATTATTTTCCAAATAATGAGCAACTGTCGTAAAAGTATTAGGAGAAATTCCTTTGAAAACAGGATTATTTTTTAACCCAATTTTTCTATCGAACTCATCAAAAGATACAGAAATATATTGAGAATATGTGTTATCACTTTTAAGATCTTTTTTTGATTTAAATTTGGAATTTTTAGGCACATTTAATTTATCATTAGTATCTTTATGCATTAACTTCTTAGTAATTGCTTGATTTATTTTAGGAAGCGCAAAACCAACAAAGCCTGTCGCTAATAAAGTTGACAATATAATTTTTGAGAACTTAAATATTGCAAGCTTTTTTTCAAGTTTTTTAAGCATATCCGGATCAGTAACTTTTTCGGATAAATTTCCAACAAGATTTTTAAAAGGAGTTCTTAATGCATCTTTTCCCACATCAAAATCTGTTGTTGGCAATTTTAAAACATGAGAACCTATCTTATCTCCAATTTTATTGAAAATATCAACACCTTTCATCCAGAATACAGCAGAGACTATATCATCAAAAGCTCTTTCTCGAAGTTCTGCCGCACCGCTGCGTTTATAAGCATTATAACCACGTCCGCCTGTAACAGCAGTTTCTAACAGAATTGTAGACGCTAATGCATCTTGATCAGCAAGAGTCCTTACAATCTCTCTTGCACCTTTATTACTTATAGTATATTTAGTGTTATTATTGGTTTCTTGACTAACTGATATTCTGTTTATCTGCATTGATTATTACTTTATCCAACACACTTTTCCAAAAAGTTAAAAATAGTAATAAACTTTTTTTGCTACCTTGACTTTAATATTTAATATTTTTAATATTTCATTTACTTTATTTTTTTAGGCTATATAATAATCTTACTCACTAATCCTCTAAGCAGATTGTTAAATTAACAATACTGACATTAGAAAGGAAAAACATTATGGCAAATATTAAATCCGCTAAAAAAAGAATTTTAACTGCAGAAAGAAACTATGAAAGAAATGTTGCTTTCAAATCAGCAATCAAAACTGCCGTTAAAAAAGTTGTTGTTTTAGCACAAGCCAAAGAAAAAGACCAAGCAGCAATCAATACAGCATTATCAGCTGCATATAAATTATGCGACAAAGCTGTTTCTAAAGGTATTTTACATAAAAATACTGCTGCCAGAAAAAAATCAAGATTAACTAAAGCAGTTAATAAATTAATGGCTTAATTGATTTGGATTTTTAGGTTAAAAAAGCTCCTTACCTTGAGGAGCTTTCTTTTTTATATTTGGCTCTGTCACAACAAATGGTTGATTTTTGACGAGAAATAGCGTATAATAATAGTAAGAAACAGTACCACCGAAGGA